>JBBQEL010000101.1:0-2535 GCA_038320645.1 Holophagales bacterium | reverse complement strand
CCAGGATCCGGCCTCGCCCTATAAGACCCGGATCGGGGCCTGGATGTTCCTGGGCTATGCCGCCATCTACGCGGGCTTTGTGGCCATCAATGTCGTGCGACCAGAGTGGATGAAGGCCGTCGTCTTCTGGGGCCTGAACCTGGCCGTCGTCTACGGATTCTTCCTCATCGCCTTCGCCCTGGTCCTTGCGCTGATCTACACGCGTCTCTGCAGCGCCAAGGAAGCTGAACTATCCCGGCTCGATTCCGAACGGAAGGATGCTTAACATGGCCATCACCATCTTCCTGGCCTTCGTCGGCTTCGTGCTGGGCCTGTCCTTCTACTTCGGCCGGAAAACCAAGTCTGCCAGTGGGTACTACGCCGCTGGCGGCAACATCCACTGGGGCGTCAACGGCATCGCCTTCGCCGGGGACTACCTTTCTGCCGCCTCGTTCCTGGGCATCTGCGGCATGATCGCCACCAGCGGCTATGACGGTTTCCTGTACTCCATCGGGTACCTGGCGGGCTGGATCGTGGCCCTGTTCGTGGTGGCCGAACCCATGAAGCGCATGGGGAAATACACCTTCACCGACGCCCTGGACTTCAAGTTCAATTCCCGCGGCATCAAGCTGATGGCCGCCATCAGCACCCTGGTGGTGTCGGTGTGCTACCTGATCCCCCAGATGGTGGGCGCCGGTGTGCTGGTGGAACCGCTGCTGGGCATGCCCCATGCGGTGGGCGTGATCCTGGTCGGTACGGTGGTCATCGTCATCGTCGCCACCGCAGGCATGACCTCCACAACCTATGTTCAGTTCCTCAAGGGCGGCTTGCTCATCGTGTTTTCGTTGGTGGTCGTGATCGCCCTGCTGGTGCGGGGCTTCTCCACCCGGCCCGATCAGGGTGGCAAGGTCCCGTTCCATCCAAGGGCGGCCATGGCTGCCGCCCTGGCGGAGGGGAAACTGACACCTGCTGATCCCGCCATGACCGTGGTTGAGACAAGGACTGTCAAAGATCACACCTTCGTGAAGCTCGCCAAGGCCGGCCAGGACTCCTGGTGGGTGAAGGAGGAGAAGGACGGCAAGCTGACCCTCATGGAGGCCCAGTGGGAAACCCAGAGGATGGGCGAGCCCAAGATGGTGAATGGTGAACCCAACGGCAAGCTGCGCCAGGTCGGCCATCTGGAAGCCATCGCCGGGGACGCCCGCCCCGAGGCGAAGACCGGCCCGGTTGGGCCCTTCGCCTTCCTGGCCAAACTGACGGACAAGGGCACTCGCATCGAGCAGTGGAAGTCCGCGAAGTTCAAGGACGCCACCGGCGCCGATGTGACCATCCACTACCCCTACACCACCTCGGGCGACCGCATCATGCGCCCCGGCCTGAAGTTCAAGGTGGAGGGTTCCCTCCTGGAGCGCGTGGATTTCATCTCCCTGATGCTGGCTCTGTTCCTGGGCACCGCGGCTCTTCCCCACATCCTCATCCGCTACTACACGGTGCCCAGCCCTGCCGCCGCCCGGAAATCCACCATCGTGGCCATTGCCGCCATCGGTTTCTTCTACATCCTGACCCTCTACATGGGCCTCGGCGCCATGATCAGCGGCGTGATCAACCCCCTGGACAACAACATGTCGGCCCCGCTGCTGGCCCGCTCCTTCGGGACGGTGCTGTTCGCGATCATCTCGGCCATCGCCTTTGCCACAGTGCTGGGTACCGTGGCAGGCCTGATCGTTGCCGCTTCCGGCGCCGTGGCCCACGACCTGATGGACCGCTATGCCCAGGTGAAAATGGACGATGCCCAGAAAGTGCGCGCCGGACGGATCGCGGCCTTCGTGGTGGGCATCATTGCCATCGCCCTTGGCATCGCCTTCAAGGGGGCGAATGTGTCCTTCCTGGTGGGGCTAGCTTTCGCCGTGGCGGCGTCGGCGAACCTTCCCGCCGTGATCATGCTGCTCTTCTGGAAGCGCACCACCGCCAAAGGCATTGCCGTCTCCATCGGCGTGGGCATGGTCAGTTCGCTGTTGCTCATCGCCCTGTCCCCCAGCATGTTCAAGCAGTTCGGCCTGGATCCGACCCATGCGCCGATCCCTTTCGACAATCCGGGCATCATCTCCATCCCCCTCAGCTTCCTCACGCTGGTGGTGGTCTCACTGCTCACGCAGAAGCCCCTGGCCTCAGGCGAAACCGGGGCCTGATCAGGACTGTGAAGACGGCGGCGCATTCCGGAATCTGGAGGCGCCGCCGCCCTTTTTGACACAAGATAGATGCCGTGAACGACAGCCTGCTGGTCAACCTCCACTGCCACTCGAACCTGAGTGACGGCGAACTCTCCCCCGAGGATCTGGCGGAGCGCCTGGCGGCTGCAGGTGTGCGGATCGCCGCCCTCACGGACCATGACACAGTGGAGGGATCCGCGCGGTTCCGGGAAGCGCTCACAAAGCATGGTGTGGGCTGTGTGGCTGGGGTCGAACTCACTGTGCGGGTGGAGGGCGGAACAGCCCACCTCCTCGCCTACGGCTTCGATCTCGCCTCGCCCCAGCTGGGCGAGGCACTTCGCCAGGT
>JBBQEL010000100.1:0-3116 GCA_038320645.1 Holophagales bacterium | reverse complement strand
CCCCGCTGGGAATGGGCCCCAAGTATACGCCCCTGCCGGGTCTCAGGCCTGCAGGACCGCTTCCCCGGCGGACGGGACCAGCAGCACATTGTCGATGAGGCGCGTGCTGCCCATATAGGCGGCCACGCACAGGGCGGTGGAGCGGTCGACGGCGCCGTGGATGGCCTCGAGGGTCTGGGCATCCACCAACTCCAGATACTGGATGGAGTCCACGCCAGCCAGGGGGCGGCGGGCGAATTCCAGGAGGCGGGTGGCGTCCCGCTCACCCTCGTCGAAGGCGGCCTTGGCGGCCAGCAGTCCCTCGCTGAGGCAGAGGGCCCGGCGCCGGGCATCCTCGTCGAGGTTGGCGTTGCGGCTGCTGAGGGCGAGGCCATCGGGTTCGCGGACGGTGGGCACGACCACCAGATCCACGGGCAGGTTCAAGTCCCGGGCCATGCGCCGGATCACCACGGTCTGCTGGAGGTCCTTCTGGCCGAAGAAGGCCAGGTCGGGCTGCACGATGCTGAAGAGCTTGGCCACCACCGTGGTCACGCCCCGGAAATGGCCAGGCCGGTAGCGCCCGCAGAGGGGTTCGGCCAGGCGACCGGGCTCCACGTGCGTCTGGAAGCCGGTGGGGTAGATCTCGGCGACCTCAGGCAGGAAGAGCACCGACGCGTCCGCCTCCAGGCAGAGGTTCTGGTCCCGTTCCAGGTCCCGGGGATAGCTCGCCAGGTCCTCGCTGGGGCCGAACTGGCTGGGGTTCACGAAGATGGAAACCACCGTGGTGTCACAGCGGGCCGCGCTCTGGCGGATGAGCGCCCCATGGCCCTCATGGAGGAAGCCCATGGTGGGCACGAAGCCGATGCGCTTACCTGCTTCCCTCAAGGGACGGAGCAGAGCTCGTAAATCAGCGATGGTACGGACGACTCGCATGGACAAAAACGGGATCCTTCAGAAGACACCTGCCAGCTTACCAAGGGGCGGCCTAGGGACGCCACTGGGTCAGAGCCGGACGAACGGCTTCTGGAAGGGTATAGGATTCCCGGGCATCCGGAAAGCCTCCCCCCCGGACATCCTCGGCCCAGGCGGCCAGGGCGTTGCGCATGTCTTCAAATCCTTCGGCATAGCGACGGACGAATTTGGGCGAGCTGCCGGGGAGCAAGCCCAGCACATCGTGGAAGACCAGGACCTGGCCCGAACACTGGGGGCCGGCGCCGATGCCGATGGTGGGGATCGCCACGGTTTCGGTCACCCGGGCGGCCAGATCGGCGGGGATGCCCTCCAGCACCAGGGCGAAACAGCCGGCATCCTGCAGCTTCTGCGCGTCCTCCAGCAGCCGCAGGGCCTCGCCCTTGTGCTTGCCCTGGACCTTGAAGCCGCCCATGGGGTGCACGCTCTGGGGGGTGAGCCCCAGGTGGCCCATGACCGGGATTTCGGCGTCGATGAGGGCATGGATCATGGGCAGGCGCCGGGCGCCGCCCTCGAGCTTCACCGCCTGGGCGCCCCGTTGCAGGAAGCCCCCGGCATTGCGCAGGGTGTCCTCTACGCTCAGGTGGAAGCTGAGGTAGGGCATGTCGGCCACCAGCATGGCTGTGGGGTGCGTGCGGGCCACGGCCTCGAGGTGGTGGTTCATCATGGCCATGCTGACGGGCAGGGTGTTCTCGAAGCCCAGGCACACGTTCCCCACGCTATCGCCCACGAGGATGACATCCACTCCGGCGGCATCGGCGATGCGGGCGGTGACGGCGTCATAGGCCGTGGTCATCACCAGTTTCCGGCCGGCGTGATGCCACGCGTGCAGCTGGGGCAGGGTGATGCGGACGCGCGAGTCGGCGGGCAGGTGGCTCATGGGGTCTCCGCTGGAAGGTCGAAGCCGTGGGACTCTAATGAGAACACCAAAAGCGGGGACAGGATTAACAGGATTGAAAAGCAGGATGAACAGGAAAGGAGTTTTTGATTATCGGCGACCCTCAGCCAACCAATGGCCCTCGCGGCTAGGAATTGGAGAGTGTCCAGTCGAACAGCATCAATTCCTGGATGCGTTCAAAATGCTTCGTATTGTTGGTGACAAGCGCATAGCCGTGGGCCAAGGCGGTGCTTGCAATCAGCAAATCCCGGTCCTGAATGGTCGTGGCCTTGAGTCGATGTTTCAGACGACCAAACCAATCAGCCGCACCCGCGTCGAAGGGGAGAATGGGGTAAACGATCCTCAGATCGCCGATTAGCACGTCGAGCTTTGGTGCCCGTTCTGGGTTGTTGTATTTCCCGTAGAGGAGTTCTGCGAGCACGCCAGCGGGGACGCCAATGGAGACAGGGTCCACGGCCTCCAGATTGGCTCTGACGATAGGATTCACACGCCAAAGCAAACTGATGATGTTGGTATCAATGGCATATTTCAAAGATCAGGTTCCTGGAAGGAGATCGTCATGGGCTCGAAATCCATGGGAACCAGATCCACGGCAGTCACCAAATCGAAGTTCATGTGGCGAGCCAGAGAGTGGCGCTCGCCTGTGACCGCCTGGGCAAGGATTTCCAGAGCCTCGGCTTCCATGGAACGACGATGGGCGCGGGCCAAAGACTTTACACCTGCTGCCACATCCTCTGGGACATTGCGAACATGAATGGTGGGCACGGTTCCCTCCTGCTTTGAGCAGGATAGATCCCTTCAGTCCAAGTGCAAGCATTTTGCTTGCACGGAAGTTCGGACAACATCTTCAGGAGTGGCTGCGGCTTGTCGGGTTCTCCACTGAAAACATCGCGTTCGGCCTGTGAGATTCCCTGCCGCAGCCACAGAAAAGCGAGACCAGACCTGTTTCTCCTCCAGCGCCAATGCCCGGCTTTCAGGCTGAGGGTCGCCGATAATCAGGAAGGACTTTTTGCCGCTGATTTCAGTGATCACGGTAATTAGGTCCGGATCCACCCGAGCAGGGGCTCCACGCGGGGGCTCCGTCACCGCGCCATTTTGGGGAGCACGGCGGCGGCGCCCCCGCGTGACTTCCGGCCCTGCCGGAAGCCGCCTCCGGCGGGCCCTCAGGTGAGTCCCGGTCTCGCCGTACGCCCACGGCCGGCTCGATCCGACCCGCCGAACACCCGGAAGACCTCCCAGAAATGACGAAGTCGGGGGCCACCCGTCCACC
>JBBQEL010000099.1:0-3702 GCA_038320645.1 Holophagales bacterium | reverse complement strand
CGCGCCGATCTCCGGGGAGATTTCCCAGCGCACCGCGGAACCAGGGGAGATCGTCTCCGCGGGTCTCCCGATTCTCACGATCCTGGACCTGAGTGATGCCTGGGTGACCTTTAACCTGCGGGAGGACCGCCTGAACGGGTTGGCCCTCAACGAAGTGGTGGACGTGCGGGTGCCAGCCCTCGACAACCGCACGGTCCCATTGCGGGTGAGCTACATCGCCCCGGCGGGCGACTATGCCACGTGGCGCTCCACAGGGGAATCGGGCGGGTTCGATCTGCGCACCTTCGAGGTCCGCGCCAAGCCCGTTCACCCAGAAAAGGGGCTGCGTCCCGGTATGACGGTTCTCCTGTCAAGAAACCGGTCCAAGGCGCCCAGCCGGGGGAAGTGATGCAGAGGCATCGGTGACGGTTTCCCCGCTGCCCCGGCCTGGCCTGCGCCAGACCGCGAGACGCGAGTTCGAGCGCGCGCGGTCAAGGCCGTCCTACCTCCTCATGGCCCTGATCCTCCCCCTCGCGGGTTGGTTCATCCTGCTCAACGTCTTCAAAGACCGGGTGCCCCGGAACCTGCCCGTCGCCGTGATAGACCTGGACAGCAGCGCCCTGTCGCGGCGCGTGGTGCGGGCGATCGATGCCACGCCGGCCGCCGAAGTGGTGCTGCGGGCACCCGATGAAACCGGGGCCGAGGGCATCCTTCGCCGGGGGGAGGCCTACGCCGTGGTGGTGCTGGCCAAAGGCCTCGAACGCCAGGCGCTCCGGGGCGAGGCCATGCCGGTCTCCGTGTTCTACAACGCTCAGTGGATGCTTCCGGGCAGTCTCATCACCCGGGATCTGCGGGCCGCGGTGGGAGCCATCTCCAGCGATCTGGACGCCAGTGGTCAGGTCGCCCGCGGGGCCTCCCGGGAACGGGCCAAGGCGCTGGCCGATCCCATCCGCATCGAGCTTCATCCCCTCTTCAACCCCGCCCTGGACTACGCCGCGTTCCTGCTCCTCGCGCTCATCCCCACGCTGTTCCAGGTCTTCGTGCTGGTGATGGCCGTGCAGGTGGTCGGAATTGAATTCCGGGAGGGCACCGCGGACCTCTGGCTGGCCTCCGCCGGAGGAAGCGTGCTGCGCGCGGTGGCCGGCAAGCTGCTTCCGTACGCCCTCTGGTTCACGGTCCTCGAAATCGGGTTGACCGAATTTACGCTAGGGTGGCTGGGGCTTGCCGTGGAAGGGAGCCGAGCCACGCTCTACGGGGGCATGGCCTTGTACACCCTCGCCTACCAGGGGATCGGCCTCCTGCTCATCGCCTTCCACGCGAACCTCCGTCTGGCCCTCAGTTTGGCGGGGGTCATCGCCGGGCCTGCCTTCGCCCTGGCCGGGGTCTCTTACCCCCTGTTCGCCATGCCCCTCGCGGGGCGGATCTGGGCGGCCCTGCTGCCCCTCAGCCACTACCTCGCGGTGCAGACCCAGCAGACCACCACCGGGGCGACCCTGGCCGTATCCGCACCCAGACTACTCGCCCTGCTGGCCTTCTCGGTGGTCCTCCCCCTGCTTTGCCTGCCACGCCTGAGCCGGTTGATGCGGGATGCCTCGTACTGGATGCGCTCATGACCGGGCTGCTCCGGGAGATTGGAACTGCCGCCATGGACGAGCTGCGGGCGATCCGCCAGGACAAGGCGGCACTGACCATCCTGGTGTTCGCGGCCCTCTTCTATGCGGCCATCTACCCCACTCCCTACAAGAACCAGCTGGCCCGGGAGATCCCCATCGTGGCCGTGGATCTGGACGGCTCCGCCACGAGCCGGCGCCTGGTCCGCATGGTGGACGCCACCGAGCAGGTGGCGGTCGGCTGGGTCGTCCCCACCATGGCTGAGGCCGAAGTCCTGGTGCACGCAGAGGTCGCCCGGGGCGCGGTGGTGATCCCGGAGACCTTCGAGAGGTCCATCCAGCGGGGGGAGCAGGTGGTCCTGGGCGTCTTCGGGGACGCGAGCTACTTCATGATCTACAGCCAGGTGGCCAGTGGCATCGCCCAGGCGTCGGGGACCCTTTCGGCGGGCATCGAGATCCGCCGCCTGCAAGCCTCGGGCTCGGACGAGGCCCGTGCCCGCAAGACCCGGGATCCCCTGCCCATTGCGTTGCACCCGCTCTACAACCCCAGCGGGGGCTACGGCAACTACATCATCCCGGCGGTGCTCGTCCTGATCCTGCAGCAAACCCTGCTGATCGGGATCGGCACCCTGGCGGGAACCCGGCACGAAAGCCACGGCTCGATCAAGAAGCACTCCCTCGCCCAATGCCTCGGCAAGGCCTTGGCCTATGTGTCGATTTACCTCGTTCACGCCGCCTTGTTTTTCACGGTGGTGTTCCGGGTGTTCGACCTGCCGCATCGGGGCTCCCTGCTCCGTGTGCTGGTCTTCCTGTTCCCCTTCCTCTTGGCCGTCTCCTTCCTCGGCCTGACCCTCTCGGGCCTCTTCCGACGACGCGAATCCGCGCTGGAGGGTCTGATGTTCACCAGCCTTCCCGCCATCTTCATCTCCGGCTTCTCCTTCCCCAAGGAGGCCATGCCGCTCTGGTTGCAGTGGGGAGCCCATCTGCTTCCCAGTACGGACGGCATCGCCGGGGCCCTGCGCATCTTTCAGATGGATGCCTCCCTGCGCGAGGTGCAGGTCCCTTTCCTGCTCCTCTGGGGCCTGAGCGCGGTCTACTTCCTGACAGCCTGGGCCGTGCTGTCTTGGGGGAGGCCCCAGGCGGACTGACGGACCCTTCGGGGGCCGGCCGCTCATCGCGGGGCGATGGCCCGCAGGAGCTTGGCCTTGCGCCCGGCCCGCTGAAGTACAACTTCGGCCCTGATGCCCTTCCTTCCCCTGGCGACCCTCTGCGCGCAGGCTTCGGCCTTACCCTGCACCCTCACCATGGCGTCCAAGGAGGTGCGCCCGGGTGATTCATTACGGCTCAGCTGGGCCTGTGCCAAGGTATCCCAGGTGCAACTGGAACCGGGGGGCATGATCCTCCCGGGGCGGTCCCAGGTGCTGATCGGTTCAACTGGCTTAGTTGAACAACACCACAGGCAAGTCCAGCCCGAGCCGGGGCGGGGCGATGGGTGGGGGGGCCAGGGGCAGGCGGAAGGCGCCTTCCAGATCGAGCCGGGCCCGGGGGTCGCGCACCTGGCGCAGCACCCAGCGGCCGTCCAGGAAGACATACATGCGGGAGGGATCGCCGGGGACCAGGGCCACATAGCGCCGGGTTTCGCCCTGGCGCCAGTAGCCGTTCATCCAGGGCGGGGCCAGCTGGCGCCGGCCGCGGTCATGCTCCCGGTCGTCCTCGTAGCGATGGGCGCGGTGCTCGCGGGCTTCCCGCTCCCGCTCCTTCCAGTATTTCCGCTCGTGTTTGTCGTGTTCCTTCCAGTAGCGGCGCTCCTCCTTCCGCTCCTGCTTCCATTCCTTGCGACTCTCCTTGCGCTCGTCATCGGGCCGGGGGGCCGCGGAACCGGGCAGGGCCACCAGGGTGGCCAGGGCAAGCAGGGCGGCGGAGAGCAGCGGGGTGGACATGGGCACTCCAGGGTGGCGCCAGCGGAACACGGCCCCGCTGGGAATGGGCCCCAAGTATACGCCCCTGCCGGGTCTCAGGCCTGCAGGACCGCTTCCCCGGCGGACGGGACCAGCAGCACATTGTCGATGAGGCGCGTGCTGCCCATATAGGCGGCCACGCACAGGGCGGTGGA
>JBBQEL010000098.1:0-4094 GCA_038320645.1 Holophagales bacterium | reverse complement strand
CGATCTGACCCGGTTCGTCGCACCCCGATGCATGGGGCCCGGCTTGAATTCAGCCTAGCCGCGATCGGACTTCCGGCGCCACCATGAGGGGGGTTCGCAGAGGGCCATCAGTGCTGGAAGTGGCAGTTTTAAGGGACTTTTTTATTCGCTGGAAAAATACGCCACTGCCCCCTTGACACCCCTACATCTTGGGGGCATCCTTTCTCTCCGGCACAACCCCTAGAGGTCGCATGCAAAGTTTTCCGTCCCTTGGGGAGGCTTTGTACACCTCGAGGTGATGCTTTGTCTTTTGATCCATTCCTCTCCACCTAGAGACCCAGGACAGACCCATGAAGATCGCCCGCCACTTCACGAAGGCAGGTCACGATCCCCTGGAAGGGATCCCCTTTGTTCCGAGGACCAGCCGCATCACCAAGCTCGACGGCACCGTGGTTTTCGAGGCGAAGGGTGTGATGGTGCCGGAAACCTGGTCCCAGGTGGCCGTGGACATCCTGGCCCAGAAGTACTTCCGCCGGAAGGGCATCGACGCCCAGAACGGTGGCGAGAAGGACGTGCGCCAGGTCTTCCATCGCATGGCGGGTTGCTGGCGGCATTGGGGCGAGACCCACGGCTACTTCGAGACCACCGAGGACGCCCAGGCCTTCTACGACGAACTGACCTACATGCTCGCCAACCAGATGTGTGCGCCCAATTCGCCGCAGTGGTTCAACACGGGGCTGCATTACGCCTATGGCATCAGCGGCCCTGCCCAGGGCCACAGCTATGTGGACCCGAAGACCGGCGCCATGATGAAGTCCACCTCGGCCTACGAGCGGCCGCAGCCCCACGCCTGCTTCATCCAGAGCGTGGCCGACGACCTCGTGAACGAGGGCGGCATCATGGATCTGTGGACCCGCGAAGCCCGCATCTTCAAGTACGGGTCGGGCACGGGCACCAACTTCTCCAAGGTGCGCGGCTCCGAGGAACCCCTTTCCGGTGGCGGCCGCAGCTCGGGCCTGATGAGCTTCCTGGCCGTGGGCGATCGCGCCGCCGGCGCCATCAAGAGCGGCGGCACCACCCGCCGCGCCGCGAAGATGGTGTGCCTCGATCTGGATCACCCCGATATCGAAGCCTTCATCGACTGGAAGGTGACCGAAGAACGCAAGGTCGCCATGCTCGCCGCCGGCAGCGCCCTCGTGCGCCGCCATTGGGATGTGATCTGCCAGTCCGTGGAGGATTCCACGACCCGGGATGCCGATCCCAGGACCAACGAGGCACTGCGCAAGGCCCTGGCCCGCGCCAAGCGCGAAGGCGTGCCCGCGGCCTTCCTCACCCAGTGCCTGGGCCGTTTGGCCGAAGGGGATCTCGCCCGGGATCTGGCCGGCTACGACACCTCCTGGGATGGCGAAGGCTACTACACCGTGGGTGGCATGAATTCCAACAACTCCGTGCGCGTGCCCGACGCCTTCATGCGCGCGCTGGAACTGGACGGCGACTGGGATCTGAAGCGCCGCATCGACGGCAAGACCTCCCGGAAGCTCCGCGCCAAGGACCTCTGGGCGAAGGTGAACCGCGCCGCCTGGGCCTGCGCCGATCCCGGCATCCAGTTCAATACCACCATCAACGACTGGCACACCTGCCCCGAAGACGGCCCCATCAATGCGAGCAATCCCTGCTCCGAGTACATGTTCCTGGATGACACCGCCTGCAACCTGGCCTCGCTGAACCTCTGCACCTTCCTCACGGAAGACGGCGGCTTTGATCTGGCGGGCTACCGGCACGGCATCCGCCTCTGGACCGTCGTGCTCGAGATCAGCGTGCTCATGGCACAGTTCCCCAGCGAAGCCATCGCGAAGCTCAGCTACGACTTCCGCACCCTCGGCCTCGGCTACGCGAACCTGGGCGCCATGCTGATGCGCATGGGCATTCCCTACGACAGCGCCGAGGGCACCCAGTGGTGCGCGGCCCTATCGGCCATCCTCACGGGTGACGCCTATGCCGCCAGCGCCGAAATGGCCAGGGAGCTCGGCCCCTTCCCCGGCTACCAGAAGAACGCCCAGCATATGCTGCGCGTCATCCGCAATCACCGCCGCGCCGCCTACAACGCCCCTGGCTCGGAATACGAGCAGCTGTCCATCCGCCCCCAGGGCCTGCGCGGTACCGGCGTGCCCAAGCGCATCGTCGAAGCCGCCCGGGAAAGCTGGGACACCGCCCTCACCTACGGCGAGCAGTGGGGCTTCCGCAACGCCCAGGTCTCGGTCTTGGCCCCCACCGGCACCATCGGCCTCTTGATGGATTGCGACACCACCGGCGTCGAGCCGGACTTCGCCCTGGTGAAGTTCAAGAAGCTCGCCGGCGGCGGCTATTTCAAGCTGGTGAACCGCGCCATTCCCGAAGCCCTGGCCCGCCTCGGCTACGCCCCCAGGCAGATCCAGGAAATTGAACGCCACGTCGTGGGTTGGCTGCAGATCAACGATGAAACCCCCGGCATCACCCGATCCATGCTGAAGGGTGCCGGTTGGGCCGAGGAGGAGATCGCCCTCGTGGAGCAGAAGCTCCCCACGGCCTTCGATCCGGCTTACGCCATTGATGTGGAGCGCCTGAAGAATGATTTCAGTCCGGAGCAGGTGGAGACCTTCCTGCTGGCCCTCAGCGGCAGCATGACCGTGGAAGGCGCCCCCCACCTCAAGGATGAGCATCTCCCCATCTTCGATTGCGCCAACCGCTGCGGCCGCACCGGGCGCCGCTACATCGCGCCCATGGGCCACCTGAAGATGATGGGCGCCGCCCAGCCCTTCCTCAGCGGCGCCATCAGCAAGACCATCAACCTGCCCGCGGAAGCCACGGTTCCCGAGATCGGCGGCATCTACGAGGCCAGCTGGCAGCTCATGCTCAAGGCCGTGGCGCTCTACCGCGACGGCTCGAAAATGAGCCAGGCCATGGCCACCAGCCTCGACCTGCTGGATGGCGTGGATACGCTCCTGGACGAGCAGGCCACCCACGCCGAGAAGACCCCCATCGTCGCCCAGGCGCTCACCAACCAGTTGGTGCGCACCTACCGCCGCCGGATGCCCAACCGCCGCGGCGGCTACACCCAGGCGGCCACAGTGGGTGGAACCAAGCTCTACCTCCGCACCGGCGAATACGAGGACGGCAGCCTCGGCGAGATCTTCCTCGATATCCACAAGGAGGGCGCCGCCTTCCGCGCCGTGCTGAACTGCTTCGCCATCGCCGTGAGCATGGGGCTGCAGCATGGCGTGCCGCTGGAAGAGTTCTGTGATGCCTTCCTGTTCACGCGCTTCGAGCCCAATGGCATGGTGGCCGGCAGCGACACCATCAAGCTCAGCACCAGCCTCATCGACTTCGTGTTCCGCGAACTGGCCATCAGCTACCTGGGCCGCTACGACCTCGCCCATGTCGAGCCGGAACAGCTCAAAAATGCGACCAGCGGCCTGCGCCCCAACAGCCAGGCGCCTGGTGCGACCAACCTGCCGAGCCTGCCCACGGGCACGCCCCTGCCCTTCCCGGAGGCCACCCCCCCCGCCAGTGGCGCCCCCGCGGCATCCAGCCCAGCCCTCGAGCCCGTGCTGGTGACCGTGTCCGGCGGCCGGTCCACCGTCTCCGCCGCACAGGTCGCCCGTGAAAAGGGCTACACCGGCGATCCCTGCCCCGAGTGCGGCCACCTCACCCTGGTGCGCAACGGCGCCTGCATGAAGTGCCAGACCTGCGGCGCCACCACCGGCTGCAGTTGAAACAGAAACGAGCCGGGAGAAACACCGGGCGACAAGGATTTTGAAAGCGGAGGAGAGCGGAGAAAGAAAACATCTTTTCTCCGCTTTCCTCTGCTTATCTCCGCTCTCCTCCGCTTATGGACGCTTTGTCAGCCTTCAGCTTTGGACCTCAGCAAGAGACTGCTGCTAGTGCTTGTCGTGCCCTTTGCGCTCGCCGCGGTCCCGATCTCCCTGCTTTTCCCGGCCCTTGTGCTTGCCGTTGTCGTGCTTCTCCCGCTTGGGCTTCCGCTCGACCCGGCGGCCTTCACGGGGATTGCCGGGCCCCGCGGGGGCCGGGGCGGGCTTCCTGGAGAGGCCGAGGGGATCCGGCAGATTCAAGGGGTT
>JBBQEL010000097.1:0-4387 GCA_038320645.1 Holophagales bacterium | reverse complement strand
CCCCTGAAACAAGTGGAACCCGCTGCGCTGCAGGCGCTGGAGGCCTACAGCTGGCCCGGCAATGTGCGCGAACTGGAGAATGCGGTGGAGCGGGCCATGGCCCTGGGTTCCGATCCCGAACTGCTCCTCCTCCACGATCTGCCCGCCTCGGTGGTGGGCGTCATGCCTTCGGTGGCTTTCCCCAGGCTGCCTCAGCATCAGGATCTGGGCCGATTCCTGGCGGATCTGGAGCGCCACCTCCTCCTCGAGTCGCTCCAGGCCACCGGTTGGAACAAGAGCGAGACCGCCCGGCGGCTCGGGATGCGCCGGACCACCCTCCTGCATCGTCTCCGGGCACTGGGCATCCCCATGGACCCCCTGGGAGAAGCTGCCTCCACCCTGGCCCAGGAGGTGCCCTGATGGGCGTCCCGATTCGTCCGGCGCTGGCGCTGCTGCTGGTCTGGGGTGCCCTCGGGGCCTGGTCCCCGAAGGTCCACGAGGCCCAGACGGCCAAGGCCGTCCGTCTGCTGCCGCAACGCATGGCGGCCTTTCTCCGCGCCCATCCCCAGGCCCTGCTGGAGGGCGCCCGGGGCGTGGCCAACGACCAGCCGCCCACGGTGGAGCAGGCGGAGGCGCAGTTCCGGACCGTCCTGCGCCTCAGCGAAGAGCATCGCCGCCCAGAGGACATCGTCCGCGACCTGGGCGCCCTGGCCCACACGATCCAGCTGCTGACCGATCCTTCCGCCATGGAGGGCCTGAGCCCACTCCGGGAGTCGTTCGAGGCCTATGCCGACGAGCATCAGGCCCACCTGCTGGTGACCCGGGAACCGTACTGGGCGGCCACGGGCAGTGTGGATCCAGGCCCCCCGCTCCGCCGGTTCCTGGCCACCAAGCAGGAGCGGAACCGGCGGCTGCGGGAACACTTCGATGAAGCCTCGGGCAAACGCATCGGGCCCTGGGATGAACTGTCCCTCCCCTTCGCCCAGATGCAGCTGGCCTTTTCCAATGGTGTCCATGCCACCGCCAACATCTGGATCCTGGTCTGGCGGATGGCGGGAGACCAATGGGAGATCCCAGGGGGACCTTGATCACACCTCGGGCAAACGCTCCTGGCTGCACTAGGCGAAACACGACTTTCGGGCTATCTTTCCAAGCATTCCCTTTGGAGACGGACATGGGCACCTATACCCGCCTTGGGTCGTACTTGCTGGCTTCCGAGCTGGCCAGCGATCCCCTCGGTTCCATTCACCGCGCGGTCGTCATCGCCGGCAACACCTTCGATCGCCATGTGCTGGTGCGGACTTTTTCCGAGGAGATGTTCCAGGCCGGCATGAATGCCCGTCTCACCGAGACCAGCCGGGTGGTTCCCCTGCTGGGTGGTGCGCGCATTTTCGGCACGGGCTACCGGATTGAAGGTGGCAAGTCGCCGCATGTCGCCTGGGACTATGTGCCCGGCCGCAGCTTGGCCCAGCTCATCGACAAGGCGCGCCAGGAGCAGATCCCCTTCGGCGTGGATCACGCCCTGACGGTGATCCAGGGCATCGCCCAGGGCATCGTGCAGATGCAGGCCAAGGGCGTCAGCCATGGTGTCCTCAGCCCCCACAGCGTGTGGGTGAGCTTCGAGGGGGCCACCCAGATCGTGGACGCGCCCTACGCCGCGCTGGCCAAGAGCCTGCTGGCCAAAGCCCCCGCCACGAAGCACAAACTGGCCTCCTACCTCCAGGGGCCCGAGACCGACTCCCTTCAGCAGGATCTGTTCGCCATGGGCGCCGTGCTCTACGAACTGCTCACCTTCGAGCGCCTGCCTGTGGGCGGAGATTTCCAGGCCGTTCTGGAACAGGCCACCCTGAAGGCCGCCCAGGAAGACACGCCGCTGCCGGCCGAAATCCGTGCCTTCCTCGGCCGGCTCCTGCTGGGCCGTCAACCCTTCGCCACGGTGGAGGCCTTCAATACCGAACTGGAGCGCGTCCTCTACGACGGCGAGTACAGCCCGACCACCTTCAACATGGCCTTCTTCATGCACACGCTGTTCCGGGAGGAGAACGACCGGGACGCCGCCGCGATGAAGGCCGAGCAGGCCGACAACTATCTGGCCTATACCGCCGCTGGCGAGACCCTGCGCAGCGGGGCCACGCGCGTCGAACACCTTGACGGCCACGCCGAGGCGCAGACCAGCCAGAAGAACACCACCCTGCTGATCGGCGGAGGTCTTGCCGCCATCGTGGTCCTGGGCCTGGGCTTCATCGTCTTCGGCCGGGGCAAGGTCGACCCTGCGATGCAGAAGCAGCTGGCCGAACTGCAGCTTCTGAAGGTGCAGATCGAGCAGCAGAAGTCCGATCTCGATGCCAAGGCCAAGATGGAGTCCGATAACGTCGCCAAGCTCCAGAAGCAGCAGAGCGAGACCAAGTCCGTTGAAGAAAAGATGAAGCTCCAGAAGCAGCTCGACGAGGCGCAGGCCCGCAAGCTGGAAGTCGAGCGCCAGCAGAAGCTGACGGAGCAGAAAGCGGTCGACCAGAAACAGGCCGAGCAGAAACTGGCCGAGCAGAAGCGAGCCGAGACGAAGGTCGCCCTGCCACCGCCACCGGCGCCGGAAGTGCCCAGGCCCCAGCCCATGCAGGAGTCATCCCGGGCCGCGGCCGTGCCGACGCCGGCTCAGCAGGCTGCCGCCCAGCCATCCGCCGCGGCCCCGGTCAATGAACCGGCCCGGGTGGTGACCCAGGTACCCCCCGCCTTCCCCATGCGCGCGAACCAGATGCGCTGGGAGACCAACCTGGACCACTTCGTCAGGCTGAAGGTCTTCGTCGGAGAACAGGGCCAGCCCCTGAAGGTGTCTGTGCTCGAAGGCGTGGCTGGCGCCTACGGTTTCGACGAGGCCGCCATCGAGGCCGCCAACAAATCCACCTTCGCCCCGGCCACGCGCGACGGCAAGCCCATCCGCGGGTGGACGCCGGAGATCTCCTACAAGTTCCAGAAGCGGCGGTAGACGGTCTGCTGCATGGAAAGGGCCGCCCGCGGGCGGCCCTTTCTAGGTCAGGGACGCCGCGGCCTCGCTGGCGAGCCGGTCCACGCGCTCATTCTCGGGGTGGCCTGCGTGGCCCTTCACCCAGCGGGCCTCCACATGGTGCCGCGCCAGTTGCGCGTCCAGGCCCTGCCAGAGGTCCGCGTTCAGCACGGGCTTGCCATCGGCCTTCTTCCAGCCGCGCCGCTTCCAGTCCTTCAGCCAGGTGGTGATGCCCTTCACCACGTATTGGCTATCGCTATGCAGCACCACCTGGCAGGGCTTGGTGAGCGCCTCCAGGCCGCGGATGGCGGCCAGCAGTTCCATGCGGTTGTTGGTGGTGTCGACCTCCGGGCCGGATCCTTCCTTCTCCTGGACACCCGTGGCGAGGTGCACCCGCAGGAGGTAGCCCCAGCCACCGGGGCCGGGATTGCCTAGACAGGCGCCATCGCAGTAGAGCTCGATCTTCATCCCACCAGGGTAGACGCAGAAGCCGCAACTTCGGCAACGGCCTTGCGGAGCAGTTCCACGCCCAGGTCCAGATCAGGCGTTGTGAGGTTCATGGCCGGGCGGAAGCGCAGGCCGTTCACGCCGGTGGAGAGGATCATCATGCCCAGGTCGTGGCCCTTGGCCACCACGGCGTTGCGCAGCTCAGGCGTGGCGATGTCCAGGGCGCAGAAGAGGCCGCGGCCCCGGGGGTTCGAGGTGAACTCGGGGAAGTCCCGGTGGATTTCCTGCAGGCCCTTCAGAAGGCGCTCGCCCTGCGTCACGCCGTGATCCAGCAGGTTCTCTTCGCGGATGACGTCGATGATGCGGGTGCCGCGGACCATGTCCACCAGGTTGCCGCCCCAGGTGCTGTTGATGCGGCTGGGCACCTTGAATACGCCGTCCACCTCGTCCAGGCGCCGGCCGGCGGCGATGCCGCAGGTCTGGGTCTTCTTGCCGAAGGCGATGATGTCCGGCTGCACGTCGAACCACTGATGCGCCCACCACTTGCCGGTGGAGCCAAAACCCGTTTGCACTTCGTCGAAGATCAGCAGGAATTCATGACGATCCGCCAGCACGCGGAGCTTCTTCAGGAACTCGCCGCGGAAGTGGTTGTCGCCGCCCTCGCCCTGGATGGGCTCCACGATGAGGCAGGCGATGTCATCCGGATGCTGGGCCACGGCGGCCTCGATGGCGGCCACGGTTTCGGCCTCCGCCGCCTCGATCTTCGCGAGGTCCATGGGGAAGGTCAGCTTCGGGTTCGGCACGCGGGGCCAGGGGAACTTGGGGAAGTACTGATGCTTGCGGGGGTCGGCGGTGTTCGTGAGGCTGAGGGTGTAGCCGGTGCGGCCATGAAAGGCCTCACGGAAGTGGATGACCTGCGAGCCCTTCTCGCCCTTGCCCGCCGCCAGGTTCTTCCGCACC
>JBBQEL010000096.1:0-4664 GCA_038320645.1 Holophagales bacterium | reverse complement strand
TGGCGCACCTCGATGAACGGGATCTTCAGAATCTCGGCCCGGGCTTCAGCCTGGAGCCCGGACCCTACGTGCTCCTGGAGGTGGCGGATACGGGCTGCGGCATGTCGCCGGAGGTCCTGGCGCGGATCTTCGACCCCTTCTACACCACCAAGGCCGCGGGACGGGGCCTCGGCCTGTCCGCCATGCTGGGCATCCTCCGCGGCCACGGGGCCGGAATCTCCATCCTCAGCGAGCTGGGACGGGGCAGCACCTTCCGGCTCTGCTTCCCCGCCTCGGAGGCGCTCCCGGCCGGAACGGTGGCGGCCGCCAGCCCCGAGGCCCGCCGGCCGCTGCAGGGACGCGTGCTCCTCGTGGATGACGAGGAGCTGATTCTCGAAACCATCGGCGCGGCCCTGGCCTCTCTTGGCCTGGATGTCATCACCGCCCGCGATGGCCAGGAAGCCATCGATACGTTCCGGGAAGCCCTGCCGCGGCCGGATCTGGTCCTCATGGACCTCACCATGCCCCGCCTGGACGGCCGGGAAGCCTTCCGACTCATGCATGCCTGCGACCCGACCGTCCCCGTGATCCTCAGCAGCGGGTTCACGGAACAGGATTCCATCCAGACCCTGTCCGGTCAGGGACCTGCGGGTTTCATCCAAAAGCCGTACCAGATCAGCGAGCTTCGCCAGCTGCTGCTCAGGGTGCTGGGAAACTGAAGGGCTGCCCGGGCTACACTGGGTGGCTGGAGCAGCCCATGCAGTCTTCGAAACGCGCCCGGACGGCCATCTTCCTCACGGTCTTCGTCGACCTGCTGGGCTTCGGCATCGTCATCCCGATTCTTCCGCTTTACGCCCAGGCCATCGCGGACCATCCGAGCGCCTGGATGGCGAGCGTCAACCATTTCCTCGGCCTCGGCGGAACCGGCACCACGCCTGGGGCCTTCTGGGCTGGCGTGGCCTTTCTCAGCTTCAGCCTCATGCAGTTCATCGCCTCACCCATCCTGGGCCGGCTGTCGGATCTGGTGGGACGCAAGCCAGTGCTGTGGATCAGTCTGCTGGGCACGGCGGTCGGCTACGTGATGATGGCCCTCACCAGCCGCTTTGAGTGGGTACTGGCGGCCCGCCTGCTGGATGGCATCACCGGGGGCAATATCTCTGTGGCCCAGGCGGCCATGGCCGACAGTTCCCTGCCCGAGGAGCGCTCCAAGGTCATGGGTATGATCGGCGCCGCCTTCGGCCTGGGCTTTGTCCTCGGCCCGGCTCTGGCGGGCCTGCTGAGCGGCAGCCAGCTCGGCCACCAGCTGCTCCAGTCCCACGGCTGGCACCTGCCCTTTTTCGTGGCGGCGGGGCTGTCCATCCTGGCTGCCCTTGTGGTCCTCGTCTGGCTGCCCGAGACCATCACCCCCGAGGTACGGGCCCGCGCCAAGCGGGAGGAGAGCCGCGGCCATGCCCTGGTCATGGCCTTGAGGCGCCCCGGCATGCCGCAGGTGATGGCCATCGCCCTTTTGGCCATGGCAGGCTTCGCCATGCTGGAGGGCACCTTCGCTCTGCTGGTCCACGCCCGCTTCGTCGGGTTTGGCCAGCGCGAGGTGGGCTACCTCTTCGCCTACATCGGCATCCTGATCGTGATGTACCAGGGCGGCTTGGTGCGCATGGTGGCCAAGCGCATCCCCGAGCGCACCGCACTCTGGGTGGGCCTGGGCCTGATGGCCGTCGCCATGCCCTTCGTGGCCACGGCCCCGTGGAAGTGGCCCTTCCTGCTTATCATGGTGCCCCTCTCCTGGGGCAGCGGCATGAGCACCACCGCCACTTCGGCCCTGGCCAGCCGGCTTACCCCGGCTGAGGACCAGGGCGGCCTCTTCGGCGCCATGAATGCCATGACCGGCATCGGCCGCATCCTGGGCCCCTTGGTGGGCACGCTGGTCTTCGCCAAGTGGGGCGGCAAGGCCACCTACCTGGCGGCTTCAGGAACCATGGTCCTCGCCCTCGCCCTCGCCTTCACCCTGCCCCGCAAGGAAGCCCGATGATCCGCCTCGATGGACGTTCCCTCACGGCGCCGCTGCTGGCGCGCATCGCCGCCGGAGAGGGCGTCACCCTCGACGAAGGCGCCCTCGCCCTCGTGGTGGAGAATCGTGCCGTCGTGGATCGCATCGTCGCCGAGGGGCGCACGGTGTACGGCATCAACACGGGGTTCGGCCAGTTCGCCACCGTGGTCATCGCCCCGGACCAGCTGCAGCAGCTGCAGCTCAACCTGATCCGCAGCCATGCCGCAGGGGTGGGCGACCCGCTGCCCAGGGCGCAGACCCGCGCCCTCATGGCCGCGCGCATCAACTGCCTGCTGAAGGCCCACAGCGGCATCCGCCCGGAACCCATCCGGCTGCTGACCGAGTGCCTCAACCGCGATGTGGTGCCGGTGGTGCCCTGCCAGGGCAGCGTGGGCGCCAGCGGCGATTTGGCGCCCCTGGCCCATATGGCGCTGCTCCTCGTGGGCGAGGGACTCGCCTGGTCATGCGATCGCCAGATCCCCGGTGGCGAAGCCCTCTCGACGGCGGGCCTCAAGCCCGTGACCCTCCAAGCCAAGGAGGGCCTCGCCCTCATCAACGGCACCCAGCTCATCACCGCCCTCGGTAATCTGGCGGTGGAGAAATTCACCCGTCTCGCCCATCTGGCGGACGAGATCGCCGGGCTCAGCCTGGAAGCCCTGCGCGGCACCCGGGCCGCCTTCGATCCTCGCATCCACGCCGCCCGGCCCCACCCGGGCCAGATCGCCGTGGCGGGCCATATGCGCGAGCTGCTCGGCAGCACCAGCGCCATCGCCGATAGCCACCAGGACTGTCACCGCGTCCAGGATGCCTACAGCCTGCGCTGCATTCCCCAGGTGCACGGAGTGACGCGGGATGCCCTCGGCTTCGCTGGCGCCATTCTCGAGCGCGAGCTCAATGCGGCCACGGACAATCCGATGATCTTCACCGACACCCAGGAATCCAGGTCCGGCGGCAACTTCCACGGCCAGTACCCGGCCTTCGCCTGCGACGTCCTCGCCATCGCCGCGGCCGACCTCGCCAGCATCTCCGAACGCCGCCAGGAGCGGCTGGTGAATCCGGCCTACAGCGACCTCCCGGCCTTCCTCACCCAGAACGGTGGCCTCGAATCGGGCTTCATGATGGCCCATGTCACCTCGGCGGCCCTGGTCAGCGAAATGAAGGGCCTGGCCAATCCCGCCTGCGTGGACACCATCCCCACCAGCGCCGGCAAAGAGGATCACGTGAGCATGGGCCCCATCGCCGCCCGCAAGCTACTGCGCGCCGTGGATGCCCTGGAGCAGGTGCTGGCCATCGAAGCCCGCATGGCCCTGGAAGGGCTGCGCATCATCGGGCTGGCTCCGGCGGTGGGTCTGCAGCCGCTGCTGGACCGCCTAGGAGAGGCTTGCGCACCCTGGACCGATCGCGTCATGTTTGAGGAAATCCACGCCACTCTCGGCGCCCTCCAGGCCCACCAGGAAGCTCGTCCATGACCCCACCCACCCCCTGGCGGACCGCCTGTGAACGAGCGCTGAAGCGCTTTTCGGACGCCGACGCGATCCGGTTCTGGGGCATCGGCCATGAGGTGGAGGGCACCTACCAGCCCATCTTCAACTACCGCTTCGAGCACACCTACGCGGCCGTGCTGCTGGCCCGCTGGCTGGCGCCCGCCACGGGCGCGGACGCCGACGTGGTCGAGTGCGCCGCCTGGCTGCACGATGTGGCCAAGCGCCTGAAGGATCCCCACGCCAGGGACACCCACGCCCAGGACGCCTCGGCCCAGGTGCCGGAGCTGCTTGCGGGCACCGACTTCCCGCCGGAGAAGATCCCCGCCGTGCGCCACGCCATCGAACACCATGTGGGGCTCCGGCTCGCGCACCGGCTCGAACCCCTTGAGACCGCCTGCCTCTGGGATTGCGACAAGCTCAGCAAGATCGGCGCGGCCAGCCTCATCCACTTCGGCTGCATCAGCGGCGCCTTCCAGCCCATCACCACCGCGGAAATACTCCAGCGCGGCGAAGTCTGGCTCAGCCTGGCCCGGAACATCACGGCCAGCTTCAACACCGAACCCGCCCGTGAGGAGGGCCGCCGCCGGCTTGCCTTCATCGAGGCCCACTACGCCCAATTGCGCCGGGAATGGTCCGATCCACCGGAGATGACGCCGCCATGAGCGATTTCCTGCAGTTGGCCCAGAGTCTTTCCGTGGCCCTCAAGGCGGTGCAGATGTACACCGCTGCCCACCCGCGGGCCCAGGAGTCCCTGGCCACCGCCCATGCGGTCCTCGAACGCTGGCTCCTCGACCAGGAGAAGCTCCAGTTCGTGGTCTCCGGACCCAAGGCCTTCGTGGATGGCCAGGTGCAGGACACCCGGAGCCCCCACGTGGCGGGCCTGGTGCGGCTCGTCTCCGAGCGCGCCGTCAGCGGGTTCGTCTTTGAACGCGGCGTGACGGTGGCCGAGTACCTCGCCTTTCTGCAGGGACTCACCACCAAACCGCAGAAGCTTGAGGAGCAGGGCGGCTTCGAGGCGGTCCTCCAGGCCGCCGGCGTGACGCACATCAAGGTCTCCCAGACGCGGTACCAGGAAATCCGGGATGGCGAGGAAGCCAGTGGCGATAACCAGGCACCGACGTTGAATCCAGCCCCGCCACCCCAGGCCTCCCCCT
>JBBQEL010000095.1:0-4943 GCA_038320645.1 Holophagales bacterium | reverse complement strand
ACACCATCCGCAGGGCCTCCTCAGGGTACGGGCAGCGGTCCACGCAGACGCGGCAGGCCCGGGGCTCGCGGTCCGGGGTGCCCCAGGTGACGCAGTGGTTTTGCTTCACGATGGCCGTGCCCATACGCACGGCCTTGGGTCCCTCGAGGAGGCCGCCGTCCGCCTGTTTGAGCCGGGGCCAGATCAGGGCTTCGTCATCGCATTCGGCCACACAAGGCAGGGTGGTGCAGAGAAAACACGGGATGCTGCGGGGATCGAGGAAGGGCGTCCCCATGGCCAGCCCCGCCCCGGGACCGGCCTTGAGGATGGCGTTTTCGGGGCAGGCCCGCACGCACTTGTCGCAGCGGGTGCACTTGGTGAGGAATTCAAACTCGTCCAGGGCCCCCGGCGGCCGCAGCAGTTTCGGCCCCAGGCCGGTGACCGCATCATCGATGCGATCCGCCACGAACCCCGCAAAGAGCGTCCCCAGGGACTTGAAGAAGTCCCCGCGCTCCTGAGGTTCGTCCAGCTTTTTCGCCATTGAAGGAGCCTACATCAGCCCCAGCACGCGCAGGGTGGGCCGCAGCACGCCCCACAGCACGGGATCGAAGCCCAGGGTGAGCACGGCGGCCTTGGCATCCTCGGTCAGCTCCGCGTGGGCCAGCAGGTCGGCGCTGATGGCCACATCGCGGGAGCTGGGTGGCGTCTCCACCCACTTCACGCCCGCCGGGGCCTCCTTCTTGGCCAAAGTCCGGCCCTCCTGGGCGCGAATCTGGAGGATCAGGAGGTCCCCGTGGAAGGACGGCACGCGGATCTCCATGAGGCGCCCCTTCCCGGCGACGGGGGCGACGGGCACCACCTCGAAAGCCTGCCGATAGCCCAGCTTGGCCAGATCGGGATCTTCGCCATTGAGCACGGCCAGGGTCTGCTCCACCAGGCCGTCCAGCCCCCGGTCACCCATCCAGGCCACGGAACGCAGGTGAGTGCCACCCACCTCGCCCACGGCCTCCAGCAACACGGGCAGGAGAACCAGCACCTGCTCCAGGGCTGGCCGTCCCCGCAGGGACTTCACGCCCTCGGGCCAGACCCCCGCCAGGGGCAGTGGGTCGAGCCTCGCCTCGGGCTCGGCCCGCAGATCGAGGATGCGCCCAGGGAAGCCTTCCAGCAGGGTGAAATCCGGTGTGTCCGCGAGAAGCACAGCGTCCAGGCCCTCTAGCAGAAGCGGGCTCGGCGCGAAGACCACTAGGTCGCCGATCTCCTCCTCCACGGTGAGGGCGCCGATAGACAGGGGCACCACCGAGGCATCCCGCGCCTCCAGGGCGTTCACGAGCTCGCGGCCCAGCATGGTCTGGGCACCGATGACGGCGAGTTTCAGCATGTCAAAACCTTTCAATCTCAAACCCGGACGACAGCTTCGTCGGCCGGTGCGTGGTCTTTCAAGGCCTGGGCCACGGGGCCAGCGAGGAACTGGCGCACCTGGTCACCGGCCCGGCCGGTGAAGCGCTGGGCATCCAGCAGGGCCGCCAGCTCGACTTCGGTCATGGCCCAGGCGGGATCCTCGGCCAGCAGTTGCAGCAGCTCGTTGGGGCGGCCTTCGGCCTTGATGCGACGGCCCGCTTCGAGGGCGGCCACCCGGAAGCGCTCGTGCAGATCCTGACGATCGCCGCCCCGTTTCACGGCTTCCATGAGCAGCACCTCTGCGGCCATGAACGGCAGCTCCTGGGCGAGCCTGGCCTCGATCATCTTCGGGTAGACCACCAGGCCCGACGCCACATTGCGGAAGAGCACCAGGATGGCGTCCGTGGCCAACAGGCCCTGGCTGATGGTGAGGCGGCGGTGGGCGCTGTCGTCCAGAGTGCGCTCCAGCCACTGGTTGGCACTGGTCTGGTAGCTGCTCGGCATGAGGCCCAGCACGAAGCGGGCGAGGCTGTTGATGCGCTCGGAGCGCATGGGATTGCGCTTGTAGGGCATGGCGCTGGAGCCGATCTGCTTGGACTCGAAGGGCTCCTCCACTTCCTTGAGGTGCTGGAGCAGGCGCAGGTCGTTGGCGAACTTCGACGCCGAAGCGGCGATGCCACAGAGCACCTGGCCGATGCGGTCCTCCAGCTTGCGGGTGGCCGTCTGGCCTGAGACAGGGATGGCCGGAAAGCCCACCTTGTCGCAGAAGCGCTGCTCCAAGGCCTCGACCTTGCCGCCATCCCCCTCGAACAGTTCGAGGAAGCTGGCCTGGGTACCTGTGGTGCCCTTGACGCCCCGCACGGGGGTGGTGCGGGCGATATGGTCAAGGTCCTCCAGATCGAGCAGCAGATCCTGGAGCCACAGGGTGGCGCGCTTGCCCACGGTGGTGGGCTGGGCTGGCTGGAAGTGCGTAAACCCGAGCGTGGGCTGATCCTGCCACTGCGCCGCGAAGCCCGCCAGGGCCGCCAGCACATCCTGCAGGCGCCGGCGCAGCAGGGCCAGGGCCTCCTGCACGATGAGCAGATCGCCGTTGTCCGTCACAAAGCAGCTGGTGGCGCCGAGGTGGATGATGGGCCGGGCGCCGGGTGCCTGTTCGCCCCAGGCATGGATGGCGGCCATCACGTCATGCCGCAGCGCCGTTTCATGCCGGGCGATGGCGTCGAAATCCACCGCGTCCTGGGTCGCCTTCAGTTCGGCGATCTGGGTGGCCGACACGGGCAGGCCCAATTCGGCTTCCGCCTCGGCCAGGGCGATCCAGAGCCGCCGCCACACGCGCTGGCGGTAGAGTGGCGACAGCAGGCGCACCATGGCCTTGCTGGCGTAGCGGCTGGCCAGGGGGTGTTCAAAGCGCTCCAGTTCGGGACCGTCATGGGGCGGAAGAAAAGACATGGGAACTCCGGAGCTCCAGTGTCGCATGGGCGCGGACCTGTGATCCCGCTCACGAAGAGCGCGCCCCGCAGTGGCTCTCAGCCGCTAGGATAGGGGCATCACCTGGGAGCTCCGGCCATGTATGAAGTGATAAGAACCTCCGACCCCGCTGTGTTTCAGGCCCTGGAACTGGAAGTCCAGCGCCAGCGGCATCACCTGGAACTCATCGCCTCGGAGAACTACGCGTCACGGGCCGTGATGCAGACCATGGGGTCGCACTTCACCAACAAGTACGCGGAGGGCTATCCCGGCAAGCGCTACTACGGTGGCTGCGGCCAGGTCGACATCATCGAAAACCTCGCCCGTGACCGGGCCAAGCAGATCTTCGGCGCCGAGCACGCCAATGTGCAGCCCCACAGCGGCGCCCAGGCCAACATGGCGGTCTACCTCGCGGCCCTGAAACCCGGCGACACGGTCATGGGCCTGGATCTCGCCCACGGCGGCCACCTCACCCATGGCCATCCCTTGAACAGCTCGGGCATCCTCTACAAGTTCGTGCCCTACCACGTGCGCCAGGAGGATGAGCGGGTGGACATGGACGAGGTCCGCGCCCTGGCTCTCCAGCACCGGCCCAAGATGATCGTGGTGGGCGCCTCGGCCTACAGCCGCACCTGGAACTTCCCCCTCTTCCGCCAGATCTGCGACGAGGTGGGCGCCCTGCTCATGGTGGATATGGCCCATATCGCCGGCCTGGTCGCCACGGGCCACCACCCGAGCCCCGTGCCCCATGCGGATTATGTCACCACGACCACCCACAAGACCATGCGTGGGCCCAGGGGCGGCTTAATTCTGTGCAAGTCCCAATATGCCAAAGATATAGATCGCGCGGTCTTCCCCGGTATCCAGGGTGGTCCCTTGATGCACGTCATCGCCGCCAAGGCTGTGGCCCTGCACGAGATCATGCTCCCGGAATTCAAAGCCTACAGTGGCCAGGTCATCCGCAATGCCCACGCCCTGGCCAAGGGCCTGCAGGAGCGCGGTTGGCGCATCGTCAGTGGCGGGACAGACAACCATCTGTTCCTGGTGGATTTGCGCGACCACGGCCTCCTGGGCAACGAGGCTGAGGAGTGCCTCAACCGTGCGGGCATGACCACCAACAAGAATGGCATCCCCTTCGACCCCAACCCCCCGCTCAAGCCCTCCGGCATCCGCCTGGGCAGCCCCGCTCTCACCACCCGCGGTATGAAGGAGGACGAAATGGACCACATCGCCCGCTTCTTCGATGTGACCCTGCGGCACCGGGCCGACGACAGCACCTTTGCCCGCATCCGCCAGGAAGTCTTCCACCTGACCGACCAATTCCCCATTCCCGAGTAGCTCATTCCATTTGGGCCCCTTGCTACCGCCAGAACGCCCCGCGTTTTGGCGGTATGTTTTTGAGGGGGGGTATCGCCATGGTTTCGGCTGACGGGTTGTTCGTCTATGGCACCCTCCGGGAAGGTGGGTCCAACCACGCCTGGTTGCAGCGCACCCAACCCGAGGGGCTGACCCGGGCCTGGGTAGCGGGACGACTTTTCCAACTGTCGGCGGGCTACCCCGCCCTGGTGCCCGCCCCCGAGCCGGACAAACCTCCGCCGGGCCCCGGTTGGGTACGGGGTGACTTTGTGGGCTACGAGGATGACCAGGACCTCAACTGCGCGCTCGCCGACCTGGACCCACTGGAGGGCGTCGAGGAAGGCCTGTTCACCCGCGAGATCCTCCCTGTGATCCTCGAAAGTGGGCACCGTTACCACGCCTGGACCTATTTGTTCCATGTGGAACGGCTGCCGAGACTGCAGCGGGAGGCTATCGAGTTGGCAGACGGGGACTGGTCTTCCCATCTCTGAAAACGGCGCGGATCTCCGCGCCGTTTTCAGAGGTAATCACAGGCTGGTCTATAGATCCAGCTTCGGCTGCTCGCCACTTTCATCGGGACCGGGGTGGGCCACTTCGACCTCGGTCAGATCCTCTTCTTCATCCAGGGCCATGGCACTGGCGTCGATCTTGGCGAGCCCGACGACCCGGTCCTCGGCGCTGGCCAGCTTGAGGAGGCCGACACCCTGGGCGTTGCGGCCGGTCTTGCGGACTTCGTCGATGAG
>JBBQEL010000094.1:0-5145 GCA_038320645.1 Holophagales bacterium | reverse complement strand
TCCGGAGCCAGTAAAGCAAGGGGTTTCATTGGGATTCCTTGCTTTGCTGGCTATGAAAGGCGGGTTGAACCCCCGAGAGGCAGCTGGCCTGTGAGCGCGCCGCTCCGGCAGCGCATACGCGCTGCCGGAGCGGATGAAGCGCGAGTGGATCGCCGGCAACGGGTTCAAATCCACCACCAGTGGCCAGACGAAACCTTCCGAGGGGCCACCTGGAAGTTGGCTGACTTGGTGAATGTGTTCCCGAGAGGCAGCCGGCTCGCGAGGCCGAAGCAGGAGCGAAGGCCCACTGTCGCGCGCCGCGCGATGACCCGAAGCGCGGCGTGAACGCGCCGTGGAGGCAGAACATCCCGAGCGTTTTGGGGCGGACAAGGGGGGAGCTGACAATCATGTCATCCCATACCAAACCCCTCGGCCACGACCGTGCTGCCTGAGATGACCCTGTTGAACCAGGGTTCGGAAATGCAGCTTCAGGGTGTTTCGACTAGTGTCAGTCAGCTTCATGGCATTGGCCATGGTGATCCGGCCGTGCTCACGGACGAACTCGATGATTTGGAGCGATAGGTCAGGTAGTACCGCGAAGACCAACTTTTCCCGCTCGACCTTTTGGTTAAGACGCCGCACCTGCTCCGCCAGTGACCGGAGGAAGAACAACAGCCAGGGTTGCCAGTCGGGCGCTTCGGTGCGAATCGTCCCCTGGGTTCGCCGGAGGGCCAGATAATATTCCTCCTTGTTCTGCTCGACCACGCTTTCGAGCGAACTGAAGGGTACAGAGCTGTAGCCCGCCTGGAGGAGCATCAGGGTGGTGAGCACCCGGCTGAGCCGACCGTTGCCATCCTGGAATGGATGGATTTCCAGAAAGACGACTGCGGCCAGGCCGATGAGCAACAGCGGGTGCAGGTGGGCGTTCTGTTGTTCCTCCTGAAACCAGGCGACCAGCTCGGCCATCAGGCGTGGGGTGTCGAAAGGCGTGGCCGTCTCGAACACGATCCCGACCTGGTTTTGGTTCTCATCGAACGCAGCGACGCTATTGTGGGTGGCCTTATAGTCCCCGCGATGCCACTCATCCTTCTCGCTGTAGATCAGCAGATCGCGATGGAGCTGCTTGATGTGGTTCTCCGTGAGGACGATCTCTGGCCAGGAAGAGAACGCCAGATCCATTACCTCGGCGTACCCGGCCACCTCCTGCTCATCACGGGTGGCAAAGCGCTTGATCTGGAGATGCGACAACAGGCGCTCGACCTCACGGTCAGACAGTCTGCTGCCCTCGATGCGAGTCGAGGAACCGATGCTCTCTATGGTTGCCACCCGTTTCAGGGCCGAGAGGCGATCTGGCGCCAGCGAGCCCAGAGCCCGCCACGCGCCCTTGAATTCGTCGATCTTGGTGATCAGCCCAAGGATCTCTGGGGTGATCTGGATGGTATCGGAGCGGATCATGGCGCCAATTCTATACCCAATAACACCCATTGATCCAATTTAACACCCAATTAGACCCAATGTTTTCCTATTTGGGGGCCATGCAAGCGCTCCCGCCCACTTCGCTGTTCCTGGTTTAGAGTGAAAGCTGACACCCACATCGCCCCGCGTCAGCGGGGCAGTTCGAGGCAAGGAGACCGCATGATCCGATCGGCCATCTGCTTGACGGTCCTGATGATGGGCATTCCTCTCGCGGGTTCCGAACCCGCCAGGCCCGCCGCTTCGCCGAAGCAGGCCCAAAAAAAGGCGGCCACGACTCCCAAACCAAAGGTGCCTGAGATGATCACGACCGAGACTGGATTGAAATACGTGGACACCCAGGCGGGCACCGGGGTCGAGCCCCAGAAGGGCCAGCGCTGCCTGGTGCACTACACCGGCTGGCTTTCCGACCAGGGCCAGAAGGGCAAGAAATTCGACAGTTCCGTGGATCGTGGCCAGCCGCTGGCCATTCCCATCGGCGTGGGCCGCGTCATCAAGGGCTGGGACGAAGGCCTGATGACCATGAAGGTGGGCGGCAAGCGCACCCTCCATATCCCGGCCCACCTTGGTTACGGAGCCCGTGGCGCCGGTGGGGACATTCCCCCGAATGCGGATCTGATCTTCGATGTGGAACTGCTGGGCATCCAGTAAGGGCCACTAGCGGCCGACCCGAGCCAGCCCCCAGGTGGAATCAGGGTTTCCAATCCGGATGCAGGGTGCCCTGGCAAACCGGCTGGACCGGGCCCGTGGTGAAGATCTGGCCATCGGGGACGAACTCCACATCGATGGCGCCGCCGGGCATCTGCACGGTGACGCGATCCTCCACCAGGCCCAGGCGGCGGCAGGCGGCAGCGGCGGCGCAGCTGCTACCCGAGGCTGGGGTGTAGCCGGCGCCGCGCTCCCAGATTTCGATGCGGAGGCGCTGGCGGTTGACCACCTCCACGAGCAGGACATTCACCCGCTCGGGGAATTCCGGGTGGCGCTCGATCTTGGGACCGAGGCGGCAGGCGTTTGCAGGCGAGACTTCGCCCGGGAAGATGACGCAGTGGGGGTTCCCCATCCTCAGGGCGGTGATGGTGATGGCCCCGGTGGGTTGGAACAGGGGGGTCTCGAGCACTTCCAGATGGGGGGCGATTCCGGTGAAAGGGATGTCGCCGGCCAGGAAACTCGGGCGCCCCATGTCCACCTGGATCAGGCTGCCATCGGCGGCCAGGAAGCGCACTTCGGACAGGCCGCCGAGGGTATGGATGTGGCAGCCCTTGCCCGTCGCATGGCCCGCTTCCAGCAGGTAGCGGGCGAAGATGCGCAGACCATCGCCACTGGTTTCCGCCTCGCTGCCATCCGGATTGAAGATGCGCAGGCCGAAGGCCCCCGGGGATTCTGGGACGGGCTCTGGTCCGAGCAGGATGCCATCAGAGCCGATGCCGAGGCGCCGATCGCAGAGCGCCTTGATCATCTGTGGGCTGGGCTCGAAGGCCGTGCGGGTGGGATCGACCACGAGGTAGTCGTTCCCGAGCACATGGAATTTGGAGAAGAGGAGCTCGTTCGGCATGGTCGGCTTGATCAGAGGGTGATGCGGGTTCCCAGCACCTGGAGGAACTGGGCGAGCCAGGCCGGATGGGCGGGCCAGGCGGGCGCGGTGACGAGGTTCCCATCGGTGACGGCACCATCGATGGGGATCTCGGCGAACTTCCCATGGGCGATCTCCACCTCGGCGCGGCAGGCGGGATAGGCGGAGCAGGTCCGGCCTTCCAGCACGCCAGCCGCGGCGAGGAGCTGGGCACCGTGGCAGATGGCGGCCACGGGCTTATTGGCGGTGAAGAAATGGCGCACGATCTCGAGCACCTTGGGATTGAGCCGCAGGTATTCGGGAGCGCGACCGCCGGGGATCACCAGGGCGTCGTAGTCGTCGGCCTTGAGGTCGGCAAAGGTGGCGTTGAGGGTGAAGCGGTGCCCTGGCTTTTCGGAATAGGTCTGGTGTCCCTCGAAATCGTGGATGGCCGTGGCGACCCATTCGCCCGCCTGTTTCTCGGGGCAGACGGCGTGGACCCTGTGGCCCACGGCCAGCAGGGCCTGGAAGGGCACCATGATTTCGTAGTCCTCGCCGAAATCTCCCACGAGCATGAGGATGCGTTTAGCGGCCATGAATGCCTCCTGGAGGTGGTAGAGCCGGCCCGAGTATGCGCTTGCGAGGGCCCAGGGTGGGAGTGGACGGGTAACCGGGGGGCTGGATCAGGCCTGGAGGTAGACCTCGGCGCCCTTCTGTACGAAGGTCTCCGCCATCTCCTCCATGCCCTTCTGCAGGGCTTCCTCCTCGCTGTACCCGTGGCTCTCCGCGTATTGCCGCACGTCCTCCGAGATCTTCATCGAGCAGAAATGGGGGCCACACATGGAGCAGAAGTGCGCGGATTTGGCGCCTTCTGCGGGCAGGGTCTCGTCGTGGAATTCCCGGGCGGTGTCGGGATCCAGGGCCAGGTTGAACTGATCCTCCCAGCGGAATTCGAACCGGGCCTTGCTCATGGCATCGTCCCAGATCCGTGAACCCGGATGGCCCTTGGCCAGGTCGGCAGCGTGGGCGGCGATCTTGTAGGCGATGACACCGTCCTTCACATCCTTCTTGTTGGGCAGGCCCAGGTGTTCCTTGGGTGTCACGTAGCAGAGCATCGCGCAGCCCCACCAGCCGATCATGGCCGCGCCGATGGCGCTCGTGATGTGGTCATAGCCTGGGGCGATATCCGTGGTGAGGGGGCCTAGCGTGTAGAAGGGGGCTTCGTGGCAGACTTCGAGCTGCTTGGTCATGTTCTCCTGGATCAGGTGCATGGGCACATGGCCAGGGCCCTCGATCATCACCTGCACATCGTGCTTCCAGGCGATCTTGGTGAGCTCGCCCAGGGTCTCCAGCTCGCCGAACTGGGCTTCGTCGTTGGCGTCAGCGGTGCTGCCGGGGCGCAGGCCGTCACCCAGAGAGAAGGCCACATCGTAGACCTTCATGATCTCGCAGATGTCTTCGAAGTGCGTATAGAGGAAGTTCTCCTGGTGGTGCGCCAGGCACCACTTGGCGAGGATGGAGCCGCCGCGGCTGACGATGCCCGTGACCCGCTTGGCCGTCAGCGGGATGTAGCGCAGCCGCACGCCGGCATGGATGGTGAAGTAATCCACGCCCTGCTCGGCCTGCTCGATCAGGGTGTCCTTGAACACTTCCCAGTCCAGCTTCGCCGGATCGCCATCCACCTTCTCCAGTGCCTGATAGATCGGCACTGTCCCGATGGGAACAGGAGAGTTGCGCATGATCCAGCCGCGGATGTTGTGGATGTTGCGCCCGGTGGACAGGTCCATGACGGTGTCGGCGCCCCAGCGGATCGACCAGACCAGCTTTTCCACTTCCTCGGCGACGCCGGAGGTCACGGCCGAGTTGCCGATATTGGCATTGATCTTCACCAGGAAGTTACGGCCGATGATAACCGGCTCCAGCTCCGGGTGGTTGATGTTGGCCGGGATGATGGCGCGGCCGCGGGCGATTTCGTCGCGCACGAATTCCGGCGTGATGAAGGCGGGCACGGCGCCGCCGAACTGTTCGCCGTCGGCCAGCGCGGCGGGCGCGCGGTCGAGCATTTTCTTGCGGCCGAGGTTTTCGCGTTCGGCGACGTAGATCATTTCCTTGGTGATGATGCCGGCCTTGGCGAATTCGTATTG
>JBBQEL010000093.1:0-5270 GCA_038320645.1 Holophagales bacterium | reverse complement strand
TACGGGATTTGCAGTCCCGGGCCTTACCACTTGGCTACGGCGCCTGGCGATGGTGCTTGGAACTTTCAAACGACCCGGGCCGCTTGCGCGGCCCGGGTGGTGGAGCGGGTGAAGGGATTTGAACCCTCGACTTCAACCTTGGCAAGGTTGCACTCTACCACTGAGTTACACCCGCATGAGACATCAAGACTAGCAATGGCGCGCCATCTGGTCAACGGTCTTTTTCTGTGCGGCAGGCCCCGCAAAGGCCGAACAGCATGAGTTGGTGGCGGGTGATGGTGAAGCCGGAGAGCCGTTCGAGATTCCTCAGCGATTCTTCGAGCCCGCAGGCATCCACTTCGGCGGTGCGGCCACAACCTTCGCACTGGAGGTGGTGGTGATGTTGGCGTGAATCACAGCGGACGAACCGCATGACCTGATCCGCCCCCAGGATGCTCTCGGCCCACCTTTCCCGAACGAACCGCTCCAGATTCCGGTAGACCGTCGGCAGGCCCGACCGGCGTTCGGGCATCCGCTCCCAGATCTCCTCCACCGTGAGGGGGCGGTCGGAATCCTTCAGTACCTGGAGAATGCCCTCGCGTTGAGGCGTCTGCCGCATGCCTGCGGCGCGGAGGGAGGGACTGGTGGGGGCGTGGGAGTTGCTCACCCCTCCAGGATGGCAGATTCGGGCACCATGGTTACCATGCTCCAGCGCACCTTGGATCGACTCGGATCGCCAGACGGTGGGTCCCCCTTTCTGCCTCTCTCCTTCCGCCTCTTCGCCAGCTTCGGCCTGCTGGTCCTGCACGCCGCCCTGCCCCAGGACGGGCGGGCCACCGGCCCCGGGGAGCAGGTCTATCTGGCGACCCTGCTCCTACTTCTCGCGGAATCCGTCTGGGAGTCGGCTCGCAGCCTGCAGGCGGTCGACCAGATCTTCGCCACGCCCCGCATCGGCTGGATCCGCTGGAACCTGGCCCTTGATCTGGTTCTGGTTTCTCTGGTCATCGCCTTCCAGGGCGTGGTCCAGGAGCGCTTCGCGACCCTCTATGTCTTTCCCGTCCTGGCCTCGGCCTTCTACCTTGGGACCGCCGAGATCGTGTGGGTCGGCGTCTTGTCGTCCCTCACTCATGTGGTGCTCGTGCTCGGGTTCACCACCGGGATGTTCCCGCCTTTCGGCCTGTCCGGAGAGCTCCGAGATTCTGATCCCGGCCGGCTTTCCTTCGTCCTGGGGCTTGCCGCCCTGCAGGTCTTCGCCGTCACCCTCGTGGTGGTGCTGATCCGCAGGAATCTCGACCGCCTCCGCACGGATCTCAGCGTCAGCGAAGCGGCCGTGGACGAGTTGTCGGCCCTGCATGAGCGCGTGGTCGAATCCATGAACTCAGGGCTCATCACACTGGATCTGAAGGGCCGGATCACCTCGGCCAACCCCGCGGCCGAAGCCATTCTGGGGCGATCCGTCGCCATCGGAGTTCCGCTCCAGGAGGTGCTTGGGCTGGGCGACCCGCTGCCCCGGCGCAGTGGCCGGGAGCACCGCTTCGAGGTGGTGCTTCCCGGAACCGGCGGGGGCCGCCGGATCCTGGGTGGTCACCTGGCCTCGCTGCGGGGGGCCACCGGCCGCGAATCCGGTCAGCTCCTGCTCTTCCAGGATCTGACGGATCTGAAGGCGCTGGAGGAACGGACGCGGATCAGTGAGCGCCTGGCGGCCATCGGGCAGCTGGCTGCGGGGCTGGCCCACGAACTGCGCAATCCGCTCGCCTCGATCAGCGGCTGTGTGCAGTTGCTGCAGAGAGAGGGATCACCCGAGGAGGTCCGGGCCAGAGTGCTGGGCATTCTCGAGCGGGAGACGCACCGGGTCGGGGCGATCGTCACGGACTTCCTTGATTTTGCCCGGCCCGGCCCGCCCAGCGGTTCCCTCCTGTTCCTGCCCAGAATCATGGAAGAAGTCCGGTCCAGCTGGGAGATGGATCCCCGCACCGATGGGCTGCCGCTCATCCTGGACAGCATCCCGCCGGTCAGTTTCCGTTCGGACCCCACGGGCCTGCACCGATCGTTGATGAACCTCCTCTCCAATGCGCGCAAGGCCGTGAAGGGGATTCCCACGCCCACGGTGAAGCTGGCCTGCGCGAACAAGGATGAGTGGCTCTGCTTGACCGTTGTCGATAATGGTTGCGGCATGACCCGGGAACAACTGGATCGCTTGTTCGTTCCCTTTGCGGGAAGTTTCGAGGAGGGGTCGGGCCTCGGCATGAGTCTGGTCTACAAGTTCATCGAGGCCATGGGATGGCGGATTGAGGTCGAAAGCAGGCCCGATCATGGCACTCGTGTCGACATTTTCATCCCCCACTGCAGGGAGGAAGAGCTTCTGGCGCCCCAACCCGGAAAGTCGTAAACTCTCGGCAGCATTCAGGCATCAAACCAGTCACACACCCTTGCAGGGTTCACTTGGCACCTGCCAAAGTGGTTCATCCCTTTCCAGTTCGCGCAGTCCTTCCCCTCCCGGGTCTGGCTGCCCCGATCCGAGGGGACCAGCCACAGGCTGATGCCTTTGATATCTCCGTACCGCCCGCCGGGCCAGGAACCGACATGAACCGGAAGCTCATCCGACCGAACCTCAGCGAACTGAAAGACAAACTCGGCATTCCACCCAAGGGTGGCGGTGGCGAAGCCTTGACCCAGGTGCCCTCGGCCACCACGGCCGCCGGCGAGCCCAACCCGGCTGTCAATCCAGGCGCAGCTACTGTCCCGCAGGGGCTGGGCAGCCCCCGCCGCAAAATCGCCCCGCCCGAACAGACCAATGCCGAGAGTTTCTACTACCTCAAGCAGATGCAGTCGAAGACGCCGATGGTCATCGTGCTGCAGGACGATGAAAAGGTGCGGGGCGTCATCGAGTGGTATGACAAGCACTGCCTGAAGGTCAATCGGATGAAAGAACCGAATGTCCTGGTGCCCAAACACAACATCAAATACATCTACAAGCAGGAAGAGGAGCCACGGATCAGGCGCAGCCGGGCCGCAAAGAAAGAAGAGGCCCCGGCCACCGAGGTCGAGATCCCGGTCTACGATTGACCCCGGGAGCCGGTCTGCCGGGAGTGCCATGAGCCGTCGTCCACGCATCGCCATCAGCCTGGGAGATCCCTGTGGGATCGGTCCCGAGCTGCTTCTCAAGAGCCTGTCTGCCATCCAGCCCTGGACCGAGGTGATTGTCGTCGGTGCCCGCGCGGGAGTGGAGCTCCTGGAGGAACTGCCGGAGCGGCCGATCGCCTGGCGCTGGGTCGAACCCCGCCAGCCCCTGCCATCCGGTTTCATCGGCCGGGCCTACGAACTGCAGATCCTTTCCTCCGGTGCGCAACCCGGGCAGGTGCTCAGCGAGGCACTCTGGCTGGATCCTACGCCAGACATCGGAAGCCCTCAGCTGAAACTGGGGGAGGGTTCCGCCGCCTCGGGCCAGGCTACGGTGGAGGCCGTCCGGGTGGCCGCCCGCTTGACCATGAGCGGTGTCACCGATGCCCTGGTCACCTTGCCCATGGCCAAATCGGCTGCCCATCTCGCCGGTTACGACCTTCCGGGGCACACGGAATTCCTCCAGGACCTGTCCGGCTCGCCCATCACCCGCATGGCCTTCGTCAGTCCCCGTCTGAACGTGGTGCTGCACACCGTCCATCAGAGCCTGCGTTCGGTGGTGGAGAACCTCGATGCCAATGCCGTCGCCGAGACGCTTGCCTTCGCGGCCGACCGGTTCGTCCATTTGACAGGGAAAGCGGATCTTCGCGTGGCGCTGTGCGCGCTGAATCCCCACGCCGGGGAACACGGGGCCTTCGGGGGGGAAGAGCTGCTGCTCGAAGAAGCCATCATCCAGGCGGAGGCCTCCTTCCTCAACTTTGATCCATCGGATGAAGGCCCCTTCCCGGGGTCTCCCTCGCCCTTCCAGCGGGGAGCGCCCCCGGCCGGTTGGACAGTGTTCCCCTCCGAAGGTGCGCCCCATCACCGGGTCACGGGGCAACGGGGGCTGGAGGTCGTCTCCACCAGCTTGGCCCCTGCCGAGACCCGCCCCGCCCCGCTGTTCTTTGGCCCGCTGCCCTCGGACAGCGTCTTTCAGCGGGCTGCCCGCGGTGAGTTCGATCTGGTGGTGGCGCTGTACCACGACCAGGGCCTCATCCCGATCAAACTCCTCGAACCGGCCAGGGCCGTGAATCTCACGCTTGGACTTCCCTTCATCCGGACCAGCCCGGATCACGGCACCGCCTTCGACAAGGCGGGGAAGTGGATTGCGGATTCCCAGAATTTTCTCGAGGCCACGGCCCTGGCGGTGCGATTGGCCGGGCGGGTCCGCCAGTCCGGGCGGACGACGCCAACCCCGTCATGATCGGGGCCCGGCAGTTCGGTCCCGGGACTGCTGCTGGAAGCACCCCGCCCACGCACCGTGACGGTCCGCTGCCGCGCACGGCGCTGCCCGTAGTCGAGGGAAGCCCCCGGCATCTGGAGGCCCATCTCCGCAGGCTGGAGGCGGGGGCTCTCGCCAGCGGCCAGCCTGTGGCTTGGCTGCTAGGCCTGCAGAAGGACCTGGAGATCTGGCTGGCAGCGGAGGTTCCCGGCGAGGATGCGGCGCTGCGCCTCGTCCTCCACCCTGGCCACGGCTGGGTCTCTGCGCGATTGGAGCCCCAGCCGGTTGCGCCCCGGCCCTACCGGCTGGTGGTGCGATCCCATCCGCTCGGTGGGCGGCAGGATGATCCCACCCTGGTTCACAAGGGGCTGGCTGGTCCCTGGGCGGCGGACATCCTGACGACGGTCCGGCAGCTTGGCGCCGAAGATGCCCTGCTCCTCTGGCCCGATGGCAGCGTGGCTGAAACCGCCATCGCCTCGGTGGGCATCGAACTCGCCGGCTCGTTCTGGATCCCTCCCGCTCCGGGCCGGGTCGCCAGCCTGACCGAGCGTCTGGAACTGCCGGCCTGGGCGGCCACCAGAAACCTCAAGATCACCATGGCCGACGTGCCGCTCTCCCTCGCCCGCCAGGGGCAGGTGTGGTGCCTGAACGCTTTGCGGGGCATCTGGCCCGCAGACCTCCTATGAGACCCTTGCCCTGAGGATGTTCCCCATGGGAATCGCGGACCTGCTCGCCGCTCTGCTGCTGCCCCTTCCGCCCTGGCTGGGGTTCTGGATCTTCCGCCGGAAGGGGCGGATCGGACTCAGCTACGGCTATTTCCTGGGCGGCATCCTGACGGTGCTCGCGGTTCCCTGGGCGCACCTCACCGGACTGCCCCTACCGGCCTCCCAGCTGGGGGGCGCCCTCTTCG
>JBBQEL010000092.1:0-5720 GCA_038320645.1 Holophagales bacterium | reverse complement strand
GCCCTTGCCATGCAGCCACGCGGCCAGCCCTTCCGGATCCGGGAACGCCTCGCGGTTCCAGGCCAGGTCGCCCATGCGCTTGAACCAGTGGAGGTCGAGCACGATGGCCGAGAGCGGCAGCTTGAAGCGCTGGAACAGGTCGATGGTGCGGCGCACCTCGGCATCGCTGCGGTAGCCGTAGCGGGACTGCAGGTAGCCGTAGGCCCAGCGGGGCAGCAGGCTCTGGGCGCCGCTGAGCCGGTACCAGCGGGCCACCAGGGCGGCGGGATCGGGCTCGCTCCAGGCGTACAGATCGAGGCGCCCCGTGGCGGTGCTGAGCGTCAGGTCGCGGCCCTTCGCCACATCCACCTGATCCCGGCCCGCGGCGTTGTGGAACAGGCCCAGCCCCGTGTCCGAGAAGCAGAAGGGCATGTGGAGGTAGGTCTGATCCCCGAAGCGGGGCTCGTGGTACAGCTCCAGGCCTTCGTCCGTCACGCCCAGCGCCTTCACCGCCTGCCCGAAGCCGTGGAAGGCGGTGGCGCCCTCGGCCACGATGCGCAGTGCCAGGCGCCCCTTGACCGTGTCCAGGCTGAGCCGGAAGGGCGGTCCCTGCGCCGGGGTGACCGTGACCGAACCAGGGCCCGTCGAGGCGAGGCGGTAGCTGCCCGCTGTCAGGTCCGCCGTGCCAGGCAGCGCCACCACCCCCCCGGGGCCGGCGGGGAGGTCCAGCACCACCGGCGGTGGCACCGGCGTGGCGCCGTCCAGTGAGGCCCTGATGCGGAGCAGGCCCTCGCGGGTAGTGGAAACCTGTGCCGAGGCACCCGCCACGCGGAGGACGAGGTGGCCCTCCCACAGCCCGGGTTCAGGGCTGGCGGGCATGGGCGGCACGGCCAGCAGCAGGAGGCTGCTGAGCGCCAGACCGGCGGACAGAAGTCGGGGCAGGAGGGACCGGCGGGACATGCCTCGACTGTAGCGCGGCCTAGCGGCCCAGCAACTCCCGGACGAAGGCGGGCACTAGGTCGGTTGCGTTGCCCGTGCGGGCTTCCAGGAAGGCGCTGGCCACAAGGCTGGGTTCGAGGTTCAACTCCACTGTGTGGGCGGCCGGGCCCACGGCCTCGACGAAGCCCGCGGCGGGATAGACATGGCCGCTGGTGCCGATGGCGACGAAGAGATCGCAGCGCTCCAGGGCCGCATAGATGAGCGCCATCTCCAGGGGCAGCTCGTGGAACCAGACGATGTGGGGGCGCATGCTGCCGCCTGTGCAGCGGGGGCAGCGGCTGTCGCCATCCATGTCGCCAAGCCAGTCCAGCACGGCGCCGCAGCCCAGGCACCGGCCTTTCAATAGTTCGCCGTGCATGTGCAGCAGGCTCTGCGACCCCGCCCGGTCGTGGAGGTCGTCCACATTCTGAGTGACCAGCAGCAGCTCGCCGGGCCATTCACGCTCCAGCCGGACCAGGGCTAGGTGCGCGACATTGGGCTGCACGGTGGCGAGGCTGCGGCGGCGCTCGTTGTAGAAGCGGTAGACCAGGCGGGGATCGCGGCGGAAGGCCTCCGGCGTGGCGACCTCTTCCACCCGGTGGTCCTCCCAAAGGCCGTCCGCCGCGCGAAAAGTGCGCAGCCCGCTTTCGGCGGAGATGCCCGCGCCGGTGAGGATGACGATGCGGGCGGTAGACATCGGGACCCTAGCGACGCGGTCCCAGATCCAGCGCCTTGCCGTCCACGGTGCCGGGCTTGAGGCCCAGCTCCCGGGCCAGGGTGGGGGCCAGGTCCACGGTGCGGACGGGGTCGCGGCGCTCACCGGCCTTCCATGGCCCCCAGAAAATCAGGGGCACGCGGCGATCGTAGGCGTTCGGTGAGCCATGGCCAGTGGGGTAATCGGTGGGCGGCGTGCCGAACACCACGAACGGCTTCACGGCCACCAGGATGTCGCCGCTGCGTTCGGGGTGGAAGCTGCGGCGCAGCAGCACCCGGAGGCTGCTGTCCCGGGGGCTGCCCGTGGCGGCGGGATCCGTGGCGAGCAGTTCCTCGGCGGTAAAGGCGTCGGCCACTTCGGGCCGGGCGCGCAGCCAGGTCTGGATCCTGAGCAGGACCTCGCGGCGATCCAGGTTGGAAGCCTTCACAGCGGCTTCGTCGAGGTAGATGGTGTTGGGCTCCGGGGTCGGCCGGAGCAGGGGGCGATCCGCCTTGAAGGTCGTGCGCAGATCCGCTTCCAGGGCGGCCAGGAAGGGCTCGGCGATGAGGCGGCGCACGGGAAACCCCTGCTCGCCCAGTACCTCGGGCAGGTCCAGGGCGCCGTGGTCGGCGGTGAAGACCACCCAGGCACCGGGATGCTGCCGCTTCAGGCGATCCAGCAGGCGGCCCAGGCCGCGGTCGAGCCGGTGGACCTGGTCGCGCATTTCGGTGCCGAGCATGCCGTAGCCGTGGCCGATGTAGTCGGTGGCCGAAAAGCTGATGGCCAGGAGGTCGGTCGCGGGTCCCCGCCCCAGCTGCTCGCCGTCCAGCAGGGCTTCGGCGGCCTCCAGGGTCACGGCGTCGAGGAAGGGGGAGCGACGGAAGCGCGCCTCGAAGCCTTTGTCCAGGGGCATCCCCGCGCCCTGGATGAGGCGGGGCAGGGCACCGTTGCGGATGGTCTGGGTGCCGAAGGTCCACTGGCCAGTGCGGCCCTCGGGCGTGGCTGGGTCCTTCATCCAGAGCCAGCTGTCGGTGGCGATGCGGGCGGAGAGAGCCTGGTCGTAGCGCAGCAGCCAGCCGGGCAGGCTCTCGCCGTAGACCGTCGAACTGGTGAAGCCCGCCGCCCCTGTGAACCAGAAGGCACCCGTGGGCTTGCGGCCGGCCATCAGAATGGCGGCGCGATCCTTCCCCGACACGGCGAAGGCGCGGCTGCCAGGCACCTGGGCCTGGAGCCAGTCACCCAGCGCATCGCCGAGGAAGCGGGCGTTGGAGGAACTCGGCTGGCTCGGGGCGTGGAGGGCCTTGGCATTCGCATCATCCACGCAGTAGATGAGCTTGCCCGTGGCGCGGTCGATCCAGCGGTTCTCGACGATTCCCGTGTTGGCGGGAAAGCGGCCGGTGAGCAACACGGAATGGCCGGGGCCCGTTTCGGTGAAGCCGTGGTCGTGGTAGGCCTCCGTGAAGAAGACCCCCTCCTTCCGCAGCCGGGCGATGCCGCCGGTGAGCTCGGGGCCGAAGGCCTGCATCAGCTCGGCGGAGAACTGATCGACGGAGATGACGACGACGAGCTTGGGGCGGGCCTGGGCGACAGGTGCCGCGAGCAAGCCAGGAATGAGGGTCAGGGAGAGGAGCGCAGTTCGGAGCATCAGAAGGTCACCCCCACGCCGAAGGTCCACAGCCGCTCGAATTCCTGGCCACTTCCCTGGGCGGAGAAATAGGCGGCGAGATCCCCGGCGCCACTGAGCTTCACGGGGCGGTCCTTGGTGGTGGGCTGCTGGTAGCTGGCGGCCAGGTAGGGATGCACGATCACGGAGGGGATGCGCCAGCGCGCGCCCACGCGCAGCCAGGTGCGGCTCAGATCCTTCGCGGTGGAGGCCCCGGCGGTGTCGTAGGTGTAGTGCTGGAAGCGCTGGAGCAAGCCGATCTCCCCGGCGATCCCCACGAAGGGCACCCAGAGCTGGGCGTTCAGGCCCACACCCAGGCCCTTCTGCTTGAGGCGGGTCCCCTGGGTCGTCGTGCCCAGGGCAAGGTTGCCATCGGCGCTGAACTGCGAGTACTCCAAGCCGCCCTCGAGCTTCAGCAGGGGGCCGATCTGGAAGAATTTCCGGTTCACGGACGCGATGTACCCCTGCCCGGTGTTGAAGTCCCCGGAGGCCAGCTGGCCGGTGCCGCTGATCAGGGTCTGTGGCAGGCTCTGGCCCGTGGGACGGGGCAGTTCCAGGCGCAGATCCCATTGGGCGCAGAGCGGCAGCGCCGCGAGGCAGAGCGGAAGAACAGCGAGGCGCATCGGGGCTCCGGCGAAACCTCCAATCATACCTCCCGCAGAAACGACTTCAGCCTTTTGCTGAGCATTGCAGCGTCGAGAAATCCACCCGGTTTACTTCCACTTGATGGAACAACCCCGGCTCGGTGGCTGATCCGCTGCGACGGGGCGGCCTGCGAGCAGGGCTTCGGTGGCGGCCTCCAGATCCCGCACGGTGACTTTGGACGCATCGCGCCAGCTGTCATCCAGGCGGCCCCGGTAGACCAGCTTTCCCTGGGCATCAAACAAGAAGAAATCCGGTGTGCAGACTGCGCCAAAGGCACGGGTGACGGCCTGGGGTGCATCCTTCAGGTAGGGGAAGACGAAGCCCTGTCCCTTGGCCTGGCCCTGCATCTCCGCCAGGGATTCCTTGGCGTGGGTTTCCACAGCGTTGGCGTTGATGGCGAGGACGGCAACCCGACCCGCGACCCGCTTCGCATAGGCATTGATGCGGGCCTGGGTGGCCAGGACATAGGGGCATTCGGTGCTCAGGAAGACGACCAGGAGGGGCCGTCCATTGGTTTCGGGGCTATGGGCTTTTCCGTCGACTCCCGGCAGGTTGAAGGCTGGGCAGGGGTCGCCGAGCTTCAGGCCAGAGGGAGCCTGGGCGAGGAGGGCTGAGGCGAGAAACAGGGCCAGCAGAAAACGCTTCACCGGGGCCTCCACTTGATGCTGCAGCCCATGCTTGGCTGCTGGCCTTCCAGGGGCTCATGCCCGGCCAACAGGCCATCGAGGGCTTCCTGCAGATCGTGGCGCGTGACATGGGCCGGATCCTTCCAGTTGTCATCCAGGCGGCCCCGGTAGGCGAGGCGACGGTGCGAGTCGTAGAGGAAGAAATCCGGCGTGCAGACTGCGCCGAGCTGGGTCACGACGATCTGCTCCTCATCCCAGAGGTAGGGGAAGGTGTAGCCCTTGACGCGGGCCCGTCGGCGCATGGCCTCGAAGCTGTCGTCGGGATAGTTCACGGCGTCATTGGCGCTGATGCCCGCCACGGCGCAGCGTCCCGCATAGGCCTTGGCCAGGTCGTTCAGGCGGTCATCGATGGCCTGCACATACGGGCAGTGGTTGCACATGACCACCACCAGCAGGGCCGGGGTATGGAAATCGTGCAGCGACCAGAGGCGGCCGTCCACTCCTGGGAGGGTGAAGTCCGGACAGGCCATGCCGAGCGGGACCATGGTGGATTCCATGAGGGCCATGGCAACCTCCGAGATGCTTCTTCCATCGTAGGCCGTGGAGCAAGCCTGATTTTTTTCTCAGTCATTTTTTTGACTTGACCCTTAGGCCCCTGCCCCTAGGCTAGTTGCAATCAAGGAGCCCATGCCCCAACTGCCTCGCCTTCACTGGTCCACCCTCGGGGACGACACCGGGGGGCTGGAGCATCGGTGGGCGGCCCTGTGGGACATCACCGTGGACCGCGGCACCTCGCCAGCGCTGGCTCCGCGCGATGTGGATCTCTGGGTGATCAGCGCCAAGGGCGCCTGGCCACCGCCGGAGCTGAACCGCATGATGGCCGAGGTCGCGGCCCTGCCCATCCTGCTCGCCCTGAAAGCCGATGCGCCGTCCATGGATCCCAAGGCCCTGGCGGAATGGGGATCGCTGGGCTCGGTGCGCTGGGGCGTGCTGGGTCCCGAGCCCCCCATGCCGGGCCTGCGGCCGCGCTCGGGCACCACCACGCAGTTGAGTGCGTCACAGGCGCTGGCCTTCGGGCTGGTGGGGGCCAGTGTGGCCATGCAGGATGTGCTGGCCCGGGCCCGCAGCGCTGCGG
>JBBQEL010000091.1:0-6248 GCA_038320645.1 Holophagales bacterium | reverse complement strand
GGGTCTTCTGCTTCTCTTTTGGCCGCATCTGTACACCGAGAATCGAGGGGTCGTCCCTATCAATCTGGTGTTTCAGAGAGCCCATAAGTTCCATTATATTGTTGCAAAAGAATGGGTTGAGACTTTTTCAAGGCCGACGACATACTGTCGCCCGTGCAGGTTGACGAGCGTACCGATGGCCTCGACCGGGAAGGTGGAGCCATCCTTGCGACGGTGCAGCAGCTCCTCCTGGACCGTCTCGCCCGGCTGGAGGCGCCAGATCCGCGCTTCGAAGGATTCCAGGCGCGGGCCCGGGCCCGGGGCATCCAGGGCCCCGACATGAAGTTGTTTCAGCTCCTCCAGACTGTAGCCATGCATGACCGCGGCGGCCTCGTTCGCATCCTCGATGCGACCGAAGCTGCCCTCAGAATCCGCATCCACCAGCAGGACGCCATCCGGCACATGGTCGAAGAGGGTCCGATAGCGTGCTTCGCTGCGCCGGAGCGACTCGGTCCGTTCCGCCACATCCAGATCCAGGTTCATGTTCAGCCGCTGCAGCCGGGCAATGAGGGACAGATTGTCCAGTCGCGCTTGCGTCAGGTCTGCCACACGCTCCAGCAGGGGGAGCAGGGAGGCCAGTTCCTCCACGGTCCGCCCATCATCGGCGAACAGGAGGCAGCTGCCGGGTTGCTCATCGCACAGGAGCGGCACGAGGGCCAATGCCGTGGGAGCCGAGCCCTGGCCGACGATGGCGATCCGCTCGAACAGGCGGCCGTAGCCTTCCGGATCCAGCGCCATGGTCTTCTTCGGCGGCCAGTCCGCAGGGTCCCGAAGCTGGAACTGATCCACCGCGGCTTCCCCTGATCTGCGGACATGATAGGCCGACGCGATCCGCAGGAGCGACCCCATGGGTTCCAGACAGGCCCCGTACGGGATCGCCTTGAGGATGCAGACCCGCTCCAGGACGGCGGTCACCAGTTCCCTGGGATCAGACTCGGTACCGGTCTGTTCGGCCACCAGCCCGAGCATGGAGATATCCTCGGCCCGCTCCGCCAGCAGTTCGTTTTCCTTCTCGAGCACGCGCAGGCGGTCTCTCAGGTCCTCCAGGTTCTCCGCGTCTGGCGTCATGGGGCGGGCCGGAGAAAGGCTTCCAGCTCCGCCACCAGGCGGTCGGGTTGGTCCTCCTGGATGAAATGACCCGCTTCGGGGATCTCCACCAGACGGCTGCCCGGGATTTCCCGATGCAGTCGGTGGGCGATTTCGGCGCTTAGGTACACATCGTCCATGCCGCGGATGATTAGGAAGGGCACTCGGGTCCGGCGAAGTTCCTCCGTAATCTCCGTGAGATCCCGGTTGTCGAGCGACTCCGCGAAATGCAGGAAGGCCTTGCGCCCCTCCCGGGTCTGCATGGGCTTGCAGAAATACGCCATCAGTTCGGGAGTGACCCGCTCCTTGTGGAAGACGCCCCGCTTCACGATCAGGTTGAAGGCCCCCAGATCCAGGGTGGCCATGGCCATCTGCCGGACGATGGGTGTCCGCATGGTGAGGATGGGCTGGACCGGCCAGTAGTCGAAGGCCACGCCGTTCATGACGACCGCATGGGTCAGCCGGTCGGGATGTTGCACGGCGAAACGCTGGGCGATGCCGCCGCCGATGTCGTGGCCAACGAAGGCGAAGGGGCCCAGTCCCAGGGCCTGGGTGAATGCCTCGAGCCGCTCTGCGTGCGCGGCGACACCGTAGCAAAGGTCCAGTGGCATATCCGACTCGCCGCAGCCCAGCAGATCCACCGCGACCACGTCGTGCTGTTGCGCGAGCTGGGCGAAGAGGTTTCGCCAGATGAACGAGTAGGAGGTGATGCCATGGACCAGCAACACCGGACTCCCATGCCCCTGCCGGTGATAGGCCAGATCGTGGCCCTGGATCCGGACTCTCTGAGCGTCGGCCTGGAACATGGCGGTGGTTCCTGAATGGCACAGAAGAAGTGATTACCCTGCGGTCATCTTACGAGGCTCTTCTCGGGCGAGCATGGCCTTCTTTTCGGTCCCTTCCTAGCTGGGATGTCTACATCGGTCGCAATCAGGCGAGATATGAGCTTTCGCGTTCGCACCTGGGCCAGGGCCCGGGGCGAGGGCGGTCTTCTTTAGGTCGATTTAACACTATGTAAAGCGTTTATCGAGCCCAACCTTTTCAAATCGCTGGGCGGAACGCTCAGCGCTACTCTGTGTCCTGAATTCGTTCCGGAGGATCACATGGCCGTCAATCTCAAGGGTCGCAGCTTTCTCACGCTGATGGACTTCACGCCCTTGGAGGTGCGCTACCTCCTGGACCTGTCGAAGGACCTGAAGGCGAAGCGGCGCATGGGCATCTACAACTACCTTTTGAAGGGCAAGAACATCGTGCTGCTCTTCGAGAAGGCCAGCACGCGCACCCGCTGCGCTTTTGAAGTGGGCGCGCTGGAAGAGGGCGCCCATGTCACCTTCCTCGACTCCGCCAGCTCCCAGGTCGGCAAAAAGGAATCCATCGAGGACAGCGCCAAGGTGCTGGGCCGCTTCTACGATGGCATCGAGTACCGCGGCTACAAGCAGGAGATCGTCGAGGCCCTGGCCAAGCACAGCGGCGTGCCCGTGTGGAATGGCCTGACCGACACCGACCATCCCACGCAGATCCTGGCGGACTTCCTCACCATTGAGGAGCATGTCGCCAAGCCCTTGAACAAGGTCAAGCTGGTCTTCTGCGGCGACATCCGCAACAACATGAGCTATGCCCTGATGTACGGCGCCGCCAAGACCGGCATGCACATGGTGGCCCTGGGCCCCAAGGAGCTGGCGCCTGATCCCGCCGTGCTCGCCGCCGCCCGCGAGGCCGCCAAGGAGACCGGCGCGATCATCGAAGTGACCGACAATGTGGACGAGGCCGTCAAGGGCGCCGATGTGCTCTATACCGATGTCTGGGCCAGCATGGGCGAAGAGGATCAGATCCCCGCCCGCGTGCAGCTGCTCACGCCCTTCAAGGTCACCCTGGAGATGGTGCAGAAGACCGGTAACCCGGACCTGAAGTTCCTCCACTGCCTGCCCGCCTTCCACGACTTCGAAACCAAGCTGGCCAAAGAGCAGAAGGCTCTGGGCTACGACATCCGCGAAGTCACTGACGAGGTCTTCCGCAGCCGCCACAGCGTGGTCTTCGACGAAGCCGAGAATCGCATGCATACGATCAAGGCCGTGATGGTCGCCACCATCGGTTAAGTCCCCTACCGGCGCAGAAATGGCCCCGGATGGGGCCATTTCTGCGGTTGGCGGTATGATCGTCGGAACCACCCACCTTTCTGGAGTTCCCATGCGCGCAGCCCGGCTGTTCCTTGTCCCCGTACTCGCCATCGTTGCCCTCGCAGCGCAGGAGCCGTCCCTGTCCGGCACCTGGACCCAGGCGAAGGCGGACGATATCGCCGCCGCCATCAACAGCACCGTGGCCGACATGAACTTCATCAAGCGCCCCTTCGCCCGGGGCCGCCTCGCCAAGCTGAACCCCGCCTACAAGAAGGTCGTGATTGCGGTCTCCGACAAGGAAGTGCTCATCAGGTTCGACGAGCGCGATGCCATCCATATGCTGCCCGGCGGTGCCTCGTCGCCTTGGACCCGCGAGGATGGTGACAAGTTCATGGTGGCCGCCCAGGTCGGCAAGGATCAGATCGTCCAGACCTTCAAGAATGACGAGGGGGAGCGCACCAACATCTTCAAGCTGAGCGGCGATGGCAAGACCCTCACCATGAGCGCCACCGTCAAGAGCCCCCAGCTGCCCAAGCCCCTGACCTACTCCATCAGCTTCGGCAAGTAAGATCCCTCGGGTTCACTTCGTCACCAGAATCGCGTCCAACTCCCGCCCATCGGCGTCAATCTGGCGCAGTTTCAGGGTGCGGCCGTCCACATCTAGCACGGTGAAGGAATGCTTGTCGGAGATGAGGCTCCGGGTCCAGGGCTGCCAGCTGGCCTGGGCGTCGGTCTGCCAGCGGTCGTACAGCTCGGCGCCGCCGGCGCCGGTGACGATGTGGAGGATGCCTTTGGCCTGGGTGACAATCCTGCCGTCGAAGGCCTCGTCCACCGTGAAGGTGCCGTCGACGGGTTTGCCCCGGAGACCAACTTTCGTGGGCCTGAACCGGAGCGGCGCGGTGCGCTGGTAGTTGTGGACATGGCCCGCGAGGACCAGATCCACACCGTACTGCTCCAGGATGGGGCTGATGGGGCGCATCCACTGGTCATCGAGGTGGGTGCGGGAGCTCTGGAACAGGGGATGGTGCAGGGCCACGATCCGCCAGGTGGCGCCGCGGGCGGCCTTTAGATCCGCGGCCAGCCAGGCCTGCAGGACCGGGCTGCTCCAGTCCGTGTAGACATTGGAATCCAGCACGGTCCAGTGGACCTTCCCATAGTCGAAGCTGAAGCTGGCCATGCGCGGGAAGGCCGGGCCCGCCGCCGCGACCATGGCGTCATGGAGGCCTGGCTGGACGGGCGCGGCGCTGGGCTCTCCGGCCCGCAGGACCGGCCCGTTCAAGGGCTGGGACCAGTAGGCGAAGTAGGCGGAGGCATCCGGGAATTCGGCGAAAGGCACATCGTGATTGCCGGGTACACCCAGAAAGGGCACACGGCGCAGCAGCGGTTGTTCTTCGCTGTTGTAGACCGGGAAGAAATGCCGGCGGTACTCCGCAGCCCGGCCCCGTCCGTACACCAGATCCCCGGTGATGAACACCGCGTCTGGCTTGGCCGCAGTCACGGCCTTGGCGATGGCGGCCTGCGTCACCGAGCCATCCGCCGCATCCCCGAAGACGATCATGCGATGGCTGCCGGGCTTGCGCGCCTGCGCCTCGGCTTCGAACACCACGCGGCCGTCGAGCTTCACGCGGTAGGGCACGCGGGCGCCCGGCTTGAGGTTCCGCAGGGTGGCGCGATAGATGCGATGGGCTGGCAGCGGCGGCGCAGCGAGCACCCGGAAGGTCGGAGCGGTTTGCCTTTCCCAGCTTTTGATTCCGCGCACCTCCACGGTCCAGGCCGAAGCGCGATCTTCGGCATGCCACATCACCTCCAGGCGTTCCTTGGCCGCAACCTTGGGCGCATCCCCCAGCTGGAGGTAGGGCTGCACCAGGAAAGCCTCCTGGGCAGAGAGGAACGCAGTGAGGAGGGTGAACAGCAGGAGGCGCATGAGTCCATCCTAAGCCAGCGCAGGGTGGGGGTTCAGACCTCTTCCCAGCGGAATTTCCAGATGGCCAACAGGCCAAAGGCCGCGGCGAAGGACAACAGCACGGCAATGGGGACCAAGGCTTCGGTGATTCCCAGCCCCCGCCACGTCATGGCGTCCATGCCATCCATGGCCCACCGGGTCGGCACCACCAGGGTCACCTTTTGCAGCCAGGCCGGAAAGATGAACGCGGGAATCCAGGCGCCGCCCAGCATGACCATCAACAGGGTGACGAGGATGGCCAGCCCCCGGGCAGCCTCGGGCGTGTGCCCGAGGGCTGCGATGAGCAGGCCATAGGTGGCCGTCATGAGCGAGAAGGCAAGGCACACGCCGAGGAAGCCGAGCATGCTTCCGCGCACGTGCACCTGGAAGACCAGCCGGGCCACGCTGAAGACGACGCCGAGGATGATCATGGAGATGACCGCCGCACTGGCCGCCCGCGCGCCCAGCAGTGTGGCCCTGGACAGGGGGGCGGCGCGCAGGCGCCTCCACAGGCCCCCCTGGCGGAGCAGCAACAGGGACATGCCCGCCTCGATGCCCATGAACAGGATGAACTGGATCCCCATGCCCGCGAAGCTGTGGGCGTACCCGTTGTATTCGATCTGGGGACCGCTGGTGATGGCTTCCTCGGTCATGCCGAAGGGCATGGACATCCCCGGCATGGCGCCCCCTTCCCCGGCCGCGGAGTCCTGCTGGGAACTCCGCTCGTTGAACCGGTCCACACTCGTCAACAGGTCCTTCAGCATGGCGCGGTCCTTGGGTCCGACGCCGTGATAGCGAAGACCGGCCGCGGTGACTTCCGCGGATCGCCAAATGTTGCGTGCGTCGATGACCGGCGGGGGTGAACCGTCGGCGCGGGGACGGAGCAGCCTTCGAATTTCGGAAAAATCGGGCGCGCGGTAACTTCGCCATTCGGTCAGAAGCACGAGGGCGTCGGCACCGTCGACCGCCGCGTAGTCACGCTCTTCGATCGTGACGGCGTCGCCCATGACCGCTTGAAACGCCGCGCCCGCCTCCGGGTCGTGTCCGACGATGGTGGCGCCGCG
>JBBQEL010000090.1:0-7808 GCA_038320645.1 Holophagales bacterium | reverse complement strand
AGTCTGGATCTGCTGCCTGACGGGCTCCAACTCCTCTGGCGAAGGGTTCTTCCTCGGATTTGCCATGGGCCGACTCCAGCGAACCCTGAGCCTATCGACCATCAGCCTATGCCTTCACGCACGCCTGCCGGAAACACACGAAGTAGGCTGAGGGCTGTGGGCGCTGGGCTGAGGGCTGTGGGCGCTGGGCTGTGGGCTGTGGGCGCTGGGCTGTGGGCGATAGGCTGTAGGCTGGGGGAGGAGACGCGCATGATCACGGTGAAATGTTTTGCCCGCTACCGGGCCCTGCTGGGCTTCAGCGACCTCGAACTGCCCCTGGCGCCCACCCTGGGCGAGCTGCTGGCCGGGCCGCGTTTCGCCACCCTGCCCACGGATGCCCTGCTGGCCGTGAACCAGAGCTTCGCCGACCGCGCCACGCCCCTGGCGGAGGGCGACGAAGTGGCCCTCATGCCCCCGGTGTCGGGGGGCTGATTCATGCCCGAAAGGGCTGGGCGCGAAAGGCGCACTGGAAAGATTTTCGCCGCTGATTTCGGTGATTGCGGTGATTAGGATCGTAGCCAATCAAGCATGGACTCCACCCATCGGCGGGTCCATGCGGCGTCCAGCCTCTCCCCACTTGATCACCGCAATCACTGAAATCAGCGGCAACCGCTTTTCTTTTACTTGGCTATCGGCCTTGCTCCGCCTCAGGCCGTGTCTTCCGCGACCAGCCTGCCGGGTCGGCCCTACCCTTCCCGCCGGATCTCCACCACTTCGCCACCGCTGAGGCGAAGCAGTTCCTGGAAGGCGGGTTCGCGGCGCAGGCGATCTTCGGGCCGTTCGGGGCCGGGTGCGTCAGCCGTTGCGTCGAATCGGACCTCCACAGCAGTGAGGCCCGGCAGCACGGTCCCCAGCGCCGCCAGCAGGTGCGGGCTGGCCTGCTCCCGCTCAAACTCCTGCAGGGTCTGCCGGACATTGCCCGGGAAGCGGAAGCGCAGCGTGGGCGGCTCCCAGATCAGTTCTGTGGCCAGCTGCGGCGCAGTGGCCAGGGCGCGCAGTCCCGGGGCCCGGCGCAGAGCCTCACTGCAGGCGGCCCGGAGCTGCTCCGGGGAAGTCGAGGCCGAAGCCAGGCCCACCCTCGGCGCTGCCGGGCGCTCAGCGGCCGGACGCGCCTGGGCTGGCGCGGGGGGAGCGGGGGGAGCGGGGGCCGGCCGGCGCGGCCCCTCCGGCGCCGGCGCGACCTGGGGGGCCCTCGGAGGGACTGGCGGCGGCGGGCCTGCCGCTGGGGCCGAGGGACCGGCCTGGGGGCTTGAAGGACCGGCTGGGGATGGTGCAGGGCGGGCCGGAAGCGCCGCGCCCACGGCTCCGGACACGAGGGCGTCCAGCGGCGCGAGGTGCGGCAGCTGGGCCGCCGTGATCAGCGCCAGTTCCACCACCACGCGGGGCAGGCTGCTGTCGCGGAGGTCCCGCTCCCGGCTCAGCAGGAGGTGCAGCATCCGGGCCCAGCGCAGAAGCTCCTGGGGGCCCCGGGCGGCCCGGGCCTCCTGCTCGAGCCGATCCCGGAAGGCCAGCACCAGCTCGCGCCAGAAGGTCGCCCAGTCGGCGCCCTGCTCGGCCAGCTCGCGGCAGGATTCCACCAGGGTCGCCGTATCGCCGATGGCCAGGGCCGAGAGTACGCCCTGCACCAGATGGGCGCTGACGATGCCCAGCTGCTCGCGGACGGCTTCTTCCAGCACCGTGCCGTCGCCCGCCGAGATGACGCGGTCGAGGATGGTCAGCGCGTCGCGCATGGAACCCTGACCCGCCTCGGCCACCAGCCGCAGGCTGCCCGCCTCGAAGGTCACGCCCTCAGCTTCGCAGACGAACTTCAGGCGCCCTTCGATGAGGCCCACGGGAATCAGGCGGAAAGGGAAGATCTGGACGCGGCTCTTGATGGTGTCGGGAACATCCTGCAGTTCCGTCGTGGCCAGCACGAAGATGGCGTGGGGCGGCGGCTCCTCGATGACCTTCAGCAAGGCATTGAAGGCCTCGGTGCTGAGCATATGCACTTCATCGATGATGTAGATCCGGTAGCGGCAGAAGGCGGGCCGCGTCTGCACCTGCTCCCGCAGGGCGCGGGCGTCGGCCACGGAAGCCCGGCTGGCGGCGTCGATTTCGACGATATCCAGACTGCTGTCCGGCTGTTCGGCCGCCCGGCAGGGATCGCAGATGCCGCAGGGCGTGGCCGTGGGGCCCTCGGCGCAGTTCAGGGCCCGGGCCAGGATGCGGGCCGTGCTGGTCTTGCCGGTGCCGCGCACCCCGGCGAAGAGGTAGGCCTGGTGGATCTTGCCACTCGCCTTGGCCCGCTTCAGCGCGTTGGCCAGGGCCTTCACGCTGCCCTCCTGCCCCACGAGGTCGGACAACAGGCGGGGGCGGTATTTCAGGGCGAGGGTGGTCATGGGAGAACCAGTCTCCCACAGGCCAGCAGCGTGCGTCATAAGCAAGTCAGGGGGGCGCCATAAGCACGGATGGGGTCACGGTGCCCTCCCCTTTCGGGTACTCTGCACACCATCCCGAAGGACAGCCGTTGAGGGAAGCATCCCGGAGCGAGCACAGCGCGTGCGGGGTTGGCTTCATCGCCAGCCGGACCGGCGAGGCCTGCCACCAGATCCTGCAGGACGCGCTCCATGCCCTGCGCTGCGTCGAGCACCGGGGTGGCTGCGCCGCCGATCAGGTCTCCAGCGATGGCGCCGGGGTGATGACGGACATCCCCTTCGCGCTGCTGGGCTACCGGCCGGGCGAAATCGCCGTGGCGAACCTCTTCATGCCCCAGGATCCCGAGCGCCTTCGCCGGGCGCTGGACACCTTTGCCGCCACCTTCAGCTTCTTCGATCTCGAGATCCTGGCCGCCCGCGACGTGCCCGTGGACGCCTCTGTGCTGGGCGAGGAGGCCCGCCGGACCATGCCGTCGCTGCGCCAGGTCATCCTGCGCCGGCCCGGCCACTGCCGCACGGACGCGTCCTTCGACAAGCTGCTCTACAACGCCAAGCAGGTGCTGCGCACCAAGCTCAAGGAACTGGGCATCAACGACCAGTTCTTCTTCGCGTCGCTGTCGGCCCGCACCATCGTCTACAAGGCCCTCACCCGCGCCGTGGACCTCGACCGCTTCTACCTCGATCTGCGCGATCCCCACTATGCCACGCGCTTCGCCCTCATCCACCGGCGGTTCAGCACCAATACCCGCACCTCCTGGGACAAGGCGCAGCCCTTCCGGCTCATCGCCCACAACGGCGAGATCAACACCATCGCGGGCAACCGCTCCCGCGCCATCTCCCGCGAAATGTCCATTGGGCTCAAGGCCGATCAGCTGGTGACCCACGGCTCCATCAGCGATTCCGGCAGCCTCAATGAAATCGCCGAGGCCATGCTCTACCGCAGCAGCATCCCCCACATGGAAGACATCCTCGCCATCATGATGCCCCCGGCCGAGGGCCAGACCAGCTTCTACACCTTCTGGAGCCGGGCCATGGAGCCCTGGGATGGGCCCGCCATCATCATGTTCTCCGATGGCAACACCGTGGGCGCGCGGCTCGATCGCAACGGCTTCCGCCCGGCCCGCTGGACCATGACGGACGACCGCTTCATCCTCGCCTCGGAAGCCGGGGCCTTCCCCGTGGACGAGGCCACCATCCGCCGCAAGGGCATCGTCTACGCGGGCACCGGGGTCAAAGTGGATCTGCCGACGGGCAAGGTGCATTTCCGGGATGCCAGCCGCTCGCGGGAGAACCGCGACGCGGCCTTCGACGCCCGCGTGACGCCCATCCTCACCTTGGCCGAAGACCAGGCGCCAGAAGGCCCGGTCGGCGCCTTCCGGAAGACCCTCTTCACCTGCTCGCGGGAGGAGCTGGAGAAGGTGCTCTACCCGATGATCGCCACCGGCAAGGAGGCCATCGGCTCCATGGGCGATACGGCCCGGCCCAATGTGTTCTCGTCCGAGCCCCGGCCCTTCTTCGACTACTTCTACCAGCACTTCGCCCAGGTCACGAACCCGCCCCTGGACTACCTCCGCGAAGGCAACATCACCGATCTGCGCGTCTTCCTGGGCCGGGCGCCGAACATCTTCTTCCCCAAGGATCTGCTGCCCCTGAACGAGGCCCTCGAACTGCCCCGGCCGATCCTCGATCTGGGCCAGATGCGCTACCTGACGCGCATGCAGCAGCTGCGGCCTTCGGAATCCCAGATCATCCCGCGCACCTTCCCCATGCTCTTCCGGCGGAAAGATGGGGTGCAGGGCTTCCATGCGGCCGTGGAAAAGCTGGCGGCCGAGGTCCGCCAGGCCGTGGAGACGGGCACCACCGTCATCATCCTGAGCGATCAGCACGCCACCGTGGATCAGCCGCCGATCCCGGGCCTCATCGCCCTGCGGGCCGTGGTCCACACCCTCAACGAATCCGGGCTCCGGCTGAACGCCTCCATCGTCATGCACACCGCCGAGGCGCGCACCTCGCATCACCTCGCAGCCCTCATCAGCTTCGGCGCCTCGGCGGTCTGCCCCGCCCTGGCCCTGGAGATCGCGCGGCGGGACGAGCATCCCTCCTTCGGCCAGCTGGCCGCGGACGAACGCGAGCAGAACCTGGTGGCGGCCCTGGAAGCCGGGCTGCTGAAGATCATGGCCAAGTGCGGCATCTCCGTGGTGCAGAGCTACATGAGCGCCAAGCTTTTCACGGCCGTGGGCCTGGGGCCCGAGCTGATGGAGAGTTTCTTCCCGGGCCACGCCAGCCCCCTGGGCGGCATCGGCTACGAGGAGCTGGCGGGCGATGTGCTGCTGAAGACCGGCCTCGCGGCGCAATCGGGCTTCTCGGATCGCCTGCTCCACACCCACCAGTTCCGCGAATCCACCAAACCCGGTGAAGGCGAACGGCACGCCATGACCTCGGCCCGCTCGCGCCTCGTCCACAGCCTGGTGGCCCTGGAGCCCGAGTCGCCCGAAGCTGCCGGGCTCTACCGCGACTACCTGGCGTCGCTCAAGGCCGACGAGCCTATCAATCCCCGGCATCTGCTGGCCTTCCGGGCAGCCCCCACGCCCCTGCCCCTCGCCGCAGTTGAACCACGCGCCGCGATCCTGAGCCGCTTCGGTGCGGGCGCCATGTCCTTCGGCGCCGTCAGCGCGGAAAGCCAGCGCGATCTGATCCTCGCGATGGAAGCCCTCGGCGGACGCAGCAACAGCGGCGAAGGCGGCGAGAATCCCTTCTACTGGACCGATGGCATCACCGCCACCACCAAGCAGGTGGCCTCGGCCCGCTTCGGCGTCACCGCCGAGTACCTGATCTCGGGCCAGGAGCTCCAGATCAAGGTGGCCCAGGGCGCCAAGCCCGGCGAAGGTGGTCAGCTCATGAAGGTGAAGGTGGACGCCACCATCGCCCGGGCGCGCTTCTCGCTGCCGGGGGTGGACCTCATCTCGCCGCCGCCCCTGCACGACATCTACAGCATCGAGGATCTCAAAGAGCTCATCTACGAGCTGAAGCAGGTGCATCCCGCCGCGAAGATCAGCGTCAAGCTGGTCTCCGGCACGGGCATCGGCACCATTGCCATGGGCGTCGCCAAGGCGGGCGCCGACATCATCTACATCGCCGGGGGCGATGGCGGCACGGGCGCGGCCACGCTGGGTTCCATGAAGCACGCCGGCCTGCCCTGGGAGATCGGGCTGGTCGAAGCCCATCATGCGCTCCGCGAGAACGGCCTGCGCGATCAGGTGGAACTGCGCGTGGACGGCGGCCTGCTCACCGGCAAGGATCTGGTCACCGCAGCCATCCTCGGCGCCGAGGGCTTCGAGTTCGGCAAGCTCCTGCTGGTGGCCGAAGGCTGCGTCATGGCCCGCGTCTGCGAAAAGAACACCTGCCCCACGGGCATCGCCACCCACGATCCCAAGTTCAAGGCCCGCTACACCGGCAGCCCCGAGGCGATCCAGCGCATGCTGATCCACCTCGCCGAGGATGTGCGCCGCCACCTCGCCGCCGTGGGGGTCAGCAGCCTCGCCGACCTGACGGACCGCACCGACCTGCTGCGGATCGCCCCCGAGCACGCCACCTTCATCCACGACCGGAAGCTGGACCTCTCCACCTTCCTGGAGGCGCCGCAGGGGCCCACCGCCGAAGACGCCGTGCCCGGCCAGCCCGAAGGCGTGGGCGCCCTCAACCAGCGCCTCGTCGCGGCCGCCCGCCCCTTCCTGGAAGCCGGCGGCTCGCACGCCTTCGCCTTCCCCATCACCACCCAGGACCGGGGCGTGCTGGCCACCCTGGCCGGAGAGATCGCCCAGGGCATCCGCGAACGCCGCCGGACCGGCGCGGATCCCGCCGTTCCCGGCGCCCTCCAGGTGACGTTCTCCGGCAGCGCCGGCCAGGGCTTCGGCGCCTTCCTCACCGAAGCGTTGCAGGTGAACCTGCTGGGCGAGGCCAACGATTCCGTGGGCAAGTCCATGTCCGGCGGCAGCCTGGCCCTGCGCCCGGGGCCGGCGTCCACCTTCACGCCCGAAGAGAATGCGATCCTCGGCAACGGCGCGCTCTACGGGGCCACCGGGGGTCGCTGCTTCGCCCGGGGCCTCGCCGGGGACCGCTTCGCCGTCCGCAACAGCGGCGCCTGGGCCGTGGTGGAAGGTGCCGGCCACCACGCCTGCGAATACATGACCCGCGGCGCCGTGGCCATCCTCGGCCCGGTGCTGGCCAACGCCGGCGCCGGCATGACCGGCGGCTGCCTGTTCCTGCGCCGCGAGCACGAGGCCCGCGTCAACCGCGACTACCTGGCGCCCATCCCCTGGCGCGCCGAGGACGAACAGCTGTTCCGCGGCCTCCTCGAAGCCCACGCCGCCGAAACCGGCAGCGCCACCGCCCCCAAGCTGCTCGCCGACTGGCCCGCCACCCTGGCCGCCTTCGCCCCCTTCGTCCCCGTGGCCGTCGCCCAGAGCCTGCTTCCCCCACAGCAGTAGCCCACTCAAAGCCCCTGCCGCCGAAACCGGCCGCGCCACCGCCAACCGACTGCTCGCCGAAGGCCCCGCAACCCCGGCCGCCTTCGCCCCCTTCCCTACCATGTCCAGGGGGCTGCCAACCCGCTTAGCCCACCCATGCGCCCTAGGCAGGCCACAGGGCCTTCACCCCACCTGTGGCCAGCACTTCATCCGCCTTTGACCGGTCTGCCTATTCGCCGCCAAGCGGACCTGCCTCCGGTTCGCCTATCGCGGTAATCTGAGGCATCGAACCCCAGCAGGACAGACAGGGCCCCTTCGCCTTATCGCAGCTTTCACGACACCACCCCGACCATCCAGTTCGCCTAATCCTCGCAACTACGAACCGCTTTCCCCCCACTCCACCCCACCCATTTCCACGAATAGACGAACTCCCACCCCCAACCCACCGCCGTCCAATACAAAGTTAGATTGCACATGGGAAAATTTCTCGACCGACACAAACAGCGCAGAGCGGCTTCTGGAAGCCTCGATGGGCTGTTCAAGAATGCGAAACACTCTGTGGTGATCCACTACTCGTGCGAGAGCTTTTATGATCGGGTAGATGGGAGAACACCTAGAATTACAAGCATTGCCGTCCGCGAACTTGAATCAGCGCAGACGCGCTCATTCTCTATCCACAAAATCGCGGAGTTGAAGAGCGTCAATTTGGCAGACATTGCTGACCACTACGACTCTTTAGAGCGAGAGATGCTAGATGAGTTCTTCCAGCATGCCAGCATGAATCAACACTTCACCTGGGTTCACTGGAACATGCGCGATATCAATTTTGGGTTTCAAGCGCTGGAGCATAGACACCGCGTGCTCGGCGGAAACCCTTTTGAAATCAAGG
>JBBQEL010000089.1:0-8077 GCA_038320645.1 Holophagales bacterium | reverse complement strand
GTCTTTTCCCCCCCCCCCCGCTCCCCCCCTCCCCCCCCCCCCCCCTCTGGGGTGTTCGGGGGGGGGGGGGGCGGCCCCCAATGTGATTCATTGACACTAAAAATTTATTCCAATGGTGATTCATGCCCTCCGATCACCTTGGGCTCGGGACCTGGATCGACCCTTTTCCAGGAGGGACCAGGAGCATCCTTCGCACCCGCACCCCCCAGGTGGCCCCGGCCATCCGGCTGCCTTCAGGCGGGCATTCGTATCAAAGACCTCAGTTGTAGAAGAATCTCGGCGGCCCGAAGGTGCCAGCGGTGGGGCCGTCGTTGAGGCGCACCACGATGTCGCCGTCGGCCAGCACTAGGTCGGGGCGGCCGTCGCCGTCCATGTCGGCGATGGCCACACCCAGGGGCCCCCAGACACCTGTGTAGTTCACGGCCACGGCCAGGGCACCCGGGGTGGTGGGGCTCTGTAGCAGGACCGAGACGCTGCCCGGGAAGCCTGGCAGCCCGGCGTTGGCCACGGCCACATCCGGCTTGCCATCTCCGTTGAGGTCGCCCACGGCCAGGGCGGCGGAGCGGTAGTCCGTCGTGTAATGGACAGGTGCGGCGAAGGTGCCAGGCGCCCCCTGGAACAGCACGCTCAGGCCCTGGGTGCCGGGACTGAGGGTCGCGCCGTAGTTGGCGGTGAGCAGGTCCAGCTTACCGTCGCCGTTGAGGTCTGCGGCCTTGATGGCGATGGGCTGGACGCCGGTGGCGTAGTCCACCGCGGGGGCGAAGACGCCGGCGCTGGTCTGGAGCAGCACTGAAACGGTGTTGGCGGTGGTGGCCACGGCAAGGTCGGCAAAGCCATTGCCATCCAGATCCGCCACGGTCACGGCCTGGGGGTCGCCGCCCACGGCATAGGCCACGGGCGCGTTGAAGGTGCCCACGGCGCCCTGGGTGAAGACAAGCACGCTGTTGGCGCCGCTGGCGGCCACCACGATGTCCATTTTCCCATCGCCATTGAGATCGCCCACGGCCACGTCGAGGGGCGTGCGTCCAGGAGTGGTGAGCACGATGGCCGGCAGGAAGTATCCAGGCCGGGCCGGGTCGGCCAGGCGAACGGTGACGGTCTGATCGTAGGCATTGGCCACCACCAGATCCGGGCGTCCATCGGTGTTCACGTCCGTGGCCACAAGGTTGGCCGGGCCCCGGCCCACGCCGAAGCGGGTGGGCATCACGAAGGCCCCGGCCGTGCTTTGCAGCCGGGTGGAGACATAGCCCTGGGAGGAGGCGCCGTCAAAGTCCGTGGAGACCAGGCCGAGAATATCCGGCAGGCCGTTGGCGTCAAGGTCAGCCACGGCGATGCCGTTCACGAGGTAGCTCGAGGAGGGGCCGTAGTGGCTATCGGAACTCGAGCAGCCGAGGAGGGCGAGGACTCCGAGGGAGCCAAGGATGAAAGGGGTGATCCGGCGGGAGCGTGGGTGCATGGGGACTCCTTGAACCTGTGGACATAAGGGTGGGAGATCGGTTGGGGGCCCGCAAGGGTGCAGGATCTGGACCCGGGGTAACTCACCCAGGTTGAATGGGATCAGATCTCCGCCACGGTCACGGCCCAGGTGACCAGCTCCCGGGGCAGGAGGGTCGGCCAATAGGCCACGATCTCCTGGGCTTTTGGACGCCCCCCGGCGAATCCTGTGACACCGGCCGGGCCGGCCGTGACCAGGGGGGCGATCTCGCGACCGAAGCGTTCGACTTTCGTCCGGTCCGGATCCTTCACGCTGAGGCGCAGCACGATTTCGGCGGGATCTGCCGGGGCCGGGGCGATGCCCGCATGGACTGTGCTGGCGCCCAGGAACTCGGCGTCCGTGTGCTCGTATTCGAAACCCGCGGCTTTCAAGCGCTTCCAGACGATGTCGGCGCAGAGCTGGGCCTTTTCCAGGGCCCGGGGGCCGCAGAGGGTCAGTTGGCCGGTGGCCTTGTAGCCCTTGAGGTAGGCGCCGCTGACTTTGAGGAAGGGCGTGCGGGGCTTGCCGGTGACGCCAAAGACCCGCACCCGGTCGGGTCCGGCCTGTTCGAGCTGGATGGAGGTGAAATCCGCCACCACGTCCGGCGTGATGTAGTGGTGTGGATCGCCCATTTCGTAGAGCAGTTGCTCGCTCACCGTATCCACCGTGACCATGCCGCCCGTGCCCGCGTGCTTGGTGATGATGAAGGAGCCGTCCTCCGCGCACTCGGCGATGGGATAGCCCACGTTCCACAGCTCAGGGACTTCCCACCAGCGAGTGAAGTTGCCGCCGGTGCTTTGCGCGCCGCATTCGAGGATATGGCCCGCGATGGTGCCCGCGGCGAGGCGGTTCCAGTCGTCCGCCGCCCACTTGAACTCGTGGATGAGCGGCGCGAGGGTGAGGCCCGGATCCGTGCAGCGGCCCGTCAGCACGATGTCCGCCCCGGTATCGAGGGCTTCCACCATGGCCTGGGTCTGGAGGTAGACATTGGCGCTGAGGATCTGGCGCGGTGTGTCGAACAAGCCTTCGCCGGTATCCATGTTGGTCAGCTGCAGGCCCTGCGCCTGGAACTCGGGGAGCCTCGCCAGCACGTCGTCGCCGGTCACCGTGGCGATCTTCAGACCGGTGACGCCCAGTTTCTTCGCCACTGCCAGGACGGCCGCGCGGCAGGCCTCGGGATTGACGCCGCCGGCGTTGGCCACCACGCGGATGCCCTTGGCCTTGAGTTGGGGCAGCACGCGCTTCATCAGCTCCACGAAATCGGTCGCGTAGCCCAGTTGCGGATCTTTCCGCCGCTGTTTCTGCATGATCGACAGCGTCACTTCGGCCAGGTAGTCCAGGGTCAGGTAGTCGATGCCTCCGGCCTCCACCAGGCGCACCGGGGCGTCGATGCTGTCGCCCCAGAAGCCCTGGCCATTGGCGATGCGGACGAGCTTGGACATGCGGACTCCGGTTGGGGGGCGAAGGACCAGTCTACTCGTAGCGCAGCGCCTCGATGGGACGGGGCCCCACCCGCGAGCCAGGGGCGAGCGGGAGGACAGGCCGGGGGCCTGTCCGATCTGGGGGTTGTCGGCGGAGCCGAGGGATCCCGAGGCGCGGCGCTACTCGTAGCGCAGCGCCTCGATGGGATCCAGCTTGCTGGCCTTGGCGGCGGGGTAGAGGCCGAAGATGAGGCCGATGGCGGCGGGGACGGCGAAGGCGCTGACGACGGCCCATAGCGGCACCGAACCCATGGTGCCCAGCAGGGCCTTGCCCACGGCGGCGCCCAGCACGAAGCCCAGCCCCACGCCGATGGCGCCGCCCAGGATGCAGAGGAAGGACGCTTCGATGAGGAACTGCAGCATGATGTCCCGACGCTTGGCGCCCACGGCCTTGCGGACGCCGATTTCGCGGGTCCGTTCTGTGACGCTCACCAACATGATGTTCATGATGCCGATGCCCCCCACCAGCAGGGCGATGGAGACCATGCCGCCGGCTACGGCCGTGATGGTGCCCGTGATGCCGCTGATGATGCCGGTGATCTGCTTCGGGCTGAAGACCTTGAAGCCGCTGGGCTCTTTCCCCCGCAGGCCCTTGATGCGGCGGAGGGATTCCTCCACCAGGTCGGCGCCGTCGTCGGCCGATATCTTGGGATCCACCCGGGCCTGGAAGAAGAGCTGGCGGCGCTGGGCCGCCGTGAGTTGGGCCATGCCCGTGGTGAGGGGGATGAGGATGTTCTGATCGGGGTCGTTGCCCAGCTGGGCGCCCTGCTCCTCCAGGACGCCGATGACTTCGAGGCTGAGGGTGGGCGTGCTGATGATGTGACCCACGGGGTTGCCTTTGAGGCCCAGCTTTTCGATGACCCGGGGGCCGATGATGGCCACCTTGTTGCCCAGGCGGAGATCCGAGGGCACGAAGTTGCGGCCCGCCACCAGGGAGATGCTGTTCAGCTCCAGGTAGGTTTCGTCCGTCATGATGAGGTTGACGTTAGCGCTGCGGCTATCCGCCTTCACTTCCGAGCCGTTGAAGAAGAGGGGAGTCACCTGGGTGATCTGTGGCACGGATCGCGCCAGCAGCCGCATCTCATCCAGGGTCATGTCCTTGTTCTTGATCTTGGTGTACTCGGCGAAGGGCATGTCCATGGGGAAGACGGGCCGGATGAAGATGGTCTGGCTGCCGGCCCGTTCCACCTGCTTCAGCACGCTGGTCTTCAGGCCCTGGACGAGGCTCACCACCACGATGACCGCCGCCACGCCGATGATGATGCCCAGGGAGGTGAGGGCCGACCGCAGCTTATTGGCCTTGAGGGCGCGGATGGCGGCGGAAAGGGGTTCGCGGACGTCCATTACTTCTTCACGTCTTTCGATTTCGCCAGTTCGCTGTCGGAGCGGGCCCGCAGCTTGACTGAGGCCTTGTCCTTCAGCTCCTTGAGCTTGCGGAGGGGGCCCGTGAGCACCTTGTCGCCCTCGGCCAGGCCTCCCTTCAGCTCGAAGAACTGGGTGTTGGCGATGCCCACCTGTACGGTGTGCTCCTCGGCCTTGCCCCCCTTGAAGGCCATGGCGATGTTGCGCGTCATGGGAGCCAGGAGCCCCTGCTTCTGGGCTTCTTCGAGGTTGCCCTCGCGCTCCAGCACCGCCTGCAGGGGCACCCGCAGCACGCCCTTGGCTTCTCGGGTGAGGATCACGGCGCGGGCGCTCATGCCGGGGCGCAGGTTGTCCAGGTCCTCCCGCTTGCCCGTGAGCAGCACCTTCACCTTGTAGAGGTTAGCGTCGGTACCCACCTTCTCGGTGCCCGTGGCCACCTCGAGGACGGAACCCTGGAACACCTTGCCCGGCTGGGACTCCACGGTGACCTGGGCGGTCTGGCCCACCTTGGTGCGCACGACCTCGCTTTCGTTGACCTTGATCTCGGCCTGCATCTCGCTCATGTCCGAGATGATCATGAGCGTGGCGCCGGGCAGGTTGCTCATGCCGGGGATGGCGGTCTCGCCCTTCTCGGCCTTCAGGCTCGTGACCCGGCCGGTGATGGGGGCGCGGAGCGTGGCCTTGGAGAGACCATCGCGCATGCCCTTCAGACTGGCCTCGCTTTGCGCCACATTGGATTTGGCGGCGCTGAAGGAGAGGACGGCGCTTTCCTTGGCCAGTTTCTGCTGGCGAAAGTCCTCGTCGGACATGAGTCCCTGCTGGCGCAGGGATTCATAGCGGGGGAAGCTGTCCACGCTGCGCTTCATCATCGCCTCCAGGCGCGATGCGTCCTGGCGGGCGGCGTCCAGGGCGGCCGTGGCCTGGGCCAGAGCCTGTCTGAGGCGCTCCTGGTCGATGGTGACGAGCAGATCGCCCGCCTTCACATCCTGACCATCCTTCACATGGATGGCCTTGATCTCCCCCGCCACCGAAGTGCCGATGTTGATCTGGGTCTTGGCCCGGATCTCGCCGCTGGCGCTGATGGTCTCGCGGATGTCGCCGCGGCCCACGGCATCCCAGGAGAAGGCGCTGTCCTCATCCTTGGCGCCGCCGAAGGTCAGGCCGAGCCCGATCAGGACCACGAGGAGGATGGCTGCGCCGGCAAAGAGTTTCGTGTTGCGGGAGGCCATCTATTTGGCCCCCAGAACGCGCAGCCCGATGCCGAAGGCCATGGGCAGCAGCACGCAGATCACGGCGCCGGCGGTCTTCATGCGGACCAGATGCCGGAGCGCCAGGTAGGTCAGCACAGCTTCCACCAGGTAGAACAGGTCCAGGCTGTAGAGGAGGGCCTGGAGCTTGAGGCTCTCCACATGCAGGAAGTAGCCCAGAGAAGTGGGCGCAATCTTGTCGGGGGTGAGGCCACCGATGGGACGCACCAGGCAGATCACGACGATGAGGAGCATGTGCGGCAGCTTGACCAGGGAGGGCACGACAGCGGCGCTGAGGGCCTGGGGATAGCTGGGCGCCTCGCCTTCGGGCAGGGCCTTGCCGATGAGCCAATAGAACAGCGCTACCAGGGCCATGGCCGCGGCCGTGCCGAAGAGGGCGCCGAGGATGCTGAAGGGCAGGATGAACTTCTTCTGCATATCGATGATCATGTCGATCTGCGAGGACTGGATCTGCGGATTGCGCTCCAGGATGGGGCGCAGCATCTCGTCCACATCCACCTTCAGGCCCCAGGCCACGGTGATGACGAGGGCGCTGGCGATGAGCACACCCAGGGCCCAGCCCCAGCTCGGCGCCTTGTTCAGGCGCTGGAACAGGTCCACCGGAGCGGTGAACACGCCCACGATCTGATCCAGCAGGCCGGGTGCCACGGCCTTCGGGGCTTCCGGCTGGTCACCGTACAGGGAGGAGGGTTGATCGCTCATGGGATCTCCAGATGCCTCTAAAGGTAATCGACGCCAGCGCCCATTGTCGCAGGCTGCCGCCCAGCGGGCGGTTTCCGCCGCCAACCGGGCCATGGAATCCGTGGTGCGGGACCTGACGGTTCGTCAAAAATTCCTTGATAACCCTGACACCCATGGGCACGCGGCCTAGAATATCCCTTTGCTTCCCACCCCTGATCCGAACCACCCCACTTCCGGAGGTCCCATGGCCACCCTCGCCGCCACGTCTGAAGCCCTGATCGCCCAGGAAAACCAGTACGGCGCCCACAACTACCACCCGCTCGATGTCGTCTGCACCAAGGGCGAGGGTGTCTTCCTGACCGATGTCGATGGCAAGAAGTATATGGATTTCCTGGCCGCCTACTCCGCCGTGAACCAGGGCCATAACCACCCCAAGATCGGCGAGGCCATGATCGCGCAGATCAAGACCCTGGCGCTCACCAGCCGCGCCTTCCGCAACGACCAGTTCCCCCCGCTGCTCGAGAAGCTCTGCAAGATCACGGGCTTCGAAAAGGCCCTGCTGATGAACAGTGGCGCCGAGGCGGTCGAAACGGCGCTGAAGGCCATGCGCAAGTGGGGCTACGACAAGAAGGGCATCGAGTACGGCAAGGCTGAGATCATCGTGGCCGATGGCAACTTCCATGGCCGCACCATCAGCATCGTGGGCTTCAGTACCGATCCCGACAGCACCAGCAAGTTCGGCCCCTTCACCCCCGGTTTCGTGATCGTGCCCTACGGCGATATCGAAGCGGTGAAGAAGGCCATCACCCCGAACACCTGCGCCATCTTCATGGAGCCCATCCAGGGCGAGGGCGGCGTGCTCATTCCGCCCGACGGCTTCCTCAAGGGCCTGCGCGAGGTCGCCACGGCCAACAACTGCCTGCTGGTGCTGGACGAGATCCAGTCCGGCCTGGGTCGCACGGGCAAGATGTTCGCCTTCGAGCATGAGGGCATCCGCCCCGATGGCATCACCATCGGCAAGGCCCTCAGCGGCGGCTACTACCCTGTCAGCGCCTTCCTGGCCTCAGACGAGGTGATGGACGTCTTCACCCCCGGCATCCACGGCAGCACTTACGGCGGCAACCCGCTGGCCTGCGCCACCGCCAGCGCCGCGCTGGATGTGCTGGTGGACGAGAAGCTGGTGGAGCGCGCCGCCGAGTTGGGTGAGTACTTCGCCAAGCGGCTGAAGGGCATGAAGTCCGACAAGGTGGAGCAGGTGCGCGTGCGCGGTCTCTGGGCTGGCGTCGTGCTCAAGGAGAGCGCCGGCAAGGCCCGCCCCTACTGCTACAAGCTCAAGGACCGCGGCATGCTCTGCAAGGACACCCACGAGCAGATCATCCGGCTGGCACCGCCCCTCGTCATCACCAAGGAGCAGATCGACTGGGCCGTGGATCAGCTCGAGGCCGTGCTCGCCTAGAGGCAGAGAACAAAGACAGTCGCGCCCCATGGATCCGGGTCTCCGTGTCGACCGTCCGGATTTGGACTGAATTGGACCGACGGACGGGACGGAGCCCGTCCCTCCAGAAGATGGGCGCACGCCCGTCTTTCTTCTGGAGGGCCGACCTCCGTTTAGGAGACACGCGCTATGCGGGACATGACGGAGTCATAGAGGGCGACGCCGATACGGAACCGATGGTCGCGAACCAGCGCCTCGACATGGCGACGGGTCTCCGCCGCGGTCAGCAGGCCCTTTTGCATGGCCAATAGCAACACTCCCAGAGGAAAATCAGGGGACTGGCATCAGCCACGATCATCATGCCGCCAAGTCCTTT
>JBBQEL010000088.1:0-8462 GCA_038320645.1 Holophagales bacterium | reverse complement strand
AACCTATATCATCGCGCACGGCGCCGGGCGAGCCAGGCAAGGAAGGCGAGGAGAGCCGATGCGGGACATCTGCCGACGGAGGCTCCGGCTCTGCAAGCCGCAGGCGAGCAGGAGCCACGCATGCGTGGCGATAGCTGGAGGTGACGCAGCATGGCCCTTCGTCTGACGGGCCCTGCCCCGCAGGGCCCTCCCGCTCGCAAGCTCGCGGAGCCGGAGCCTCCCCGCCGCCGCGCGCCCGGAGGGTTGGCGCCCATCCGCGCGCCCCGCTGCGTCAAGTCCCTTGGCTCTGGCCTTCGGCCCTCGGGGCTGCGCCCCCGCCATCGGCTTTGCCGATGCGGCCCTATTCGCTTCACGAATGGTGAACAACGAATCACGTTGCACTGCGGGCCTTTCCTTCTCGGCATCGCCTGCGGCGATACGCGAGACAAGCTGATATCTGCGGATGCATCGCGGCTGGGCACCAACGATGACATAGGTTATTCCGTTACGAGCCCTAACTCGCGGTGCAGGCCGCGGGACTGTAGACTGGAAGGCTCGGAGCCCCTGTGTCCAAGCCCTTCTACGTCACCACGCCCATCTACTACGTCAACGATCGGCCCCACATCGGTCACACCTACACGACCGTGGTGGCGGATGTGATCGCCCGATTCCACCGAATGCGCGGCGAACAGGTGTACTTCCTCACCGGTACCGATGAACACGGCCAGAAGGTCGAAAAGGCCGCCGCCGCCCGGGGGATCTCACCCAAGCAGCTGGCGGACGAGGTGGTGGCCAACTATACGGAGCTGTGGAAGCAGATGGGCATGACCCACTTCCGCTTCATCCGCACGACGGACGAGGATCACAAGGCCCAGGTGCAGCGTCTCTTCAAGCGCCTGCTGGACAAGGGCGATATCTACAAGGCCACCTACAAGGGGCTCTATTCGGTCAGCGACGAAGCCTACGTCACCGAGCTCCAGGCCAAGGAACTGCAGGCCCAGGGCCTCGCCCATCAGCTGGTGGAACTGGAGGAGGAAACCTACTTCTTCCGCCTCAGCGCCTACCAGGACCGCCTGCTGAAGCTCTTCGAGGAACGCCCCGACTTCGTGCAGCCGGACTTCCGCTTCAATGAGGTGAAGCGGTTCGTGGAAGGCGGTCTCCAGGATCTTTCCATCAGTCGCACCAGCATCAGCTGGGGCATCCCCGTGCCCGGCGATGAAAAGCACGTCATCTACGTCTGGTTCGACGCCCTGCTGAACTACCTGACGGGCTGTCCCAACGATTGCTGGCCCCCGGACCTCCAGATCGTCGGCAAAGACATCCTCCGCTTCCATGCGGTCTACTGGCCCGCCTTCCTCATGGCCGCGGGTATGTTCCAGCCCACCACCATCCTGGCCCACGGCTGGTGGCTTATGGGCGAGGACAAGATGTCCAAGAGCAAGGGCAACGTGGTGCGGCCTGACACCCTGCTGAAGTTCGGCAATGATGCCCTGCGCTTCTATTTCATGCGGGATATGCAGGTAGGCCACGACCGGGCCTTCAGCTTCGAGGGATTCATGGACCGTCTGAATGCCGACCTGGCCAACGGGCTGGGCAACCTGGCCTCCCGGACCCTCAGCATGATCCATCGCTATCGCAGGGGCATCGTGCCCATGCCCTCGGTCCTGGATGAACTCGATCAGGAGATGGCCCAGCAGTTGCTGGCGGTCTTCCCCGAGTATCTGGAAAAGGCCCGGGGCAACGATTTCCACGCCGCTCTGGATATGCTCTGGACCTACCTGCGCACCCTCGACGGTTACATCGTCAAGGCGGAGCCCTGGAAGCTGGCCAAGGATCCTGCCAACGATCCGAAACTGGATGCGGTGCTGGCGATCCTCTACCGGGCCTTGCGCGCCACAGCCCTGCTGGTGGCGCCAGTGATGCCGGAACTGGCCCAGACTCTCTGGGAATCCCTGGGCCACACTACCCAGGTGTCCGAGACCACCTTCCATGGGTTCGCCCTGGACGGCCCCGCCAGCGGCCCCATCGGCGAAGCGAAACCCCTGTTCCAGCGCATTGACAAGGAGAAGGAAATGGCCGAGTTCGAGCCCGCCGCCCCGGTGGCGGCCCCACCCAGCCTGGATGTGCCCGCGATCCGCGAGACTGTGGATGCCGATACCTTCTTCAAGGTGGATCTGCGCGTGGGCCGGATCCTCGAGGCCGAGCGCGTGCCCAAGAGTGACAAGCTCATCAAGATGAAAGTGGATATCGGTCTCGAGCAGCGCACCATCGTCGGCGGCATCGGCAAGGCCTACGAGCCTGCGGATCTGCTCAACCAGCTGGTGGTGGTGGTGGCGAATCTGGCACCCCGCAAGCTCATGGGCATCGAAAGCCACGGCATGCTGCTGGCGGCCAGTGACAACGCCAGCAAGCCCTACCTGGTCGCTCCGCCCAGCGACGCCCAGCCTGGATTCCTGGTGAAGTGAAGACCCCCGTCTTCAGTTTCGAGGCCGAGCTCCTCACGGATGCACCCTTCGGCAGCATCGCCGAACACATGGGAACGCTGGGTTCGCCCGCAGAGCTTCGTTGCTTCAAGCCACTTGGCCATTGGCTCCCGCTGGCGGCCACGCCAGGGGAACTTCGCCTGAAGTGGGAACGGGTGCGTTTGGGGGTGATTGAGCAGGGCTGCCTGATCATCCGGCCCGATGCCAAGGGCGCGCATCTCCGGCTGGAAGGCCGGATGAAGGGTTGGGCGGGATTCCTGCTGCTGGGCTGGCTGCGCTGGCGGACCGACCGCCTGCTGGACCGTTTCGTGGAGGAGCTGTGAACGAACTGGGCCTGAAGGACCGCACGCTGACCTGGGCCGAAGCAACAGTGCTGATGGCGCAGGACAACAACCTGCTCAAAAGGCCGATCCTCATTCATCCTCGGGGCACGGTCATCGGGTTCGATGCCCCTGCCTACGCCACTCTGGTCTCCTGAAGGAGGTCCCATGCGCTTCTACAGCTGGAACGTCAACGGTTTCCGCTCGGTCCTGAAAAAGGGCTTCATGGACTGGCTGGAAGAAGCCGAGCCGGACGTGCTGAACCTCCAGGAGATCCGCTGCGAGTGGGAGGAAGTGGACCTGGGCGTCCGTCGCCAATTGGAGAGCGCCTACGACGTCTGCTGGTTCCCCGCCACCAGCAAGAAGGGCTATGCAGGCTCGGCCACGCTGTCAAAGAAGGACCTGGGCTTCAGTCATGCGAAAGGTCTGGGCGTCGAGGGCTACGATGCCGAAGGGCGGATGTCCATCGCCCGGAAGGACAAGCTTGTGTTCATTGCGGGCTACTTCCCCAACGCCTCCCAGGGGCTGGTGCGGCTGCCATTCAAGCGCCAGTTCGCGAAGGATCTCGCGGCCATCGTGGCCAAGCACCACGCCGCGGGCGACCTGGTGATCCTCACCGGCGACATGAACGTGGCGCCCGAGGAGATTGATCTCGCCCGCCCCAAGGACAACACGAAGAATCCTGGCTTCACGCCCGAGGAACGGGAGGACTTCAAACTCTACCTGGGCGCCGGACTCGCCGATGTGCTGCGCGAGCGCAATCCCGATACTCCGGGACTCTACTCCTGGTGGACCGCCCGAGGTGGCGCCCGGGAGCGGAATGTGGGCTGGAGGATCGATCTGTTCCTGGCGAGCCGTTCCCTGCTCGCCCGCGTGAAGGATGCCCGTATCCACGCCGATGTTCTCGGCTCCGATCACTGCCCCATCAGTCTCGAACTCGCCTGATCCTTTCTAATCTCCAAAAAGCGAGGGCCCCAATCGGGGCCCTCGCTTTTTGGAGCAGCCTTTTACTTGATCTTCTTCAGCGAAGGATCCTTCAGCATCTCCTTGGCGGTCGCGGCGTTCTTGCCCGTGGGCGCGACCTCCAGATACTTCTCAAGGTGCATCTTGGTGCCGCGCAGGTTGTTCTCGCCGAATTCCACCATGGCCAGCATGAAGTGGGCTTCCCCATAGGTGGGAGCGATCTCGAGGGCCTTCAGCCACTGGACCTTGGCCTCTTTGGATTTGCCGGCGTTGAAAGCTTCCACGCCCTTGTTGTAGATCACATCCGGGTTGGGACCCTGGAGGCCTTCGAGCATGGCCCCATACTTCTGCTCGGCCACCGCATCCTGTTTGGCCTTGCTGGTCTCAATCAGGGCGGCGATGACCCGCTCGTCCTTGGGATTCCGCTCCAGGGCCTTGGTGAGGTAGGGTTCGGCCGCCTCTTTCTTGGCGCCGGCCTGGGCCATGCAGATGCCCAGCACCCGCTCGATCTTCAGGATCTCAGGGGCCAGTTCCGCCTTGGCCTGCTCGTCCTTGAGCTTGTCCTTGGCCTCGACCAGGGTCTTGTAGGCCGAAGCGACATGGGGGAGGGCTTCCTCGTAATTGCCTTCGTTGTAGAGCGGAATGGCCAGATTGAAGGCATCACGGCCGGCCGCATCCAGGGCGGCACCTGGATCATCTGGAACGGCCTGGGTACCAGCGCCAGCCACGCCCTGGGTGCGGGCTTCGGCGGGGGTGAGGAGGGTGATGTTCTTCACGATGACATCGGCGAGCGGAATCTTCACCGGCGTTTCCTTGTAGTCCACATAGCCTTCGGCGCTGACCGTCATGGCGAAATCCTTGGGCTCAAGGCCCACCTGCAGGTAGTTCCCGTTCTTGTCCGGAAACAGATCCTTGCTCCAGTTGCGGTCGATGCGCTTGAGGTTGACCTTGGAGCCGGGGATGGGCTTGCCTTCCTTGTTGACGACCTTGCCGGAGATTCGGCCAGTCTGTTCCGCCTGGAGCAGCAGGCAGGTGGCAGGGAGCGTAATGGCGAGAATAAGGCGTCGCATGGGTCTTCCTCCAAACCACTTCATCGTTCCACAGGGGCGCCCTGGTACCGAGTGCTTTTCGTCAAAAGGCGGCCTCATCCTGGCCCGGTACTCCGGGAACCGGCACGAATCCAGGCAGGATGCAGGAAAATTCGGGCTGTGGTAGGCTTCCCGCCAGACAAGTCCTACAAGCGTTCGAGGTAGCCCATGAATCCAGCAGTGCCGGAAGCATCGTTAACCGCACTGATGCACCTCCTGACCGAACAGGCCCTCCTTGCGATGGGGGTGCCGCATCCGATGATGAAGGAAGCGCCACCAGCGAATCCCACCGCGGCGAGGTTCTATGTCGACCTGCTGGCCGTGCTCAAGGAGAAAACCGAGGGCGCCCGGACCGATTCGGAGACGGCCCAGATCGACGAGGTCCTCTACCAGTTGCGGATGCGCGCGATGGATCTCAAACCTGCAGCAGAAGCCCCGTCGGTCCTAAAGCCATGAGTGCCCTGAAGATGAGGAGGATTGGCATGGATCTCTGGCGCCCGCTCCGGATTGCGTCCCTGGCCCTGATAACATTGCTGCTTCCGGCCGCCCCCGCAGTGAACGCCGGGGCACCTGCGCCAGCGCCCGCGATCATGGAAACCGCTCCAGCCATCGCCCTCAGCCACCGTGCGAACCACCTGATGGAGGCGCTGGCGAAAGGTGACGCCGAGGCCGTGCGGGCCGCCCAACTGGATGTGGAAGCTCTGCGTCGGACCTACTCGACCCTGGATGTGGCGCCCTTGGTGGAAGCCATGGCCTTCTGGGCGCGACAGCAGGGCCTGTCCGGCAAGGCCTCGCTGGGTCTCGAGGGGCTCCAGGCCGTCGAGCGGTGGGCTCCGGATCATCCGACTCTGCTGGGCACGCGCATCACGCTCATGCGGCAACAGGGCATTCAAGGCTGGTTGTGGAGTTTCCCCGACTTGCTCCGGCTCACCCGGCTCCGCATCGACCATCCCGCGCATCGCTGGCTCTGGCTGGTGCAGCACCTCGGCATGCTCCGCCTGACCGCCACCCTGCTCCTTTGGGGCTGGGCGCTCACCATGGGACTCCGGTACCGGAATGTGCTGCGGCACATCTGGGAGGAGGCTCTGAAGCGCAAGGGCATCCCCTCGTTGGCCGCCGCCGCCCTGGGGGCCCTGATCCTCTCGGGCCCGGTGGTGCTAGGGCTCGATCCCATGGTCGCCGCGATCCTGTGGCTCTTCCTGCTCGCCCCCTTCCTTCTGGTCGCCGAGGTGCGGGTCACGGCCTTCATCCTGGTCCTCCAGTTCATCCACCCCGTCCTTGCCGCCCTTGAACCCTGGGCTGCACGGGAGCCCCAGCCCAGTCTGCTGACCCTCCAACTCCAACCGCAGGTCCACGCCGTTCCCGCGGCCACCCTCCGGTTCCTGCCGCCCTCTGACCAGGCTTTCCTGGCTGGCTGGATGCAGTTGCAGAACCAGGACTGGAAAGCCGCCGAAGCCACTTTCCAGGATCTGGTGGGTCGCCATCCGGAACAGGCTGAAGTGCTCAACAACCTGGGGGTGGCGAAATCCCAATCCGGTGACACTGCCGGGGCGCAAAAGACCTTCGAACAGGCCCAGGCGGTGGCCCCGAAGATGGAGGTGCTGCTGAATCAGAGCATCCTCGCGTTCAACCGCCTCGATACCGCCCTGGGTGCCTCCAAGCGGGAGGAGGCCCAGGCCGCCGCCCCCGACGCCTATGCCCTCCTGATCGCCCTGAATGACGCGCGGAAGGAGGTCCGGACCTATCCCATCCCCTTGCCGGATACCCCTGAGCGGGTGCGGGCCCTGGCGGATGCCGTCGGCGGCGGGAAGGGCGTTGAGTCCTTCCATCTGACGGAACCGTCATTCCTGGTCGCGCTGCTGCTGCCGCTGCTCGGACTCCTCGCGTTCCTCGCCAGGGTCAAGGCCAGTGTCCGCAGGGCCCATCCGGCGCAATGCGTACGCTGCGGGGAGCCCTTCCACACCACGGACAGCCCCGATCCGGAAGTGTGCCCCAAGTGCCACCATCTCTTCGTGCTGAGGGATGGCCTCCATGCCGAAAACCGCCGGAAGAAACTCGATGAAGTGGCTGACCATCAGCAGGCAACCCGCTGGATCCATAGGTCCCTGATCGTGCTCCTGCCGGGCTGTGACCTGGCATTCCTGGGCGAGACCCGGGCGGCGCTGATCGAATTCCTTCCCTTCTGCCTGGCCGTGGGCATGGTCGTCGCGACGGGCCGATCCGTCCGGTATCCCGGTGAAATCCTGGCGGACCCGACCTCCACCTGGCTGGCGGTGGGGGCTGCGCTGGTGGTCCTCTTCTACCTCCGTTCCTGGTTGAAGCTGATCCTGAGGAGGGCTTGACATGGCGCTAGAGGGATCCCTCCGGGACTTCGACCTGTTCTCCCTTTTCAACATGATCAAGATCCAGGGGAAGAACGGCACGCTGGTGCTTTCCCAGGGCCAGGAGTTCGTCAAGGTCTTCTTCGAGAACGGCGAGATCGTCGGCTGCGACTCCAACCAGGTCCGCATGGAGGACCGTTTGGGCACCATGCTCGTGCGCCTGGGCCGCCTCACGGGCGAGGAACTCCTAGGCATGGTCCAGGTCCAGCGCCAGACCTTGAAGCGCATGGGGACTCTGCTGCTGGAGAGCGGCAAGGTCACGGCTTCGGATCTGCAGGACGCCCTGTTCAATCAGGCCACGGCCATCCTCCATCGCACCTTCCGCTGGGTGGAGGGTGACTACCGCTTCGATTCCATGCTGCCCCCGGATCTGGATCGGGATCACTTCGTGCCGATTCCCGTGGATACGGTGCTGATGGAAGCGGCGCGCATCCAGGATGAATGGCCGGAAGTGGAGCGTCGCCTTCCCGGTATGGACGTGCCGCTGGGCAAGTCCCCCCAGGCCCAGGCGCTGCACCTGGACATCGACCGGAACGTATCTTCGCTGCTGGATGGCAAGGGCCAGATGCAACTCGGCTCCTCCGGGCTCACCCACGAACAGGAGATGGTCCTCTCCTATTTCGAACACGCCCAGAGCATCACCGATGTCATCCAGGTCAGTCGCTATGAGGAATTGGATACCTGCAAGTCCGTCGCCGATCTCATCGAGGCCGGGCTGCTGGAACCCATTACGGGGGATGCCCCCAAGGTGGTGCGCCCCTGGGTCACGGACGGACACCCTGACCTGATGCCGAAATCCTGGGAGCCCAGCCCGCTCCTCTGGCCCCTGGTGGCGCTGGGTTTCCTGGTGCCCCTGACCTTCTATGTACCCCATCACCGTGGCTCCCTGAACATGGGACTGGCCAGCCTCCAGCCCGTGGATGTGCGGGTGGTGCCCGAGGGGCCCACCCGGCTCCGCCAGGCCTGGGCCCTCCGGATGGCCTCCCCGAAGGATGGCGGCACCATGCTCGCGATGAAGCTCGGCAGGCCCGTGGAGGGGAGCAATCCCGTCCCCGATCTCACCAGGCTCCCTGATCCGATGGCCGAGCCAGTCGCACCGGTCGCTGAGCGCGCCCCCACCCCCAACAAGAAAGGAAAACCCAACATCGTCCAACAAAGCCACCGTTACCAGGAGGTGATCTGCGGTCCGAAGTTATCCGGCACCACCGAGGAAATCAAACGCCCCATCAAACGCCCCAACAACACCAA
>JBBQEL010000087.1:0-8683 GCA_038320645.1 Holophagales bacterium | reverse complement strand
ACCTCCCGGGGTGGATTCCCCGGCAAGCTTCCCAAAAAACCGAACCGCACGTTCAAATTACCACCAAGGAATAAGCGTACCGAGCCCGCACTGCTATTAGCTCCTTAACGATTCTGAGTCACGTGAACCGGACACTAGTGTAAAAAAACTTTCTATGGATAAATCTGCCGGGCTGAGGAAAGACTAGGGGCCAGATCCCCCACCATCCCTCTGTCAGACAGGTGACCCATGCGCATCCTGCCGTCGCTCCTGATGGCCCTCTCCTTGGGTTTGGCCGCCGACACACCTGCGGTCGAGCCCGCGAGGGCCGCCCCCTGGCGGTCCTTCGACCTGGGGAGCCACCACCGCCGTGTCGCCACCCAAGTGGCCGCTGCGCAGAGGGCCTTCGACCAGGGGCTGGTGTGGGCCTACGCCTTCAACCACGAGGCCGCCGTGCGAGCCTTCGAGGAGGCGGCGCGACTGGACCCGGGGCTTGCCATGGCCTGGTGGGGGATCGCCTTCGTGAATGGTCCCCACATCAACAATCCGGGTCTGGAGGAGGCGCCCGCCAAGATCGCCTGGGAGGCCCTCGCCGAGGCGAAGAAGCGCCAGGGCACTGCCAGTCCCGTGGAACAGGGGCTCATCGCCGCCCTGGGATACCGCTACGCCATGCCCAACCCCGCCGACCGCAAGGCGCTGGACGAGGCCTTCGCCAAGGCCATGGGTGAACGTGCCGCAAGGCATCCGCAGGACCCCCGACTTGGCCGCGCTGCACGCCGAGGCCCTCATGGACGTGCGGCCCTGGGACCAGTGGACCCGCAGCGGGGAGCCCCAGCCCGGTACGAAGGAGATCCTCGCCGCGCTTCAGCGGAGCCTGAAGCTGGCCCCCAACCATCCCCTGGCCTTGCACCTCACCATTCATGCCTACGAGGGCTCGCCCCATCCTGAGTTGGGCAGGGGCGCCGCGGACCGATTGAGGCTGCTGGTGCCGGACGCGGGCCACCTCGTCCACATGCCCGGCCACGCCTACGCCCGGATCGGCGACTGGACGGGTGCCGCCCTCGCCAACGAGCAGGCCATCGCGGCAGATGCGCGCTACAAGGCCCGCCAGAGCGAGATCGGCTTCTACGGCCTCTACATGGTGCACAACGCCGATTTCCTGGCCTACACGGCCTTCATGGAGGGTCGCAAGGAGGTCTCCCTGGCCCAGACCAAGGCCGTGGTGGATGCCTTCCCCCTGGACTGGGTCCTGAAGAACGTGCCGTTCGCGGATGCCTTCCAGTCGCGGCACTGGGAGGCCCTGAAGCGGTTCGGCCTATGGGAGGAACGGCTGGCCCAGCCCATCCCCGATGCCCGTCTGCCGCTCTCCACCGCCTATTGGCACGCGCTGCAAGGCACGGCCTACGCAACCACCGGCAAGGTCGACGAGGCCCTGAAGGAGCAGGCCGCCTTCGAGGAGGCGCGGGTCAAGGTGCCGGAAGCCTTCACCTGGGGCTCCAACGCCGCTGGGCCGGTGCTGCTGGTGGCCAAGGCCTACCTGGCCGGGGAGATCGCCTTCCGCCAGGGGAATGTGGACAAGGCCGTGCAGGATCTCCAGGAGGCGGTCCAGTTGGAGGATGCGCTGAAGTATGACGAACCGCCGGCCTGCATCGTCCCCGCCCGCCACGCCCTGGGGGCCGTGCTGCTCTCGGCCAAACGGGCCCAGGAGGCCGAGGCGGTCTACCGCGCCGACCTCAAGGCCTATCCCGCCAACTACTGGTCGCTGCTGGGACTCCACCGGGCCCTCGAGGCCCAGGGCCGGAAGGCCGAGGCCGTCAAGGCTGCCGCCCGCCTGAAGAAGGCCCAGGCCCGGGCGGATGTGACTTCCGGGACCTCCTGCCTGTGCGTGAAGCCTGGGCCTGATGAAGGTGGAGTCTAGAACGCCACCGCATACTCGCCATTCCGCATGAGGGCCACGGCGGAGCCATCGGCCAGCTTCAGGTCCACGCCCGCCACTTTCACGTCCGGCTGGGTTTCCGGAACATAGACGCGGTCGATGTGGATGACGGCCTCGGGGCCGGAGAACTGGGCCGGGCCGACCTGGCCGCCGAAGTGATCGCTGCGGCCGAAGGCGAGGTGCAGGCCCAGCTTCTCGTCCAGCAGGATCTCGCCGATGGGCTTCACGCCGAAGGCCGCCAGCACGCCCAGGCCCAGCTCGGCGAGGTTGCCGTAGGCGGGTTCCTTCGCGAGCAGGGCGGCTTCCTCGCGGGACTTCGGCCCTTCGCTGAGCACTTCCAGCGCCTTGTTCTGGACGATGCGGTAGCGCACGATCTCAGTGCCGAACTGCACGGGCATGATGCCCGCCGTGCGGCTGGGATCACCGATGCGTTCGCCCTCGTAGGGCACGATGTAGGCCTCACCGGAGGGCAGGTTGCCCGCCACGCCAGGGTTCGGCAGTAGGCCGCCGGAAGCATGGCCCGTGCGGTGGCGCAGGTCCACGTGGAGTTCGCAAAGACCGGTGGGAGTGTCGAAGCGGAAGTCCGCGCCCTCGGCGCGATCCAGAAGATCCTTCAGCAGGTTCACGCGGCGATTCACTTCGGTGTAGTCCAGGCGCAGGGCCGGGATCATGTCGGCGCGGAAACCCGGCATGGTGGCGGCCCGGATGGGGTGTTTCTTCGCGGCCAACTTCAGCGGGGCCGTGGCCGAGAACTTGGTGATCGCGATGAGGATGGGGTGGGCCGCGTAGAGTTCCGCGAAGCTCATGGAGGCCGCTGGATCCAGCGATTCTGAGGAGGGCAGGGGTCCGCCCGCGTGGAGCCAGGCCCGCTCCGGCAGGTCGCCGTTGTTGGTGTGGACATTGGGATACACCACCAGGTGCGTGGCGAGGCCCAGCTCGGCGCGGTGCGCGCTCAGTTCCTCGACCCAGTCCACGGCGATGGCGCGGCGGGCAGCCCAATGGGCGTCATCTGGCACCTTGGCATCCGGCAGATCCACCAGGATGGCCAGGGCAGCCTCGCCAGCACGTGGCTGGAACACCCGCTGCACCAGGGCCACCAGTTCCGGTCCCGTCAACCGCTCGCTCATGCCGTCCTCCGTCAAACATCAAGAAATGATCAACGCAAAGACGCAAAGACGCAAAGATGAAGGAAGGGGAACAGCGGTAGACGACAACCGGGACCGGAGATTTCCCGACCCTCTTTGCGCCTTCGCGTCTTCGCGTTGGTTGTTTATTTTTTCCTATCGATTGGCTTCAGGCGAGGAAAAGCCGGTAGGCGGGGTTGTCGCCCTCATCCACCCAGGCGTAGCCCAGGTTGTCCAGGAAGGCCTGGAACTCGGCCTGGTCTGCGGGCGGAACCCGGATGCCCACGAGCACCCGGCCTTAGTCGGCGCCGTGGTTGCGGTAGTGGAAGAGGGAGATGTTCCAGCCGCCGTTCATGCGATCCAGGAAGCGGAGCAGGGCGCCGGGCCGTTCTGGAAACTCGAAGCGCAGCACCCGCTCATGGGAGACGGCGGGTGCGCGCCCGCCCACAAGGTGACGGATGTGGAGCTTGGCCATTTCGTTATCGCTGAGGTCGGTGGTCTCCAGGCCATCGGCGCGCTGGTGGTCGAGCAGCTGCTGCGTCTCGGCGCCATCGGCCACCTGCACACCCACGAAGATATGCGCGCCTGGGATCAGCGTAGCGGTAGTTGAACTCGGTGATGGACCGCTGGCCGATGCGTTCGCAGAAGGCCCGGAAGCTGCCGGGCCGCTCGGGGATCGTGACGGCCAGGATGGCTTCGCGGTGTTCGCCCAGCTCGGCCCGTTCCGCCACAAAGCGCAGGCGGTCGAAGTTGGTGTTGGCCCCGGAGAGGACCGCCACGAGGTTACCGGGCGAAGGCCTCATCGAAGGTATCGCCGTGGAGCACCACCTCGGCCTCCCGGGCGCGGACGGCCGCCACCTTGAGGCTGGGCGTGGTCACGGGCATGACGATGGTGGCCCGGCAGCCCAGGCGCTGGGCCGCCGGGGCCACGCCCTGGGCATGGTTGCCTGCCGAGGCCGCGATGACGCCGCGGCGGCGGGTGGCCTCGTCCAGGTGGGCGAGCTTGTTGTAAGCGCCGCGCAGCTTGAAGGAGAACACCGCCTGCAGGTCCTCCCGCTTGAACCAGACCGGGGATCCGGTGCGGGCCGTGAGCTGCCGTGCGGGCTCCAACGGCGATTCGATGGCCACGTCATAGACCAGGGCTGTGAGGATGCGGTCCAGCAGATCGCGGGGTTCGGGGACGAATTCGGGAGACATGGGCACTCCAGCGCGGCAGAACGAAAAACCCCCCGACCTTGAGGTGCGGGGGGGTGGCGAAGAACGAAGGGGTCAGCCCGTCCTAGTCCCCTCCGGGGAAGTTGCTAATGGACTGGGCGGGGGGCAGCAGGGGCATATCATGGCTCGGCTGGTGGATCAGCCACCCTAGGAGCGTGTCCAAGTAATGGGTGGGGGCTGCACTGGGGCGCCAGCCGAGGGAGATAAGGAAGGTGACGGAGGCTCCAGCTCCGCAAGCCGAAGGCGAGTGGGAGGCACGCACCGCGTGCCGTCAGCTGGAGGCCTTGGTGGTTCCAAGGACGAGGCGCCTGACGCAGCCTCCCGACGGCTGCCGCCCCAGCCCCCTCTCCCTATCGCAGTCCCCACTGGGGCCTGCTCCCACGAAGCTCCGCTTCGTGGAGGGTGGATCCGGTTGAGGGCAAAGGGCTCCCATGCTGCGTCACCGGGCCTGGCCCGGGCTTCCAGCCCTCGGGGCTTCGCCCCCGCATCGGCTGTGCCGATGCGGCCCTATTCGCTGTGCGAATGGTGAACGGTGAACCCGCACCGCCCTGCGCCCACTTCCTTGCCTGGAAACCCTTTGCCATCAATGCAGCCCCTATCGATTACCTGGACACGCTCCTAGCACTCGGGTCCGCGCGCCACAAGGACGATCCGACGCAAGTGAGCCTGCCGTGGGCGCACGAGCGCTGGCAGACTGGAGGGATGGCGAACAAGCGTGGATGGGTGCGGCGGCTTCTGGTCTGGGCGGGCTGGGCCGTGGGACTGTTCCTGGCTCTGAACCTGCTTTTGGTCGCTGTCTTCCGGTTCGTGCCGGTACCTGTGTCGGGGCTGATGATCCAGCGGCGCGTCGAATCCTGGTCCAGCGACAAACCCTATGCCTCCCACCACCGCTGGGTGCCGCTGGAGGAGATCTCACCCAGCCTGGGCGTGGCCGTGATCGCGGCGGAGGATCAGAACTTCGCCGAACATTTCGGCTTTGATTGGCAGGCCATCGAGAAGGCCGTGCAGCACAACGAGACGAGCCGGCGGAAGCGGGGTGCCTCCACGGTGTCGCAGCAGACGGCGAAGAACCTCTTCCTCTGGAACAGCCGCTCTTGGGCGCGGAAGGGCCTGGAAGCGTGGTTCACGCTGCTCATCGAAGTGGGCTGGTCGAAGAAGCGGATCCTGGAGGTCTACCTGAACATCGTGGAGTTCGGGGATGGCGTGTACGGCGCCGAGGCTGCGGCCCGCACCACCTTCGGCAAATCCGCCAAGCGCCTGACGCCCTCGGAGGCTGCCCTGTTGGCGGCGGTGCTGCCCAATCCCCGCAAGTTCCACGCGAAGGCGCCCAGCGAGTACATCCGCGGCCGCCAGACCTGGATTCTCGGCCAGATGCGTCAGCTTGGCGGGGAGCAGGTGGTGCGAGAGCTGGGGGGCTGAAACGCCGCTGGGATCAGCGCTTATCGGGTTGGGGATGAGCGGGTAATCAACCGTCCGCGAGTGCTGACCACGGCGGCCAAGTCTCCACCGGGATGGGGGTCCCAGGGACCTGCGTCACGATTCCCGACCGGCTGGTTTTCAGCGGAGAGGCGAGGTATAGAATGGGGCCAATCACCCAGGAGGAACCCGCATGAAGACCCCTGTTCGCGTGGCCGTCACCGGCGCTGCCGGTCAGATCGGATACAGCCTGCTCTTCCGGATCGCCAGCGGCGCGATGCTGGGCAGCGACCAGCCCGTGATCCTCCAGCTGCTGGAGATCACACCCGCCCTGAAGGCGCTCAACGGCGTCGTCATGGAACTCAACGACTGTGCGTTCCCGCTGCTGGCGGGCGTGATCACCTCCGACGATCCCATGGTGGCTTTCAAGGACGCCGACTACGCGCTGCTCGTGGGCGCCCTGCCGCGCAAGGCCGGCATGGAGCGCGCCGATCTGCTGAATGCCAACGGCGGCATCTTCAAGCCCCAGGGCCACGCCCTGAGCGAAGTGGCCAGTCGTACCGTGAAGGTGCTGGTGGTGGGCAACCCCGCCAACACGAACGCCTTCATCGCCCTGTCCAACGCCCCCAAGCTCAAGGCCACCCAGTTCCACGCCATGGTGCGCCTCGACCACAACCGCGCCATCTCGCAGCTGGCGGCCAAGACCGGCAAGCCCGTCACGGCCATCAGCAAGATGACCATCTGGGGCAACCACAGCGTCACCCAGTTCCCGGATCTCTACCACGCGACCGTGGACGGCAAGTGCGCCTACGACCTGGTGAATGACCACGCCTGGTACGAGACGACCTATATCCCCACCGTGGCCAAGCGCGGCGCGGCCATCATCGAGGCCCGCGGCCTCAGCAGTGCCGCCAGCGCGGCCAATGCCGCCATCGATCACATGAAGAGCTGGGCGCTCGGCACCCCCGAAGGCGATTGGACCAGCATGGCCTTCGTCTCCGACGGCAGCTACGGCGTGCCTGCGGGCCTGGTCTATGGGTTCCCCGTCACCGTGAAGAACGGCCTGGTGGAGATCGTGCAGGGCCTGGAAATCAACGCCTTCAGCCGCGCCAAGATGGACGCCACCGCCAAGGAACTCGACGAAGAGCGCCAGGCCGTGAAGGACCTGGGCCTCATCTGACCAGAGCGGAATATCCGGCAGAAAACGCAGGGGATTCGTCTCCTGCGTTTTTTTTGAGGATGGCGGAGCGATTCCAGAGACCTATCCTTGGTTCAAGCCGGAGGTGGAGGATGATGATTCCCTTGGAACGGCGCCAGACCTGGAGCAGGATCATCGGGGTGGAACGGCGGGCGGCGTTGCTGCACGATCTGGCTGGGCGGCCCTTGCCCGACCCCACCCGGCTGGAGGATGAGGAATTCCTCGAAGCCCAGCCGCACCTCAACCAGGCGAGACGGAAGGCCCAGGCGCACCTCGAGCGGTGGGATGATCCCACCCGCTTCGATTGATTCGGTTGTCTTGACAGGAAGGCCGCCCGGGTGGATAGTGGCGGGGCCTTCCTGGACTCTCATGCCCCGCGTCGCGTTCACTCAAAACCTGCAGCGCCATGTGGCCTGTTCGCCCTTGTGTGGTCGCCGGGGCGAGCGTGCAAGCCTGCCTGGCGGCGGCTTTCGCCCTCTATCCGAAGCTCCGGGGCTATGTGCTGGATGAGCATGGTGCCCTGAGATTCCACATGGCGATCTTCGTGGATGGCGAACCCATCGCGGATCGCCGGGGGCTCAGCGATTCCGTGTCCGAAACCGGCGAAATCTTCGTCCTGCAGGCCCTTTCAGGAGGTTGAGATGTCCGACCAGCTGCTGGTGTCCACCCGCAAGGGCCTGTTCTCCGCCCGCCGCCGGGGGCCAGGGGCCGGGGGCCAGGGGCCGGGGGCCTGGGCCCTGGAAGGCGTGTCGTTCCTGGGGGACAACATCTCGCTGACGATGCAGGATCCGCGGGATGGCGCCTGGTACGCAGCGCTGGACCACGGCCACTTCGGCGCGAAACTGCACCGGTCGCGCGACCGTGACGCCACCTGGGAGGAGATTGGTGTGCCGGCCTATCCCGCGCCGCCGGAGGGCCACGTGGAGAAGGATTTCCTGGGCCGCGAGATCCCCTGGCGCCTCCTCCGCTTCTAGCGCCTGGCGCCGGGGCTTGCCTCGCAGGCGGGCCTGCTCTGGGCGGGCACCCTCCCCGGCGGTCTCTTCTGGAGCGGAGACTGGGGGGCCACCTGGCAGATGGTGGAAGCCCTGTGGAATATGCCGGAGCGCCGCAAGTGGGCTGGGGGTGGCGCCGATGCTCCGGGCATCCATTCCATCTGCGTGGATCCGCGGGATGGCAACCGCGTGGCCGTGGCGGTTTCGAGTGGCGGCGTGTGGATCACACCGGACTGCGGCCAAATCTGGAGCCCCCACACCAAGGGGATGCGGGCCGACTATGCGCCGCCCGAACTGGTGGAGGCCCCCGAATCCCAGGATCCCCATCGCCTGGTGCAGTGTCCGGCGGCTCCGGACACGGCCTGGTTCGTGCCCGCCATCAAGGATGAACGCCGTATCCCCGCGGAAGGGCAGGTGGTGGTGAACCGCACCCATGATGGCGGCCGCACCTTCGAGACGCTGCGCCAGGGGTTGCCCCAGGCCTGGGCCTACGACCTGGTCTACCGCCACGCCCTGGATCTCGTTGCCACCGGTGAGCGTCTGGCCTTCGGCTCCACCACGGGCTCCGTGTGGATCAGCGAGAATGGCGGCGACGCCTGGCTGACCCTGGCCGAGCATCTGCCGCCGGTGCATGCAGTCCTCTTTAGTATAGGAAAGGGGGTGCCTCCGGAGGCCCGCTCCCCCAGGGAGTAACATGGGGGTGCAGTGCGGCGGAAAGCCTGTCCTTTTGCAGAACCCGCCACTGGAGGATCCATGACCCGTTTGACCCGCACCCTTGTGGCAGTGATGTTCGGCGGTACCCTGCTGCTCGCCCAGATCCCCA
>JBBQEL010000086.1:0-9327 GCA_038320645.1 Holophagales bacterium | reverse complement strand
GATCGCCCGGGGGGAGGCAGGCGAGGAGGAAGAGCAACATGAATGCGGGGAAAACGATCTTCAATCTCAGCGTGGGTTTCATGGCTTCATCGTCACGCCAGGAACGGATGGACTCTGGGTCACGATGAGCACCGGGGGCGTGGGATCGTCCGGGTCTCCTTGGGAGGGATCGACCCCGGCGGGGAGGGCGGTCGCCACGGAAGGGTCCCTTACCGGCAGAGGCGCCGTGGAAGGCGGCACGCTTTGGAACCAGGCATCGATTTGTGATTGCGTGACATGACCACCAGCCACCACGGCATTCGCGGTCATTTCGCGCCAGGTGAAGAACCCCACCGGGGCGGAACCTGGGGTGGGCGTCCAGTGGTAAGGAAAGCTGTAGAGGGTCTGGTATTGGGTGTAATAAACCATGTTGATCGGGGGATAGGGATCCTCATCCAGCGTGGGCTGCTGGATGCCCGGTTACACCTTCCCCATGACGGCTTGGATAGCATAGGTGGCCGCCCCGTCCGCGCGAGGTACCATGACTGAGAATGGCGTCGTGAGGCCCGTCATCAGAGGTGGAAATCCCTGAACTCCCGGGTTGGGCAGGGTGAGATGGCTGTAGGGAGACTGCCCCTGGACAACTAGGCCTGGGACTAGTCCCAGAACCAGAACTGGGCAGAAAGAACGCAAACGCATATGCAACTCCTGAGTCGTGTTTGTGATATCGTGTTACACAAATAGAGACGGCGCATAACATATCCAAATTACTGCTTGGTGCGTGAGAACTGGGCGAGGTGCGGGATTTGGCGCCCAGTCCCAAGGTGAGAAGGCCGTTGGTTCGCGCCCATCCAAGCCGGGGTCTGTGGGTCCCTTGATTTTTAAGTAGAAGAAATTTGAGTGCCCTACACTAAAGCCATGTCTCATCCCGACTACTACAAGATTCTGGGCGTGGCCCGGACGGCCTCGGACGAGGACATCAAGAAGGCCTATCGCAAGTTGGCGCGCAAGCACCATCCGGATTTGAATCCGGGCGACGCCAAGGCCGAGGCCAAGTTCAAGGAGCTGTCCGCGGCCAACGATGTGCTGTCGGATGCCGAGAAGCGGAAGAACTACGACACCCACGGCGATCCCAACGGACCCGGCGCCCAGGTGCCGCCGGACTTCCAGCAGGGCGGTGGCTTCTCGTTCGAGGATGTCTTCGCCGGGTTCGGCGGCCGGCCCCAGCGTCACGGTCCCGAGCGGGGCGAGGATCTGCTCCATTCGGTGCGCCTGGGCTTCCGGGAAGCCTTCGAGGGCAAGCGCCTCAGCCTGCGCGTCAACCGCTCTGAGCCCTGCCTCACCTGTCGCGGCACCGGCGAGGCGAACAAGAAACAGGAAATGTGCCGGACCTGCCAGGGCAAGGGCAAGCTCGGGGGCGGTGCGGGGTTCCTCTCCTTTGGCCGCACCTGTCCGGATTGTGGCGGCCGCGGCGCCAAGGTGCCCGCCTGCGCCGACTGCGGCGGGGCGGGGCGGCATGGCCGGCAGGAGACCGTGACCATCGCCATCCCGGCCGGCGTGGAGGATGGTGCCAGACTCCGGGTGGCGGCCAAGGGCGAGGCGGGCCGTCGCGGCGGCGGACCCGGCGATCTCTTCCTGCAGATCAGCATGGAGCCCGATACCCGCTTCGAGCGCAAGGGGGCGAACCTCTATGTCCACCTGCCCATCAGCTTCTCCGAGGCCGCCCTCGGGGCCAAGGTGGAGGTGCCGACCCCCGATGGGCACCAGACCATCAAGGTCCCCCCCGGCACGCAGCCCGGCGCCAAGCTGCGTCTCAAGGGCCAGGGGATGCCGATCCCCCGGGCCAGCCAGCGGGGCGATCTCATCGCCGAAGTGAACGTGGTGACGCCGAAGATCCAGGACGAGCGCAGCAAGGAACTGCTGCGGGAACTGGGTGAATTGAATGATGCGGATGTACGCAAGCAGCGGAGTGCAGACCATGGCTAAAGATCCGCGCATGGGCGCGTACATGATCGGCGTGGTGTCCATGCGCTACAGCGTGCATCCCCAGACGCTGCGCCTCTACGAACGGGAGGGCCTGCTGACGCCCAGCCGCACCGAAGGCAAGACCCGGCTCTACAGCGACGAGGATCTCGAGCGCCTGGAGTTCATCCTGAATCTCACTCGGGATCTGGGTGTGAATCTGGCGGGGGTGGAAGTGGTCATGGGTTTGCGCGAACGCTTGAACCGCATGCAGGATGACCTGGAGCGCCTGGCGCAGGCCCTTGATGCGGCCGGGTTGAAGGATGTACCAAGGCCCACCTCGACCACCGGCCTGGTGAAGCTGACCCCTCTCGGACTGCGGAAGCGCTGACATCTCTCGCAGATGCCCTGAGGGCGCGGGTCGCTTGCTATGCTGATCCTTCTCCCGGGAGTAGTGTGCCCCTCCGGCATCTCGAAGAGCGCTCGCTCGACAAGTATTTCGATTCGATCCGCCACCTGCCTCTGCTGACGGCCGAGGAGGAGCGGATCAACGGGCGCCTGTGGCAGAACGACCGCAATCCCGAAGGCCTGCGCTGCCTGGTGGAGGGCAACCTCCGCTTCGTGGTGAAGGAGGCCCGCAAGTTCGAAGGCATGGGCCTCGATCTACTGGATCTCATCAGCGAAGGCAACCTGGGGCTCATTGAGGCGGCGAAGCGCTACGATCCCGAGCGGCTGAACAAGTTCCTCACCTACGCCTCCTGGTGGGTGCGGCAGGCCATCTTCCACGCCCTCGCCGAGCACGGGAACAAGATCCGCCTGCCGCAGAAGGTGGCGGGTCACCTGGTGCAGCTCAATCGCGTGACCCAGAAGCTGGGCCAGGCCCTGGGCCGCACGCCCCTGCTGCAGGAAATCGCCGAAGCCGCCGGGCTGAAGATCGAGGACGTCGAGCGTTACCAGCTGCTCCAGCAGACCACCTCAACCATCTCCACCGAGCAGGGCCTTGGCGATTCCGATCTCACCGTGGGCGATAGCCTGGAGCAGGAAGTCGAGCCCTCCGCCATGCACACGCTGGACCAGGAGGCCTTCCTCGAGCAGATCGAGGCCAGCCTGGCGTCGCTGAGCGACAAGGAGCGCACCATCATCACCCTGCATTTCGGCATCGGCGGCGAGGATCCGCTCACCCTCGAACAGATCGGCAAGCGGTTCGTCCCGCCCATCTCCCGCGAGCGCGTGCGCCAGCTGGAGGAGCGCGCCTTCTCCCGCATCCGCGAGCGCCGCCGCGAGGTGCTTGGCGGGTTTCTGCGCGGTGGAGACGGGCCATGAAGGGCCGCCCGGATTGTCCCCGCTGCCAGGGCCAAGGGCTCATCTTCGACCCGAATCCCCTGAAGCCCGTGCTGGTTTGCGGCTGCACGGCGGAGGTGGCGCCGGATGCCGAAACCCTGGGCCTGCCGGCGCGGTACCGGGAGGCGGAGTTCAGCCGCTTCTGGAAATGGTGGAACAACGCCCAGGCCAGCCAGGCGCGCACACTGCTGGATCGCGTGGCGGACTTGGAGGACCTGCTGAGCCGCCCGGTGGAGGAAGTCGGCGAGCTGGAAGGCCGGGAGGAACTCACGAAGCTGCTGCAGGCGCTGCGCAAGCGGCCCGAGCATGGCGTCCGCCCCGCGGGGGCCGAAGGCCTGGCCCAGTGGGCCACGGCGGGCAAGCACCGCTTTCGCCACGGGTGGGAGCTCTGGTGGATCCATGGCCCCGCCCAGAGCGGTCGCAGCACCCTGGCCGCGGCGGCGCTGCGGGCCTGGACCGAGCGCACGGGCCGCGGTGGACGCTTCATCTCGATCCGCACCCTCAGCCAGGCCATCAAGGATGCCTACTACGATGTGCGCAGCTTCCAGAACCAGGGGTTCCAGAGCGTGCGCGATCTGATCGAGCCCCTGCAGGACCCGCAGCTGCTGGTGCTGGACGACTGGGATCGCATGGATTCGGACATCCGCGTCGCCGCAGCGCTGGCCCAACTGCTGGATCACCGCTATAGCGCCGAACTGCCCACCATGCTCACGGCAGCGGGCCCACCCGAGGCCCTGGACCGCCGCGAGAATCACCCCCTCGCCCGCCTGGAGGACAGCAGCCTGCTGGAGCGGTTGCGGGGCGCTGAGCGCGTGGAGATGGTCCCGGCCCTCAAGCCCTGGATCGACCGCCTCGAACGCGGCTAGGCCATGAAAGCCCTGCTGCGCGGTCTGCTCCGTCTCCACCTTGCCCGGTCCCGGGGCCTCTGGTTCTTCGTGGCGGGGCTCACCCTCCTGCTGGGCTGGGGCACGCTGCGGGTGGAGCGCGCGCTGGACCTCATGAGCCTGCTGCCCGCCGAACATCCGACGGTGCGGGCCAACCTCGAGGCGGGCGTGGGCCAGCAGGAACTGCTCTGGCTGGTGGCCGAGGGCGGCGAGGTGGATCTCGAAACCCGGCGCAGTTGGGCCGAGGGTCTGGTGGATCGGCTGCTCACCGAGGGGAACCTGCCTCTGAACGGTCTGGCCGCCGAGGGCCGCCTGTCCGATCCCATCCCGGTGCCGGGCCCCGGTGGCGTGAGTCCCTGGCCGGCCCTGCTGGCCGTGGGGGCCATCGCGGAAGGCGACGCCGCCGTGAGCCGCCTCACCACCGAAACCCTCTATACCCTCGCCCCCGCCTGGCTCGGCGATCGCCTCGCGCCATTGACGGACCCCGCCGCGGTGCAGCGCCGCCTGCAGGCCACCGCCAAGGCCCTGGCCTCGCCGGAGCCCCTGCCCGCGGCCTTGGCCCGGCTCGATCCACTGGGCCTGCGCGACCTCGCCCCCCAGAACGGCGAAGGCATGGCCAAGGCCACCGAGCTGGGGCGGGCCTTCACCCTGCGGGTGCGCACCGGCTACTTCGAAACCAAGGATGGCCGCTTCGTGATCCTGCCCCTGGTGGCGAGCTTTCCCGCCACGGATGCCAAGGCCACGACCCGGACCCTCGTCTGGCTGGGCCGCGGCGCGAAGGGCGCCCTGCCCGCCGCCGCCAGCCTGAGGGAAGCCGAGGCCGCGCTGGCCCCCGCTGAGGGCCGCGCCTTCCCGCTGCAGATCACGGGGGCCCATGCCATCACGGCCTGGGAATCCCACCGCCTCACCGTGGAAGTGCTGCTCAGCCTCGGCCTCAGCTTCGTCCTCATCGGCCTCGTCTACTGGCTGGGCTTCCGCACCCTGGCGGGCTACGGCTTCGTCATGATTCCGCTGCTCATCGGGATGTTCTGGGCCCTGGGGCTTACGGGCTGGGTACTGGGCCGGGTGAACCTGATGGCCGCGGGCTTCGGGGCCGTGCTGCTGGGCGTGGGTGACGATGTCGGCATCCTGCTCTTCAGCCGCTACCGGGATGAGCGCCGCGCGGGGCGCCCCAAACCCTGGGCGCTGCGGGCCGCACTCCTGGGTACGGGACCCGGCGTGGTGGCCGGTGCGCTGGCCACGGCCGTGGCCTTCCTGGCGCTGGCTTTCGCGCCCTTCCCGGGCATCCGGGATCTGGGGCTCACCACGGGCCTCGGCCTGCTGGCCTGCCTGATCGCCACCTTCCTGGTGCTGCCGGCCCTGCTGCTCTGGCAGGACCGGGGCACCGGCACCTTCGCACCGGGACCGGCCCGCCCGCTCGGCACCCGGCGCCGCTGGGCTCCCTGGGCCGCGCTCGCCCTGCTGCTGGTGGCGCTGGTCGGCGCACCCCGCACCCGCTGGGAAGAGGATCTGCGGCGCTTCCGGGCCCAGGGCAACCCGGCCCTCAGCCTGCAGGAGCGGCTCACCCGCACCCTGGGCGCCAGCCTCCAGCCCCTGGCCATCCAGATTCCACTGGGGGATCCCGATCGCCTGCCTGCGCGGTGGAACAAACTGAGCCCGATCCTGCGCGAGGCGGGCTTGCCAGTGCCCGATTGGAAGAGCCTCGATCCCGAGCTGCGCCATGCGCTGGGCTCGGAAACCTGGCGGCGGCAGGTCCTGGAGGCTGCCGCCAAGGCCGGGCTGGATCCCGCCGCCCTCGAAGGCCCTCTCTCCGCGCTGGCCGCGGCGGCTTCCGATCCGGCCCAGCCCGTGCGCGCCCTGCAGTCGTTGCTGCCGCGGGCCACCCCGACGGAGGAGCGCCGCCCCTGGACCCTGTGGGACGGCTTCCGCCGGGGCCGGAAGCTCACGCCGCTGGATCCCGCCCTGACCGTGCCGCTGCGCCTCGACGAAGCCGCCCTCCTGCGGCTGACCCCGCAGGTCGAGGCCGCCGGCGGCCGCTTCGTTGGCACCCAGCCCCTCTTCCGCGTGGTGAAGGGCATCGCCAAGGAAGCCGTGCAGCAGGCCGTGCTCCTGGCCCTGGTGGGGATCTTCGCGGTCATCGCGTTCTTCGGCCGCAACCTGCGCTTCGCGCTCTTCGCCATGGTGCCGCTACTGGCCAGTCAGGCCGGGGCCTTCGGCGCCCTGGGCTGGGGCGGCGAACCGCTGACCTTCCTGTCGCTCATGGCCATCCCCATCGCGCTGGGCGTCAGCGTGGACACCGCCTTCAACCTGCTGCACCGCGCCCGGGGTGAGGCCGATGCCCCCCGCCGCGTGGCCCGCGTGAACGCCGTATGCGCGGGCACCACCCTCGCCGGGTTCGGCGGCATGGTCTTCAGCGGCTACCGCGGCCTGCGTGGCCTCGGCCTCGCCTGCCTCGGTGGCGTGGCCCTGGCCCTCGTGCTCACCCAGTGGCTGCTGCCCGTGTTGTTGGAGAAGTGGCCTTTGGAGAAGAAGTGATGGGATCGGGGCCTGCGGGAGCGCTTCACGCTCCCGATGTGGAAAAGACGCGGTGGTGAACCATCACCCGAAGGAAGTCCGGCGGCCCGCCCTGCTCGAAACCCGGTTCAAGAAACCCCCCAGGCCTGGAGGAAGACCATGAGCGAACTCACTGAAAAGTTCTTCCGGGCCCTGAACCGGGAGATGCAGGGTCGCACCTTCAACGACAAAGCGGAGATGCAGGCGTTCATGGACGGGTTCGTAGGGGCCAATGTGGATGATTTGGTTTCTGCGCAAGGCTTAAGCCCAGAAGACCGGGCCATGGAATGGGTGGACCAGGCCAGTGAAGCCCAGACCAAAGAGCAGGCCACCAACTGGCTGCGCAAGGCCCTGGAGGTGGATCCTGGCTGTTGTGAAGCGAAGCTCCGCCTGGCAGCACTCGAATCCCGGAGTCCCACGGAGCGGATCAATCGCCTAAACGAGGCCATTGCGGCAGAGGAGGCCAGACTCGGCCCAGCCTTCTTCAAGGAGGAGAAAGGCCATTTCTGGGGTATGACGGAGGCGCGCCCTTACATGCGGGCTTCCCTGGATCGGGCCATGCTGCTGATGGACCTGGGGCGCCTCGAAGAGGCACAGAAGGCCATGCGCACCCTGATCCAACTCAACAAACACGACAACCAGGGGGTGCGAATGCTCCTGGGGCCGCTCTGCCTTCGGCGGGCTGACCTGAAGGCTTACCGCGCTCTCCGGAACAAATTCAAGAAAATCCCCGACCTGGAGTTGCTTTGGGGCGATGCGCTGGAAGCCTTCCTCCTGGGGGAACTCGATCAGGCCACCCAGGCCAGATCCCTGGCGAAGGGTGAGAATGGCTACCTGGAGGCCTACCTTTTGGGCCACCGAAAGCTCCCGAACCGTTTGCCAAGCAGCTACACCTGGCATAGCCCCGAGCAAGCTGCCTGCGCAGCATTGAACCTGCTGCCCGCCTGGACCGCTCATCCGGCTGCCTTGGCCTGGCTGAAGGCCACTCGATGAATCCCCTTTCCCTGCTCGTTGCTGACTGCCTCGCCGCAGGCCCCATTCCTGCCGCAGAAGTGATGGCGCTTAGCCTCTACCATCCGGAGTACGGCTACTACCGCCGGGCCGAAGGCCCCTGGGGCTTCGCGGGCAAGGACTACTACACGGCCCTGGACCTGGGCCCCCTGCTGGGCCAGACCCTGGCCCTGCGGCTGGAGGCGGCCTGGGAGCGGCTGGGACGGCCCCCGCGGTTTACCTCCCTGGAGCCCGGCGCGGGCCGTGGGTGGCTGGGGCGGGATCTGCTGAACGCTGTCAGCGGTCCCTTCGCAGAGGCCCTGGTCTACATCCATCGCGACGACAATCCGGCGGCCCGCCACGCCGCGGAAATCGCGCTGGCTCCTTTCCTAACGGCAAACCGCGCGCGGTTTGCCGCCGAATCGGAACCCCTGGAACCCTTCACCGGCGCCATCTTCAGCAACGAACTCTTCGACGCCCTGCCCGCCCAGCCCTGGCGCTGGGACGGCGAGCGCTGGACGCGGGAAGTGCTGACGGCGGTTGGTCCGGAGTGGCAGGCGGCGGATCCCGGCGAAGCCGGAGCCTGGTTCGCCGCCCAGACCGATGGCCTGGAGCCGCGGGACGGCAGCATCTGGTGCGAAGCCCTGCCGGGGGTGGTCCACGACCTGGCCGTAGCCTTGACGGCGGGCCTCTTCCTGGCCGTGGACTACGGCGAGGTCGTGGGCCGGCTGCTGGCCAAGGGGGCCGACCTCCGCCGCTTCAAGGCCCACAGCGTGGACGGGAAGTGGCACGAGGACCTGGGCGAGGCCGATCTGACAGCCGATGTCGATTTCACGCGGCTGGCCACCCTGCTCGCAGGCGAAGGCCTGGTGGAACTCTCCCAGGTGGAACTCAGCAAGTGGATCCGCACCCACGCGCCCCTGGACCAGTGGGGCGCCCAGTGGATGAGTCTGCCGGACCCCGAGCGCCGGTTCCGCACCGAGAACCTCCTGCAACTGACCCTGCCCAACATGATGGGCAGCCGGTTCAGGGTGCTGGAAGGGTGGAAAGGAAAACAGGATTAGCCACAGATGAACACCGATAAAAGCTGATGAACACCGATAAAGAGAAAAAGCCCTGATCGTAATTCCGTAGACCTATTCGTAGCGCGCCGAATGAGAATGGGGCGTTTGAATTCCCTATACACGACGTCTTTCTTGAGGTCGAGGTAGTACTGCTCGGTGTCTGCAGCCTTGGAAATGAACTGGCCGTTGACCGTTTTGACGATTTCTCGCAGGGTGGTCTGCACGGCGGTGAGCAGATCGTCGGCCGGGTCGCCGCCCATGTCCTCGATGCCGGGCTGGTACAGGCAGAGCGTGTCCCGCAGTTCAGCAGCCGTTGGCCCGACCGGAACGTAGATGTCGCCGCCCGTGGTGAGCCGGTGTACTGACAGGCCTGCGATCACGCGCTGCGCCATCGGCTTGTAAGCTGGGCGGGTGAAGGCCTTAAGCACGCGCTCGGCCAGGACTTCAGACACCTTCAGGACGGGGCCGATGCTGGGGTCGGAGCGAAGTACTGAGTTGGAGGTCACGGTTTCCCAAAACTTGTCGTAGCCGATGAGCCCCGGGCGATCGTTGGG
>JBBQEL010000085.1:0-9512 GCA_038320645.1 Holophagales bacterium | reverse complement strand
CACTAGTGTCCGGTTCACGTGACTCAGAATCGTTAAGGAGCTAATAGCAGTGCGGGCTCGGTACGCTTATTCCTTGGTGGTAATTTGAACGTGCGGTTCGGTTTTTTGGGAAGCTTGCCGGGGAATCCACCCCGGGAGGTGCCCTTTGAATTCGGGCAAGACGCTCTTCGCGCAATTGATGGAATGCGTTCCGTGGACCAGCTTCGGGCGCATCGTCTCCCACTATCGCGGCAACGCAGGGGTTCGAACGCTGCCGTGCAGCGAGCAGTTTCGCGCCATGGCCTTCGCGCAGTTGACCTGGCGGGAGAGCCTTCGCGATATCGAAGTCTGTCTTTCCGCGAACCTACCCAGGCTGCATGGGATGGGCTTTCGCCAGCCGGTGAGGCGTTCGACCTTGGCCGATGCCAACGAGCAGCGCGACTGGCGCATCTGGTCCGATCTGGCGCAGGTGCTGATCCGGCGCGCACGCAAGCTCTACTCCAACGAGGATCTCGGCCTCGACCTCGACCTCGATGCCACCGTCTACGCACTCGACTCCACCACCATCGACCTTTGCCTCTCGCTGTTCGGCTGGGCGCCGTTCCGCAGCACCAAGGCCGCCATCAAGCTGCATACCTTGTTGGATCTGAAGGGATCTATCCCGACGTTCATCCACGTCAGCGACGGGAAGATGCACGATGTGCGGGTTCTCGACATCCTGCCCATCGAAGCAGGGGCGTTCTATGTGATGGACCGCGGCTACGTCGACTTCGAGCGTCTGCACGACCTTGGGCTGCAAGGCGCGTTCTTTGTGACTCGTGCCAAGCGCGGGATGGATGCCCGGCGCATCTGCTCGATGCCATCGGACCGGGCCCAGGGCGTGATCTGCGACCAACGCGTTCGCCTCAAGGGCTACTACTCTGCCAAGCACTACCCGGAACCGCTTCGCCGCATCCGCTACAGGGACGCCGATACCGACAAGACGCTGGTGTTCCTCACCAACAACATGGTGCTGCCTGCGCTGACGATCTGCGCCCTCTACAAGAAGCGCTGGCAGGTGGAACTCTTCTTCAAATGGATCAAGCAGCACCTGCGCATCAAGCGATTCATGGGCACCAGCGAGAATGCGGTGAAGACGCAAATATGGTGCGCCGTCGCCACCTACGTGCTGATCGCCATCCTCAGGAAGGAATTCAAGATCGAGGCCTCGCTCTACACGTTGCTGCAGATTTTCTCCGTGTCGGTTTTCGAGAAAATCGAGCTGGGGCGCGGCTTTGCGCAGGAAGAAAGCAAAATAATGAATGCTAACTATTCTAAACAATTGCCATTGCTAGACATCTAACCGGACACTAGTGTTCTAAATTATTTAATTGTATGGCTCAGAACGTGCACTTCTTCAGGGTCGAGCTGCAGGGCACTTCGCTAACGCGATCCCGACTTGTGACCAGCCGAACGAATGCACGCGAGCGCTCTGCTCCCCAAGGAGGTCTCATGACCCATTCCATCTTCTCCAAGCCAGGCCGCCAGTTGTCTTCACCCCGCCTCGGCGTTCTCGCGCTGATGTTCCTCATCGTGGGCACCGCGAGCGCCAATGGACCCGCCCCGATCCTGCTCGGCACTGCCGCCAACTACGCCATCTTGGCCAAGGCCGGGGTCTCCACCGTGCCCCCCTCCCTGGTGACGGGGAACCTCGGGGTCAGCCCGATCGCGGCGACCGCCATCACCGGCTTCTCCCTGATCCCCGATCCTTCACTCACCTTCTGGACCTCCACCCAGATCGTGGGCAGGGCCTTCGCCGCCGATAATGCGGCGCCGACCCCCGCCCGGCTGACCACCGCCGTCCTGAACATGGAGACGGCCTATCTCGATGGGGCCTCCCGGTTCAATCCCGATTTCCTCGAGCTGGGCAGCGGCAACATCGGCGGGCTGACCCTCGCGCCCGGCCTCTACACCTGGACCACCGGCATCACCATTCCGGCGGACGTAACCATCTCCGGTGGCGCTAACGACGTGTGGATTTTCCAGACCAGCGGCAATCTGAGCATCGCTTCCATCAAGCACGTCATCCTGGCTGGTGGGGCCCAGGCGAAGAACATCTTCTGGGTGGTCGCCGGCAACGCGGCCTTCGGCACCGCCTCGCATTTCGAAGGCATCGTGCTCTGCAAGACCGACGTCACGCTGCTCACCCGCGCCACCATGAACGGCAAGATCCTGTCGCAGACCGCAGTCGCCCTGCAGATGGCGACAGTGACTGATCCCGCCCTCGCCACCAACGGCGGCGGCGGCTCAGGTCACGGTGATGACCAGGACGGCGACTGCGATGGCAATGGCCATGACCGCGACAAGGATCATGACAAGGACCACGACAAGGACCACGACAAGGATCACGACAAGGATCACGGCAAGGGTCACCACAAGGGCCACGACAAGGGCCATGACAAGGACTGCGACAAGCGCTAGTCAGGTCGGCACCCGACGATCCCCCCGCCAGGGATCGTCGGGGCCCTCCTCGGCTCCAACCCCAGGGGACGGCTGCATCACAGCCGTCCCCTGGCTTGTCGGGCGTCTACCTGTCCACGAGCTTCGGGTGCATCAGGCGCTCGGAGTCCTTGTAGGCCATCTGGATCAGCCTGGTGTAGGACCCGGCGTTGAAGGCGATCTCCTCGTCCTGCGCCAGGTGCAGCTCCAGGTAGACCGGCATGCCGTAGAGGTTGCCGAAGGGCGGCATCGCCCCGGGCTCACACTCCGGGAAATTGGCAATGAAGTCCCGCCCATGGGCCAGCTCCGCGTGGAAGGCACCGGGGACTTGGCGCAGCCGCTCTAAATGTCAGAGGCCGCGAATGACGCGGCCTCCGACCTGAAGCGATGCGGGAGCTGTTCAGAAGCTGAAGTTGAGGGTTGTCGTGAGGCCGAGGGCCACGGTGGTGCCGACGATGAAGGTATGGCTGGCACCGGCGGCGCTGAGGGCTTGCCTCAGGTCGACGAAGTCACTCTGGCTGGGGATGGTGGTGGCCATGGGCGTGATGCTGCCCGCAACGGTTCCCACCGCTGCATCCGCCGTGAAGGCCGCGGTGAAGGTGAGCACGGGGGTGGCGGTGGAGATCGCCAGGGCGCCGCTGGCCTTCGCGTCATAGGCCGTCACGGTGCTGGTGCCGAGCTTGGGCTGGCTCACCACGTAATAGGTCGCGCCCACCGGCAGGAGGTCCAGGGTATAGGCGCCAGCGGCATTGGTGACCGTGGTGCGGGCGATCCCAGGATTGCCACTGGCATCCAGCGTCTCCGCATACACCATGGCTCCGGCCAGCCCAGCGCTGGTGGCGCCATCGGAGAAGACGCCGCTGACCGAGCCGGTGACGAGCTTGTCGAAGGCCTTCACAGTGGGGCGCAGGATGTACTGGTCCGAGGCGCCCGCACTGACGATCTGGATGGAGTGGGCGGCGTCGAAGTCGATCCAGATATCCGCCGTGGTGCCCTTGGCCACATCGAAGCTCCCGATGAGCTTGGTGCCTGACTGCATGCCGGACGGGACCTTCAGCGGCTGAATGGTGCCATCCGCCAGCTTCACGGTGTTGCCCGCGCCGAGGATCAGGCGCAGCTGGCTGTAGTGGCCCGCCGGGAGCGTCGCACCCGAAGCCAGCATCTCGCTCATACCGCCCGTGAGGCTGAGCAGGTTGTAGGTCTTGTTGGGAGAGCTGAGCGAGATCCAGCCGCCGCCGCTGTTGATCTCCACGGTCTGGATGTTGACGTTGACCTCGAGGTAGCCGTTGATGGGGCCATCCACCAGGGCGACGTTCATGGCCCCGTTATTGTTTTCCTTAGAAGAGCTGCCACAACCGACCAGGAAGGCGAGGCCGAGACTTCCCGCCAGCAGGAAGGAAATTCGGGTGGTTCGAGCGATGGGCCTGGTGTCCTCCGTGGAGAAACGAGATTTCCAGACCCTCGAAACATGCAGTTGCAGTGCCATGGCCTTTATCCAACCCGTTCAAGGTATTTGTGAAATCCATGGGCCCCGCCTGGAGGTTGCATCCAGTCAAATAGACGTGGCGACACCATCAATTTAGACGGTCCCGTTCCCCTGGCCAGTCGGCCATTCGATCTAGTCGTGGGATGGAATCCTGAAGGGGGCACCCCCGCTCTCCTCCGCTGATCTGATTCTTTTTCTCGGAGGATCCGCGCCATGAGTGCGGGCGCAAGGCACCTGCGCCAGCCCCAACCGTCCTCGGTGTAGAGTGGGCGGCATGTGCGGCCGCTACACCTTCACCTTCGACGCCAGCACCCTGGCGGAGGCCTTCGGCCTGGTCCCGCCGGGCTTCACCATCAGGAGCGGCCACAACATCGGCCCGGGGCAGTACATCGTCATCGTGCGTCCGGAGCGGGATCAGCGGGTGGCCGATGTGGCGTTCTGGGGCCTGATCCCAGGCTGGGTGAAGGATCCGAACACCTTCTCGAAGCCCATGAATGCCCGGGCCGAGACCCTGGAGGAGAAACCCTCCTTCCGCACCGCCTTCAAGCGGAAGCGGTGCCTCATTCCAGCCTCCGGCTTCTTCGAGTGGAAGGCCGAGGGCATGGCGAAACAGCCGTTCTACATCCATCCCCGGGACGGCGAGCCCTTCGCCTTCGCCGGCCTGATGGAGGACTGGCAGGGGCCCCACGGCGAGGTCATGGTCAGTGCCTGCATCATCACCACCACGCCCAACGAGCTCATGGCGGGGATCCATGACCGCATGCCGGTGATCCTGCCCCGGGCCACCTGGGACCGCTGGCTGGATCCGGCCGCCCAGACCCGCGAAGTGCGCTCGCTCCTGGTGCCCTATCCCGCCCAGTTGATGGACGCCTACCCCGTCGGGACAGCCGTGGGCAACATCCGCAACGATGGACCGGAGCTGATTCGGCCCCTGAAGTAGGTATTCCTGTGGGTCGGCCCATCTTCGCCTGATCCACCCTTGATCCACCGAGGACATAGGGCGGGCACAGGCTCGGAGAGATCGTCTTGCATGGTCGGGACTGGAAGAAACAGGCATACGCCTATAAAGGCCTTGGTCAGGGGCAAACCTAGTCAATTAAACACGCTGAACGATTGCATTGATGTGGTGGCGCTAATTATCGGTGAGAAGGCTCGACCCACCCCATCCTGACTGACTCCCAGTGGGGCCCCGCTTCGCAGGCTGCCCCGCAGCCTGCTTCGCAACCCACTTGGTCGTCACCCCATCGGCTCTTCATGCTTGCAGTTGGGGCACACCAGCACCTGGATGGGGTCCTTGCCCCTGGGCTTCTTGGTCTTTTCGCCCATGATGGGGTTCTTGCAGGCGGGGCAGGTGACGGGGACGGGCTTGTCCCAGGCGGTGTAGTCGCACTTGGGGTAGTTGGTGCAGCCGTAGAAGATCTTGCCGAAGCGGGTCTTGCGGGGGCTGATGCCGCCGCCGCACTTGGGGCAGGGGATCCCCAGCACTTCCTTCTTCACGGTCTTGCAGGCGGGGTAGTCCACGCAGCAGACGAACTCGCCGTAGCGGCCGTGCCGCTTCACGAAGCCCTTGCCGCAGTTGGGGCACTTCTCGCCCGTGGGCTCGTCCGCGGGCACAGGGATGCCCTTGGGATCGGCCTTCACGATGCCTTTGCAGGCCGGGTAGCTGGGGCAGGCCCAGAAGGGGCCCCACTGGCCCTTGCGCAGGTTCATGGGCGTGGTGCCGCAGAGCGGGCATTCCGGCGCGTCTTCGGGCTCCTCCATCTTTTCGAGGTCCGCCGTGTAGTCGCACTTGTCCTTCTCGGCCTCGGCGCCGTAATTGGTGCAGCCCACGAACAGGCCGTTGCGGCCGATGCGCTTGAGCAGCGTGCCGGCGCCCTTCTTCCGGGTGCCGCATTTGGGGCAGGCTTCGCCGGTGGGCACGCCCGCCTTGAGGTTCTGCATATCCTTGCCCGCGGCGGCCAGGGACTGCTCGAAGGGGCCGTAGAAATCCGTCATGGCCTTCTTGAAGGTGAGCTTGCCTTCTTCGATCTTGTCGAGGTTGCCTTCCATGCCCGAGGTGTACTTGGGATCCATCAGATCCTGGAAGCCCTGCAGCAGCAGCTCGGTGACGGTCATGCCCAGGTCCGTGGGCTTGAAGCGGCCCTCGTGCTTCTTTACATAGTCGCGGTCCTGGATGGTGCTGATGATGCTGGCGTAGGTGGAGGGCCGGCCGATGCCGTCCTCTTCCAGTTCCTTCACCAGGGTGGCTTCGTTGAAGCGGGCGGGCGGCTTGGTGAACTGCTGGTCGGTGTCGAGCTGTTCGAGCTTGAGGGTCTCGCCCAGCTTCAGGGCGGGCAGCTGGGCGTCCGCTTCGTCCTCTTCCTCGGGGCCTTTGGTGGCATCGGCGATGGCTTCGGCCTCGGTTTCGGTCTTGTCGGCGCGGTAGACCACCAGCCAGCCGGCGAACCGCTCGATCTCGCCCTTGGCCTCGAAGAGCGCCGTGTCCTTGCCGGCTTCGGCTTCGGTCTGCACCACCGTTTCATCGAAGCGGGCCGCCTCCATCTGGGAAGCCATGGTGCGCCGCCAGATGAGGGCGTAGAGGCGGAACTGATCGGGCTCCAAGTTCCCACGTAATGATTCCGGCGTGCGGGTGATGTCCGTGGGACGGATGGCCTCGTGCGCGTCCTGCGCCCCGGCCTTGCCGGTGTAGACGCGGGCCTTGGCGGGCAGGAATTCCTGGCCATACTTCTTGGCGATGAAGTCGCGGGTGGCCTCGATGGCCTCGGGGGCCATGCGCGGGGAATCGGTTCTCATGTAGGTGATGAGGCCCACGGGGCCTTCGCCGAAGTCGGCGCCCTCGTAGAGCCGCTGGGCGTTCTGCATGGTGCGGCTCACGCTCATCTTCAGCTTCTGCGCCGATTCCTGCTGCAGCTTGGCGGTGGTGAAGGGCGCGGCGGGATTGCGCCTCTTTTCTTTCGTTTCCAGGCCCGTGACTTTGTAGTCGGCCTTTTCCAGCTTGGTCTTCAGATCTTTGGCCTGCACGCCGTCGGCCACGCGGCGCTTGGTTTCTTTGTTGCCCAACTGGAGCGGCTGCCCGCCCAGCTTCACCAGCCTCATCCAGAAGGAGGGCGGCAGCTTGGCGCCGAACTTGGCCTTCAGTACCCAGTATTCGACGGGGTTGAAGGCCAGGATCTCGTGTTCGCGATCGACGATGATGCGCACGGCCACGCTCTGCACCCGGCCCGCGCTGAGGCCCCGGCGCACCTTGTCCCAGAGCACCTGGCTGACCTTGTAGCCCACCAGCCGGTCGAGCACCCGGCGGGCCCGCTGGGCGTCCACCAGCTTCTTATTAATGACCGTGGGCGCGGCCATGGCCTTGGCGATGCCCGCGGGGGTGATCTCGTTGAAGAGCACGCGGCTCACGGGCAGGCTCTTGGGCGGCTTGATGGCCTCCAGCAGGTGCCAGCTGATGGCCTCCCCTTCGCGGTCAGGATCCGTGGCGAGGATGAGTTCGGCGGCGGTCTTTGCGGCGGCCCGCAATTCCCGGACGACCTTCTCCTTGGCCGGGCTGATCTCGTATTCCTCCTGGAACCCGTTCTCGATGTCCACGCCCAGCTTCTTCGGCAGGTCCCGGATGTGGCCCACGGAGGCCATGACCTTGTACCCCTTGCCGAGGTACTTGGTGATGGTCTTCGCCTTGGAGGGGCTTTCGACGATCACGAGCTTTGTCACCAGAGATCTCCCTTGGGGGCGAAGCCGCCAACTCAGTACCAGTTTTCCGTCTTAAATGAGAGGGCGGCATAAGGCGCCGTCACAGGGCTGCCAGAAAAACGCTGGCTGCCCTGAACGGCCCCTAAGGATGGAACCTAGGACCGGTCCTTTGTCAAGTGACCAGGGTCGGGGCCAGATCCTCGATGAGGTCGGCCGGGGAGAGGCAAATTCTTGCGGCGCCTTCCCTTAGCAGGGCGTTGGGCCCCTCGGCGGAGGGATCTTCCGGTGACCCCGGGCACACCCAGAGCTCCTTGCCCAGGTCCAGGGCGAGGCGGGCCGTGACCAGGGAACCGGACCGGAGCCGGGCCTCGGTGACCAGCACGCCATCGGTCCAGGCCGCCAGCAGCCAGTTGCGCCGGGGGAAGTGCCATTTGAGGGGCGGCGCCTCGGGTGGGAACGGCGTGATCACCCCGCCCCCGGCAGCCACCATGCGATCCATGAGCGGCCGGTGCTCAGGCGGATAGGGCTGGTCCAGCCCCGAGCCCATGACGCCCCAGGTGGCGGCGCGGCCGCACGCGGTCGCGTCCGCGTCCAGGGCCCCCGCATGGGCGGCGCCATCGATGCCCCGGGCCAGGCCGGAGATCACGGCCACGCCCGCTTCGGTCAGGGCTTTCGCCCAGGCCCGGGTGCGGGCCTTGCCCCGCGAGCTGGCCTGGCGGCTGCCCACGATGGCGAGGCGCGGGCCAACCGGCGGCAGGGTGCCGCGCACCCAGAGCGCCACGGGATAGGGCAGCGGCGCCAGCAGGGCATCCACGCCCGGATCCCCCGGCAGCAGCAGGCGGGCGCCGCGATCCAGCGCCTCCTGGAGGCGCCGGGGCAGGTCGGCTTCCAGGCGGGCCAGGGCCTCGGCCTGCGGGGCGGACAGGGCTGGTTCCACCCCGACCTGAAGCGCGGCCCAGGCCTCCGCCTTCTGGCGTTCGGGCCAATCCAGCACGGTGAAGGCGAGGGCCCAGAGGCGGGCGGCGAAGCGGGAGTCCATGCGGGTTCCAGGGGAAAGGGCTATCGTGGACGCGGGAAGTGGCGTGGTGCAAGGGCTTTCCCCTTGCGTTATGCGCCTGCATGGCTACACTGGTTCTCTTGGCTGTTTTCCCCTTTGGCTCGTGAGGTTCCCATGTCCCGTCAGTGCGAAATTTGCGGCAAGAAGCCCCAGTTCGGGAACAACGTCTCCCACTCCAACAACATCACCAAGCGCCGGTGGAATCCCAACATCCAGCGCGTCCGCGCCCTGGTGGCTGGCCACGCGAAGCGCATGCGCGTCTGCACCTCCTGCATCCAGGCCGGCAAGGTCCTCAAGGCCTGCTAGGCGTCAGCCCCTTGCGCGGAAACGGCGGCCTGTGGGCCGCCGTTTCCGCGTAGGTGAGACGCAAGTGCGGGCTTAGACTTCCCCCATGCTGCTTGCCCTCGATACCACCACGGAGATCCTGCACCTGGCGCTGCTCCGGGGGGACCGGGCGTGGACGCGGCGGGTGGAAGCGGGGCTTGGGCGGGGGCACAGCGAGCGGCTGCTGCCGGCGCTGGACGCGCTGATGGTCGAGGCTGGCGGCGTGCCCATGGATCTGACGGGCGTGGCGGTCTGTCTCGGGCCCGGCGGCTTCACCAGCCTGCGCATCGGCGTGGCCCCGGCCGCGGGCTTCGGCCTCACGGGGCTGCCCCCCGGGGGCGTTTAGGCCATCGCCCGGCGGGCCGCGGCCCTGCGGCAGACCGGCGTGGCGGGGCCCTGCTGGATCCTGCTGGACGGTCAGCGCGGCGAGGCCTTCCACCAGCGCTGGTTGGAGGGCCCTACGGCTCCCGCCGCCAAGCAGCTCCTGGCGACCCTTCC
>JBBQEL010000084.1:0-10186 GCA_038320645.1 Holophagales bacterium | reverse complement strand
AGGGGCAGGCCCAGTTCCCGGGAGAACTTCCGGAGGAAATGCGCCACCAGCACCGGAATGTCCTGCGGATGTTCCCGCAGGGGATGCAGTTGGATGGGGATCACGTTCAGCCGGTAGAAGAGATCCTCCCGGAACCGCTTCTGCACCACCAGGCTGCCGAGATCCTCGTTGCTGGCGGCCAGCAGGCGGAAATCGGCCTCGACGGTGCGCGTCGAGCCCAGCGGGGTGAATTCCCGTTCCTGGATGACGCGCAGCAGCTTCACCTGCAGGCTCATCGGCATGGTGCCGATCTCGTCGAGGAACAGGGTGCCGCCATCCGCCTGCTGAAACCGGCCGGGGCGGTCCGTGCGCGCGTCGGTGTAGGCGCCGCGGACATGGCCGAAGAGTTCATCCTCAAGTAGATTCTCGGGAATGGCGCCGCAGTGGATGGGCACGAAGGGCCCGAGGGCCCTGGGGCTCCATTGATGGATGGCCCGGGCGGCCAGTTCCTTGCCGGTGCCGGACGGCCCGGTGATGAGCACGGTGGAGGGAGAGGGCGCCACGCGGCGGAGCAGGGACTGGAGGTTCTGCCAGGTTTCAGAACGACCGACCATCTGGGGGCCGGGCAGCGGCCCGTGGATCTGTTCCCGCAGCCGCTTGTTCTCCTGGTTGAGCTGCGATTTATCGATGGCGCGCAGCAGCGTGTGTTCCAGTTCCTCGGCACGGAAGGGCTTGGGAACATAGTCGTAGATGCCCATCTTCATGGCCTGGAGGGCCGTCTCGACGGAGGTGGATCCCGACAGCACCACCACCACCGTATCGGGCTTGGCCACGGCCTGACGGGCCAGTTCCAGCCCGCTGAGATCCGGCAGCATGAGATCCACCACCGCGAGATCGAAGTGCTCGGTGCGCAGGAACTGGGCGCCCCGCAGCCCGGAGCCCGTGCCCACCACTTCATGGCCGTGCCGGGACAACAGCGTACCCACCACCTCAAGGATGGTGGGGTCGTCGTCCACCAGTAGGGCCCGGGCCGGATTCATAACCTTCAGGTTCCCCAGCCCCAGGCCCCCTGTCAAGGTTTGGACAGGCTGGATAGAATGAGTCCATGCTTTCCAGATCCAGCCTGTGGCAACGCCTGTCCGGGGCCTCGCTCTGGCCTTTGGCCTGGGCTCTGGCCGCGGCCAGCGTCGTGCCCTGGCTGGTGCCGGAACGCTGGAACGGCCAGGTGGCTCTGGGGTGGCTGGTCGCCGGCAGCCTGGTTTGGGCCCTTTCGCTACCCCTGGCCCGGGTTCGCCGCTGGGCCGTGGTGCCTCTGGCCCTGAGTCTGGCGGGCTTCACCTTCCTGGGCCTGGCCCGCAAGGCCCGCTGGGAAACGGCGCTGCCCACCGGGTTCCAAGCCATGGAAGGGCAGATCGCGGCACCTTGGACCGTCCAGGGTGAGCGGTTGCGCAGCCAGTTCGAGGTGTCCGCCCCGGCAGCCATGAAAGGCCTCACCCTGCCCCTCACGGTGCCAGCTGACGGCGAACTGGCGCCGCCCGCACCCGGCACCCCGGTCCGCCTGCGCGCTGAACTCCGGCCCGTGCAGCCCGCCCCCGTCTTTCTGGCCGAACGTCCGTTGTGGCGGGCCCGCAGCGACGAGGCGCCCCGGCGCCTCCACCTGGCTTCGACGCAGCTGCTGGAAATCACCGGCCCCGCCAGGCCCTCCCTGCTGCTGCGGCTGCAGACCTTCGCTCGGCGCCGCTTCGAGGGCCTGCCCCTCGGGCCGACCGCGAAGGATCTGTGGGGCGCGCTGGCCCTCGGCATTCCACCGGCGGACGAAGCCCACTTCAGCGTCTTCGCCGAAAGCGGCACCATCCACATCCTCGTCGTGTCGGGTCTGCAGGTGACGCTGGTGATGGCGGCCATCGAGGCCCTGCTGCGCCGCCTGCGCCTGCGCGGAGCGGCAGCGGGGTCCATCGCCGCCGGGTTGCTGTACTCGGCTCTGGTGGGCTTCTCGGCGCCCGTGTGGCGCGGCCTCTTCATGGGCATCGCCTGGGCCATCGGCCGCAGCAGTGGCTGGAAGCTGCCGCCCGTGGCCGGCCTGCACCTGGCTCTGCTGGCCTGGCTGCTGGGGCATCCGGCGGCGGGGGTGGAACCGGGTTTCCTGCTGGCCTGGTGGGCCCTGCTGGGTCTGCTGTGGGGCGCGGAACCGGTGGCAGGGTTGCTGGCACCACTGCTGGGGCGCTTCGCCCTGCCCTTCGCCCGGCTCGCGGCCCCCTGGCTTTCCACCCTACCGCTGCTGGCGTTGCTGCATGGCGGCGCGCCCTGGTGGGGCATCCTTGCCAACCTGCTGGTGCTGCCCCTGGTGGCCTTCCTCACGCCGGTCTGCCTCGCGCTGATCCTGGTGCCGCTACCCGGGATCACCCAGGGGGCTGGTGCCCTCCTGACCTGGATGGGAGATCGTCTGGTGCCCGCCCTCACGGGCATCGCGCCGCTCGCCACCGGCATTCTCTGGCCCTGGCTGCTGTTGGCCTTTGGCTGGCTGGCCCTGGCCCACCTGCAGGGACGCCTGCGACGCACCCGCGCCCTGGCCATCGGGCTCGTCGGCCTGTCGCTGGGCCTGCTCGCCTCCCGCGGCACCGGCCGGGCCGCGGAAACGCTCTCGCTGGAATCCGTGGACATCGGCCAAGGGGATGCGCTGCTGCTGCGAGCACCGGGTGGTGAGGCCACGCTGATCGACACGGGGCCGGGTCCCTGGACCGGGCGGCGTCTCGCGCGGGTGCTCAGCCGGCGCGGGGTGCGCGAGCCCGTGCACCTGGTGCTCACCCATGCCCACGGCGACCACGCCGGTGGCTGGGCCACCCTCTCGCGGCTCTGGCCCATGGCCTCCACCGCCGTGCCGGTCACCGCGGAGGACGAGGATCCCTGGGCGCCCTATCGGCCCACGGCGGGCACGGATCCCGCCGGCCTGCTGCGGGGCGATGCGTGGACCCGCGGGGAGGCGGCCTTCAGCGTGCGCTGGCCACCCCGCGCCTTCGCCCTGCCCGATGCCAACATGGTGTCTGCCGTGCTGCGGGTCACCTGGCGGGATCGCGAACTATGGCTCATGGGCGATGCGCTGGCCATCCAGGAGCGGGATCTCCTCGACCTGGGCGACCCGGGGTCTGGCACCGCGCCCTGCCCCCACCGCCTGCTGAAGGCTGGGCACCATGGCAGCCGCAATGCCTCGGATCCCATCTGGGTCGCGGCCCTTCGGCCCGAGGTCGCCATCGTGCCAGCGGGTTTCCGCAACCGTTTCGAACATCCCCACACCGAAACCATGGCCACCTTCCAGCGCCACGGACTGACGCCATGGATTACCGGGCCAGCCTGTGGCGTGCGGGTAACGGCTGTGGACCTGGGCTGGCACATCGAAACGGGCAATGGGGCCACAGCCTTCACGCCCCTTCGAAAAACCCCGTGGCCCTGAGTTTCTCCACCAGCCTCCGGCTACCTTCGGCGTGATTCTCCTGCCATTGGGCCTGGGCCTCGGGGCCGACCTCGTTCACCACCACCAGGGCCGCGCCACAGGGCACGCCCATCAACCGGCAGGCTTCGAACACGCCCGTGAGTTCCAGGTGTTCGACGGGAGCGAGGGAAGCCAGGAGGGCGGCGCCTTCCGGCGTGGATGTGATCGCCGGTGGCACGGCCACCGGATGCCCCGGCAACGGGCCCAGTATCGTCGAAGGCCAACGGACGCGCTCGATGCCGGGCCGGTAGGCGCCGCCGCGGAGTTCCTCCAGGGAAGTGGCGATGGCCTCGGTGGCCCACAGGCACTCGAACAGCGGCACCCGCTGATCGTAGCGCCCGCAAGTACCCAGAAACACGACGGCCTCGGGCCAGCGGTCCACCACCAGCGCGGCCGTGGCCGCAGCCGCCGTGACGGCACCCACACCCACGGTGGCGATTTCCCAGCCAGCCGGTGGATCACTGGCCAGGGGGCCCAGTTCGGGAGCGAAAGCGGAGAGCAGGAGGCGCATGCAGTGATTCTACAGATGGTCCAGCGCCCACGCCGCAACCGGTATGGAAAGCCCATTGCCCAGCAGTCGGTAGCGCACCTCGAGGGAGAGCGGCTCCGGGAACCGGAAGCCTGCGGGCAGGCCCAGGAGCCGCCCCACTTCCGACGGCGAGAACCGGCGCACGCCGCGCTCCGTTTTCAGGAACGAGCCGCTACCCACGAAGCGCCGGCCATAGCCGCCGATGAAGCAGGTGCTGCGGCGCTCCGCGGGCACCACGAAATCCATGCCGTGGTGATAGCGGGCCAGCGTTTCGGGGCGCAGGTAGAGCGTCGGATCCTCGTCCGCATCCAGGAACTCCGCCAGGGGCCGGGCCGGGAGATCCGGCGTTGGCCTGGGGTCCAACGGTTGGCGCGAGGCCACGATGAAGACACGGGGACGCTGGTTGGGTAGGCCGAAGCGGCTGGGGCAGGCCTGCAGATCCAGCTGCTGCATCCCATGGGCGCGGATCCGCTCCGTCAACAGGGCGTGGGCGTCCGAACCGAGAAAGCCCCCCACGTTCTCCAGCACCAGGTGCTCGGGCGGAGCTTCAGAGAACAGATCCATGAGGTGGCGGAAGGCGCGGGAACGGCGATCCGCCAGCCCCTGGTGGTTCCCCATGCGGCAGAAGGGCTGGCAGGGTGGGCTCAGCAGCCAGGTATCCGCGCCGTGGGAGGCCAGTTCCGCCAGCGGGACATGGGCCAGTTCCCGGGGCCTCGGCATATCGCCATGGTTCAGGGTGTAGGTGGCATTGGCGGCTTCGCTCACATCGTAGGCGGCGACCACGGTGCCCCGGTCCCGGAGGGCACAGCGCCAGCCCCCCAGACCAGAGAACAGCTCCAGGACGCGCATCAGCAGCAGCCGCTCCCACACCCGCCGCAGGCAGGCGGGACAGTCGTGGCCTTCGCCAGGGAACGGCCTGCCAGGAACAGGCGCAGGGCCTGCATGAACCCACTGGCCGCATCGGCCCACGGGAACCAGAAACCCAGGAGACAGCCCGCCACCAGCAGGGCCGAAAGCTCCAGGAGGGTGCGCGTGAGGGCGGCATCCAGTTCGAGGGCGGGGTGGATGCCCTTCAGGCCCTGCTTTGCAGACCAGATGGCGGCAAGTATTCCGGCAGCCAGGGCTGCTCCGCCCAAGATCGGAAGGCTGGCCTGGGGGGCTCGGCCGCCCATCAGTGCCGCCAGCGACGCCAGGCCCAGCCCCAGGGCCAGGAGACGCTGCAGGTGGCTGACGCTCCGAAGGGTGAGCCGTTCGCCTTCCAGGCCGCGGTTGCCGAGGCCTGCACGGATGCGGAAGCGAAGGCTCAGGGCCGGAGGGATCTGCAGGAGGCAGGCGGCACCAAAGCCCCACAGGGCGATGGCGTTGCCCATCACGCCGAACCACAGGGCGGCAGCTCCGAGGAGCAGGCCGGCCAGGGCCGTCAGCAGGGCCAGGTGCCCGGCCCGGGTAGCGCCCTCGTTCATCGGGTCAACTTGCGGTACTTGATGCGGTGCGGATCGAAGGGTTTCAGGCCCAGCACATCCCGGCGGTACTCCTCATACTGGCTGTAGTTCCCATCGAAGAACTGCACCTGGGAATCGCCCTCGAAGGCCAGGATGTGCGTGGCGAGGCGATCCAGGAACCAGCGGTCATGGCTCACCAGGACGGCACTGCCCGCGAAGGACTCGATGGCCTCTTCCAGCGCCCGCATGGTGTTCACATCCAGATCGTTGGTGGGTTCGTCGAAGAACAGCAGGTTCGACTCGCTCTTGAGGGTGAGCGCCAGGTTCAGCCGGTTCTGTTGGCCGCCGCTCAGCTCGGCGATCTTCTTCTGCTGCGAATCGCCGGAAAAGCCGAAGCGGCTCAGCCAGGCCCGGGCGTTGATGAGCTTGCCGCCCAGTTCGATCTGCTCGTAGCCGCCGGACACGGCCTCGAACACGCTCTTGTCCATGTTCAATCCCGAGCGGAGCTGATCCACATAGGCCATGCGCACGGTTTCGCCGATGCGGATGGTGCCGGAATCGGGTTGCTCCTGGCCGGTGAGCAGGCGCAGCAGCGTGGACTTGCCGGCGCCATTGGGGCCGATGACGCCAAGGAGGCCGGCGCGGGGGATGGCGAAGCTCAGGTTTTCGAACAGCACCCGGTCGCCGTAGGCCTTGGAGACGCCATTCAGTTCGGCCACCAGATCACCGAGGCGCGGCCCGCTGGGGATGTAGATCTCCAGTTCCTGCTCCTTCTGGCGGCCTTCTTCCCCGGCCAGACTTTCGTAGTTGGCGATGCGGGCCTTGCTCTTGGTGTGCTGGCCCTTGGGCGACATGCGGATCCACTCCAGTTCGCGTTCCAGGGTCTTCTGCCGCCTGTTGTCGGACTTCTCCTCACGGGCCAGGCGGCCCGATTTCTGTTCCAGCCAGCTGGAGTAGTTGCCTTTCCAGGGGATGCCTTCGCCGCGATCCAGTTCGAGAATCCAGCCGGCCACGTGGTCCAGGAAGTACCGATCGTGAGTCACGGCGATGACGGTGCCCTTGTAGTCCTGCAGATGCTTCTCCAGCCAGGCAACGCTCTCGGCATCCAGGTGGTTGGTGGGTTCATCCAGCAGCAGGATGTCGGGCTCCTGGAGCAGCAGACGGCACAGGGCCACGCGGCGGCGCTCGCCCCCCGACAGTACGCCGATCTTCGTATCGGAATCGGGGCAGCGCAGGGCATCCATGGCCTGCTCCAGCCGCGAATCCAGATCCCAGCAGTCGTGGGCGTCGATCTTCTCCTGCAGCTCGCCCTGCTTCGCCAGCAGCACGTCCATGTCGGCATCGGGATCCGCGAACTGATCGCTGATGGCGTTGTAGTCCTTCAACCAGCCCACCTGCTCGGCCGCGCCCTCCTCGACGATCTCGCGCACGGTCTTGTCGGGATCGAGCTGGGGTTCCTGATCGAGAATGCCGGTGGTGTAGCCCTTGCTGAGCACCGCCTCGCCGTTGAAATCCTGGTCCACGCCCGCCATGATGCGCAGCACCGTGCTCTTGCCAGAGCCATTGAGGCCCAGCACGCCGATCTTGGCCCCGTAGAAGTAGCTAAGGGAGATGTCCTTGATGACGGGCTTGTTGTTGTAGATCTTGCTCACCCGCATCATCGAATAGATGATCTCGGGCTGGACTGATGCCGAACTGGGGACGGTCTTGGCCATGGCTGCATCCGACAAAAAGGCCGCGCATGGCGCGGCCTCTCCAGGATAGCTGATTCAGACGCTATTGCTCCAGCGCAGCCTGCGCCGCCGCGAGGGTGGCGATGGGCACGCGGTAGGGGCTGCAGCTGACGTAGTCCAGGCCCACCCGGTGGAAAAAGACCACGCTGCGGGGATCGCCCCCGTGTTCACCGCAGACGCCCAGCTTGATGCCGGGACGGGCGGCACGGCCCTTTTCGCAGGAGATGCGCACCAGCTCGCCGATGCCCTCCTGGTCGAGGCTCTGGAAGGGATCATCCTCGAGGATTTTCTTGCCGACATACTCCGGCAGGAAGCTGCCTGCGTCGTCGCGGCTGAAGCCGAAGCCCATCTGGGTGAGATCGTTGGTCCCGAAGCTGAAGAACTCGGCCTCCTGGGCGATCTGATCCGAGGTGATGGCCGCCCGGGGAATTTCGATCATGGTGCCGATGGGGCAGGTGAAGCTCGTGCCACGCTCTTTGTTCACAAGGGCGATCTCATCGAGCATCTCGACCTTGGTATAGGCCAGTTCGCGTACGGTGCCAATGAGCGGGACCATGATTTCGGGGACGGCCTTGATCCCCTTCCCGGCCACGTTCAGCGCGGCTTCGGCGATGGCGCGGACCTGCATGCGGACGATCTCGGGGAAGGTGATGCCGAGCCGGCAGCCCCGGTGGCCCATCATGGGATTGAACTCGTGAAGTTGGGTCACCCGGCGTTCGACGATGCCAAGGCTCACGCCCAGCACCTCGGCCATTTCCCTTTGGCCGGACTCATCCTGCGGCAGGAATTCGTGCAGGGGCGGATCCAGCAGACGGATGTTCACGGGTAGGCCGTCCATGGCCGTGAAGATGCCCTCGAAATCCTCGCGCTGCATGGGCAGCAGCTTTGCCAGGGCCTTCTTCCGGCCCTCGATGTCCGTGGCGAGGATCATCTCGCGCACGGCAAGGATGCGGTCCCCCTCGAAGAACATGTGCTCGGTGCGGCAGAGGCCGATGCCCTCGGCCCCGAAGGCCCGGGCCACGGCGGCGTCGTGCGGTGAATCCGCGTTGGTGCGCACCTTCAGGCGCTTGGCCGCATGGCTCCAGGCCATGATCTTGGCGAAGCGCTGGTAGAGCTCGCTGTCCTCGGCTTTCAGCCGCCCGTCCACCAGCACCTGGTTCACTTCAGAAGGGTGGGCGCTCAGCTTGCCCGCGAAGACTTCGCCGGTGGAGCCGTCCATGGAAATCCAGTCCTGACCGGCTTTCAGCTCCCGGTCGCCCACCTTCACGATGCCGCGCACCATGTCGATCTGGACGGCGGAGGCGCCGCAGACGCAGGGCTTGCCCATGCCGCGGGCCACCACGGCCGCATGACTGGTCATGCCGCCACGGGCCGTGAGGATGCCCTGAGAGGCCACCATGCCCGAGATGTCCTCGGGGCTGGTTTCCACGCGGACCAGCACCACAGGACCTTCGGGAGCCATTTTCTCTGCCTCCTCGGCCGTGAGGGCGATGCGGCCCGTAGCCGCGCCGGGACCCGCGTTCAGGCCCTTGGTGAGCAGCTGTCCCTCTTTGCGGAGCCGATCCTTTTCTCTGGGGTCGAACACCGGCGCCAGCAGCTGGGAGAGGCTGTCGGCATCAATGCGCTTGAGCGCCATGCGGCTGTCAATGAGGCCTTCGTCGACCATGTCGATGGCGATGCGGATGCCGGCCATGGCAGTGCGCTTGCCGTTGCGGGTCTGGAGCAGGTAGAGCTTGCCGCGTTCGATGGTGAATTCGATGTCCTGCATGTCCTTGAAATGGGTTTCAAGGCGCTGGCAGGTGGCATCCAACTCAGAGAAGGAGGCGGGCATGACCTCCTCGAGGCTCTTCAGCCCGGTGCCGTCCGCCTGCTTCCGGGTGATGGGTTGGGGCGTGCGGGTGCCCGCCACCACATCCTCGCCCTGGGCGTTGATAAGGTACTCGCCATAGAAGAGCTTTTCGCCCGTGGCGGGATCGCGCGTGAAGGCCACGCCAGTGCCGCAGTCATCGCCCATGTTGCCGAAGACCATGCTCTGGACATTGACGCCAGTACCCCAGTCGTCCGGGATGCGGTGCAGGCGGCGGTAGGTGATGGCGCGAGCCGTATTCCAGCTTTCAAAGACGGCCCGGATGGCTCCCCAGAGTTGCTCCATGGGGTCTTGGGGGAACGCGTGGCCCGTTTCCTCCCGGACGATCTCCTTGAAGGTGCTGGCAAGGGACCTCCAATCATCGGCACTCAGCTCCGTGTCCAGATGCTTGCCCAGGCGTGCCTTGGCCCGCTCCAGTTCGGCTTCGAAGAGCGAGTGCTCCACATCCAGAACCACATTGCTGTACATGGTGATGAAGCGACGGTAGGAGTCCCAGGCAAAACGGGCATTCCCGCTGGCCCGCTCCAGGGCCGCCACGGTCTGGTCGTTGAGTCCCAGGTTGAGGACGGTATCCATCATGCCGGGCATGGAGACCCGGGCGCCCGAACGGACCGAGAGCAGCAGAGGGTTCTCGGCGGCACCGAAGCCGCAGCCCCGCACGCCTTCGAGCCAATGCAGCGCCGCCACCACTTCCTGTTGCAGCGCTTCGGAGATCTTCCGGCCCTGAATGTAGTACGCCCCGCATTGTTCGGTCGTGAGGGTGAATCCTGGGGGGACGGGGATCCCCAAGCCCGCCATCTCAGCCAGGTTGCAGCCTTTGCCGCCCAGGAGGTCGCGCATGGCCGCACTGCCCTCGTTACGATCCCCTCCGAAGGTGTAAACACCTTTGTTCATTGAATGCCTCCATGCGGATCGTTAAATCATATCCGGCATGACACGCAAAAGCCCCTGCGGATGCAGTGGCTGGATACGCAAAAACGGGCCACCCTTCTGAGGGGTGACCCGTTCGTTTTAACGTCGCAGCGACCTACTTTCCCACTCCTGTGCAGAGCAGTATCATCGGCCCTCCAAGTCTTAACTGCCGTGTTCGGGATGGGAACGGGTGTGTCACTTGGGGAAAAGCCACGACGAAGGCTTAAAAAGGGATTG
>JBBQEL010000083.1:0-10957 GCA_038320645.1 Holophagales bacterium | reverse complement strand
AATTCCCCACTGCTGCCTCCCGTAGGAGTCTGGACCGTGTCTCAGTTCCAGTGTGGCCGATCACCCTCTCAGGCCGGCTACTGATCGTCGCCTTGGTGGGCCATTACCCCGCCAACTAGCTAATCAGACGCAGGATCCTCTTTTTGCCCCAGGCCTTACGGTCCCCAGGTTTCACCAGCAGCATCCCAGCCACTGGTCTCATGCGGTATTACCACTCCTTTCGGAGCGTTATTCCCCACAAAAAGGTAGATTCCCCACGCGTTACTCACCCGTCTGCCATGCACCTTGCGGCACATTCGACTTGCATGTGTTAGGCACGCCGCCAGCGTTCATTCTGAGCCAGGATCAAACTCTCAAGTTTCATTCTGAACTCTCATTTCCAAACCCTAAGGCCTGAAAAAAAATGCTCTGGTCGAAAAATTGTTCTGAATTCTGAAGCACATCCTTAGACGCACCCCAAAACCCTCAAAGGCTTCCTATTCTTCTATCCGGTTTTCAAAGACGCTCCCATGCTTCTTGCATGGTCCAGGATCGCTACCTCGCCACCCTCAGCACCCCACAGCCTCAACTGCGCAGGACATCCAGACTAACATCAACGGCCCCTGACGCAAGGAAAAATTTACGCGAAGGCCCCCGAACCCCCTCGCATCTCTGAACCTTCGGCCATCATGGGCCATCGGAGAGGACATGAAGACGCTACGCAAGGCAGTCATTCCCGTCGCGGGCCTCGGTACCCGGTTCCTGCCGGCCACGAAGGCGCAACCCAAGGAAATGCTCCCCCTTGTGGATACGCCCGTCATCCAATATGTCGTTGAAGAAGCCATCCGCGCCGGCATCGAGAGCCTGGTGCTGGTCACCGGCAGGGGCAAGGCCGCCATTGAAAACCACTTCGATGTGTCCTTCGAGTTGGAGGACACCCTCCGTCGACGGGGAAAACAGGAAGATCTCCATCTGATCCAGGGTATCAGCCACCTCGCCCAGTTCGCCTATGTGCGCCAGGGCGAACCGCTGGGCCTCGGGCACGCCGTCCTATGTGCACGCCACGCCGTCGGTGACGAACCCTTCGCGCTGCTCCTCGGTGATGACGTGTTCGACGAGCGGGACTCCGCCCTGGACGCCCTCATCGCGGCCTACCTAGCCACCGGGAAATCCATTGTCGGCGTGCAGGAAGTGCCCCTCGAGCACGTCTCCCGCTACGGGATCGTCAATGCTCCTTCTGATCATCAAGATGCCTGGGAAGTGACAACCATTGTCGAAAAACCGAACCCCGCCGAGGCCCCAAGCCGCTGGGCCGTGGTCGGTCGCTATGTGCTCGAGCCCCGCGTTTTCGACCACCTTGTGGCGCTCCAGCCAGGCGTGGGTGGCGAATACCAGCTCACTGACGCCCTGGCCGCTCTGGCTCGCGAGGGCCGGCTGGTCGCCGCACCCATTCCCGCCAAGCGCTATGACACTGGCAACAAATTGGACTACCTGAAGGCGAACGTGGAATTCGCCCTCAAGCGCGACGACCTGCGCGTCGAGTTCACGGCGTACCTGAAGGAACTGGCCCGGCAGCTTTAAATTTGAAAACAGACCCTAGCGCCTCAGACGCAGCGCATTCAGGACCACCGTCAGAGAGCTCAGCCCCATGGCCAAACCGGCCAGCATTGGCCCACCGAAGCGTTCCAGCTGACCGAAGGCCGCGAGCGGCACCAACACCAGGTTGTAGCCGAAGGCCCAGCCCAGGTTCTGCCGGATCACCCGATGCGTGCGCAGAGCCAACCGCCGGGCCGCGAGGATCGGTTCGAGGCCGGACCGCAGCAGCACCAGCGGTGCCGCCGCCATGGCGGCGGCAGTGCCCTGCTCACCGGCGCCAGAGCCCATTGCTATCCCGCAATCCGCCTGGGCCAGAGCCGGTGCATCATTGACACCGTCGCCGACGAATCCGACGATGGCCCCCCGCTGCTGGAGCGTCTTGATCTGCGCCAGCTTGCCTTCGGGACGCACTTCGGAGATCACCTCGGTGATCCCTGCCGCCGCAGCCATGGCGCGGGCTGGAGCGTCCCGGTCCCCGGTCAGCAGGTGGAGCCGCAGTCCCTGCCGCCGGAGTTCCGTCACCACCTCCTCGGCCTCAGTCCGGAGTCGATCCCCCAGGACGAATACGGCCTGGAGACCGGCCTCATCCGCCAAGCCGACCGCGATCCCGTCTGCATCCACCGGAGGGAAGGTGATGTCGAGGAAGGCCTCACTCCCCAGGCGCCAGGATGCCCCGGCCACCTTTCCCGTGACGCCGCCACCAGGATGCACCCGGAAGGCCTCGACAGTCAGGTCCGCGCCGACCCGCGCCGCGCGGATCCCCCGGGCAATGGGATGTTCCGAATCGCGTTCCAGACTGGCGGCCACCGCCAGAAGCTCCGCTTCGGCCCGCAAGCCACAAAGCACCACGCGCCGCAGGCGTGGGCGGCCTTCGGTCAGGGTCCCCGTCTTGTCGAACACCAGATCCGTGGCCTGACCCAGCGCCTCCAGGGCGGCGGCATCACGCACCAGCACACCTTTGCGGGCCGCTGCACCAAGGCCCACCATCACGGCGACCGGAGTGGCCAAACCAAGCGCGCAGGGACAGGCGATCACGAGCAGCGTCACCGCCGGGCGCCAGGCCAGGGTGAGCCCACCTCCAAACCACCACCAGCCAGCGAAGGTGGCCACGGCCAGGGCGAGAATGACCGGCACGAACACGGCGCTGATGCGATCGGCGAGATCCTGAGCGGGCGCCTTGGAGCCCTGCGCCTGCGCCACCATCGCCGCCATGTGAGCCAACTCGGTATCTGCCCCCACCGCGAAGATTTCCATCTCCAGGGCCGACCCATGCATCACGGTGCCTGCCACCAGCCGGTCTCCGATCCCCTTCGGCACCGGCAACGGCTCTCCGGTCAACATGGATTCATCCACTTCGGCTTGGCCAGAGCTCACGCGCCCATCGGCTGGGACCGCCTGCCCAGGCAGCACCCGGGCCCGATCGCCGGCGTGCAACGAGGATACCGGCACCTCCAGCACGGAGCCGTCCGTTTCAATCCGCAGGGCCGTGGGCGGTGCCAGGGCAAGCAGGGCCTTCAGCGCGTCGGTCGCCCGCGACTTGGCCCGCGCCTCAAGGTATTTGCCGGTCAAAAGGAAGGCCACCAGGGCCGAGGCCGTTTCGAAACTGAGATGGTGGGCCCCAGCCCACCACTCCCCTACGGCGAAGGCCCAGGCGATGCCCGAGCCGAGCGCGATGAGGGTATCCATGGAGGCCTGGCCATGCCGGGCCTGGCGCCCGGCGCGAAGGAAGAAGCTAAGGCCCGCCCCGAACACCACGGGTGTGGCGAGCAGGGCCTGCGCCCAGCCCGGGAGTTGCCAACCCAGGCCGGGAATCATGGTCACCAGCATGGGCGCGGTGAGTACCAGCGCGAAGAGCATCCGCCGGCGGGCGGGCGCGAGATCCTCGCCCAATGCTGTCTCCGGTTCGACGCGACCCAGGGCGTACCCCGCCTCCTCGACCTGCCTGGCCAGAGCCTCAAAGGAAACGGAGCCCTCCACCGTCACTGTGGCTGTGGCTAGGTTCACGGCGGCCGCAGTAACTCCCAGTGTACCGGCCAGCGCCTTCTCCACATGGCGAACGCAGGACGCGCAGGTCATGCCCGTGACAGTGAAGGTCTGCTGGCTCATTCAGCCCCCTCTGGATCTGGTGCTAAGGCGGGGCCGACCAGTTCGTAGCCAGCCGCCGCAACACTGGCGGCCAGGGGTTCGAGCGGCGCCGCTCCCACCACCGTGGCCGTGCCCTTGGCCACATCCATGGTCACCCTGGTCACCCCAGCCACAGCGCGGAGGGCCTTCTCCACATGCTTCGCACACCCGCCACAGGTCATGCCCTGAATACGGTAGACAGTGCCATCCATGATTACCTCCCGAGGAGCTTCAGGCGCGGTGTTCTGCCAGGGACGGCAGTCTCGCCGCCTCCGCCAGCAGGGTTTCCATCAGATTGCACCCCAGTTCGCTGCTCTGGCCATCGGGCGTTCCCAGAGTGACGCGTAGAATGTCCACCAACAGCTTGATCTCGGCCAATTTGATTTCCAAAGCGCTGAGCTTGCCCCCGAGCGCCTCGCGGACATGCTCGCAAGGGGCGGCGTCCTGACGCAGGGCCCGAAGCAGTTCCTGGACTTCCTCGAGGGTGAACCCGGCCGCCTGGGCGGCCCTCAGGATCCGGACCCAGTGGGCTGCCTCAGGGGGGAAGAGCCGGTAGCCCTTTGGAGATCGGGGGAGTTCCCCGAATACGCCAGCGTCGGCGTAAAAACGCAGGTTCCGGGCGGTGATCCCAGAACGCGCCGCCAGTTGGCCGATCTTGAGCATCCGAATGGGGGAGCGGAAAGCACCGGCCGGCAGATCAAGAAAAGTTGCCATGGAAACCTCCTGGTCAACGAACACCCCAAGCATAGGATTCCAGTCGTGTGGAGGCTCAAGATAAAATTACAACTAAACTATATTCCCCGTGAGCGATGTATTAACAAATGGAGCAGGGTCACTGCGGCGGGGGTGATCCCGGGAATCCGGCTGGCCTGGCCAAGGGTTTCCGGGCGATGCAACTTCAATTTTTCCATAACTTCCCTTGAAATACCATGAAGATGCTCCACCCGGAGGTCCGAGGGGATCCGCACATGGTCCCAGCCGCGCTGGCCCTCCAGAAGCCTGGCTTCGCGATCCCGATAGGGGGCATAGCGAAGATCGAAGAGCAGCAGATCCCGCTCGCGGGCGGAGTCCCAACCCATTTGGTCTGGATTCCAACCTTCCAGCAGGGCCAGACAGGCATCCGCCTCTGCCTGATTGATCTGCTGCCTCCGGAACAGGTCTGACAGACTCATGCCCGTTTCCAACCGGATGCCCGCCCCGGCTGCGATGGGGCCAAAGGGACTGGTCTGGGTCACCCAGGCGGCTTCGCAACGCACCTTCAACTGCTCCCTGAGCGTGACCCGTGCCTCCACCTGGGCCAGCTCATCTGGATTCAGTGCCCCCACTTCCCTCGCGACGGGCAGGAGGCGACCGTCAGCCAGGTCGCAGGCCAGGCCCAGGCGATGCTCCGCCCGGGCAGTGAGCATGCGGTAGGGCTCATCCGTCCCCTTGGTCACGAGATCATCCACCATCACACCCAGGTAAGCCTGATCCCGGCCAAGGACGATGGGCTCCTGCTCCCGCAGCCAGCGCACGGCATTGATCCCAGCCAGCAATCCCTGGCCGGCGGCCTCTTCGTAGCCCGTGGTGCCGTTGATCTGGCCCGCAAACCAGACGCCTTCGAGGCTCTCCATCGACAGGTCCCGGCGCAGTTGCAGGGGATCGAAACTGTCGTATTCGATGGCGTAGCCGGGACGTAGGATCTCTGCGGCCTCGAAGCCTGGGAGGCTGCGCACCATGCGGAGCTGCACATCCGGAGGCATGGAGGTGGACAGGCCTGCCAGATAGATCTCCTCCGTCTCGAGGCTTTCGGGCTCGACGAAGATCTGGTGCCGCCCTTTGTCTGGGAACTTCACGAACTTGTCTTCGATGGAAGGGCAGTAGCGGGGCCCGACGCCCTCGATGTGGCCGCCATAGAGACTTGATTTCGGCAGGTTCTCCCGCACGATGGCCTCGGTCATGGCCGTGGTGTGGACGATGTGGCAGGGCACCTGCGGTTGCGGAATGCCAGGGCTGAAGAAGCTGAAAGGCCTCGGTGGAGCGTCGCCGGGCTGAATCTGGAGCCGGCTGAAATCGATGGAGGCCTTGGCCAGGCGCGGACTGGTACCCGTCTTCAGACGCCGGTGGCGGAGTCCCAGGGCCCTCAGTTGCTCGGCGAGGTGGGTGCTGGCGGGCTCGCCGGCCCGCCCCGCCTCCAGCCGCCGCTCGCCGATGAGGATCCGGCCGTTGAGGAAGGTCCCGCTGGTGACCACCACGGCGTCACAGGGCAGCAGCGAGCCATCCAGCAGCTCCACGCCTCGGAGCCCACGGGTGCCGTCATGCCAAAGCAGGCCCGCGGCCGTGCCCTGGCGCAGCTTGAGCTGCCCGGTGCGCTCTAGGAGTTGCCGGGCGGCGCTGCGGTACTTCACCTTGTCGGCCTGGGCCCGGGGACCGCGCACGGCCACACCACGGCTTTCGTTGAGGATGCGGAAGTGGATGCCCGTGGCATCGATGAGGCGACCCATGGCCCCACCGAGGGCGTCCAGCTCCCGGACCATGTGCCCTTTGCCGACGCCGCCAATGCTGGGATTGCAGCTCATCTGGCCGATCTGGTCGAGGTTCATGGTGAGCAGGGTCGTCGTCATGCCCATGCGTGCTGCCACGAAGGCCGCTTCGATGCCCGCGTGCCCACCCCCAATTACCACCACCTGCTTCAACCGAACCTCCGAAGGCTGTCAGCATACCCTCCACCCTCGGAGGCCTCCCTGGGTGCTGGATGTGAGAAACTGTCCCCATGCGACCCCGTCTGAGCCCTGAGGAACGCCGCGCCCGGCGGCAGCGCGCCATGCGCCGATCCATGTTTGTGCTGCCTTCCAGCATCACCATGGCCTCGATCTTCTGCGGTTTTTCCAGCGTGGTCATGTCCATCAACGCCGCAGGCGCCACGCCGGAGCGCTACTTCCTCTGGGCCGCAGGTCTCCTGGTACTGGCGGGGGTGTTCGACGGCCTGGATGGTCGCGTGGCCCGCGCGACCAACACCGCCACGGAATTCGGCGTCCAGCTCGACAGCCTGGCGGATGTGGTCAGCTTCGGTATGGCCCCGGCCATCCTGGCCTATCGTTACGGCTTCTTTCATCTCGGCATTCACGACTCCCACCTGCGGGCGGCCGGTTGGGCGGCCTGCTTCGTCTTCACAGCTTGTGGGGCCCTCCGCCTGGCCCGCTTCAACATTCAGGTCGGTGCGGTGGATTCCCGCTACTTCGTGGGGTTGCCCATCCCCGCCGGAGCGGCCTGCGTGGCCGCCGTGATCATCTGGCATCCCACCCCGCCAGATCTGGCCACCCAGGCCTATTGGTTCGCCGCAGAACTGTTCCTGCTTGGTCTGCTCATGGTTTCCACCCTGCGCTTCCCCAGCTTCAAGAAGCGGTCCTCCAGTCCCCGTACCGCCATGGTCACGAGCTTGAGCGTCGTCCTGCTGCTTGCCCTGATGATCCTGTTCCAGCAGCGCTTCTTCATCGGGTTCTTCGCGGTCTACATCGCTGGAGCCCTGGTCATGAACCTGGCCTGGAAAGCGGGTTGGCGAGGTATCGACCCTCCTCATGACGGGCCGGATGAGGCAGAAATGGTTCAGGAATTGCTGTAGATAGGCCTGCCGCGATCTGCCCCAAGCAAGAGACCGCCTCCATGGCAGGACACTACTTGAGTCAGGCGATCCCGGGTGCTACAGGGCCGTGGCGCCTTCGGGCACGGCCACCCCCGCCACCGCCGCCACCTTGGCATTGGACAGCAGCTTGCCGCCGGTGCCAGGCCCGATGCCGATGGCGGCGCCCTGCTTGACGCCGGCTTCCGTGGTGGCGCCGGTGGGCACTTTGATGGCTGCCATGCGCTGGATGAGGAAGGTCGCCGCGGAGGAACCATCCCCAACGACGTGGTCGCCCGCCAGCAGGATCACGGCATCGGGCTTGCGCCCGGTCAGGGTGCCGATGGCCTTGCCCATGTCCTGGGGCCCCCTCACGTCCACGACCATGAGCTTCATGCCGCCCGCGGCGCTGGCCAGAGTCGCCAGGGCGGCCTTGCTGGAATTGGCATCACAGACCACGCCGATGGTGGTGACCTGGGGCCAGGACTTCTTCATGGCCCCCAGCAGGGCGTCGTAATCCCCGGCCACGAGTGCTCCCGCAGCCAGGACGAGGGATAGGCAGACGGGGCGGAACAGGGCCATGGGAAACCTCCAATGACCGCTTCATCGGCACCATCCCTCTGGGGCTGGAGCTTCGGAAGACTTGTGGCTTTTTTCCAGTTACATCAGCACGCCGGCAATGCAGGCGCTGAGAAAGTTCGCCAGCGTCCCCGCCAGCATGGCCCGGAGGCCGAGGCGGGCCAGATCACCCCGCCGTTCGGGCACCAGAGCGCCGATGCCCCCCACCTGGATGGCGATGCTGCTGAAGTTGGCGAAGCCGCAAAGCGCGAAGGTGGAGATCAACCGGGCCTTGGCGGAGAGACCCGTCATGTTGCCCAGGTCCAGGAAGGCCACGAATTCATTGATCACCATGCGTTTGCCAAGCAGTCCGCCCACCTGGCCCGACTCGGCCCAGGGCACCCCCATCAGGTAGGCCGGGATCTTGAAGGCCCAGCCCAGCACCCACTCCAGGCTGAAGCCAGGGTGGATGGCCTTCATCAGGCCGTTCAACAGGAAGATGAGCGCGATGAAGGCGATCAGCATGACGGCGACATTGAAAGCCAATTGGCCACCCTCGAAGGCGCCCCGGGCCGCGGCATCCAGCACATTGGCGTCGTGGTTGGGGATGTCCACCTTGATCTCGCCGGCGGTCTCGGGCGTTTCTGTTTCGGGCTCCAGCAGCTTGGCCATCATCACCGCGCCGGGGGCCGTCATGATCACGGCGGTGAGCAGATGGACGATGTCCACGTGGGCAACCTGTACATAGGCCACCATGATGCTGCCGGACACATGGGCCATGCCGGCCGTCATGATCACCATCAGCTCGCTGCGGGTCATGCGCGCCAGGAAGGGCCGGATGGTGAGGGGCGCTTCGGTCTGACCCATGAGGATGCTGGCAGCCACGCTCACGCTCTCCGCCCCAGAGACCTTCAGGAAGCGGCCCATGGCCCGCGCCGAGGCTCCGACCACCCACTGCATGATGCCCATGTAGTAGAGGACCGCGAAGATGGAGGCCACGAAGATGATGGTGGGCAGCACCGCGAAGGCGAACACCATCCCCACCTTGCCCGCCGGGCCATCGGACAGGGAGCCGAAGACGAAGCTGGCGCCTTCGTGCGCGTAGGCCATCAGATGCTCGACCACGATGCGCATCTGGTCGAAGGCGGAGCCGACCAGATTCCCCCACAGCAGGCCGAGGACGATGACACCGAAGATCCCCCAGTTGAGCCGCTTGTCCTCGAAGGCGAGGAAGCGCCGCAGGAGCATTGGTGTAAACATCAACACCAGCACCACCCAGCCCGCGCCCCTGGGGATGGGAAAGGGAAACAGGCGTGAAATCAAAGCGCCCTTGAGCACGATGACGGCGAAGATCCACTGCAGGCCCAGGCCCCAGGCGATGGTCCGCCAGTGGATGGCACTCCGTTTGTGGGACAACGCATAGGCAATGGCCATGAACGCCACGATTCCGGCCAGACCCATAAAGCGTTCCATCTCGGCTCCTAGACCGGCTGGGCGGGCTCATCCCGTCCAGCCAGAGGGGGCCCGGGGGACAACGCGAGCGAAGCGAGCAGGCGGTCCCACCGGACGGTATCAGAGTTGATTGTTCAGGGCCTCGACGGCCTGCTCCATGTAGAAGCGGGCCCGGCCGAGAAGGCCCTCCCGCTGCATCACCAGCACCAGGGTGCAGTGTTCCTTCCCGGCCATCATGACGACCCAATGCTGGTCGGTCGCGAATGCCACCTGTTTCACTTCGCCGCGGTCGAATTCCTCGACGGCCTGCTGCAGATGCCGCTTCACCACGTGCTGGTAGGCGCCCAGCAGTTGCAGGCCCTCGTTCGAGACCTGGATCGTGCGCGAACAGATCGGATCTCCGTCGCGATCATTGAAGGTCGCGGCCAGGGCCTCGGGCACGCGTTGAATGAGCTGATCCAGGATTTGCTGGAACATGGCAGGACTCCGGTGATGCGTGTCCAAAGCATGACCGGACTGGGCCTGTTGTCAAAATGGACCGTGATGGAGCCATTCTCTACAGGACGCCCTAGATCCCGCGCGCCACCTGGAGGGCCCAGATCGCCAGCAGAATGACCCAAACGGACACGCGGGCGGCTTGGGAATCCGGGAGGCGCGGATAAGAATCGCCCCGCCAGGCCCGGCGGAGATCCCAGAGCGCCAATACCGGCAACAGCGCCGCAAAGCAGGCGGCGGCAGGATGCCAGTGAAAGGCCGAGGCCCAATCCCAGCGCCCCAACGCCATCACGCAGCGCGTCAGGCCGCAGGTGGCGCAGGCGAAGCCGGTCAGGTTCTTGAAGGCGCACCCCGGCAGCAGCTCCGATACCGGCTGGAGCAAGGTGGCTGCCCACGCGACCGAGCCCGCCAGCAGCGCGATCAGGGCGACCCAGGGAACCCGCTTCATATCGCCATCCGGAGCATGGCGAGCATCACCACGAGCAATCCGATGGCGCAGCCACCCAGCAGGACCGCATGCACCACCGTGGCCGCGATGCCACGCCAGGGTTCGCAGCCATGCCGGGCAGCCAGGGCGAAACCCCGGAACAGCCACAGATAGCCATCCAGCAGGAGCAAAGGCAGCGCCAGCAGCACACCCAGGACCGGCACGAATCCCAGCATCCCCAGCAGCGTCCCCACCGCTGCGATGCGCAAGGCCTCGGCCTCGGCGAGCAGACTCGTCCGGAAACCCCGTTTCCCGTTCAGGCCCCCCAGCAGCCAGAGGCCCGTGTGGTCCCAGACAGCGTGATGGAACCAGGTTCCCAGGACCCCCAGGGGCACGATCAGGAAGAGCCAGGGCCAGAGGTGACCAAAGGCCGGGGGAGACGGAAGGCTTCCGAGCAGCCCCGGCAGATCCGTGGCGTCAACCCCGAGCCATCCCACCATCCACGGCGGCAGGGCACCCCGTCGCAGGGCGGCATAGGCCTGGAGGCCCCGCCAGACCGTCCAGGCCGCGTTCAGCAGGGCCAGCGGCATCCAGACCAGGGCCATGTCCCGCAAAGCCCGCCCCAGCGATGGGGGCGGCGCATCAAACGCAGTGCGGGGGCCGACCAGGGCCTGAAAGGATCGAGCCAAGGGAAGCCGCATCACTTCCCCAGGAAGAGCGCTTTGAAC
>JBBQEL010000082.1:0-11031 GCA_038320645.1 Holophagales bacterium | reverse complement strand
GGGCTTTCCCGAGGAGCCTCAGGGACCCCCCAAGGCTCACGCGTCTGAAACGCTCCTTTCTCTCGATCGCATGTTTCATTCGATGGCGTGTTCCTATTTTCCTTTCGCATACCCTCACCCAATCAGGAGATCTGATGAATCGCAGCATGGCCGTGTATCTGGCAACCACCCTCATGATGGCCACTGGTAGCGGCCCTGCGCGGGAGCCGAAGGAACCAGCAACAGCCACGGCGAACGCCTCCTCCGAGGTCCTCGATGCATGCGCCCTTGTGGCCGCGAGTGATATCAATGCCGCGTTTGCCCCGCGCAGCTTCGTGATCGATCATTCCGGCCCAAAAACGCCCAAGCTATCCGCGAAGTTCGCCCAGGTCTCGAACTGCACCTTCGTTTCGAAGGGGGCCTCGGCGCGGGAGATGGTGGTTGTGACTGTCATGTTGCGCCGTGCGCCGAGCGACACACCAGGGACCACTCTCAAGGCGATGAAGGAAGGCGCCATGAAGCTTGGCGGAACGCCGGCGGACGTCGCGGGCCTTGGGGATGGTGCCTACTGGATCAACCCCGGTGGGTCGAAGCGATCGAACCGTCAACTGAACGTGGTCAAGGGCAAGCGGATCTGGTTGGTGATTGGTGAGAGTGGGTCGAAAGGGAGCGATGCCGAGGTCATTGCGAATCTGACGAAAGTCGCGCAGGCAGCCCTGGGAAGGCTCTGATATCCCGCTGCGTTCTTCCGGCGACCCGTGCGTCGGTAGCCCGGGTCAGCCTGGCCGCCACTGCTTCTCGGCAGTCCGAGTCTGCCTCCCCATCGGTCCACCAACAAAACAGGGGCCAAAATCGGCCCCTGTTTTGTTGGTGGCTGGAGGCGGACTCGAACCGCCGACCTGCGGATTATGAGACCGCTGCTCTAACCAGCTGAGCTACCCAGCCATGAAGGAGCAGTCTAGCGTGGGTGCGGTTCTTCGTCCAATGGTCAGTTCAAATCGTCCACGAGTACCACGATGAGGCGCTTGGGGCCGTGGACGCCGTAGGCGAGGGTCTGCTCGATGTCGGCGGTCTTGCTGGGGCCGGAGATCAGGAGGGCGTTGGGTGGCAGCTGGTGGGCCCAGCCCAGGGCTTTTATGGCGGACCAGAAGGAATTCTGGATGGTCGAGGCGCGCAGCAGGGCGAGGTGGATCGGCGGCACCAGCGACATGAGCCGGGGCTCGGCCGGGCCGGGCAGCAGCAGCAGGCCGCCGGTTTCGGCCACGCCGCCCACGGTGCCGGTGAAGCCGGCGTCCACGCCCGTGAAGAGTTCCTTCTTGAAGGCCTCCACGGGGCGGTCGTAGGGCATCAACTGAGTACCATTCGGGGCCCAGGCTACGGCGAGGGTGGCACCGGCTTCGCTGGTGGGGCCGTAGAGCAGGTTCTTCAGGCCTTCGCGGTCGCAGAAGCCGCGAACCACCGCGGGCCAGGTGGCTGGCGTGGCGTCGAGAAATTCCGTGTGGACTGTCTCCATGCCTTGGCGGAGGCGGACCACGCGCTCGGCGGACGGCCATTGGCGCCGTTCCATGACGGCCGTGTCGAGGGCGGGCAGGGCGCCCAGGTCAGTGGCTGCCCGCAGCCGGCCGAGGATGGCGGCGCGGGCCTGGGTCGTGGCGGGCTGATCAGTCATGGCGGCCTCCCTCAGCGCGCATGCGCTCGGTGAGCGAGCGGCGGGCCGGAACGGGCTTGGTGCGGGAGCGGGTCCAGTGCTTGAGCAGTGGTGCGCCCGCCGGCAGGGCCCAGCCGAATCGGGTGGCGAACCAGGCGGAGAGCCGGTAGACCGCCGGCCGTTTGAGGACGGCGGCCCAGAGGCGCCAGGCCCAGTCTTCGCTGGCTGTGCGGCCGGTGCCCCGGCCCAGGACCTGGGAGCCTGCATCCGCGTGGGTGGCCTCCCGGCGCAGGCGGATGAGGATTTCGGGAATGGGGATTTCCACGGGACAGACTTCGGCGCAGGCGCCGCACAGGCTGGAGCCGTGGATCAGGTCGTGGCGGGTGCCCACGCCCTCGACCTGGGGCGTGAGGATCTTGCCAATGGGGCCGGGGTAGACCGCTTCGTAGGCATGGCCGCCCACGCGGGTATAGACGGGGCAGTGGTTCATGCAGGCGCCGCAGCGGATGCAGCGCAGGGTGGCGCGCAGCTGGGGATCGGCGTAGATCCGGGAGCGGCCGTTGTCCAGGATGACCAGGTGGACTTCCTGTGGGCCATCCTTCTCATCTTCGCCGCGGGGGCCGGTGATCAGGTTGAAGTAGGTGCTCACGGCCTGGCCGGTGGCCGAGCGCGTGAGGATGGCGTAGAGCGGAGCCACCTCCTCAAGGTTTGCCACGACCTTTTCCAGGCCCATGACGGCGATGTGGAGCGGCGGCACATGGGTGCTCATGCGGCCATTGCCTTCGTTTTCCACCAGGCAGAGCGTCCCGGTTTCGGCCACGGCGAAGTTCACGCCGGATAGGCCCGCATCGGCATCGAGAAATTTCTGCCGCAGCACCTTGCGCGCCATGGCCGTAAGCTCGTCCACATCCTCGGTGTATTTGGCGTCCTTGATCTTCTGGCTGAACTGCCGGGCGATCTGATCTTTGTTCTTGTGGATGGCGGGCATGATGATGTGGCTTGGCGTTTCGTCATCGAGCTGGATGATGTATTCGCCAAGATCTGATTCCAGCGCCTCGATGCCGTGCTCCTCCAGGAAAGCGTTGAGGTGCATTTCCTCGGAGACCATGCTCTTGCCCTTGACCAGGGTCTTCGCGCCCTTGGCCTGGAGGAGGCCGAGGATCAGCTGGTTGGCCTGCTCGCAGGTTTCGGCCCAGTGGACCTGGATGCCGTTCTGCGCGCAGCTGGCTTCGAGTCGTTCGAGCAGCGCCGGCAGGTTGAGCAGGCTGCGCGACCGGATCGCAGTGCTGAGCGCTCGCAGGTCCTGCAGGTCGGCGGGATCCGGGAACTGCGCCTTGCGCTTGCTGATGAGGCCATCCATGGCGCGGCGGAAATTGGCCCTGAGCTGGGGATCCAGCAGGGCCTTGGCGGCGGCATCACGGAAGCTGACTTCGGTCTCAGCGTGCATGGGTGCGCTCCCAGAGGAACTCGGCGATGTGCTGGACGCGTAGCGGGCTCTGCTTCGCCTCCAGGGTGCCGTTCACGTTGAGCAGGCAGCCCCCATCCGTGGAGAGCAGCACGGTGGCGCCGGTAGCTTCGGCATCCGCGGCCTTGTCGCAGGCCATGGCGCCGGAGATCTCCGGTTGGCGCACGGAAAAGGTGCCACCGAAGCCGCAGCATTCGGATTCGCGCGCCAGGGGGGTCAGTTCCACATGGGCCAGCTGGGCGAGGAGGGACTGGGGCTCGCCCTTCAGGCCGAGATCCCGGACGGCATGGCAGGAGCTGTGCCAGGTCACCTTCACGGGCTCGCCCAGATCGGTCAGTTTCACGCCGAGGACCGCCACCAGGAACTGGGTCAACTCATAGACGCGGGCGCTGAAGGCACGCACTTCGGCTTCATCCGGCTGGCCATGGAAGAGCTCCGGATAGTGGTGCTTCATCATCCCCGCGCAGCTGCCGGAGGGCAGGATGACCGGCAGGTTCCTGGGGAAGAGCGCCACCTGGGTGCGGGCGACCTCCCGGGCCTCCTCCCAGTAGCCGCAGTTGAAGGCCGGCTGGCCGCAGCAGGTCTGGCCCTCGGGGAAGAGGACCTTCACCCCGGCCCGGCGCAGCAGCTGGATGCCCGCCATGCCGGCCTCCGGGAAGAACAGATCCACCAGGCAGGTGCCGTAGAAATAGACCTCTTGCATGCTTGGTCTCCCCAAGGGCCGAATGCTTCTGGCGCAAGCCTACAGGAAACGGTCCGAAAGGAGCTCGGCAGTGTGTTCCGCCTGGATGGGCGCGCCATCCTTGTCGAGGCCGCCCCGGATCTGCATGACACAGCCTGGGCAATCCATGGCGACCGTGGCGGCGCCGGTGTTCTTGATGTGCTTCAGCTTGCGCTCCAGGATGGGCGCGGAGATCTCGGGCAGTTTCAGGGAGTACGACCCGGCCATGCCGCAGCAGGTGTCGCACTCGTACATCTCGGCGATCTCGTGCCCGGCCTGCTTGAGGAGCTCCCGGGGCTCATCGCTGGCCTTGAGGGTGCGCTTCAGGTGGCAGGAGTCGTGGTAGGTGATCTTGTCCAGCGTCTCGCCTTCCTTGAAGGTGAGGCGGCCCTCGTCCACCAGTTTCTTGACCAGCGATGAGAAGTCGATGGTCTTGGCCGCGAGCTGCTGGGCCTCGGCCAGGGCGTCGGTGACGCCAAGGCTCTTGAAGGTCTCGAGGAAGTCGTGCTTGAGCGCCACGGTGCAGGTGGGGCAGGCGGACACCACATGGCTGACTTCGGTGGCCAGCAGGGCCTTGATGTTGTCCCGGGCGTTCTGCGCGGCCACCTCGTAGGCACCGTTGTAGCGGGCCGGGGCGCCGCAGCAGGTCTGCTCATCAGGGAAGATGACCTCGATGCCCGCCTTGTTGAGGATCTTCACCAGGGACTCGCCCATTTCGGGGTAGCAGAAATCAATGAGGCAACCGGCGTAGAAGGCGACCTTCTCGCCGCCCTTGGGCTGGGCGATGGCCTTCACTGTGTCGCGGAACGGCACGGCCGCCACGGCGGGCAGGCTGCGGAAATCGGTCATGTCTGACAGGAACAGAGGCAGATGGCGGATGAACCGGCCCTGCTTGAATGGCTTCTGGGTGACTGAGGCCATGCGGAGCATGGAATGGAAGAGCCGGCGGTTGTTCACCACGCCGAAGATGGCCTTCATGGCCAGGGACTGGCCCTTCTCGACCACGAGGCGCCGCCGCAGCTCGAGGATGAGGCCCGGAATATCGATCTTGCCGGGGCACACGGGTACGCAACTGCCGCACTGGATGCAGAGGCCCTGGATGTCTTCGGCCTTTTTGAGCTCATCGAACCAGGCGGTGAGGATGGTGCCGATGCCGCCGGTATAGGTCTTGCCGAAGACATGGCCGCCCACGAGGCGGAACACGGGGCAGACATTCAGGCAGGTGGCGCAGCGGATGCACTGGAGGGCTTCCTTGAACATGGGATCTTTCGCCATGTCCGAGCGGTGGTTGTCCATGAGGATGATGTGGAGTTCCTTGGGGGAGCCATCCGGATTCGGCACCTGGCCCGAGAGGATCGAGACATAGCTGGTGAGCAGCTGACCCGTGGCGCTGCGGGGAAGGGCGGTGAGGATCGGCTGGATGTCCTTGACCAGGGCCACCAGCTTCTCGATGCCCACGATGGCCACATGGATGTTCGGCAGGGTGGACACCAGGCGGGCGTTGCCCTCGTTGGTGACGATGACGAGGCTGCCGGATTCGGCCACGGCGATGTTGGCGCCCGTGATCCCCATGTCCGCCTGGAGGAACTTGGGACGGAGCTTGGCCCGGGCGAACTTCACCAGCTTGGGGATGTCCGGGGCCTGACCCGCCTCCACCTCCTGGCTGAAGACCTCGGCGACCTCCTCCTTGGTCATGTGGATGGCTGGCATCACCATGTGCGATGGCGTCTGGTGGGCCAGCTGGATGATCCACTCGCCCAGATCCGTTTCATCCACTTCGATGCCGGCCTGTTCCAGCGCCTTGTTCAGGTGGATTTCCTCTGAGGCCATGGACTTCGACTTGACGACCCGCTGGACGCCCTTGGCTTTGGCGAGGTCGAGGATGTACTGCTTCACCTGGGCGGGATCGGCGGTCCGGAAGACCTTCGCGCCCCGGCTTTCCGCGTTCAGCTTGAACTGCTCAGCCAGCTCCTCGAAGCGCGAGGAGGCGCTGCACTTGATGTCGGCGATCTGATCCCGAACGGCCTCGAAGTCGATGCCTTCGTAGGCCTTGGCACGGCTGATGCGGTAGGCCTCGGAGAACCGGCCCAGGGCACCGGTGAGGTTGCCGTTGTTGAGGGCGGTTTCGATGGATTCCTGGAACTGGGTGGTCATGCGGGCACCTTTTCGAACGCATCCACGACGACGATGAGGAGCCGCTCCGGCCCATGGACCCCGATGGTGAGTACCCGTTCGATATCGGCGGTGCGGCTGGGCCCGGTGATGAAGGAGATGTAGTTGATCTGCTCGGGGCGGAGACGCTCAAGCACGCTGCCCATGTCGGCCAGGATCCGGTCCGTGCCGAGCAGCGCCAGGTGGATGGGGGGCAGGGTGGACACCAGGCGCTTGTCCACTGCCGTGGCGTCCTGCACCAGGGTGCCCGTGCCGGCAATGGCCCAGTCCAGCTGGCTGATGCCCACCTTGGCAGCGGCCGAAGCTTCCTGGGTGACCTCGAAGCGGAGGCCGGGGGCTCGGAGCCGCAGGTCCGCGGTGCCGACGCCGTCGAGGAAACTGCCCGCGGCCCAGACGGCGCCGCACTGGGGTGCATCCGATACGCCGGCCTCCCGCAGGAAGCCCAGGATGAAGTGGAGCGCCTCGGCCTGGGTGGCAAAACGATGGACTTCCGCGCTGACGGCTTCTGCGCGGGTCTTGAACGCCTCGAACGTGGCACTCATCTGGGCACTCCCTTCAGCGGGTGGCGGATTCAAGCAGGTAGAGGAAGCTGCGGTACACCTCGCCCGTGGAGCGGGTCATGCCCACTTCGCAGGTGCGGCTGCTGGCGTAGTAGCCGTCGAAGGACTGGGTGGCCACTTCCTCGGCTTCGTGCTTGGTGGCCGCAGCCGTCAGCTCGGGGTGGGTGAAGCCGCGATCGCCCGCAAAGCCGCAGCAACCGGCGTCCCGGGGCACCACCACCGTATCGGCGCAGGCCTTGGCGACCCCCTCGAGCTTGGGCAGCAGGTTCATCTTGGTGACCGAGCACACCGGGTGCAGGACCACCGAGCCCACCTTGTGGCTCACCTGCAGCTTGGGCAGCAGCACATCGTGGGCGAAGGTGGTGCTGTCCATGATCTTCAGCTGATCGAACTTCACCTGGTTCTCGGGCGTGAGGTAGGCGCGGCTGCTGACCACCCCGTAGGTGCAGGGGCTGGTATCCATGACGACGGCCAGCCGGCCCTCCTGACTCCATTCCCAGAACTTCTCGATGGCCCGGTTCACGGTGTACTTGTGGGCCAGGTCGAAGCCCTTGGACGAGAAGGGCACGCCACAGCAGGTGCCTTCCACATCGTGGGGGATGTGGAGGGGAACGCCAGCCCGCGCCGATACCTTCACCAGCGCCTCGACTAGGCTCAGCTCTTCGGACTCGCCGGGCAGGTGGCCCATCATGCGGGAGATGCAGGCGGGGAAGTAGATGGCCTGGGCACCTGCCAGCGAGGTCGCTGGCAGCGGGGCCTTGGCTGCCTTGGGCATCTCGGGGCTCCACTCGTGGCCCGTGCCGATGGGCTTCAGGAGGCGGGTGATCAGGGGCATGACCTTCGGTCCAAACAGGCTTTGCACCAGATGCCCGCAGCGCAGGGCAACCCGCATGACGGGTTCCACCTTGGCGAAGTTGCGCGCCACGGACAGGGCGATCTTCTGGGCCCGGCGGCTGTGCTTGGCCCGGCGGAACCGCTTGGTGAGCTGGCCCGTATCGATGCTGACGGGGCAGGCGGTGGCGCAGAGTCCGTCCACGGCGCAAGTATCCAGGGCCATGTAGTCGAAGGCCTCGGTGAGCGAAGCCAGCAAAGTGGGGTTTTCATGATTGGCCTCGAGGCGGGCCATTTCCCGGCGCACGACGATGCGCTGGCGGGGTGTGAGGGTGAGTTCACGGCTGGGGCACTTGGGCTCGCAGTACCCGCACTCAATGCATTTGTCGACTTCCTCCTCCACGCCGGGCATGGGCTTGAGGTCCGCCAGGTGGCCCTTGGGATCATCGTTGATGATGACCCCGGGATTCAGCAGGTGCTCGGGGTCCACCAGGGCCTTGAGCTGCGTCATGACGGCCTTGGCCTCGGGGCCCCACTCGGCTTCCACAAAGGGCGCCATGTTGCGCCCCGTGCCGTGCTCGGCCTTGAGGGCGCCGTCGTACTTCTTCACGACCAGCTCGACCACATCATCGATGAAGCGCTCGTAGCGGTCCACGGCAGCCTGATCGTTGAAGGATTGGGTGATGACGAAATGGAGATTCCCGTCCTTGGCGTGGCCGAAGATGATGGCCTCGTCATAGCCGTGTTTGGCGAAGAGCTTGGTGAGATCCACGGCGGCATCGGCGAGGCTCTCTATGGGGAAGGCCACATCCTCGATGAGCACGGTGGTGCCCCGCTTGCGGACAGCGCCCACCGAAGGGAAAGTGCCCGAGCGGATCTTCCACATCAGGGCCTGTTCCACGGGATCGTGGGTGAAGTGGGCCGGCTCGACCAGATTAAGCCCGGCGGTGGTCGCCAGGGCGGTCCGTTCCAGCTCGGCGCGGACGGATTCGTCCCGGCCATGGAACTCCACCAGGAGGGCGGCCGCACCGGCGGGCAGGGCCCGGATCGAAGCGGGGATGCCGGGCTGGTTCTCGACGGATTTCAGGGAGGCGCGGTCCAGCAGCTCCAGCGCGGCGGCGCCCGCATCCCGGAGGGGAATGATGGCGGCACAGGCGGCATGGAGATCGGGGAAGAGCAGGAACGCCGTCACCTTCACCGGCAGATCGGGCACGGTTTCAAGCACGGCCTCGGCGATGAAGGCCAGGGTACCTTCGGAGCCCACCAGGAGATTCCGGAAGATATCCACCGGCCGGTCGAAATCGATGAAGGCATTCAGGGAGTAGCCCGTGGTGTTCTTCGTCAGGTACTTCCTGCGGATGCGCTCGGCCAGGACCGGATTGGCCAGGAGGTCGGCCTTCAGCTCCAGGAGGCCCTCGGCCAGGGCTGGCTCGGCCGCCCGGAAGCGCTCGTCTGCATCGACGGCGGCCGTATCGATCACGGTGCCCGAAGGCAGCACGAAGGTCAGCGAGTCGAGCGTGTGGTAGGCGTTCTGGGCCACGCCGCAGCACATGCCGCTGGAATTGTTCGACAGGATGCCGCCCACGGTGCAGGTGTTGATGGACGCGGGATCGGGGCCCATCTTGGCTTTGAAGAACTTGAGGGCATGGTTCACATGGGCGCCGATGACGCCGGGCTGCACCTTCACCTTGGCACCCCCCTCGAGCACCTGGATGCCACGCCAGTTGCGGGCCACTTCCACCAGGATGCCATCCGAGATGGCCTGGCCCGAAAGGCTGGTGCCGGAAGCCCGGAAGGTCATGGGGATCTTCCGTTCGTGGCTCAGGCGGAAGAGCCCGCGCACATCCTCGATGCTCCCCGCGAAGGCCACGGCCTTGGGAATGAGGCGGTAGAAGCTGGCGTCGGCCGCGAAGGCGATCAGCTCCACCGGCCGGTCCAGGACGCGGTCGGGTCCCACGATGGCCGCGAGAGAATCCCTCAGGGAGGTGGCAGTGGCAGTGGTCATGAGAAACATCCTCTGGCCCGCGTGGGGGCGGTAAAAAGTCCCGCCGACGGTTGGAATGTCGGCGGGACCTGGTCGTTCGTCAGAATGCCGCCTGGTTTACTTGCTGGGGGCGGGCAGGGTCGCCGGAGCGGCCGGGATGATGGGTGCCGGAGCCGGGGTCACGACCGCCGGGGCGGCGGCGGGAGGCGCGGGCATCCAGTTCGCGGGCAGCACCTTCGCGTAGAGGAAGATCACGATGCCGACCATAGCGGCCAGGACGAGGCTGTGCCAGAACACGTAGCGGAGGATGGTGCCTTCCTCGCCCTGCTGGTTGGTGGCCACGGAGGCCACGACGAGGCTCTGGGCGTCGATCATCTTACCCATGACGCCGCCGGTGGTGTTGGCTGCGGCGGTGAGGATCGGGTTCAGGCCCAACTGCTCGGCGGTGATCTTCTGCAGGCCACCGAACAACACGTTGGAGGAAGTGTCGCTGCCCGTCAGGGCCACGCCCAGCCAGCCCAGCATGGCGCTGAAGAAGGGGAACAGGGCGCCGGTGCTGGCGAAGGCCAGCCCCATGGTGGCGTCCATGCCCGCGGCCTTGGAGACGAAGCCCAAGGCCAGCATGGCGGCGATGGTAAGGAGGGACATCTTCACGCGGCCGATGGTCTTGACGAAGATCTTGGCGATGTCGAGGGGACCGAAGCCCAGCAGCAGGCCGCTGCAGATGCCGGCCAGCAGGAGGCTGGTACCCGTGAGGGACAGCCAGTTCAAGGTCCAGGTGGCGGCTTCAGCCGAGGCCTTGGCGACCACAGGGGGGGCCTTGATGACGTTCTTGTGGAGCAGGGGGATTTCGTAGGTCTTGGTCGTGTAACCCGCGAGGAAGTTCGGCGCGGTCTTGGGGCCGCCGTTCAGGAAGGTCTTGACCTGAGGGGTGCCCCAGGCGAACACGAACAAGGACAGGAAAACCCAGGGCATCCAGGCCTTCACGGTCTTGCTGGTGCTGTGGTTGGGAGAGACTTCATGCGCTTCTTCGCGCTCGTGCTCATAGCGCCAGATGGACTTGGGCTGCCAGAACTTGAGGAGCAGGATGGTGCAGCCCATGGAGATGATGGCGCCGATGATGTCCACCAGCCAGGGGCCGTGGTAGTTGCTGACCAGAAACTGGGTGATCGCGAAGCTGCCACCAGCCACTAGGCACGCGGGCCAGACTTCGAGCATGGCTTTGCGGCCGGCCATGGTCCAGATGATCCAGAAGGGGATGATCAGGGAGAAGATCGGCAGGATGCGGCCAGCGGCGGCGCTGAGGGACTCCAGCGGGAGGCCGGTCACGGCGGCGAGCGCAATGATCGGGGTGCCCAAGGCGCCATAGGCGACCGGGGCGGTGTTGCCGATCAGGGCCAGACCGGCGGCCTGGAGAGGACGGAAGCCGAGGCCGATGAGCATGGCGGCGGAAATCGCCACCGGCGTGCCGAAGCCCGCCGCGCCTTCGATGAAGGCGCCGAAGCTGAAGGCGATCAGCAGGGCCTGGATGCGGCGATCCGCGGCCAGACCGGCGATGGAGTGCTTCACCACCTCGAAATCACCGGATTTCACGGTGATGTCATAGATGAAGATGGCGTTCAGCACGATCCAGCCGATGGGCAGCAGGCCGAAGAGGGCCCCATGCACTGC
>JBBQEL010000081.1:0-11403 GCA_038320645.1 Holophagales bacterium | reverse complement strand
GAAGATGGCGTTCAGCACGATCCAGCCGATGGGCAGCAGGCCGAAGAGGGCCCCATGCACTGCGGCCATGCCCACCAGGGGCGCAGGCATCTGGTAGACGAAGATGCCGACCAGGATGGCGCCCAGGAGTCCCAAAAGGGCTGAGTAGTGGGCCTTTACATGCTTGGCCAAGAGGCCCAATAGCAGGTAAACCGGTATTCCGGCCACGAGGGCGGAAAGGAAGATATTCCCCATGACAGGGGAATAAACTTGCGTCCAGGGGGTCATGCAGCCTCCGAAGGTGGGGGTAGGAGATGAAGAGGTAGAGTTTTGAAAAGAGCTTGGCCGAAGCTTACAATGGGTCTAGTGGTCAGACCATAGCGAAGAGTGCTGTTTTTGATCACACTTTTTATGTATTCTTGTTTTCAAGCTTTATCCTTTTAGAAAGACCCAGACCCATGGAATTCACACCTATAAAAACCAAACGGCTCTACGAAGAGATCGTGGAGCAGATCAAGATGCTCATCACTGAGGGGAAACTGAAGCCTGGCGACAGGCTGCTCGCAGAGCGGGAACTGGCTGAGCAGTTCCAGGTCAGCCGGGCCTCGGTGCGGGAGGCCATCCGCACCCTCGAAATGCTTGGGGTGATTGATATCCGTCCCGGCGAGGGTACCTTCGTCCGGAGTTCAGAAACCGACGACATCATCCGCCCGCTGGCGATGTTCCTGGCGGTGGAGCGCAGTTCGCTGCTGGACATGTTCGAGATGCGGCGGATCTTCGAAACCGCCACGGCGGGACTGGCTGCCGAACGGGCCACCCATGAGGAACTCGATCAGATCGAATCCATGCTGGAGAACATGCGGGAGCGGCTCAATGTGCAGGACCCCGAGAAGGGGGAGGAATTCGACGCCGCCTTCCACTACGCGGTGGCCGAAGCAGCCCACAACAGCCTTCTGACCAAGCTCTTCAAGACCGTCTCGGAGGAGTTTGCCAAGGCCAACTCGGTGGCCCGCCGGCAGCTGTACCACGACAACATCCAGAACGCCCAGAAGATCATCGACCAGCACTCGGAAATCCTGGAAGCCATCCGCTCCCGTCAGCCCAAGGCCGCCTCCGCAGCCATGCTGGCGCATCTGATCTTCGCCGAGGGTGAATTGCGGAAGTGGATCGTCTAAGGTTCGCCAAGCCGGTCTGTTCTCCCATACATTTAACGCGGGCACTGTTGTGCTCGCGTTAAATGGTGACGAGGGCACGTCCTGTGCCCTCGCCCTTCGGGCGGCAATCGCCATCGGCGATTCCGTCCTATTTGCCAATCCTGGCAAATGGTGGCCCCGGTGGGGTTCGAACCCACGACCAAGCGGTTATGAGCCGCCAGCTCTGACCGCTGAGCTACAGGGCCGGAGTCAGTGTAGCAAGGCGAAGCGCCCGGGGCAGGGTCACAGCCCCCGGATGGACCGCCCCCCCAACGCAAAATCCAGCAGTTGCAGCATGCGGTCGGCGAGGGTGGGAAGATCCATGGCCTCCAGCAGGAACTGCCGTTCGGTGGGTTCGAAGTCCAGCGCCATCGCCAGGGTGTTCAAGCGTCCCGCATCTTCCAGTGGAAGTTCGAGGAGCTGATTCATCTGGGACTCGATCCCTTCACTGGCGGCATAGGTCTGGAGGCCTTCCATGAGCCGCCGGCGATGAGGGCCCGGCCAGAGCAACGCTGAATCAAAGGTCAGCACCTCGATCCTCGCCTGGCGGAAGGCTTTCCCGGGATGCTCATCAAGGATGCGTACCACTTCCTTTCCTTGCATGAGCAGATTCCATCGACCACCGGTGAGGGGCTCTGCCCGCACCACTTCAGCCAGACAGCCGATCTCGAAGATGGGGGCGGTCTCGCCGTGGGATCCAGGCTCAGGATTCTCGCGCATGAGCGTGAGAACCATGTGGTGGTGGGAGTTGAGTACCTCCACCGCCAGCTCCTGGTACCTGGGCTCGAATACATGGAGCGGCAGGAAGGTCTGCGGGAAAAGCACGACCTGGGGCAGGGGGAAGAGGGGGAGAATGGCTGGTAGCATGAACACCTTGCTCGTTACCGCATCGGAGTCGGAACAGTGAAGGATGAGAACCAGGGTGCCGGATCGCTGGAGGTCGGAAATGCCGTGCTGGAGGCGGCTCGTGGTGCCCTTGATGAATTGAGGGATTCCTGGGATCCCGGCCGAGTGGATGACTGGATCCGCATGGTGCTGGGCAGAAGTGGACGGGTGATTCTCACCGGCATGGGCAAGTCGGGCCTCGTCGCTCAGAAGATCGCGGCCACCCTTGCCTCGACCGGCTGCCCGAGCTTTTTCCTCCATCCCGCCGAAGCCCTCCACGGGGACCTCGGCATGGTCACCCCTGAGGATTCGGTCCTCGCCTTGTCGAACAGTGGTGAGAGCGAGGAACTGGTGCGGCTGCTGCCGAGCCTGCTCCGGATGAACATCCCCCTCGCCGCCATCACCGCGCGCCCCGACAGCAGCCTGGGGCAGGCTGCGTCCTGGACCTTCGGCTATCGGTTACCCCAGGGCGAAGGCTGCCCGCTGGAACTCGCGCCCATGGCCAGTACGACCCTGCAGTTGATCTGGGGCGACCTCCTGGCGGGAAGCCTGATGGCGCAACGAGGCTTCACGCGCGACCTGTTTGCATTGAATCATCCCGCTGGAACTCTCGGCGTCAAGCTTTTGAAAGTAAAAGCCTTGATGCATTCAAGCTGGCCTCATACCAGGCCAGAGGCAGCCCTGACAATGGTGCTGAGAGCCATGACCGAAGGTCGCTTGGGGATGACCAGCGTCATGGACGGAGCGGCGCTGCTGGGTGTGATTACGGACGGTGATCTCCGCCGGGCCCTGGAGCGGGCCGAGCGGGAAGGTGCCAACCCGCTCGAACTCACCGCCTTGCAGATGATGTCTCCCAGGCCGGCCACCATCGAAGAAGAGGCTCTGGCCCTCGAGGCCGCCGGGGAGATGGAGGCCCGGAAGATCACTTTCCTCATGGTCGTCGGGCAGGGCACTCCAACCGGGGTCATCCACATTCACGATCTCTTGGCAGCCAAGGTTTTATAGCTGAAGTTGGCGCGGGCATTCGGTTTACATCAAGGTTACATAATATACATTATCGAAAGTTGATTCAGGAACAATCCGTGTCATCAGTCCTCAGCAGATATGTCTTTCGGCGCTGGGCCACCCCGTTTCTGGGCGCCCTTCTGTTCTATGGCTTCCTCCTCCTCTCCTGGGAGATGGTCACGATCTCCAAGGAGATCTTTTCCGAGGGCGCCCCGCTCCGGTGGCTGGTCCCTCTGCTGCTGACTTCCATGCCGGAGAACCTTGGCTTGGTGCTGCCCATGGCCGCGGTCCTGGGCGGGCTGCTCGGCACCCAGCAACTCATGGAGGGCTCTGAACTTGTCGCTGCCCAAGGCCTGGGCGCCGGGCGCCGCACCTGGACCTCCCCTTGGTTGCGCATGGCCTTCTGGCTGGTCCTCATCGCCACGCTCAACGCCCATGTCCTGGTTCCTGCCGCGGCCCGCCTGCAGCAGACCGTCCGGATCAAGATGGCCGAAGAGGCCAAGGCCCGCTTCCTGCGCCCTGGTTCGCCACCTTGGTTCCCGCCCAGCGCCCCGAATTCGGCCTTCTGGGTCTCCCCCGAAGGCCAGATCCACATCATGGAATCCACGCCTCAGGGGGTGCAGCACCTGACGGCCTCCACGATGACCTATGCGTTGGAGGCCAAGCCGGACGGATCCTCGGAGTTGCAGTTTCATCTCACGGGACTCCAGGGGGCCCTCTACCAGACTGCGGGTGCAGGCAGCGTGATTCACCTGAGCCAGGAAAAGCAGGTCCTCCGGTTCGCCATCCCCGCGGGAGCCCGCCTGCTCCCCCCAACGCCACTCCGCTACGAAAGCTCGTTGGCCCTCCTGAAGATCCTCCGAACCAAGGGGGACCCCAGTGAGACCACGGTTGAATCCCGGGATCTGCGCCTCAAGGCTGCGATGGAACTCTGCCGCCGGACGACCCTGCCCCTGGCGGCCGCAGCCCTGTTGCTGCTCGGCATCGCGTTGGGCTTCGGGCATCCCCGCTCCTACCGTGGCGGGGCGATCCTCAAGAGCCTGGGGGTGATCATGTTCTACTATGTTTTCATGAAGTACATTGAAAACATGTGGATGGGTCAGAAGTTTAAAACGATTTACCCACTGCTTGCTGTGCCCCTCCCCTTCCTGGCTGCCGGTTGGTGGCTGCTTCGGCAGCGACTCAAGCCCCATCGTGCCAGCCTGGCGACGGGTGGTCTAAGCCTCCTCTTGCGGCCGTTCGCCAGATACTCCACCCCCCTGCTCGGAGGTTTCGGTCAGCGCTGGAATACCTTTACCTGCTGGATCCACGGGAAGGGCACCCGGCGGGGGATCCTTCGTCATTGGGCCACCCTCGCCTGGTGGCGGAACTGGGCCTCGGCCCTGGGCAGCCTGCTGGTGCTGAACCTCCTGGTGGAATACGCTAGCCTGGCCGGAGATCTCTCTAAAAATGGGGTTCATCTTCTTGTCTTCATAGAGTATTGGTTCTGGAATTTGCCGCCCTTTCTGGTAGTGGCGCTGCCAATAGCCTTTCTGCTCGGAACCCTGCTCGCCCTGTCTGAAGCGGCCCAGAACCGGGAATGGTTGGCCCTCCGTGCTGGCGGCGTCAGTCTCCTGCGCTGGCTCTGGAGCAGCCGGTGGGCCTGGGGCCTCGTGGCTGGCCTGACCCTGCTGCTGCAGGCAGGCATTGCTCCGATGGCCATGACCCGTGCCAATAGCCTTTACAAGCAGATCCTAAACCGATCACAGGTGCAGAAGGCATCCCGTCCTTGGCTGTATCTCGGCTCCACTGGGGTCCTCTGGAATCTGCAGGCCGACCAACGCTGGGGCTTCCCTTTGAAGGCTCCTGGGGAGGCTCCCATCCTGTTGCGTTGGCGCACGGGCTCCACCCAATCAGAGGCCCTGGCCTGGGGTGGACTGAGTCTGATCCCGGGACCGCCGGCCGACCGGCTGTTCCCGGCAAAGGCGCTCCGGACCGTGTCCAGTGCCGAGGAGGCACAGACCTCCGATTTGTTCCATTGGCAGATCTGGGCTCCTGACCCTGATCGCGCCTATATGTTGTGGGGCCGGCTGTCGGGCTGGCTGGCGGGTCCCTGCCTGGTCCTCGCCATGCTCAGTTTCGCCTTCCCGGGCCCCCGGCAGGGACGCGGTCAGGCCCTGGGGGCCGGGCTCGTCGCAGGTCTGGTCTTCCTGGGGCTCCAGACCCTGTTCGGGGGTGCCGCCCGCGCCTCGGAAATCCCAGCCTTCTGGGGAGTGACGGCGCCGCTGGCCCTGCTCCTCGCGGTCTCCCTGGTCCGCCTCCAGCGGCTGAGGACCTGATGACGGAGCCGTTGCTCGAAAGGGTCCTGGCGTCCTTGCACGCCCACCCGACGCTTCGGCGGGATGATCGGGTCCTGGCGGCCATGTCGGGCGGTGTGGATAGCTCGGTCATGGCCGCTCTGCTTCACCGCGCCGGGTTCGAGGTGATCGGTATCTCCATGCAGCTCTTCGATAAAAGAACGGTTGGAGCTTCCGATGGGAAGTGCTGCACACTTGATGACTTCCAGGACGCCCGCCGGGTCGCCTTTGAGTGCGGGTTCGCCCACTTCGTCATGGATTTCGAGGCCCGCTTCCGCGAGACGGTCATCGAGGGCTTCATCCAGGGTTATCTGAATGGCGAAACACCCAGCCCCTGCATCCGTTGCAACCAACACCTCAAGTTCTCCGCGCTGATGGACCGGGCCCAGGCTCTGGATGCCGCTTTCGTCGCCACGGGCCACTACGCCACCATCTCCAAGTCGGAAGAACGGTGGCACCTCCACAAGGCTTCTGATCCGGCCAAGGATCAGAGCTACTTCCTGTTCCACCACACGCAGGCAACCCTGCCCCGCACCCTGTTCCCCTTGGCCCACCTGACGAAGCCAGACGTTCGGCGGCTCGGCAGTGAACTGGGCTTGCATCTGGCGGAGAAACCCGAAAGTCAGGAGATCTGCTTCGTCACCCAGGACCGCTATGACGCCTTTCTCGAAGCGGAAGGTCGTGATCCCGGGCGGGGCGAAGGCGCCATCCGCCACCTGGACGGTCGCCTCCTCGGCCACCACCAGGGCTACTGGCGCCACACGGTGGGTCAGCGCCGGGGGCTGGGGGTGGCCTATGCTGAGCCGCTCTATGTCGTGCGGATCGAAGTCGCCACCAATACCGTCTGGGTGGGGACCGAGGCGGATCTGCTGGGCCGGGACCTGGTGGCCCGCGAACTCACCTGGGTGCATGGTGCACCGCCGGGGCCCCTCGCCTGTGAAGCCCGCATCCGCAGCCGCTCCCCCGAAGCCGAGGCCCTGGTCATTCCACTGCCGGACGGCCGGGCCAAGGTGGCCTTCGCTGATCCCCAGCGGGCCATCGCGCCGGGGCAGGCGGTGGTCTTCTACCTGGACGGCGAAGTGCTGGGCGGCGGGTGGATCGACCACCCTGCGGTGTGATCCCCGCCCATCAGCCCTCCCGCTAGCCTTCAGGGATGGATAGCTATCGTCTCTGGGTCCAGGCCCACCCCTTCCTTTCAGCGGCCCTCCAATTCGGCCTCCTCGGCACCCTCGGTGAAGTGGCCGCGGCCACCCTGAAGGCCCGGCGTCCCTCCCTGCCCTGCACCCCCCTCCAACTGCTGGCCAAAGTGCTGGCCTGGGCTCTGCTCGGTCTGGTGATCAAGGCCGGGTTCGTCGGCATGAAGGGGTTTTCGCGAGCCCTGGTGGACCATCAGATCCTACCGGCGTTCCTGGGCTCGGGGCTCGGCTGGGCCTTCGCTGTGTCCACCCTCACCAATGTCTTCTTCGGGCCGCAGATGATGCTGTTCCATCGCCTGGAGGACAACCTCATCCTGGGTCGCCGGGGCTTCGATGGGATGGCTCCGGCCCTGCGTACCCTTGTGTGGTTCTGGATCCCCGCCCACACCCTGACCTTCAGCCTGCCCGCCGAGTTCCAGGTCGGCCTGGCCGCGCTCTGGTCGTTGGCCCTGGGCCTCATCCTGGGCTTGACCTCGGTCCGCCGGTCGGTCTGAGTCGGATCTGGCGGCGCAGGCTGAAATCCTTTCGCTCTGCATCACTGGCGCGAGGATCAATAAAAGAATACCTGACCGTTTTTATCAACTTGTGACTCCGAACACTCACCTTCTGCCCGATCCTGGATCCACGGGGGCATCCCTGGAGGAGTCGAGATGATCGTGGATCTGCAGAGCAAGGTGGGCGACCTGGTGAAGACCTGGCCCGAGGCCATGCGGTATTTCGAGGGCGTGGGTATCGACTATTGCTGCGGCGGTCACCGCAGTCTGGCCGAGGCCTGCACCGCTGCGGGTGTGGCTCCCGCCGAGGTGCTGCAAGGTCTCGGCGTATTGCAAGCCCCATCGGCGAACAACCCTTCCGCCAGCGACTGGGAAAAGGCCTCCCTGACTGATCTGACCGAGCACCTCAAGGCCTCCCACCACGCCTATCTGCGTTCCGAACTGCCGCGGCTGGATAAGCTCGTCACCAAGGTCGTCGAGGTCCACGGGGAGCGGCACTCTGAGTTGGCTCAGATCTATGACGTCTTTCAGGCCCTGGAGGCGGACCTCCTGCCCCACCTGATGAAGGAAGAGCAGATCCTCTTCCCCTTCATTCAGGGGATGGAGCAGGGCCAGGCCGGCGGCGCCTGTTTCGGAAGTGTGCAGAGCCCCATCCACGTCATGGAGCGGGAGCACGAGGCCGTGGGAGCCATGCTGGCCGACCTCCGCGCCCTCACAAACGGGTATCGGACACCGGCGGACGGCTGCGCCACCTTCCAGGCGCTCTACCTGGGACTGGCTGAACTGGAGGCTGACACGCACCTGCACATCTACCTGGAGAACCAGATCCTCCATCCCCGGGCGATCGCCATGGAGGCGGGCGTCCGGGCCTGACCCCGACTACTGGGGCTTAGGGGCGATAGGTGTTCCCCACCAGGGGCCGCGCGTCTGTCTGCACGGCATGGCAGGCCGTGCAGACATAGCGGGTACCAGCGGGTTTCTCGCCCTTTTTGCCGGGAGCGTGCCGCAGGTCGACATAGTGGCTGGCCGGGATGGGAGTGGGTTCTCCACGTTTCCGGGCCGCCTTGGTGTCATGGCAGTCCAGACACAGGTTTGAAGTGAGGGTGATGGGCAGGAGATCCCCGACGCCGTGGGGGATCACCGGCGGGAACTCGCGGTTGACCCGCTTCAGAAGGGGCTTCTCCCCAGGCGAGGAATCCTCATCTGTGAACTTCGGCGGAACGGGCACGTCGAAAACGCTGCCAGGGGACAGGCCCAGGGCGTGGTCAGGCGTGGCCTTGGTCGGCCGGGTCGGTTTCGTGACCTGGGCTTGGAGCCCGGTGGCAAACAAGAGGGTGAGGGCAAAACAGGCTTGGCGCATGGTGGACTCCCTAGCCGACCTTGGTGATCTTGACGGCGCACTTCTTGAAGTCCGTCTCCTTGGAGATGGGACAGGTGGCATCGAGGGTGACCTTGTTGATGAACACCCCCTCGTCAAACCAGGGCACATAGACCATGCCCCGCGGCACCTTGTTGCGGCCGCCCACGGTGACCCGCGCCTGGATCTTGCCGCGGCGCGATTCGATCCAGGCGAGTTCCCCCACGTTCAGCCCCCGCTTCGCGGCGTCCTTGGCGTGCATGAAGAGCAGCGCCTCGGGCACGGCTGCGTGGAGTTCCGGCACCCGGCGGGTCATGCTGCCCGAGTGCCAGTGCTCCAGCACACGGCCAGTGCAGAGCCAGAGATCATAGGCCGCGTCCGGGGATTCCGGCGGTTCCTGCCAGGGCCGGTAGAAGATCTTGGCCTTGCCCGCGAGGGAGATGGGATCGCCGGGCTTGGGCCCGTTGAGATCGCCCATGGGCAGTTTCTTGAGGGCCTTGCCGTAGAAGTCGATGCCCGAGCCCTTCTTGGCGTAGGGATCGTAATGATCGTTGTAGCGCCAGGCCGTCTCCTTGCCATCCACCACCGGCCAGCGCAGGCCGGACACCTTGGAGTTCAGGTAGACGTCGAAGGGGGCGAGGTCGTGGCCGTGGCCCAGGCCGAACTGCCGGTATTCCTCGAAGAGGGCCTTCTCCGGGAACCAAGTGATACCCGCATGCTTGACCGTCGAGTTGGGCCGGCCATGGGCGATGGTGTCGGGCCACTTGAAGGCCTTGGCCGCCTTGGTCGCAAAGAGGACGTCGTACAGCGTGGTCGTGGGCTGGTAGCCCAATCCCGTCGCGGTTTCGAGAACGCTGGGCAGCTTCCCCTTCTCGAAGCCCTCGGCATCCAGGCCGGGGACGACTTGCGGCCCCCAGACCTCGGCGAGGGTGAAGCGCTTCGAGAACTCCATCATCTGCCACAGGTCGCTGCGGGCTTCGCCCGGGGGCAGCACGACCTGCCGCCAGATCTGGGTGCGGCGCTCGGAGTTGCCGTAGCCGCCCCACTTCTCGTAGATCATCGCCGAGGGGAGGATGAGGTCCGCCACTTTGGCCGATAGGGTCGGATAGACATCGGACACCACGATGAAGTTGTCGAGCTTGCGGGCCGCCTCGATCCAGTGGTTGGCGTTGGCGGTGGACTGGAAGGGATTGGTGACCTGGACCCAGAGCCAGCGGAGCTTGCCGTCCTCCAGATCGCGCATCATCTGGGTGATGTGGCTGCCGATCTTCGGATTCAGGGTGTTGTGGGGCAGCTTCCAGATTTCCTCGGTGTGCGTGCGGTGCGACGCATCATCCACGTTCATGTCGGCGGGCAGCCGGTGGGAGAAGGTGCCCACCTCCCGCGCGGTGCCGCAGGCGGAGGGCTGGCCCGTGAGCGAGAAGGCCCCTGCCCCGGGCCGCGCCTGCTTGCCCGTGAGCAGGTGCAGCATGTAGGCCTGCTCGTTCACCCAGGTGCCGCGGGTGTGCTGGTTGAAGCCCATGGTCCAGAAGGAGACCTGCTTCCGCTTGAGGTCGGCGTACTCGTCGGCCAGCAGCAGGAGCTTGGTCTTGAAGGCCTCCAGCGATTCGTCCGGATCGCCCTTGGCCAGGGCAGCCACGAAGTCCAGGGTGTAGGGTTCGACGGCCTTGCGGAAATCCTCGAAGGAGATGAGCCAGTGCCGCTGGGCGGAATTCGCCGCGGTCTGAGGGCGCTCGTGTTTCGCCATGGGATCGAGCCCGCGGGCGATGGCTTCATCCTTCGTGAGAACGACCAGGTTCTGCCGGGCCAGGGTGTCCTTCTCGGCGGTGAAGGCCTTCGCGGCGTTGTCCCGCAGGCCGAAGCCGATGTCCGCCGGTCCCGTGGCGAAGACGCAGTGCTTCTCGACGAAGGCCTTGTCCACGGCGCCGCGGCTAAGGATCTCCCGGGCCAGGAAGTTCATGATGGCGAGATCGGTGTTGGGCTTGAAGACGATCTCCGTATCCGCCCCTTCGGAGGTGGCGTTGGAGTAGGTGGTCAGGTTGATGATCCGGTAGCCGGGCCGCCGGAGCCGCTCATCGATGATGCGGGCCCAGAGCATGGGATGCATCTCGGCCATGTTGGCGCCCCAGGTCACGATCGTGTCCGTCAGTTCGATGTCGTCGTAGCAGCCGGAAGGCTCATCGGCCCCGAAGGTCTGCATGAACGCGGCCACCGCCGAGGCCATGCAGTGGCGGGCGTTGGGATCGAGGTTGTTGGAGCGCCAGCCGGCCTTCACGAGCTTCGAAGCCGCGTAGCCCTCCATGATCGTGTATTGGCCCGAGCCCATGACGCCCACGCCGGTGGGGCCCAGCTTCGAATGGGCGCGGGACCACTCGCGCTTCATCACATCGAAGGCCTCCTCCCAGGAGATCTCCTCGAACTCGCCCTGTTTGTGGAACTGGCCATCCTTTTTCCGCAGGAGCGGCTTCTTCAGGCGGTCGGCGCCGTAGAGGATCTGGGCGCAGGCGTAGCCCTTCGCGCAGAGGAGGCCGCGGTTCACGGGACTTTCCTGGTCCCCCTTCACGGCCACTACGCGACCTTCCTGGGTCGCGATGCGGATCCCGCAGCCGGTGCCGCAGAAGCGGCAGACGCCCCGCTCCCAGTCCCACCTCTTGGCTTCCTTGGGAAGGGCTTCCAGGGGCACGCCTGCCGCACCGATGGCGGCAGTGGTGAAACCAGCCTGGAGCAGCTGTCTGCGGGTCAAGGAAAAGGTCATCGCGACCTCCAGTTCGGGGAATCGCGATCAGCATACCCCTGGTTTTCGGACTGCGTCATCCTTTTTCTAATTGACTATGCGGTGATTTGAACGGTCCTGCCCTCGGACCCGTGTACAGGGTCGGGGCCTACCTGCGCGCCATCTGCGATTTCGACTCCGACCGGCGATGAAAAAGCCCCCTTGCGGGGGCTGGCTGGAGGCGC
>JBBQEL010000080.1:0-11466 GCA_038320645.1 Holophagales bacterium | reverse complement strand
TGAATCGGGTGGTTGGTCATCGTCAGGTTGCCGATGCGGATGCGCACCTTGTCGTTCTTCCTCACCACCAGCGGGTCGATGCCCGGGAAGATGCGGCTGTTCCAGCTCCACAGGTTGAAGTCGAGCATCGTCATGATCTTCGGCGTGTAGCTGCCGGGATCGATGTCGTAGGCGTTGAGCAGGAAAACGAAGTCGCGGTCCACCTCGTCGATCAGCGGGTGCTTGTTCTTTGGATGCGTGATCCAGAAGCCCATCATGCCCATTGCCATCTGCACCATCTCGTCGGCGTGCGGGTGGTACATGAAGGTGCCAGGCCGGCGCGCCACGAACTCGTACACATAGGTCTTGCCCGGCGGGATGCCGGGCTGGTTGAGCCCGGACACGCCGTCCATGCCATTGGGCAGCCGCTGGCCGTGCCAGTGGATGCTGGTCAGCTCGCCGAGCTTGTTGGTGACGAAGATGCGCACGCGGTCACCTTCCACCACCTCGATCGTCGGGCCCGGACTCTGGCCGTTGTAGCCCCACAGATGGGCCTTGAAGCCGGGCGTCATCTCGCGCACCACGGGCTCGGCCACCAGGTGGAACTCCTTGACGCCCTGGTTCATGCGCCAGGGCACCATGGCCTCCCGGAGGCGCCAAAGGCGGATGGCGCCATGGTCGCCGCCCTGGAGCACGGCGGGCACGGCGAGCCCTTCAAAGTCGGCGGGCCGCGTGAAGTGCGGGTGATCGAGCAGGCCGGTGGCAAAGCTGTCCTGTTCGGCCGAGGCGTCGTTGCCCAGCACGCCCGGCAGCCAGCGGCAGACCGCATCGATGAGGAAGAGGGCAGGCAGTTCGCCGCCGCTGAGGACGGCTTCGCCCACGCTGAGTTCCTCGTCGACGCATCGCTCCACCGCCCGCTGATCGAGGCCTTCATAGCGGGTGCAGACCAGGATCAGCTGATCGAGCCCGGCCAGTTCCAGCACCTTCGCGTGAGTGAGGGGAGGGGCCGCAGGGCTGAAGTGGATGATGCGGCCGGTACCTGCCCGCGGCAGGGCGGCCAGGGTGTGCCGCAGCACCTCGGGGCGCAGCACCATGCCCGGCCCGCCGCCGAAGGGGGCATCATCCACATGGCCGAAAGCGTTGCCAGCGAAGGGGCGGTAGCTATGGGTGTGCAGCTCGTGGCTCAGTTCCCGGAAGGCGCGACCCGTGATGCCCAGGCGGGCCGCTTCGAAGAATTCCGGAAACAAAGTGAGGGCATCGAACCTCATGGCAGCACGGCCCGCAGCGCCGCCCGGGTGGCCTCCACCACAAGACCGGCGGACAACCCGAAATAGACCGTGGTCACCAGGCTGAATCCGGCCCCGAGCCAGGCCAGCAGTGGCCACTCCTCCAGCAGGGCGACGCCGAACAGCACCAGGCCGATGGCCGGGAGGACATTGGCGAAGGGCAGCAGCACCGGCAAGGCCGCGAGGAAGGCGGTCCAACTCACCAGGAACCCGAGGGTCCGGCGGCCCGGCGCCTTGCGGGGAGCCGTTCGCGCCCCAAGCCAGGCGAGACGCGCCTCGACTTGGGCGAGCACCTCCTTGACGCGCCCCCGCTGCATTTCAAATCGCTGCAGGGGTTCCGGCAGCCAGAGATGTCTGCGCCCCCACCACAGCTGGAGGCCCAGGGCCAAGGTCCCGAGGCTCAGCAGGTTCGCTACACCCGGGATGAAGGTCAGGGTGGCCAGCAGGAGCAGGGCGAGGCCGTAGGTTTGTTCTCCGGCCTGATTGAGGAGCTCTCGCACGGAGATGGAGCCATCCTCCTCCAGGAGCTGGTCCAGGACGCGGAACAGAGAGAGGGGAGGTGGGGGCATCAGTTCAGGATGCCGCAATCCTGGAACCGGGGGATCAGGAACCTCGATGGGGGCTCCGTACCAGCTGGCCACAGGCGCCGGACACGTCCTGGCCCCGGCTGCGCCGGACGCTGACCGGCAGGCCCAGGCCGGAGAGCAGGCGGCAGAGGGCGCCGATGCGGGATTCGTCGGGGGGCTCGAAGCCCGATCCTTCATGGGGATTGAACGGGATCAGGTTCACTTTGGACGGGAAGCGCTGGGCGAAAGCGGCGAGGCGCCGGCCATCCTCCAGGCTGTCGGTGACGCCCTGCATCAGCACGTATTCGAGGGTGATGCGCTCACCGGACTGCAGCGGGAAGCGCCCCAGCGCTTCGGCGAGGGCCACCAGATTCCAGACGCGATTCACGGGCATGATCATCGAGCGGCGGACATCCGTGGTGGCGTTCAGGCTCAGGGCCAGCCGCGGGCGGCGGGCATGGCTGCCCAGGCGGTCGATGCCGCTGACCAGGCCGGAGGTGGAGACGGTGATGCGCCGGGGCGGGATGGCGAGGCCCTCTGGATCCGTAAGGGCGTCGAAGGCGGCCATGAGGTGGTCGAAGTTGTGCAGGGGTTCGCCCATGCCCATGAACACCAGGTTTACCGGGCGATCCAGGGGATGCGCGTGGTGATTCAGCATGGCCACCACCTGGCCCACGATCTCGGCCGAAGTGAGGTTGCGGAGGATGCCCATCTGGCCCGTGGCGCAGAAGGTGCACCCCATGGCGCAGCCCACCTGGCTGGAAAGGCAGAGGGTCACCCGGTCTTCGTACGGCATGTGCACGCCTTCCACCTGGCGGCCGTCGGCCAACTCGAAGACATGCTTCGTGGAACCGTCGGAGGAAGTCTGGCTTTGCACGATGACCGGCCAGGCCAGATCCACGTCGGCTTCGAGGCGGGTTCGGAGGGCCTTGGACAGGTTGGAGAACTGTTCCCAGCGGGTCCACCGCTGCCGCAGCAGGCCCGAGAAGATCTGCTTCCCGCGCCAGGCCGGTTCGCCGAGGCTGGCCAGCAGTGCGCCCAGCTCCGCAGGCCCGAGGCCAGCCGCATTGGCGCGCGCGACCGAACCGGCTTCGGGGGCCGGGAGATCCCAAAGGTGGGCCAACTCAATCCACCCGGATCTTGAAGGACTGCATCAGGCGCAGGTCATCTTCGGAGAATGGGGCCGACGATTCGGCTGCCTCCGACTCGGACGCACCCTGGGCGCCAGCCCTGAGGGGCGTGGCCTCGAGGATCAGCATCAGGCCGTACCCGTTGGCCTGGATCTTGAACGCCAGCTCGCGGCAGTGGTCATCCTCGGACAGGGCCTTCACCAGGGAATCGCCCAGTGCGCTCACCAGTTGATGCAGTTGCTCTGGCAAGTCCATGATGCCTCCACCTTCCAGGATACCAGCGCCCTCAGTGGGTCCCGCCCTGGCTGAACCAGGCGCGCACCTGCCGGGCCCACTGGGCCCGGCGACCTTCCTTGGGAACCTCTACTTCCGCTGCTTCGTGTTCCCGCCGGTCCATCAGGTCCACCAGGCGTTCCAGCAGCTCGGGTTCCCGCTTCAGGGAGGCTTCGAAGGCGGCCTTTGGCAGTTCGAGGATCTCGGCTTCCGTCAGGGCCACCACCGTCGCATTGCGCGGTGCTCCCGTCAGCAGACTGGCTTCGCCGAACCACTGGCCTGGGCCCAGATCCGCCAGGGCTTTCCAGAAGAGCCCGGTGTAGGGTTCCTGCCGTTCCTCCGCGTGAACCACCTGCAGGGTGCCGCGGTGGACGGCGAAGAGCGAATCGCCCGGATCGCCATGGCGGATCACGCCTTCTCCGGGGGCGAGGGTCCGGCGCCGCAAGTGGGGGCGGAGATCCTCGGCCCAGTGCTCCGGGAGGCCCAATTCGCGGACGATCTCCCCCATGAGCACGGCGCCCGGGGTGGCATCGGCATAGGCCGTCAGAGGCGTGGGCCCGTGGGGGCCCATGAGGCGGAACCCTTCCCGGGGCAGCACCGTGGCCGCGAGCCGCATGGCCTGGAAGGTGCCCTGGCGGCCATGGCGGAAGCCCAGGGCCCAGAAGCGCATCTCCAGCACCGCGCCCCCCATGTCCGAACTGTGGACCACCACTTCCGGGCGGTGACCCGGGTGATGAGGCAGGCCCGCCAGAGCGAGGGTGAGCTTTTCCAGGCCCGTATGCAGGTCCGGCCGGGGCTCGACGATGACCTTGGCTGTGCGGCGGTGCAGGCCCGAAGGCACATAGAGGTTCGTCACGACGGCTTGCGCGATGACGCGGTTGGGCAGGATGTCCATGTCGCCGTTCTCGGTGCGCACCTGGACCGTGCGCCAGGTCATGGCCTCCACCTGCCCGATCAGTGTTTCGCGCCCAGGGCCGCCCCGCACGTTGCCCGTGATCTCCACCCAGTCACCTTCCCGGAAGGCGGGGTCGAGATGGAGCGAGATGCCCGCGAACAGGTTGCCCAGCACTTCCTGGAGGCTGAGGCCCACCACCGCGGCCGCAATGGCCCCGGTGCCCAGCAGTGGCCCCAGGCTCACCTGCATGACCTCGCGCAGGATGCCGCCCACCGCCAGGAGGTAGAGGCCCACCACGAGAATGTCCCGGGCGAAGCCAGGCGTGGCGGTCTGCCGTTGGCTCAGCAGGGGATCGAGCAGCAGGAACGAAAGCAGGCGAATGGCGCCATAGGCCAGACCGGACCACAGGATCACGTCCGCCGCACGATGGACGATGGGCTGCGGGGTCATGCGCGGCAGGGCCAAGGCCGCCGCCATCAGCAGCAGGATGAGCAGGCCCCAGGCGACGATGCGACGCGGTGCGCTGACCTTTTCCCTCAAGTCTCTGAACATGGGGAGAGGATACGCCTTCAGCTGCGAAAACGGGCGACGGCCCGCTCGGGCTCCCCACCCCAGAAGGGGCGGATGGCCGCGATTCCGTCGAGCCGGGGGTGCCCGAGCAAGGAGGTGTTCAGCGGGTCCACGCCTCCGAGGGCGAGCAGCCGGGGTCCCTGGGCGGGCAGGCCGTCGAGGAAGCGGTGCAGCCGCTCCAGGCCCCAGGGCGCGTCCTTGCCGGGGCTGGCGAAAATCGGCGACACCAGGAGTTGATCGACGGTGCTGCGCGCCTGCCACTGGCCTTCGTCGTGGAGCGGACGCGACAGCGGCACCAGGCCCGATGCCACCTCGGGATGAGCCTCGGGAGCATGGAGGCCACACGATGCTGCGACTGCCACATCCAGGCGGCCGGCCACCCAGATCGCCACATCTGGGGCCGTGTCCTGGCACCAGCGGGCGGCGGTCAGGAGATCCTTGGCCGGCAGTTCCTTCTCCCGCAGCAGGAAGGCATCCACGCCGGAGCGCAGCACGGGTTTCCAGCGGTTGCGATCGAAGCCGAACCCTGCCGTGATGGCGAGGAGGATCATCCGAAGAGGCTCGCGAGCGCCGCCGGCTCCAGCTTCGGAAGCTGCATCACCGCAGCGTTCTCCTGCACATGCTCAGGTCGTCCCATGCCACAGAGCGCCACGGTGACGCCGGGGCAGGAACGGGTGAACTGCAGCGCCGCCTGAGCGGGCGTGGTGCAGCCCAGGGCCGCGGCCAGACCCTCCGGGAGCTGACCCAGGATGCGAGCCTGCATGATGGAGGCAGAGGTCTGCACCGACAGCCCGGCGGCCTGGGCGGCCTGGAGGGGGGTCAGGCGCTCGCCGCCGAGGGTCTGGGTGGGCGCGAGGAAGGCCTCGGGCATGGCCAGGTTCAGCGGCAGCTGGATCCAGCGGAAGTGATGGGTCTGCCCGCCCGCGGCTTCGGCCGCTGCCACCAGTCGCTCCAGGCTCAGGTGATCAGGCTTGCCCGGCGGCACGCGGAAACCGTTCCAGGTGGCAACGCCGTAGGTCCGGATTTTGTTTGCTGCCACGAAGCCCTCGCAGGCTTCAAAGGCCCGGGCGATCGCCGTGTAGAAGCCCTCTGGCCCCAGGTGGTGCAGTTGCTGCTCGGGATTGTGCAGGTGGAACAGGTCCAGGGTATCGAGGCCCAGGGCCGACCTGCTGACATCCAACTGGTGGGCCAGGTACCTGGGCGTCATGGCGTGGCAGCCGTCCACCAGGTCGTCCATGCTGAGGATGCCCGGCCCTTCCAGCACCCGGTGGAACCAGGCCCGGGGACTCTCCTCGGGGTCCACCGCCGGCATGGGGATGTACCCGGCCTTGGTGGAGACGAAGCAGTCAGCCCTGGGCAGGTGGGTGAAGGCCTCGCCCAGGGCGCGTTCCGAGCGGCCGTCCCGGTAGTTCGCGGCGGTATCGAAGACCGTGCCGCCCACCTCGAAGAAGGCCCTTGCCGCTTCCACATAGCCCTGATCGGCGTCCGCAGTGGACGCTCCCAGGTAAGTGCCGAGGCCGAGACTGCTGAGGTCCATGGCACCTCCTGGTGACGAGGGAGGCTTCTCGGGCGGGTTCATCCCGCCCGAGAAGCGGGGGTCCGGGGGGACATTGCGAGCGAAACGAGCAGGCGGTCCCCCCAGACAGCACTAACTGTCCAACTCCTCCTTGACGCCGCTGGTGCCCATGGTGACCAGGCGATCGGCGGCGCGGCGGGAGAACTCCGTGCCGGGGTAGCTCTCCACCAGCTTCTGATAGTAGCTTTTGGCCTCAGCGCGGAAGGCCTTGATCTGGTTGTCGCTGTAGACCGTGAAATCCTTTCCGAACTGAACGATCTGCTCCCTGGTGAGGTCCTTCAGATCCTCCTTCTGAAGCTTGACGGCGTAGTCCTTGTTGAACTGGGTCAACTCCTCTTCCGAAAGCAGCCGGAGGCGCATCGCCTCGCCCAGGTAGTAGTAGGCCCGTTCCCGGTCCACATAGTCGGGATAGGTCTCCAGCAGGGCCTTGAGACGCCGTTCGGCGCCGGGGTAGTAGTAGGTGTTGACGTAGAACACGCCCACGATCAGCTCGTGCTCGGCAATGCGGCGCCAGCATTGGAGGATCTTGGCCTTGACCTCCCCGGCGTAGGGGCTTCCGGGGGACTCGTTGCGCAGTTGCTGGAAGCCGTCGAGGGCCTTCCGGGTCTCGGCCTGGTCGCGCTCCGCGCTTTCAATCGAGGAGAAATGGCAGAGGGCGCGGTGATACAGGGCATAGTCGCGCAGCTCGTGACGGGGGAAATAATTCAGGAAGCTGGTGTACTCGACTTCAGCCTCGGGGTAACTCGGGCTCGACTGGAAGAAGAAACTGTCGCCCAGCATGAGCTTGGCCTTGGGGAACTCGGGCGACCCGGGCAGGTACTGCTCCAGGTGCCGCAGCGTCAGGCGAGCCTCGGTGAACTTGCCCTGCTTCATCTGCTTGTCCGCCGTGGCCATCAATTCGGTTGCAGAAATGGTCTTGTCCATGGCCTTCGGTTTACGGCAGCCCAGGCCCAGGCCCAATAGGGCGGCGATCAGGGTCAGGGCGGTGAGGATCTTCTTCATGCAGACTCCGGAGACAGCACTTCAGTCATGGCGGTACGGTGCAAAGGGTTCCAGGCTTGGTTCAGCTTCTCGAGCCAGGGTTCGGCGAGCGCCTGGGCCTGGGTCCGCAGCCGGTCGTGGAAGACCTCATGGAAGAAGCCAGGCAGGCGGTGGCGTTCCAGGAATTCCGGGCGTACCGAACGCCACAGCTCTTCCGAACCATCCGGATCGACCACGGTATCGGCCCCGGATTCCAGCAGGAGGATGGGGCGGTCGAGTTCGTGGCCCAGGGGCAGGATTTCGGCCCGGCCCTCGTCCAGGGCGGCGCCGAAGGCGGCGGTGGCCCAGCGGTGGCACAGGGGATCCACCTCATAGCGCTGGACGATGACCGGATCGGAACAGACCCGGCTCTTGTCGCCATGCAGGCGGACGGGCCGATGGGGCATGAACCAGCGCAGCAGGCGCGAGGCGATCACCAGGAGCTTGGAATTCGACTTCACGGCCACTGCGGGGCTCGACAGGATCAGCCCGTCGAGGGTGTCCGCGTGCCATAACAGGGTGAGCAGGGCGACCAGGCCGCCGAAACTGTGGCCCAGCACCACCTGGGGGCAGACCGGCAGGGGGGGCATGGGGACCCCGTCCACCACCCGGGCCGTGGCGCCGGTGCGTTCGGCATCATGACGCCGCTCCTGGCGGAGGAAGAGGGCGAAATCATCCACGAACGCGCGGATGCCGACGGCGTCGCCCCGGATGCCGCCGGAGCGGCCAAACCCGCGGTGATCCATACTGGAGACGGACCAGCCCAGGCCATGCAGCCAGTGGGCCGTATGGCGGTAGCGCTCGCCATGCTCGCCGTAGCCATGGGAGATGACCACCCGGCCCTTGGGGTGAGCGTGTTCCCAGCGCGCCCAGGCCAGTGGAACTCCCCCATGGCCGGTCAGGACCCCACGGATGGTGGGCTCCAGATCGGCGGGGATCACAGGGATGAATCCAGACATCCAACCAGAATAGCGTGCCGCCCGAAATTCCCCGATTGCCTTAAACTCAAAGGTTCCCCCTGCCAGGACCTCGGCACCGGGCCTGGAGACGCGGACGATGGATTTCGACAGCCTGGTGCGAGCCAAGAACGAGCTGGAACCCCGCGTCCAGCAGTTGGTCGCCCACCTCGATCCCGAGCGCAAGGCCATGGAATTGGAACAGATCGAAGAACGGACCACCGCGCCAGGCTTCTGGGACGATCCCGAGGCCGCCAAGCCGCTGCTGCAGAAACGCGGCGCCATCTCCAACGACATCGCCCTGGCCAAACGGCTGTCCGGCGGTCTTGACGACCTGGAGACCGGGCTGGAACTGGCCCGGGAAGACGCGGACATGATGACCGAGGTGGAGGCCGTGGAGAGCGAACTCCGCAAGGCCATCGAAGACTCTGAACTGCGCATGATGCTCAGCGGCGAACTGGACAACAACCACGCCATCGTGGCCATCGCCCCGGGGGCTGGCGGCACGGAAAGCCAGGACTGGGCGGCCATGCTGCTGCGCATGTATCTGCGCTTCTGCGAAGCCAAGGGTTGGGCCACGGAGATGATCGACTACCAGGATGGGGAGGAGGCCGGCATCAAGGGCGCCACCTTCATCGTCGACGCACCCTTCTCCTACGGCTATCTGCGGGCCGAAGCTGGCGTCCACCGCCTGGTGCGCATCAGCCCCTTCGATTCCGCCAAGCGTCGCCACACCAGTTTCGCCGCCGTCTATGTGAGCCCCGAACTGGATGACACCATCGACCTCGAGATCCCTGACAAGGATCTCAAGATCGATGTGTTCCGGGCCAGCGGCGCCGGCGGCCAGCATGTGAACCGCACCGAGTCCGCCGTGCGCTTCACACATCTGCCCACGGGCATCGTCGTGAGCTGTCAGAACGAACGCAGCCAGATCAAGAACCGGGCGACCGCCCTGAAAGTGTTGAAGGGCCGCCTCTACGAAGTGGAGCTGCGCAAGTTCCAGGACAAGGTGGCCGCCGCCAGCGGCGAGAAATCCGATGTGGCCTGGGGCAGCCAGATCCGCAGCTACGTTTTGCAGCCCTACCAGATGGTGAAGGACCACCGCACCGGCGAGGAAACCAGCCAGACCCAGAAGGTGCTGGATGGCGACATCGACGCCTTCATCCGCACCCAGCTGCTGGCCAAGTCGCTCAGGGCCGAAGGGTGAGGCTCATCTAAAAAAGGCCTGGACAGGATTAACCGGATGAAAAGATTGGATTAACAGGATTAGAGGATCAAAAGCAAGGAAGCTTGAATCCTGTTCATCCTGCTTTTCATCCGGTTAATCCTGTCCCCGCTTTTCCTGTCCAGGCCGGGGTTCACTCGCCCTTGGCGATCTGGATCTGTTCATCCTTCGGCAAGCGGAAGACCCAGCGGCCGGTGATGCGGTCCCAGAGGTCGAAGCAGGTGAGCCAGTTGAGCAGGCCGGCAACCATCACATAGGTGGCCCCGTACTCCTGGGTGAGCGTGCGCACCGGCTCCGTGCCGGCACCTCCGAAGGCCCAGGCGAAAGCCCCGTAGACCGGACCGATGCCCGCGGTGCCCAAAGCGCCGAGGGTGGGCAGCCAGGCCCCGGCCACCGGCAGGAAGATGCCGCCCTTCACGCCGTCCACGGCGCCGAACTGCATCTGCAGGGCGCCCAGGAGGCAGAACAGCAGCCACACGCCGAAGAACGCCTTGGCCCGGCCTTTTTCGCCGATGGCCCAGTAGCCTGCTCCCGGAACCAGCCACTGCAGCAGCAGCGGTTTCCAGGCGGCTTTAACCGCTTTCAGCTTGCGGAGCGGCATGGGGAGTTTCAGGGCTGGCGTGGGCTCGGACATGGCTTCAGATTACCTCAGCCCGGCAGGTGGTGGGGGCCGGTGGCGCTTGCTTTGATCCGCCTGGCGAACCCACCATGGAAGTCCCCCATCCAGGTGCGGCCGTTGGAGCCAGCTCCGGAAAGGGCACGGGGACCCCAAGCAGCAGTGGATGCACGAGAAGAAACGGTGAATCGAGCCTTTGTCAAAGACCCGGATGAGACCGGACGCCCGGAGAGCCTGCCCGAGCGTCCGCAGAGCCCCCACACGAACTACGTGACACCCGCTGGGCTGCGGCAATTGCGCGCCTTCGTCGCTGAATTCGTGGCGCGTCGAAGCCGGCTGCTCGAAGAGGGAAAGCTCGCGAACCCCCAGGAACTGGCCATGGTCCAGCGCGACCTGCGCTACTACGAAGAGCGGGTGAACCGCGCCGTCCTGGTGGCGCCAGCCGGCAAGCCGCTGGACCGGGTCCATTTCGGCGCCACCGTCGAGGTCTGCGACGAAGCCGGGTCGGTCGAAACCTTCACCATCGTCGGCGAGGACGAAGCCGATGCCGCCCAGGGCAAGATCAGCTGGGTCTCACCGCTGGCAGAGGCACTGCTGAATTCGGAACTGGGCGAGGAGGTGGTGTGGCGGCGGCCAGCCGGGAGGAAACGCCTGGAGATCGTCGGCATCCGCCTCGGCGGATCAACCTGAGTTCCGCCAGGGCAAGGGCGGCTTTAGGGCAAAAAAAGGGGGCCACGCGGCCCCCTTTTTGAAAATCCACCAGCGCCGGAACTAGTCTGCGGCGAAGGAGAGCAGCGCGATGTTGCGCGCGCGCTTGATGGCTTCCACGAGCTCGCGCTGGTGGATGGCACACACGCCGCTGGTGCGGCGGGGCAGCACTTTGCCACGCTCAGGGGTGAAGGCCTGGAGGGTCTTCACATCCTTGTAGTCGATCATGAGGGACTTCTCGACGCAGAACTTGCAGAACTTGGCGCGGCGTCCCCCAAAAGCCTTCTTCTTCTTGGGCTTGCCCTTCTTGGCATCGGCTCGGCGCTTCATCCCATCACCTCTTCAGGACTGCGATCCTTGACCCCGGCCTTGGCCTTGCGCCGAGCTTCGCGCTCGATGCGCTGCTTGGTGCGGCCCGCGGCCTTCTCGGCCACGTCCAGACGGACGCTCAGGTACTTGATGACCGCATCATTGTTGCGGAAGCGGCGCTCGAGTTCGGCGATGAGGGTGGGACCCGCGTTCATTTCGAACAGGGTGTAGTAGCCCTCGCTGAACTTCTGGACTTCGTAGGCCAGCTTCTTGCGGCCCCACTTGTCGGTCTTGAGCAGTTCGCCACCCTGCTCGGCAATGATCCCCTCGTACTGCTTGACGAGCTCATCGCTCTGC
>JBBQEL010000079.1:0-11517 GCA_038320645.1 Holophagales bacterium | reverse complement strand
GGCACTCGAGGTCGAGGGCTGGGTCAACGGCGAGCGGCGCCAGCATTCGAACACGCGCGAGCTGATCTTCACGGTGCCCGAAGTGGTCGAGTTCGTCACGCGCTTCTGCACGCTCGAGCCCGGCGACGTCATCACCACCGGCACGCCCTCGGGCGTCGGCCGGCTGGTGCCCGGCGACCGGGTGATGGTCAAGGTCCAGGGCGTCGGCGCCCTGAGCAACCCGTGCGTCGGGGCGGAGGGATCGTGAACGACCCGATGGCCCGATTGCGTGAGCTCGAACGCCTCGCCGAACTCGGCGGCGGCGAAGACCGTCTCCGCCGCCAGCACGAGGCGGGCAAGCTCGTCGCCCGCGAGCGCATGGAACTGCTCTTCGATCCCGGCACGTTCGAGGAGATGGACAAGCTGGTCACGCACCGCTGCCTCGACTTCGGCATGGAGAGCCAGATCGTGCCGGGTGACGGCGTGGTCACCGGCCACGGCCGGGTGGACGGCCGGGTCGTCTACGCCTTCGCGCAGGACTTCACGGTGTTCGGCGGCTCGCTGTCGGAGACCAACGCCGCCAAGATCGTCAAGACCATGGACATGTCCATGAAGGCCGGCGCGCCGATCGTCGGCCTGAACGACTCGGGCGGCGCCCGCATCCAGGAAGGGGTGATGTCGCTCGGCGGTTACGCCGACATCTTCCTGCGCAACACCCTGGCGAGCGGCGTCGTGCCGCAGATTTCGGCCATCCTCGGTCCGTGCGCCGGCGGCGCGGTCTACTCCCCGGCGATCACCGACTTCATCGTCATGGTGAAGTCGTCGAGCTACATGTTCATCACTGGTCCCGACGTGATCAAGACGGTCACGCACGAGGACGTGACCAAAGAAGAGCTCGGCGGGGCCATGACCCACAACGAGAAGAGCGGCGTGGCGCACTTCGCGGTGGAGGACGACCGCGAATGCATCGCGCTCGTGCGCGAACTGCTCTCCTACATGCCCTCGAACAACCTCGACGAAGCGCCGCGCGTGGCCACCGACGATCCGGTCGACCGCGAGGACGCGCTGCTCGACACGCTGGTGCCGGCGTCGCCCAACCAGCCCTACGACATGCAGGACCTGATCGGCACGGTCGTAGACGACGGCGCGTTTGTCGAGGTGCACGAGCACTATGCCAGGAACATCGTGGTCGGCTTCGCCCGCCTCGGCGGCCGCTCGGTCGGCATCGTGGCCAACCAGCCGGCGCAGCTGGCCGGCACCCTCGACATCAATGCCTCGGTCAAGGGCGCGCGCTTCGTGCGTTTCTGCGACTGCTTCAACATCCCGCTGGTCGTGTTTGAAGACGTTCCCGGGTTCCTGCCCGGCACCGCCCAGGAGTTCGGCGGCATCATCCGCCACGGGGCCAAGCTGCTCTACGCCTTTGCCGAAGCCACCGTCCCCAAGGTCACGGTGATCACCCGGAAGGCCTACGGGGGCGCCTACTGCGTGATGGCCAGCAAGCACATCCGCACCGATTTCAACTTCGCCTACCCGACGGCGCAGATCGCCGTCATGGGCGCCGAGGGCGCCATGAATGTGCTGCACGGGAAGACCATTGCCATCGCCACGGATCCCGCCGCCAAGAAAGCCGAGCTGGTTGCCGAGTACAACGAGAAGTTCGCCAACCCCTACATCGCCGCCGAGTTCGGTTTTATCGACGAAGTGATCCTGCCCCGGGAGACCCGCCAGAAACTGATCAAGGCCCTCGCCTTCCTGGACACCAAGCGCGACACCATGCCGCCCAAGAAGCACGGGAACATTCCCCTGTAGCCAAGGCCGGCCCGGCGGTAGGATGCGGGAACCCCCATCCCTGGAGTTCCCATGCGCCACCTCGCGTGCCTGCTGTTGGCCCTGCCTCTGCTGTCCCAGGGGCTGGATGAAACCACCTTCCGCGGCGACGCCCGCAAGCTCGCGGGCACCTGCGCCGACCGGGCACGGTTGCTGCGCCCTAAGGACGCGAAGATGCTGGCGGAGTATGGCCGCGCCTTCCTGGTCGCCGGAGAGCGGGCCAAGGCCGAGGACTGCTTCCAGCTGGCCCGCATCGAAAGCCCGAAGGATGCGGACGTCCACCGCCTCATCGCCCTGGCCTGGCTGCGGAGCAACCACCGGCCCGAGGCCCTGAAGGCCATCGCAGATATGCAGACGGCCGATCCCAAGGCCAAGAACGCCTTCACCCGGGCGGCCGTGAACCTGCAGGATGCCGGCCTCGCGAAGGACGCTGATGGCCTCATGGAGCGGGCCTGGATCCTGGATCCCTCGGATTGGCAGAATTCGGTCACCTTCGGCCGCGCCTGCCTGCGCAAGGCCCGCCGGGATGGCGCAGCCAAATGGTTCGCCCGCGCCAGCCAGGCCAAGCCCCAGGAAGAGCGCATGTGGAATGCCATCGCCCTGGCCTACGCCGACAACGGCGCCGACAGCAACTAGGAGAGGTCCATGCGAATCGCCACCCTGCTTGCGCTTACCACCCTCTGTCTCGCCGCCCAGGCGCCACCCTCGAAATCAGCCCCGGCCGCGAAACCGGCCCCCGTCCTTTTCGACGAGGCCTTCTTTGCGGGCGACCGCCGGGCCATTCTCGGCGCCTGCGCCGACAAGGCGAGAGCCCTCAAGCCCAAGGATGCGAAATATCTCGCCGAATGTGGCCGGGCCTACCTGGCCGCCTTGGACAAGCCCAAGGCCGAGGCCGCCTTCAAAGAGGCCGAGGCCCGGGAAGCAAAGGATGGCCAGGTGCTGCGCCTCATCGCCCAGGCCTGGCTGAAGCACGGCTACAAGACCGAGGCCCTGGAAGGCTACGAAAAGATCGTGCAGCGCGACCCCAAGAACAAGGAAGCGGTCACGCTGGCCGCTGTCGATCTCGCCGAGGTGGGCCTGGTGAACGAAGCCGAGCGCTACATGGGCGTGGTCGTGGCGCTGGAGAAGGATGCCTGGGAGCGGTTTCTGCTCTTCGGACGCGCCCTGCTGGTCGCCGGTCAGCGCAAGAAGGCTGCGACCTGGTTCGCCCGCGCCGTGGCCTTGAAACCCAACGAGGACAAGCTGTTCCTGGAGATCTCCCGCACCTTCGCCGAGACGCAGAGCGTGATGTAGGCCTCAACCGGGTGGGAAGTCCGCCGTAGCCCGGTCTTCCAGGAGCGCCCATGGCCCAGTGGTTCTTCAACGAGCAAGAGTCCCTCCGCAGTGGGTGGAAGGTCTTCGGCTTCATCGTGTTGTTCCTCGCCATCGGCATTCCCATCAGCCTCCTCGCCCGGGCCCTCCACGCGCCGCCGCTGGGCAGTGCGGGCGTATGGGTCAGCGCGGCCATCGTGGCCCTCGCAAGTCTCATCTGCGTGCGCCTGGAAAAGCGGTCGTTCCGCGACCTGGGCTTCCACCTGGGACGCCGCTGGCTTGGGGAGCTTGGCGTGGGGGCCCTGGCCGGCATTCTGTTGATTCTCCTCACGGCCTTGCTGGTGAAGGGCCTGGACGGCTTCCACTGGGAGCGCAGCGCACACATCGGCGCCCGGCAACTGCTTGGCGCGGCTGGGATCTTCCTGGGGGTCGGCTTCAACGAGGAGATCATGGCCCGGGGCTACCCCTTCCAGCGGCTGGTGGAAGGGGCGGGCCCCTGGGTGGGCCAGTTGGTCTTCGCCGCCCTCTTCGCCCTGATGCACTGGGGCAATCCGGGCATGCACGGCGCCACCCGGATCTGGGCGTCGGTCAACATCGGGCTCGCCGCCATCCTGCTGGGCTTCTGCTATCTGCGCACCAGGAGCCTGGCGCTGCCCATCGGCCTGCACTTCGGCTGGAACTGGGCCCAGGGCAGCCTGCTGGGCTTCGGCGTGAGCGGCACCAGCGACATCAAGGGCGCCTGGACGCCGGTCTTCCACGGGCGTCCCGACTGGCTCACTGGGGGCGCCTTCGGTCTGGAGGCCAGCCTGCCCTGCGCCATCATCTGTGGGCTGGCCATCCTCGGCCTGTGGCTGTGGAAGGGGACGGTGCTCGGCGCGGCTAGCGCCGATGCTTCCACTGCTTCGGGGTCTTGATCCCGGCGCCCATCACCAGCCGCATTTCGCTGGTAGGGGCAAAGCCCATGCGCTGGTACATGCCATCGGCTTCGAGGCTCGCATGCAGTTCCATGATCTCGATGCCCAGTTCCCGGGCCAGGTCGAGCGCCGCGTCCGTGAGGCGGGCCGCCAGGCCCTGACGCCGGTGGGCGGGCTCGGTGTAGACATTGAACAGGTAGCCGCGGACGGACAGCGGCGTCACCGGGGTGGGCACGGTCTCCTTGAGCAGCATCAGCACGCTGGCCACCGCACGGCCCTCATCCTCCAGCACGAGGCCCCGGCACTGGCCTGTCACCAGCCAGCTGCGCAGCAGCGGGCGGAAGGCCTCGGTCATGCGCTTCAGGCCCTCCTCGGAACCCATCTCCATATCGCGGAACATGGCCGCGCGGTGGGCCACATGGGTTTCCAGGTCAGCGGGTGTGGAGGGGCGCAGGGTCAGGCTCATGGGGACATTGTAGGCGTATCCTGGGCCATGCACTATGCGGCGCTCGCTTCCGGTTCCAAGGGGAACTGCCATGCCTTTTCGGACGGCGAGCGGACGCTGCTCATCGATGCTGGCCTCTCCCTGCGGCAGATCCGGCAGCGGCTGGAAGCCGTCGGCTGGGACGCCCACGCCGTCGGGGCCCTGGCCCTCACCCACGAGCATTCCGATCATGTCGGCGCCCTGGGCGTGATCCTGCGCCGCACGGACTGGGCCATCCTGGCCACGGCTGATACCCGGCGGGCCGCTGAGCGGGCCCAGGGCGTCGAGGTTCCAGCCAACCGCTGGATCGAACTGGCCGCGGGCCGCCCAACCGACTGGGGGGGTTGGCGGGTGCTGCCCTTTGCCTTGCCCCATGACGCCGCCGACCCTGTGGCCTACCGAATCGAGACGGGCGGCCTGGCCTGTGCTGTGGTCACGGACCTGGGCCACCCCACGGCCCTGGTGGCCGATCACCTGCAGGAGCTCGATCTGCTGGTGCTGGAGGCCAACCACGATGTGGATATGCTGCGCGAAGGCGACTATCCACCCATGCTCAAGGCCCGCATCCTCAGCCGCGTGGGGCACCTGAGCAACGCGGCCATGGTGGAGTTGCTCAGTCGCGCCTGCTCGCCTCGCCTGAAGCGGGTCGTGCTGGCCCACCTCAGCGAATCCAACAACCATCCCGACCTGGCGCGCTTCGCGGCGGAAGAGATCCTCCGCGATACCCCCATTGCCCTGCACATCGCCCATCAACGGGAACCCCTCGCCCTGTCCATCGCCTTCGACTGAGGGACCGTCCATGCTCCGCCCCACCGCCCTCCTGTTGCTGCTCGCCCTGCCCCTGGCCGCCCAGGCCCCTCCCCCGCTGCGGGTGGTGGTGGAGCGTTTTGACGCCGCCCAGGCCCAGGTCCAGACCCTGCAGTGCCCCTTCACGCTGACCCTGCGGCGCTCCCTGCTCAGGACCCCCTCGGTGACCCGGGGGACGCTGTATCTCCAGGGCTCGGAGTTCGCCCACTTCGCCTTCCAGCCCCCAGAGGACCTGATCCTCCATCTCACCCCCAAGACCCTCATCTCCTACAGCCCCGAGGCCCGCGAGGGCGAACTTATGAAGATCGGCATCATCAAGAACGCCGACCGTAAGTTCCTGGGCCTGGGGCAGAAGCTCAGCTACCTTGCGGACTACTTCCAGATCGCCCTGGACGAGGCGAAGGATGTCCCCAACACCTGGCACCTGACGCTCACGCCCCGCACCCTCTCCCTCCGGAAGCGCCTGCTGACGCTGAATCTCTGGGTCGATCGCGAGACCTGGCTCCCCCGGCAACTGCAGTGGGTGGAGCGCAGCGGCGATTCCTGGCTGCTGGAACTGGGTTCCCTGCGGACCAACCAGCCCCTGCCCGCCGCCGTCATCGGCTTCAAGCTGCCGGAGGGCATCCCCCTGCGCAGCGAATTCAGCTTCTTCGCCACGCGCAAGAAGTAGGGGTAAACTTCTTCTGCTTCTCGGGGGCTCGATGATCGTGGTGTGTCCGGCCTGCCAGGCCCGCTTTCAATACGACGACAGCCGTTTCGGCGCCGTCCGCGCGAAGCGGTTCAAGTGCCCGAAATGCACCCATGTCTTCGAGGTGGCGAACCCCGCGCTGGCCATGTCCCAGCAGGACTCGACTCAGGCGCACCGTGTCACCGACCTGATGCCCCCCGCGCCCGAGGCCGCACCCACGCCCCCGGCGCCGCTGCCTGCGGCCAAGACGACCGCCAAGCGCGACCGGGAAGCCATGCTGGTGGCGGCCGGTCTCCAGGTGCCGGGGATGCCACCCGGTCTCCGGTTCACCCTGGCCTTCCTGAGCGGCCCCCAGGCCTCCACGGTGCAAGTGCTCGAAAACCCCCAGATCATCATCGGCCGTGAAGAAGGCGATGTGGTGACGCGGGATCCCGAAACCTCCCGGCGCCACGCCCTGCTGGAGATCCACCGCGATGGCACCGTGTGGATCAGCGATCAGCAGTCGACCAACGGCACCCAGGTCAATGGCGAACGCATCGTCGAACCCGTCCAGCTCATCAGCCAGCAGGAGTTCACCTGCGGGAACAGCACCTTCATGCTGCTGGTGCGCAACACGGACGACTTTCCGCTCAACTGAGATGCCACCCCATGACGCCTGATCCCTACGAGACCTACCTTCGCCAGGCGGAGACCTTCTTCAGCCAGGGCGACCTCGTCAAGGCCGGCCAGATTTGGCAGGCCATCCTGAAGCAGCAGCCCACCCATGCCGAGGCCCGCGAGCGGCTGCTGACCGTGAAGCAGCGCCTGCTGGCCCTCCGTGAGGCCGCAGCTGTCCCGGTGGCCGCCCCACCAACGCCGCTCCAGGACCCTGTGGTCCAGACTCCCGAACCCACCGTTGCACCTCCTGAGCCCACGGTGGCGCCTCCTGAGCCTGAGGTGCCCTTACCCGACGAGGACACCCCTCCCCAACTGCCGCCTGCTCATCAGCCTGAACCAGAGCCTGAACCCCAACCTGAACCAGAGCCCGAACAAGAGCCTGAACCTGAGCCTGAACCAGAATTCCTTCCGCCCGCCCCGGAACCCGTCCGCGTCACCACCGGCGCCCTGGATCCCGAGCGGCTCGTGGCCCATGGCTGCACCCTCTATGACATGGGGCAGATCGAGGATGCCCTGCATAAATGGGAGCAGGCGCTGGCGCTGGACCCCAGCCACGCCTTGGCCCGGGGCTATGCCAATGGCGTGCGCCGAGAGCTGGGACTCCCCCCGTTACCGGCTCCTGCCCCGACGGATCAGGCCGCCCTGGCGGCCCAGCCCGTCGACGAGGACATCGACAAGCTCCTGCGCGAGGCCGTCCAGCTTTACGACATGGGACTGGAGGGCGAGGCCATCTCCAAGTGGGAGCGCGTCCTCGCCCTGGAACCCCATCGCCAGGAGGTCGAGGGCTACCTGCGCATGGCGCGGGCGGAGGTCAGCCAGGGCCATGCCAGCCGGGCTGCCGTCGCCGCGACCCCAGCCCCCGTGGCGGGACCCGAGGCCCTGGACTTGAAACTCCGTCAGGCCGAACACCTCCTCACCCTCCAGCGCCGCGAAGAGGCCGCCTTCACCTACCAGCAGGCCCTGGGTCTGGATCCCGGCAACGCCCGCGCCCTGCAGGGCCTGGAGCGCTGCCGGAAGCCCGGTGGTCAAGGCCTCCCCTCCCAGGATCCGCGCCCGGCCCCAGTGCTGTCCCTCGATTCCCGAGGGCGCATCGCCATGGCCGTCGAGGAGCCCGCCGCCGCGCCCGAACCCCAGGGGATTGAGCCTCCAGCTGCTCTGCTCCAGGCCGCCCAGGCCCCGCGTGAGGGACTCTCTGTCCCTGATCGTCTCCGCGAGGCGACCGAACGGATGCCCTGGTTGAAAAATCCCAAAGTCCTCGCCATCGCCGGCGGCAGCCTCCTGGCGCTGATTGTGGGCATGGGCCTCGTCCATAGTTATCGCAAGGACCAGGCCCTGAAAGAAGAGGTCCGCGCCGCGCGGATCGCCGCTGTGGCCCCGGTGGCCCAGCAGACCCAGGCGCCCGAACTGACCGAAGCCCCCGCCAGCCTGCGTCAGGAAGCTGAAACCGCCCTGGGCACCGACCCCCTGCGCGCCTACCTCCGCGCCGAGGCTTTTGTCGCCCGGAACCCTGGTGATGGCGCTGGCCCGCAGCTGTTGGAGAAGGCCCGCGCCGGACTGGCGGGCGGCGTCACCGGTGCCAGCCTGCCTGAGTTCCAGAAACACCTCCAGAACGGCGACCTTGAAGCCGCCGCCAAGGTCATCGACGCCCTGCTCCGCACCCAACCGGGTGATCGCGACTTGCGCACCCGGGCCGCCCACCTGCATTTGACCCTCTGTGCCGCCCATGCCGGCCAGGCGAAATGGGAGGAGGCCCAGGAGGATCTGTTCCGGGGCCGGGCGCTCTTCCCGGATGACAAGACCTGGCAGGTCCGCCTCAAGCTGCTCGAGCACATCAAAACCCAGCCCAAAGCCCAGCAGGGCGCCTGGCTTTCGCTGCTGGGCTAGGGTCAATCCACCCAGATTTCCGGCGGCACAGGGTGACTCAGGAAGTGGGTCATGCCTTCGCTGAGGCCGTAGGCCCCGGTGGTGCCGAAGGCCAGGAGATCGCCGGGTTCCAGTTCAGGCAACCGCACCTCGCCCAGCCGATCCAGGCTCGTGCACAAAGGCCCGGCCAGCGTGTACGGAACCTCGCCCCGGCCCTTGCCCACCGCCTGCACTGGAAACGGCTGGCCTGTGAGCAGGGGGCGGAGCAGGTGGTTGATGCCGCCTTCCAGGATGGCGAAGCGCGTGCCCCGGCTTTCCTTGATGCGCACCACGCGGACCAGGTAGACGCCGCAAGGGCCGGCCAGGAAGCGGCCCGGCTCCAGGATCAGCTCGCCGGTGAACCAGGGATGCCGGAGCAACAACTCAGAGAGCCCTAGTCCCAGGGCCGCCAGATCCAGCGGGGTTTCCTCCGGCGCATAGGCCACACCCAGACCGCCGCCCAGATCAATCTGTGCGAAGGCCAGTCCGTGGGCTTCCTGCAGGCGCTTCGCCAACGCCAGCACCGCGTCGTGGATGGCCAGCAGCTTGGCGGCCTCCCGCTGGTTGCTGGCGGCAAACACGTGCAGGCCGCGGATGCGGATGTGCCGCAGCGAGGCGGCCCAAGCCAGCAGCGATGGCACCTCCTCCTCGTCCACCCCGAAGGCGGATGGCCCGCTGCCACCGATGATGCGGCTGCCCTCGTCGATGTCGAAGGCTGGGTGCACCCGCAGGTTCACGGCGGTCTCGCGATCCACCAGCGCATCAATGCGGGCCAGGTCCTCCCAGCCTTCGGCCTGAACGCGCACGCCCATGGCCAGGGCCTTCTGCAGCTCTGCCGTCCGCTTGCCCGGCCCCGCGAAGAAGGTGCGGCCCACCGGCAGGTCCAAAGCATCGACCCGCTCCAACTCGCCGATGGAGGCACAGTCGAAGCTGGCGCCCAGCGATGCGAAGCGTGCCAGCAAACCCGGATGGGGATTGGCTTTCACCGCATAGGCCAGCCGTACGCGAGGCGGCAGCACATGACGCAGGGCGGTGAATTGCTCCGTCGCTACCGCGCCGGAGTATGCGAAGCAGGGCGTTCCGTGGGTTTCCGCCAGGGTGCGGCAGGTGGCGTCGTCGAAGGCGAAAAGCTTATTCATAGATTTTTTTAACCACAAAGAACATAGAGAACCCAGAGCCAGGATCAGCCCTGAAATTCCCGGAAGAACTCGTGATTTACCTCGTAAGTGATCGTCGGTGAGAGGTCCAATTCAAGTTTTTCGAGCATATCTATCAGCTTCTCAACGTCAAGGAGTTCGATCGGCGGCACTCCATCTCTGGATGCCTCTCTTCGCGCCTCAGGGGTGAATGTACCTGTGGTAATGATGATTCCCTTGTCTGCCCAACCTGCCATGGCACCCCTAAAATCCCGCACATGAGAGGGATTAACCAGACTCTCCAGTATGGCGCTATCCCTCTCGCGCTTTCCCGCAGTTGCTCCTGGGTGGCGGCGGGCCCGAACCGGGCGCGGCCGTGGTGAGCAGATCAAAGCTTCCTCCTTCGGCTTGTATGTAGCGTCTTGATTTCTGATGGCTCCGGTTTCTTTACCCGGGTTACGACCGCCTTGATGCCCTCCGCTGTTGGCAGATCTTCTGGCATCGTTCCACCCAGTTCCTGGATGGTCTGCCGCACCTTGGCCCCGACTTCCTGATGGGTTTGGTTGGCCTTGTCCTTGCCGGTGATCTTTTCGCGGCGAAGCTTTTCTTCAGTCTGGGTCGCGCGGAAGAGGTTGGCGGCCGGCTCGGTGCTGCCCATGTGATCCAGGATCTGCTGGCTGTGCTTGAGCTGCTTCCGCGTATGGATATCCATGGCGGTCATGCCGCCATACAAGCCCATGTAGCCGTGGTTCTGGAAAATGGCGTAGTCCACCGGCTCGACCACCCCGGCCGACTTCGCCGCATCCGCCAGTTGGACATTGTGCTGTTTCATCTCCTCGCGGAGCAGCAACCGCCGTTGATTTTCCAGGGCCTGCTCGGACAACTCTTGCTTGCGGGTCTGCACCGCGAAATAGGTTTGTCCTAGAGCCACGATCTCCTTGGCGGGATCTGCGTTCTGGATGACCAGGTAGCAGGCGTAACGGGACATCAATGTGGTCTTGATCCCACGCCGCGCGCCACTGCCAATCTCGACCATTTCGTTGACCGCAACGAAATGGTCCTCAATCCGATAACCGCTATTGAAACAAGCCGTTTGAGCTTTTTCGATAACCTGTTCGAAGTTCCTGTAATCGACGTAATCAAGGGTCCCCGCAAAATCCCTGCTGGACCAGAATTCATGGCCAGCTCCGTTCACGCGACGGATGGCTTCAAAGGGTGAGACATGGGCTGGGGTGGCGACCTTCTTCACAGGGTTTTCCTCTACGCTCTCTGCGGATGCTCAATCTTTCCAGTACGGCGCCAGCCGCCGCACGCCTTCCCGCAGCTGCTCGGGTGTGGCGGCGAAGCTGAGGCGGGCGTGGCCGCGGCCGCCTTCGCCGAAGGCGAGGCCGGGGATGATTACGACCTTGGCTTCATCGCGCAGCTTCAGGCAGAAGGACAGAGGATCGGCGTGGGCCGAGGGGGGCAGGGGCATGAAGTGGTAGAAGGTGCCATCGGGAGGGGTCACGGTGTGGCCCAGCTCCTCGCGCAAGGCCTCGGCCAGGGCCTGCCAGCGCAGCTGCACGGCGGCGCGGGCCTCGGCCAACACCGTGTCGGAATGTTCGATGAGGGCCAGGGCGGCCCACTGTGCGGGTGTGGCGGTGCCGGTGACCGCGTAGCCATGCACGGTGCGGGCGGGCAGCAGCCAGGCGGGATCGCCCACGGCCCAGCCCACGCGCAGGCGGGCACTGATAATGCATAATCTGGAAGGGAGGGGAACCTTTAGCTCATAGCAATTGATAACAGCACTGTAACCTGCGAGCAAACCCGTTT
>JBBQEL010000078.1:0-11898 GCA_038320645.1 Holophagales bacterium | reverse complement strand
GGGCCAGGCGTAGCTCCTCGACGGTTTCGAAACTGCGGATCCAGAGCAGTTGCTCTTTGAGTGTGCGCCAAAAGCGTTCTATGACGCCGTTGCCTTCGGGGGCGCGAATGAAGGAGGGGCTGCTCTCGATGCCGAGCCAGCTGATCCTTAAGACCCGCTAAGGATTTGTGCAGGGCTATAACGCGCAGGCCGTGGTGAGCCTCGGCCAGATCATCCTCGCAGCCGATATCGTGCAGGACGCCAACGATGTACGGCAGCTCCTGCCAATGGTGAAGCAGGCGCATCCTCCGCTTCGCGAAGTTTCTGGGGCGTGGTGCCTTTGCCCTTCTCTGGGAAGATGGGGCAGGGCCGATCCCGAGGAATACGGATCAACCCGAGGTGCTGGACTGGTTCGAGTTCGCCATGTCAGCCTTCCATTCTGGGGATCTTGAGCAGGCTCATAAACTTCTGTTCGATTTGTCCAAAAGCCTTCCTGAGGATGTGGCCATCTGGCACAACCTTGGTCTGGTCTAGCTGCCAGATTGCGGCACCTAGTTGGCGGTGCCGCCTGCTGGAGGGATGGGGGTTGCCAAGGGGAGGTGTGTTTGAATTTCGTCAAGCGGTTCGGGATTGCAGAGGTTTTGGAATAAATATGTACCGATCGGGAAATATATCGATCATGCTTCAGTGAATTTCAAAAAATACCCCGCTCGGTAAAAATAAATTGAAAAAGGTGCCTTATGGGTTGATGCTTACCCGTACGGGAACATGAATGAACCGACCTGCTCTCACCCCCTCTGACCTTGGCACCCTCGTCAGGCGGGTCCGCAAGGCCCAAGGGCTGCGTCAGGACGAATTGGCGGGCGTTGCTTCCGTGGGGCTACGGTTCATCGTGGAACTGGAGGCGGGGAAACCGACGATCCAGATTGGGAAGGCCTTGAAGGTGCTGGAGGCGCTGGGCTGCACCCTCTCAGTCTCGCCGCCTACCGGGCTGGATACCGGGAGTGAGCCATGAGGCGTCTGGTCGTGTGGTGGGAAGACCGGCCTGTGGGTGAATTGACCCAGGACGATGGGGGTGATCTGGGGTTCGTCTATGGGCCTGAGTGGCTCGCTGATGAGCGTAATCCAGCGGTGTCCGCCTCTCTCCCCAAGCGAGCCGAACCCTTCTCGCGGCGGGAGTGCCGACCGTTCTTTGGAGGCCTTCTCCCGGAGGAGATGCAGCGGCGAGCAGCGGCCCAGGCTCTGGGAATCTCCGAGGCCAACGACTTCGCCATGCTGGATCGGCTGGGTGGGGAGGTCGCCGGGGCTCTGCAACTCCTGCACCCCGGAGAGCATCCCGCTGCCGCTGCGGGTCCGTGGGAGTCCGTGCCACTGGATGAGGGTGGCCTCCTGCGGTTACTAGAGGCCCTGCCTGTGCGCCCCCTGCTCGCGGGTGAAGGAGGCCTGCGCCTGTCCTTGGCCGGGGCCCAGTCCAAGCTGCCCGTGGTCCTGGTCGATGGTGCCGTGGCTCTTCCTCTGCCTGGTCAACCCACTACCCACATCCTGAAGCCCGCCATCCCCCGCTTCGCAGCTACCACTGAGAACGAATCCTTCGCCATGAGGTTGGCCGCTGCGGCAGGCTTGAATGTGGCTTCTGTGGAGCCCAGCGTGATCCGGCAACCTGATGGCGGGACGCGGACCTTCCTGCTGGTGGCACGCTACGACCGTGTCGAGGTTGCTGGACCGGGGACCCGGCGGCTCCATCAGGAGGATGTCTGCCAGGCTCTGGGCATTCCTGTGGAACGGAAGTACCAGAGCGAAGGCGGTCCGTCTCTTGAGCAGTGTTTCGCGGTGTTGCGGCGGGTGTCGGCCCGACCGGGTGTGGACGTGCTGAAGCTCCTGGATGCAGTGATCTTCAACGCGGTGATCGGTAACGCGGACGCCCATGGGAAGAACTTCTCCATCCTCTACGGCGAGGCTGGCCCAGCTTTGGCGCCCCTCTACGACCTGTTGTCCACCGTGATCTACCCAGAGCTCTCGCCGAAGTTCGCCATGAAGATCGGGGGGCAGACGAGGGTGGAGGATCTTGATGCACACGCCTGGTCTGATTTCGCCAAGAAGGCCGAGTTGGGATTTCCTCTGGTCCGACGCAGGGTAGGGGAGTTGGCTTCGGCCATCGCGGCAGTCATAGCAGCAGCCTCCGAGGGTCTTCTGGGCATCGGGCTGGATGATCGTGCGTTGGAACGGTTGTCAGACCTCGTTCGCACACGGGCAGAGATGTGTCTTTCTGGCCTTACCAAGCATTGAACACGGGGTTCCCAACTGCTCTGAACGCCTGTCTCGACCTGCTAGGAATCATCATGACAACGGAAGCAGATCTGAAAGAGAAACTCAGGAAGATCGAGGCTCTCTTTGCCGGGGCTTCGACCCATGGCGAGCGCTCGGCGGCGATGGCGGCAAAGGACCGCATCCTGGCCAAGCTGAAAGAATCCGAGGGCAAGGAAAAGGCCGTGGAGATGAAGTTCACCTTGGGAGATGGTTGGAACGTCAGGCTCTTCATCGCCCTCTGCCGTCGTTACGGATTGCAGCCGTTCCGAAAACACGGCCAGCGTCGGACCACGGTCATGCTGGTCGTTGTTCCCAGCTTCGCAAATGACATCCTCTGGCCAGAGTTCGCCCAACTTGCAGAGGCACTGGGGGAATACCTTGAAGAGGCAACCGAGCGCATCATCCGGGAAGAGGTCTTCAAGGACGCGGCAGACGCGGAGAGCCGGTAGAGGCACGAACCTACCCGGCAAGTCAGGTGGTGGCTAGATTCCCGCGACTATCGAAGTCGAGAAGTTGGACTTCATATTTGCCAAGAGAAGGCCTGATGCTCGCTGCCTCGGGAAGCAGGTTGGCTCTGGGTTTCGGCGGGGGTGTCGACCCTGATCGAAGCGTCCTTGACTACCCGTGCCTACCCCTGAACACGCCCGTTTATAGTTTTATGAGGCAAGAAAAGGAGACAAGGCGAAAAAAAGAAGAAGCCGGATAATTTTCCGGCTTCTAAGTCCTGTTATTGCACTGGTAGGGCTAACGGGATTTGAACCCGTGTTACCGCCGTGAAAGGGCGGTGTCCTGACCCCTAGACGATAGCCCCATGGGGTGGAACTTGGTGGGCCCTGCGGGATTTGAACCCGCGACCAACGGCTTAAAAGGCCGCTGCTCTACCGCTGAGCTAAGGGCCCTTGCCGGTGGATCCGGAGCCGCGAACCCTCGAGCGCGCGGTGCACGCGAGCGTGCGGTGCCCGGATGGGCAGGAGGATCAGTGTGCCTGTGAATGGCCTTCCGGTCAACCCAGCAGCGGCTCGAGGAAGGTCCCCGGATAGACGCAGCCTTCGGCGCGGTCGGGTCCGGTGCTCAGGTAGACGATGGGCACGGCCACGCTGTCGGCCAGGGCTTCGAGGTAGGCCTGGGCGGGGGCAGGGAGCTGCCGGTGGTCGGTGATGCCCCGGGTGCTGTCCCAGCCCTTGAACAGCTGCACTTCGGGCTGGAGCTCCTTCCAGTCGGCGGCGCAGCTGGGCAGCCTGGTCGTCAGCGTGCCTTCGCCGGTGCGGTAGCCCACGATGAGACCGACCTGGTCCATGCCGTCGAGGACATCGAGTTTCATGATGGCGAGGCCATCCACGCCGTTGGTGCGGCAGGCGTGGGCGGTGATGGGGGCGTCGAACCAGCCGCAGCGCCGGGGGCGGCCTGTGGTGGTGCCGAATTCGCGGCCCACTTCGCGCAGGCGGTCGCCGGTGGCGTCCAGCAACTCGGCGGGGAAGGGGCCGGCGCCGACGCGCGTGGTGTAGGCCTTGGCGATGCCGAGGATCTTGCCCAGGGCCTTGGGGGGCAGGCCGGTGCCAGTGAAGAGACCGCCCAGGCTGCAGTTGCTGGAGGTGACGAAGGGATAGGTGCCGTGGTCGATGTCGAGCAGGGTGGCCTGGGCGCCTTCGAAGAGGATGCTGTCGCCCTGCTGCCACGCGGTCATTAGGTGGCCCTGGGCGTCGCCGATGAAGCTGAGGAAGGGCGCCGCGATGCGCAGCAGGCCGTCGACGATCTCGGTCAGGGGGGCCAGGCCGTCCTCGGCGCCGAGACGCAGGCGCACTTCGTCGTAGCCGGGCTGGATGCGCTCGGCCAGGGTCTCGGGGTGCAGCAGGTCGCCCAGGCGGATGCCCATGCGGGCGGCCTTCATTTCGTAGGCGGGCCCGATGCCGCGGCCCGTGGTGCCGATCTTGGCGCCCACCTTGTCGGCGCGAAGCTCACGCCACTGATCCAGGGCGATGTGGTGGGGCAGGATCACATGAGCTTTTTCCGAGAGGAGCAGGCGGCCCGTGAGGTCGAAGCCGCGGGCCTTCAGGCGATCCAGCTCCTGCTGGAAGACCTCGAGATTCAGCACGACGCCATTGCCCACCACCAGGAAACAACCGGGATGGAGGGCCCCGCTGGGCACCTGATGCAGGGCGATGCTCACGCCATCGACCACGACGGTGTGCCCGGCGTTGTTGCCGCCCTGGAAACGCACCACCTGGCGGAACTTGGGGCTGAGCAGGTCCACGACCTTGCCTTTGCCCTCATCCCCCCACTGCAGGCCCAGGATGGCCAGATTGGTCCCTGCCAGGCTCATGTCGCCTCCCAAGCCTTCCAGGATAACGCCCGGCTGGGATTCTGTCCCAGCCGGATCGCGAGGCTGCCGGGACTGGGCCGGGACAAGGGTGCCGGAAGGCGCTACCCTGGTAGACCGCTCCGGAACCATCCCGGCCCCGGCGCCATCTTTGACCCGGAAGGGTGCCCCGTGTTCGAAAAGTTCACTGAAAAAGCCCGTCGTGTGATGTTCTTCGCCCGCTATGAGGCGAGCCAGTTCGGTGCGGAAAGCATCCAGAGCGGCCACCTCCTGCTGGGGCTCCTGCGGGAATCAGAAAAGACCAGCACTCAGCTGCTCGAGCGCATGGGCGTGCAGGTGAGCACCCTGCGTGAGCGCCTGGTGGCGGCCCTGACCCCCAAGGACCGGAAGATCACCCCCAGCAGCACCAGCATCGATATCCCCATGGAGGAGGAGGTCAAGCACATCCTCCAGCACGCCACCTCCGAAAGCGCCAAGCTCAACCACAAGCACGTGGGCGCCGAGCATCTCCTGCTCGGGATGCTGAAGGAGGAGGGCTGCCTGGCGGGGCGGCTGCTCAAGGAATCCGGCGCCGATCTGATCGCCGCCAAGGAGATCCTGCTGGAGAGCAGCAATGAAGAGAAGATCGCGAAGAAGAAGAAGGAGCATCCCCTCCTCTCCGAGTTCGCCCGCAATCTGTCGGAAATGGCCGAGCGGGGCATCTTCGACAACCTCATCGGCCGGGATGCCGAGGTCGAGCGCATCATCCAGATCCTCAGCCGCCGGCGGAAGAACAATCCGATCCTGCTGGGCGAGGCCGGCGTGGGTAAGACCGCCATCGTGGAGGGCCTGGCCCAGAAGATCCATGAGGGCCTCATTCCCCCCAGCCTGGCGGACAAGCGCATCTATGCGCTGGACCTCAGCCTCGTGGTGGCCGGCACCAAGTACCGTGGCCAGTTCGAGGAGCGCCTGAAGTCCATCATCGCGGAGGCCAGCAAGGATACGAGCGTCGTGCTGTTCATCGACGAGATCCACAGCCTCATCGGCACCGGCGCCGCCGAAGGCAGCCTGGACGCGGCCAACATCCTGAAGCCGGCCCTCAGTCGCGGCGAGATCCAGTGCATCGGCGCGACGACGCACAAGGAATACGCCAAGTACATCGACAAGGACCGCAGCCTGGTGCGGCGCTTCCAGCCCGTGACCGTGAATCCGCCGGACGAGGCCGAGAGCCTGCGCATCATCGAAGGCATCCGCAGCCGCTATGAACTGTTTCACCGCGTCCGCTATACGCAGAAGACCATGGAGGCCTCGGTCTACCTGTCCAACCGCTACATCACAGATCGCTTCCTCCCCGACAAGGCCATTGACCTGCTGGATGAGGCGGGCGCGCGGGTGAAGCTGCGGGTCGGACCGGGCGGCGCCACGCCCGAGGGGCAGACGAACGAGGAGGAACTGCACCGGGTCATCAACGAGATGAACGAGGCGGTGCTCAGCCGGGATTTCGAAAAGGCCGTGCTGCTGCGGCAGCGGGAACTGCAGCTCCGGGACGAGATCCAGAAGAACCGTTCGGAGCTGTCGGACGAGGACTACGCCCGCTTCCCCGAAGTCACCGAGCAGGACATCGAGGATGTGGTGGCCAGCTGGACCGGCATTCCCGTGAAGGCCCTCAAGGGCGACGAGAAGGCCATCATGGTGAACATGGAGCCCAAGCTTAACGAGCGCGTCATCGGGCAGCCCGAGGCGGTGAGCGCCGTGGTGCGGGCCGTGCGCCGCGCCCGGACGGGCCTCAAGAATCCCAACCGGCCCATGGGCTCCTTCCTCTTCCTGGGCCCCACCGGCGTAGGCAAGACCGAGCTGGCGAAGACGCTGGCGGCCTTCCTCTTCGGGGATGCCAAGAAGATGATCCGCTTCGATATGTCCGAGTACATGGAGAAGCACGAAGTCTCCAAGCTGCTCGGGGCCCCTCCGGGCTACGTGGGCTACGAGGAAGGCGGGATGCTGACGGACCGCATCCGGCGGAATCCCTACTGTGTCCTGCTCTTTGACGAAATCGAGAAGGCGCACCCCGACCTGATCAACATTCTGCTGCAGATCTTCGACGATGGTCAGGCCACCGATGCCTTCGGGAACCTGGTGGACTTCAAGAACACCATCATCATCATGACCTCCAATGTGGGCAGCCGGGAGCTGCTGTCGGACAAGAACCTCGGCTTCGTCGAGCAGGATGGCCGCCCCGACGCCAAGACCGGCGATGCGATGAAGGTGCTCAAGCGGACCTTCCCGCCGGAGTTCCTGAACCGCATCGATGAAATCGTGGTGTTCAACCGCCTGGGCGACGATGAACTGCGCAAGATCGTCCGCCTGCTGGTGGAGGATCTCAACATCACCCTGCAGAAGCACAAGCTGGCCGTCACCCTCACGGATGCCGCCTGCGACTGGCTGGTGAAGACCACGATGCGCGACCGGGCCTACGGGGCCCGCCCCCTGCGCCGCGCCATCCAGAAGCAGGTCGAGGATCCCCTCGCCGAGCTGATGGTGGGCCAGGACATCGTGCCGTCCGGCATGGTGAACTTCGATCTGGTGGACGAGAAACTCGTGCCCACCCTGTCTGATCCCGGAGACGTGGCCGCTGGCCAGGAAACCCATCTGGTCGGAGTACCTGAATGACGCAGCGGAACATGATTTGGAACCGGGTCCGGCCCCGGTGGCGTAGGGGTGTGCTGCCCCTGACCCTCGTAGCCCTGGTGGCGGGCTTCGCCCTCCCCCTGGCGGCCCAGGACATCGAGCCCATCGTCACCATCCAGGTGATCGGCGCCGTGAAGCAGACGCCGGAGACGGTGATCTTCAAATCCGGCCTGAAGGTCGGTGATGACCTGCGCAGTATCGATTTCACCGCCGTGGTCGAGAAGCTCTGGGAGAGCGGCTCCTTCGACGACATCAAAGTGGAGCTCGAGGATGCGAAGGGCGGCAAGAAGCTCGTCATCCGCATCAAGGAACGGCCCCTGATCAAGGAAGTCGACTATCGGGGCGGCACCGAACTGGGGCTCACCAACCTCAAGGACAAGGTCAAGGAGAAGAAGCTCACCATCAATCCCGATACGGTCTACGACCCCGAGACGGCCCGCAAGATCAAGAACCTGATCGTGGAACAGGCGGGGGAGAAGGGGTTCCGGAACCCCATCGTGGATATCTCCCTTGAACCCATGGCCGGTGGCGTGGCGCGCCTGGTGTTCGATATCAAGGAGGGCGGCAAGGCCTAGATCTACACGGTGGCCTTCCGTGGCAACAAGGTCTTCACCACTTCCCAGCTGCGCGGAATCATGGAGAAAACCCGCCAGCACTGGATGTTCAGCTGGCTGACCACCCATGACCTGCTGGTGGACAAGAACCTGGAAGAGGATCTCGAAAACCTGAAGAAGGCCTACTGGAAGCGTGGCTACAAGGACGTCTTCGTCGGCAAGCCCATCGTCGAGGTGGAGGACCGGACCACCGCGAAGCAGAAGAAGAAGAACGAGAAGCGGCTCAAGGAGGCGAAATCGCCTTCCTACGACCTGCGGGCCACACTCACCGTTCCCATCCTCGAAGGCGAGCGCTACTTCGAGGGCACGTTCAAGACCGAGGGCGGCAAGCTCTTCCGCGACGACTTCTACAAGGGGAAGTACGCGGAAGTGAAGCGGGACAACCAGTCCTTCCTCCGGAAGTTCTTCAACATCAGGCCCTCGCTGGAAGCCCCCAAGCCTGGTGCCGCCCCGGAGCCCTTCGATCTGGATGCGGTCAACCAGACCGTGGACAAGCTGAAGGAGGCCTATTCCAATCAGGCCTACATCATGTTCCGCGCCGAAAAGAAATTCGAGGTGCGCGAAGAGAACGGCGTCAAGAAGGTGGACACCCTCCTCAAGCTGGACGAGGGCGAAATCTACACGGTCCGGAAGATCGAGTTCGAGGGGAATCTCACCACCAAGGACAAGGTGCTGCGCCGCAGCATGCTCATGCGCGAGGGCTCCCCGTTCCAGACGGACCGGTTCAAGGATTCGCTGTTGAGCATCAGCCAGTTGAGCTTCTTCGACTTGAAGAGCTCCGAGCCCAAGGTCGATCTGGTCCAGGACAAGCCCCAGGTGGACATCGTCATCCGCGGCGAGGAATCGGGCGTCAATGAAGTGCTCTTCCAGGGTGGCTACGGTTCGCTGTTCGGCTTCTCCCTGGGCGTGAGCTTCTCCACGCGCAACCTGGGTGGTGGTGGGGAGACCCTTTCCGTGAGCTACAACGGCGGGAAGTTCTCCAAGAATGTCTCAATCGGCTTCACGGAACCGTTCGTCTTCGATCTGCCGTATTCCTTTTCCACCTCGGTATCGGAGGGCTCGGCGGAATACGATGCCTCCCGTGTGGGTGTGGCCAATGCCTACAAGCAGTACACCCGCAGCCTCGGGCTGTCCGTGGGCGCCCGCCTCAGCAACTGGCTGCCGCAGACGCCGTGGGCCTGGTTCACCACCTATTCCACAGGCTACAGCTTCCGGATCATCCGCATCGAGGGCGGCCAGAATGAATTCTTCCGCGACAGCCCGAATCAGCTCACTTCCACCTTCAGTCAGAGCTTGGCCTTCAGCACGGTGAACCACCAGTTCAAGCCCACCCAGGGCACCCGGCTGTCCTTCGGCCTGGAATACGGCGGCTGGCAGTTCGGCGGCGACAAGCCCTTTCTGCGCGCCACCTGGGATTTCGCCAAGTTTGCCAATGTGGCCGAACGGCACATCTTCGCCTTGAACCTGAGCTACGGGTACCTGCAGAACCTCGGCCGGGAGGAACTGCCGCGCTATGACCTCTACCGGCCCGGCGGCGAGAACAGCATCCGCGGCTACCGCTACGGCCAGGTGGGCTCCGTCCTCGTGAACAATGGTGGTTACGCCATCGTGGTGGGTGGCAACAAGCAGTTCGTCGCCAATGCGGAGTACCAGTTCAAGATCGCCGACCAGTTCCGGCTGGTGTTCTTCTATGACGCCGGCAACGCCTGGGGTTCGGGCACGAAGATCTTCAGCCAGAACCTGATCACCTACAAAGACATCCTGACCAACAACGAATACTCCTACCGGAACCCCACTCTGGTGCGCTCCGCCGGCCTGGAGTTCCGCTTCTTCCTGCCCATCAGTCCCGCCCCGCTGCGCCTGATCTGGTCGAGGAAGCTGAACCCCTATCCCTTCGACACGGAAGGCAAGACCGATTTCCAGTTCTCCATCGGAACCACCTTCTGATTGCTGACGGAAAGGGCCGCCTTTCCACGCTATAATCGCCCATTCGCTCTGGAGATTCCCATGCGCCTGCTCGCCCCGTCCCTGGCCGCTCTTTGCCTCTCCGCTGCCCTCTCCCTCCCGGCGGCCGCCCAGGAAGCTCCCCGCTTCGCCTTCTTCAGCATCAATCAGCTGGTGCGCAGTTCCAAGAAGGCCGGCGCCATCTTCTCCGAGTTGGAGATCACGGGCAAGAACCTGCAGGAGAAGCTCCAGGCCAAGGGCCAGGAGTTGCAGACCCTGCAGCAGCAGCTGAACTCCCCCAGCCTCGACCCCGAGAAGAAGGAAACCCTGGCCAAGAAATACCGCGATGCGGAATTCGAAGCCAAGAAGATGCAGGAAGACAGCCAGGGCGAGTATCAGCGCGTGGAGAAGAAGGTCGGCGAGGCCATCACCAAGCTGGCGGCCCCCATCGTCGAGGGGCTGGCCAAGGAGCAGAAGCTCCAGGTCGTCTTCTCAGACCCGATGGTGCAGATCCTGTCCTGGGCTGACGATGTCTGGATGAAGGGGTTCACCGCCGAAGTCGCCAAGCGTCTGGACGCCAGTGAGCCTGCCGCCGCGACCAAGCCCGCTGCCGCCCCGGCCCCCAAGCCCACCGCTCCCAAGCCCGCCGCTCCCAAGAAGTAGCCCCGGCTCCGCCGGTGGCCTTCGATCGCTAAGCCATGACCGCCGCGCGACGGCTGCTCCTGCTGCTCACCGGGATCAACCTGGTGAACTACCTGGATCGGTATGTCGTCGCGGCGGTCATCGAGCCGCTGGGCCGAGATCTGGGCCTTTCGGACACCCAGCGCGGCTGGGTGAACGGCGTCTTCCTGCTCGCCTACATGGTGGGAGCCCCGGTCTTCGGGATGCTGGCGGACCGGTTCCACCGCCCGCGCCTGGTGGCCCTGGGGGTTGGCCTGTGGAGCCTGGCCACCGCGGGCGCCTGCCTGGTCCAGGGCTTCTGGGGCCTGCTCTTCATGCGCTCGCTGGTGGGCGTGGGCGAGGCGGCCTATGCCAGCCTGGGGCCGGCGCTCCTGGCTGATCTCTTCCCCGAGGACGAGCGGGCCGCCAAGTTCACCTGGTTCTACCTGGCGATTCCCGTGGGTTCGGCCCTGGGCTACGCGCTGGGCGGCATCGTCGCGCAGCACTGGGGCTGGCGCCAGGCCTTCCTGGTGGCGGGTCTGCCGGGTCTGTTTTTTGCCGCGCGCATGGCCACCCTCGCCGATCCCCCCCGGGGGGGCCAGGACCAGGGCACGGACACGGCCGCGGGCCTTTCCTACGGCATGAAGCTGCGGGCCATCCTCACCAACCGCATCTGGGTGGCCTGCACGGGGAGCTATGTGGCCTACACCTTCGCCATGGGCGGGCTGAGCTTCTGGGGCAGCGCCTTCCTCCAGCGCCGCCACGGCGTCAGCGTGGGCTCCGCGGGCGAGGTGTTCGGCCTCTTCCTAGTGGTGACGGGGATTCTCGGCACCTTCGCCGGGGGCCTTCTCACCAAGCGCCTGCAGCACCGCTGGCCCGACATCGGGGTGGACCTGAGCGCCGTCACGCTGCTGCTCTCGGTGCCGGCCGTGTTCTGGGCCCTGTCCTCCGGAAACCTCCACGCCACCTACCTCGCCTTCTTTCTCGCCATGCTCATGCTGTTCGTGAACACCAGTCCGGTGAACGCCCTCACGGTGAGCTGCCTGCCGGCCTCGGTGCGCGCCACCGGCATCGGCATCAACGTGCTGCTCATCCACCTGCTGGGGGATGCCCTCAGTCCGGCCCTGGTGGGGCGGGTCTCCGAGGCGGGCGGGGCGGGCGGGCGTGGGGGGGCCCCCGCGCCTGCGAAAACACGGTGCGCACAACCCCCGGGGGGGGGGTTCCCCCCGGGCGGCCCGGGGGGGGGGGGTTCGCGGGGGGGGGGGGGGGGGGGGGCGCCGCACTGGGCAAGGCCATGCTGCTGGTGATCCCCGCCATCGTGGTGTCCGGCCTGGCGCTGCTCTGGGCCCGCCGCCGGCCCGTGCCGATCTGACATGACTGCCAGCCGGACCGCGCGGTTCCTCGGCAGCATAT
>JBBQEL010000077.1:0-11913 GCA_038320645.1 Holophagales bacterium | reverse complement strand
CGCTGGCCATCGAGGCCGAGAGCGAGGGGTTCGACAGCGCCGCCGCCGCTGCCACCCTGCGTGCCGCGGGGGCCGTCGAGGTGGAGGTGCTGCCGGCTCCCGACCGCAGCCCCTTCCTGACCAGCGACTTCATCCTGCGCACCCTGGGTGGCATCTTCGCGGCCTGCCTGGTGGCGGGAGTGGCGATCTACACCCTGACCAAGTGGTTCCCCCTGCTGAAGCCCATGGTCTACATGCAGGACCAGCCGCGCCTCAACCCCCAGAAGGCCTCAGCCTTCTTCAAGGACGGGCACGGCATGCAGAAACCCGTGCCGGGCACCGTGGCCCGGGGCTTCCTGCCCACCGCCACCGGCACCCAGGAGGCCTCGGCCACCCTGGTGAATCCCCTGCCCCGCACCCAGGAGGTCTTCGTTCTGGGCCGCAAGGTCTACACCAACCGCTGTGAGGTCTGCCACGGCGCCGTGGGCAACGGCTCTGGCAGCCTGACCGCGGCCTATGGGGCCAAGGCCGCGAACCTCCAGGCCAAGCAGTTCCTGGACTACCCGGACGGCAAGATCTACTGGGCCATCGTCCACGGAAAGAACGCCATGCCCTCCCATGCCCCCTACCTCTCCGACCGGGAGCGCTGGGCCGTGGTGCACTACGTGCGCGCCCTGCAGCGGGCCCAGAACGCCAAGGACGAGGACCTGAAGGTGGTCACCCCATGAGCCAGAACAAGAACACCTCCACCCTGATCTGGGGCGCCACGGCGCTCGGCGCCCTGGGCGTCGTCGCCACCTATGCGGCAGCCGGTCCCGAGCGCTTCTGGGCCAACTGGATCCTCTGGTTCGTCCTGATGTTCACCCTGGGCCTCGGCGCCCTCTTCATCGTGGCCCTCGAGCACCTCGTGAGCGCCCGCTGGAGCGTGCCCATCCGCCGCATCCCCGAGCGCCTTGCCACCCTGCTGCTCCCCGCCATCCCCGTGGGCCTCATCGCGCTGGGCGCCATCCCCGTGCTCTACCCCGGTGCCCGGCCCGAGGCGGCCCACCATCCGATCCTGGCCGGCAAGGCCTTCTGGCTGAGCCTGCCCTTCTTCTCGGTCCGCACCCTGCTCGCCTTCGGGCTTTGCCTCCTAGGCTTGGCGGTGCTGGTGGGTGGCTCGCTGAAGCAGGACACCACCAAGGATCCCGCCTTCAACTTCCGCGCGCGGAAATTCGCTCCGGCCTTCATGGCGATCTTCGCCCTGGTGGTCACGCTCATCGCCTTCGACTGGATCTCAGGCCTCACCCCCGAGTGGTACAGCGATATCTTCGGCGTCTATGTCTTCGCCGGGGCCTTCCTCAGCGGCCTCGCCGCCACGACGCTATCGGTGCTCTACCTCCAGGAGCGCGACCGCCTCGAAGGTGTCCGTGGGGATCATCTCTACAATCTGGGTGCCTTCCTGTTCGCCTTCACCGTGTTCTGGTCCTACATCGGCTTCGCCCAGTACATGCTGATGTGGTACGCCAACTTCCCGGACGAGGTCATCTACTACAAGGTGCGGCTCGCGGGATCCTGGCGCATCATCACCATCGCCCTCGCGGCCATGCACTTCATCCTGCCCTTCTTCGCCCTGGTGACCCGGGCTGCCAAGAAGGATCCGAGGCGTCTGCGCCGGGTGGCGTTCCTGATGCTCAGCGCCCACATCCTCGACATGTACTGGCTGATCTTCCCGGTGCTCGGCGGCAGCCCACGCTTCGCCTGGCCCGAGCTCAGTTTCGCCCTCTTCTTCCTGGGCGGAATCCTGCTCTGGCTCCGCGGCGCCATGGAGAAGGGCGAGGATATGCCCACCGGCGATCCCTTCCTCCGCGAGGGTCTGGAGTTCCGGCTATGAAGCTCAACGACTACCTTTCCCCTGAGGAATTCAAGCGCCTGATGGCCGCGTTGATCCTGGTCATCGGGTTCATCTTCATCGCCGCCTTCTTCGGTTTCACCGTGGTGCCCGGCCTGCGCTATCAGGCCCACACCTTGGCCGACGCGCCGATCCAGGCGGTCCAGGGTGAAACCGGCTGGCTGGACCCCACGGACTACCCCGCCACGGCCCGGGAGGTCATCCCGCCCATCGATCCCGCCACTGTCATGACCCCCAATCCCGCGTTGCTGGTCCGCGGCAAGGCCGTCTACGCCCAGAGCTGCGCCACCTGCCACGGCCCCGAGGGCAAGGGCGACGGCCCCGGCGGCACAGGCCTCACACCCAAACCCCGCAACTTCACTGTGAAAGCAGTCTGGAAAAACGGGAGCCGTATCGAAGACATCTACAAGACGCTGGAGGAGGGCATCAAGGGCAGTTCGATGGTGTCCTACAACTACCTCTCCAAGAAGGACCGCATGGCCCTGGCCCATGTCGTCCAGTCGCTGGGCGCCTTCGAGCACGGCACCAGCGACCCCAAGGCTCTGGCCGCCCTCGAAAAGCTTTTTGCCAGCGCCGGCGAAGTCATCCCCAACCGCATCCCCGTGGCCCGCGCCGTGACGGTGCTCTGCCGCGAATACGCAGCAGCCCAACCCCCGCCCCCCGCTTCCACGCTCCGCTGAGAACGCCATGACCACACCGCTATTCCGACGCAGCCTCCTTGCCCTCGCCTTCGCGGCCCTGACCGTGGTTCGGCTTACCGGCCAGACAGCCCCCAAGCCCGCGGCGCCCTCCTTCACGCCCGACGAGGTGGGCATCAATGAACGCCTCGGCGCCACCATCCCACTGGATCTGCAACTCAAAGGCGAGGATGGCCAGCCCATCACCCTCCGCCAGCTCATCGACAAGCCCACCATTCTCACCCTCAACTACTTCCGCTGCGCGGGCATCTGCACGCCGCAACTCAGCGGCGTCGTCGAGGTGCTGAACCGCACCAAGGCCGAACCTGGGCAGGATTTCCAGGTCCTCACAGTGAGCTTCGACGAACGCGACGAGCCCGAGATCGCGGCCCAGAAGCGCACCAATTACCTGGGCGAGATCACCCGGCCCTTTCCGCCCGCCGCCTGGCGCTTCCTCACCGGTCCCGCAGCCACCACCAAGGCGCTCGCCGATGCGGTCGGCTTCAAGTTCAAGCGCGTGGACGACGACTTCGTCCATGCCGCCGCCATCATCTTCATCAGCCCCAAGGGCCGGATCACCCGCTACATGTACGGCACCACTTACCTGCCGGCAGACCTCCAGCTGGCGGCGCAGGAGTCAGCCCGCGGCGAAGCCCAGCCCACCATCAACAAGTTCCTGAAATTCTGTTTCAGCTATGACCCAGCCGGGCGCCGCTATGTCTTGAACACCACCAGCATCGGCGCCATCGTGATCCTCCTGGCGGCCGCGATCTTCGTGGTCGTGCTGGTCCGCAAGGGGCGCAATGGCAAGGCCAAGACCGAGGAGGGCGCATGAGCGGCACCCACGCTTCCACCGCAGAGCCAAGCTACCTGGAGGACACCGGGCCGCGGAAGGGCCTGCTGGGCTGGCTGACCACCACGGACCACAAGCGCATCGGCCTGCTCTACCTCTACGCGATGATCACCTTCTTCTTCGTGGGCGTGGGCATTGGCGTAGTGATGCGGCTGGTCCAGCTGACCACCTTCCAGAAGCTCGTCACGGCCCAGACCTACAACGCCCTGTTCACGCTGCACGGCGTGATCATGATCTTCCTGTTCGTGATTCCGGGCCTGCCGGCCATCTTCGGCAACTTCTTCCTGCCGATCCTGATCGGCGCCAAGGATGTCTCCTTCCCCCGGCTCAACCTGGCCTCGTGGTACTTCTTCATGGTCGGGGCCATCCTCGCGATCCTGTCGCTCTTCACGGGGGGCGGCGCTCCGGACACGGGGTGGACCTTCTACGCCCCCTTCAGCCTGAAGACCGGCACCAACGTGAGCCTCGCGGTCTTCGCGGCCTTCATCCTGGGCTTCTCGTCCATGCTCACGGGCATCAACTTCATCACCACCATCCACCGCCTCCGGGCGCCCGGGATGCACTGGTTCCGGATGCCGCTCATGTGCTGGGCGCTCTACTCCACCGCCTGGATCCAGCTGCTGGCCACCCCCATCCTGGCCATCACCCTGGTACTGGTGATCCTCGAACGGTTCTTCGGCATCGGCATCTTCGATCCCTCCAAGGGCGGTGATCCCCTGCTTTACCAGCACCTGTTCTGGATCTATTCCCATCCGGCGGTCTACATCATGATCCTGCCCGCAATGGGCGCCATTTCCGAGATCATCCCCACCTTCACCAAGCGCCCCATCTTCGGATACAAGGCCATCGCGTTCAGTTCGATGTCCATCGCCGGCGTGGGCAGCCTGGTGTGGGCCCACCACATGTTCACCTCGGGCATGAGCGGCATGGCCCTCATGATCTTCTCGCTGCTCACGATGATCGTGGCGGTGCCCAGCGCCATCAAGGTCTTCAACTGGGTGAGCACCCTCTACAAGGGCAGCATCGACTTCCAACCACCCCTCTTCTTCGCCCTGACCTTCATCTTCCTGTTCTGCATCGGCGGCCTCACCGGCGTCATGCAGGGGGCCCTGGCCATCAACGTCCACATCCACGACACCTACTTCATCGTGGGCCACTTCCACTATGTAATGTTCGGCGGCACGGGCATGGCGCTGTTCGCAGCGCTGCTCTACTGGTTCCCCAAGATGTGGGGAAGGATGTACTCCAAGAAGGCCATCTACATCTCCTGGTTCCCCATGTTCATCGGCTTCAACATGCTGTATTTCGGCATGATGATCCTCGGCATGATGGGCATGCCCCGACGCTACTACGTCCACCTGCCGCAGTACCACACCATGCATGTGGTGGCCACTGTTGGCAGCTGGCTGCTGGTCCTGGGCCTGTTGATCTTCTTCGGAGCCCTGCTCTACGCCATCTTCAAGGGGCCCAAGGCTGAGGCCAATCCCTGGGGCGGTGTGACGCTTGAATGGACCATCCCCAGCCCGCCGCCACTCGAGAACTTCGATGTCATCCCCACCGTCACCCAGGGGCCCTATCACTTCGAGCAGGAGGAGCGAAAATGACCGGGCACGCGCACCGCGACGACTTCGCCTCACGCCTCGGCATGTGGCTGTTCCTCGTGACCGAGATGGTGCTGTTCGGGGGCCTCTTCCTCGGTTACTCGTACATGCGCTATCGCTACCCCGCCGAATTCCACCATGGCGGGGGCGAGTTGAACGCCACCCTTGGCATCATCAACACCGTGGTGCTGCTCACCAGCAGCCTCACGGTGGTCCTCGCCATCGTGGCCGTGCAGCGGGCCGAAAAGAAACGGGCCATGGCCTTCCTGGGCAGCACGCTCGTCCTGGGCCTCGCCTTCCTGGTGATCAAGGGGTTCGAGTGGAGCGCGAAATTCCATCACGGCCTCTACCCGAATTCAGCCCACCTCGCGACGCTGCCCCCAGGCGAGCAGGTCTTCTTCGGCCTCTACTTCACGATGACCGGGCTGCATGGCCTGCACGTCATTGCCGGGCTCTCGGTGTTGGGCGTCATGCTCTGGTGGGTGGCCACGGACCGCATCCGCCAGGACCGCTATGTGCACCTGGAGAATGGTGGCCTCTACTGGCACCTGGTGGACGTGATCTGGATCTTCCTCCTCCCGCTGTTCTACTTGGCCGCGTAAGGGCATGACCATGAGCGAACACCTCGAATCCACCGCCGACCATGGCGCCGAACGCCAGGGCGAGCATCCCGGCTATGCCACCTTCATCAAGATCTGGGTCCTCCTGCTGATCCTCACCGGCTGCCTGGTGGGTGTCAGCCACCTGGGCCAGACCGCCGCCGTCTGGGGCCTGCTCACGCTGACGCCCCTCAAGGCGGGCCTGGTCTTCTACTACTTCATGCACCTGAAATACGAGGGACCGCTCTTCAAGATCGTGATCCTGGTGACCCTCGGCACGCTGCTGATCTTCTTCGCCCTGCTCTTCTCCGACGTCGCTTTCCGCTGAGGTCCCCATGGATTGGATGAACCAAGCCGCCCTTTCAGCCCAGAAATCCGACGAGGTCTTCTTCTACGTGTTCGGACTTTCTGTGGCGTTCCTGATCTTCATCACGGTGCTGATGATCTATTTCGTCGTGCGCTACAGCAAGAAGCGCAACCCGGTTGCCTCGCAGATCGACGGCCATGTGGGCCTCGAGATCGTCTGGACCGTCGTCCCCCTGCTGCTGTTCCTGTCGATCTTCTACTACGGCTGGACCAACTACGAGTACATGAGCCAGGCACCGCGCGATGCCATGGCCATCAAGGTCACGGCCCGGCAGTGGAGCTGGTCGTTCGAATACCCCAACGGCAAGCAGGCCAAGGTGCTGTTCGCCCCCCTCGGCAAGCCCATGAAGGTGGAAGTGCGCAGCGCCGATGTGGTCCATGGCTTCTATGTCCCCTCCTTCCGCCTCAAGATCGATGCCGTGCCCGCCCGCACCAATACCACCTGGTTCCAGGCCACCAAGGTCGGCTCCTACGACATCCAATGCACGGTGATCTGCGGCGTGGACCACAGCCTCATGCTGAGCAAGGTCATCGTGGTTCCCGAAGAAGAGTTCAAGGCCTGGTACTTCGGTGGCGAGGACGCCCCTGAGCCCGGACGGAACTTCCGCGCCAGCGAAGCCCATCCTGAGCTCCAGGGCCTGCCCATGGGCCTCGCCGTGCTCACCGCCAAGGGCTGCCTCGCCTGCCACTCGGTCGATGGCAAACCCAAGGTCGGCCCCACTCTGAAGGCCCTTTACGGCCGCGAGGAGCAGGTCCTCATCGCCGGTGGCTACAAACGCATCACGGTCGACGACGCCTACCTGCGCCGCTCCATCACCAGCCCCATGGAGCATGTGGTGCGCGGCTATCCGCCCGCCATGCCCCCGACAGCGCTCACCGAGCAGGAACTGAATGAGGTCGTGAACTATATCAAGGGCCTGAACTAAAGTTCTAACACCACCTTTCGAACAAACACCTACACGGTCAGCACTTCTTCCCTGGTTCATCCTTATTCCTGTTTTTATCCCCTTCATCCCTTTCATCCCTGTTGATTGGTATTTCCTCTGCGTTGTTCTCCAGGCAATGGTTTTCAGCCATACAAAACAGAATGAACAGGGATGAATGGGATGGGAGCGATGGAAGGGATGGCGGCCATACCCCTAATCAAATCCGGAGTGGAGCCCCCTTGAGCACTACCGCCATTCCCGTCTCCAAGCCCAGCCCTCTCTCCACCTTTGTGGAGCTGACCAAGCTGCGGATCTCGGGTGCTTCCACTTTCACGGCGGCAGCCGGCTACGTGGCCTTTCTGCGGGGCGCGGACCTGGGCCTGGTGACGACGCTCCTGGGCATCCTGCTGCTGGCCATGGGCAGCAGCGCCCTCAACGAAGTGCAGGAGCATCGCTTCGACGCCCTGATGCCGCGCACGGCGAATCGGCCCATCCCCCGCGGGGATCTCACCCCCGCCCAAGCTGCCGTCATCGCGGTGGTCATGGCCGTGTCGGGCTTCCTGCTGCTGTGGCTGGCCCACAACCTGACTTCGGCACTCCTGGGGGCCCTGGCCCTTGCCTGGTACAATGGCTTCTACACGCCCCTGAAACGCATCAGTGCGTTCGCAGTGGTGCCGGGTTCGCTCATCGGCGCCCTGCCCCCGGCCATCGGCTGGACGGCGGCGGGCGGCAGCGTGACCGATCCCTCGGTGCTGACCCTCGCCTTCGTCTTCTTCATCTGGCAGGTGCCGCACTTCTGGTTGCTGGTGGGTCTGCACGCCGAAGGCTATGAGGACGCCGGCTATCCCACGCTGGTGGGCCTGTTCGGACGGCCCCGGCTTTCGCGGCTCACCTTCACCTGGATCTGCGGCACCGCCGCCGCCTGCGGCCTGCTGCCGCTGTTCCGGGTGCTGGCCTCCCGGCCCGCGGAAATCATGCTCGGCCTGGGCGCCCTCTGGCTGATCCTCGGCTCGCTGCCCCTGCTGCGGCCCGGCCAGGATGCCACCCTCTACCGCCGCGTCTTCATGAACATCAACCTGTTCGCACTCGTGCTCACCGCCGCCGTGATCCTGGATCCATTTTTCGCGCGCTGATCCGGCAGGAAAAGTTGGGACAGGATGAACAGGATTGAAAAGCTGGATGAACAGGATTTAAAAAGCAAGATCAGCGGCAAAAAAGCTGTTCCCCTTTCGGAATCCTGTTCATCCCCTTCCAGTTTTCCAGCGTCCTTGCGCCGCGAGCATCAGTGAGCAGCCCGCTGAGGTACACTCTCGGTCATGCCCCCTGTTGTTGACCCTCTGCGGAAGCAGCCCCTGTGGATGTGACGCGCTTTCTCGGAACCCTGCGCTACACCTGGCTCCAGGAATTGGGCACGGGGGAGGGCTGTGCCTGGCACCTCATGCGCCGCGAACTGGATGGGGCGCGTTTCCTCGCCCAGATCTGGTCGCCCCTGCCCACGGATCGCGACCTCGGCCAGATCCGCGACACCTTCCTTGCCCGCTTTCTGGACGCCTCACCCCTGGATCCGGTCATCGGCCATGTCGGGTTCGACCACGAGCAGGCCTGGTGCCTCCAGGCCCTCCAGGGCGTTCCCCTAGCACGCCTCTGGGCCGGATGGGGCGAAAGCCAGCGCGAAGCCCTCCTCCAGCACCTGCGCGACCGGCTGAAGGGCGATCCCCACCCCCGCTGCCTGCACCCGGAAGTGATCACCTTCCGCCCCGGGCTCACCCAGATTCCGCGGGTGATCGGCGAGCCGCCCTGGGCCCTGGAGGGACTGCCCCTGTTCCTTCCGCTCACGGCACCGGCCCCTGCGCTCTCCGAGGATCTGCCCTGGAGCCATCCCAGGATTTTCTCCGAGGCCATCGCAAGGCCGTTCCGGGGACGGAGCCAGGAACTGCCCTATCTGAAATCCCTGATGCTCGGCTTCAGCGCCCCGATGCCCATGGAGCGGATCGTCCTGCTGCAGGGCGAGGAAGGGGTGGGCAAGGAGCATCTGGCCGCCTGGGCCTGCGCGGTGGCCGAGAGCGAAGGCATCTGGGTGCACCACCTGGTGGCCTCGGCGGATGAGACTTCGGGTCGCTTCCTGGGCCGGCTGCTTGAGGCCCTGCTCATGGGCAGCGAAGTGGATTTCTACGCCCAGCGCCCCGAAGCCGCCAAGGCGCTGTCCCTGCGGGTCCAGGCCTTCGCCTTCCTGACCGGCGGTCGCCACCTCCACCGGCAGGAGGCCGGTCCCGAACCCGAAGAGATCCGGGCCGCCCTGGAAGCCCTGGACTTCGCCGGGCTCCAGCATCCCCGGCTGCTGCACCTGTCGGCCCTGGACCGGGCCGCCCCCAGCGTCCTGGCCCTGCTCCGGGAACTGGCCCACGGCTCCCGACTCCCCTGGCTCCTGTCGCTCACCACGGGCGCCCAGGGGGCGGGACTGAAACCCCTCATCGCCGAGCTGAGAAGCGAGCCTACAGCGGCCCTCGTGGGGGTGAACCGCCTGGAGGACGAGGCTCTGCGGCTGGTGCTGCTCGATCTGTTGGGGGAGCACCACCTGCCCGAGACCTTCCTGGCGGATCTGGTGTCCCAGAGCCTGGGCAATCCGGGGCTGCTCAGGAACTTCCTGGAACTGGCCCAGCAATCCGGGTCCCTGATCTGGCAGGCCGGAGCCTGGAGTCTGGCACCCGGCCAACCCGCCACGTTGAAGGCCGAGGACGATCTCATGCGCCAGATCTTCCTGGGTCGTCTCCAGCGGCTCACGGCGGCTTCGGCCACCCTGGTGCGGCTGCTCGCCCTGGCGGAGCGCCCCCTGCCCACCGCAGCCCTGGGGCGCCTGCTCGGGCTGCAGGAGGACCTGCTGGAAGATGCCCTGCTCGGGGCCGTGGGCTCGCGACTGGCCCAGAACCAAAGGGGTCAGGCCATGATTCCCGATCCCCGCTGGCGGGAGCTGGTCCTCACCCATACGCCCCAGCCCGAGCTCAAGCGCCTCGCCCGGGCCCTCATGGCCGTCCTCCACGAGCAGGGGTGGGATTGCCCCGTGGCCCTGCGGTCCCTGGCCTCGGATGAAGCCACCGCCCTGGCCGAGGTGCTGGCCAGCATCAACCATGGAGAACCGCGCGCCCCGCTGGAAGTCCACCGGACGGTGGCCCAGGCCCTCCAGCTGAAGCCCGGCCCCTGGGACGAGGCCCGCCTCCACGAACACTTGGCCGATGCCTGGGCCAGAGGTGTCCAGGCCCCCGGGGAAGCCCCCGCCCGCCCGCCCGCCGAGGAGGCTCTGGAGTCTGTGGGCCATGCCCTGGCGGCCCTGGCCCGCGCCCCGCAGGGTGAGGAGGTGCGCCTGGCGGAGGCCCGGCTCTTCCGCAAACGCGCCCAGCTCTACCTCCATCTCCGCCGACCCGCCGAGGCGCATGAAGCCCTCATCGCCGCCGCGGAACGCCTGGCGGACCATCCGCTGAATCCCGAGCAACCGCGCCTGCGGCTGACCCTGGGCCAACTCCACCTGCTCCAGGGCCACCTCACCAAGGGCATCCGCGCCCTGGAGGAGGGCCTGCAGATCCAGAGTGGCTTCAAGCCCCTGATCCAGGACCAGGCCGCGCTGATGTTGGCCCTGGGGCGGGCCATCGGTGGCCAGTCCCAATTTCTGCGGGCCGGGGCGCTTCTCCAGTCCGCCCAGCGCCTGCTGGAACACGGTCAGGATTTCCGGAGCCTGGTCCCGGTCCAGATCGCCCTGGCGCAGGTCCGCCTGGCCCAGGGGCAGTCCGACGCGGCCATCGGCCTCCTGCGGGAGGCCCTGCAGACCGCCCGGATGCAGAGCGACATCGCCCTCCAGGCCAGGGGGCATCTCGCCCTCGGCATGGTCCGCAGCCTCCAGCAGTTCCTCGGGCCCGCCCTGTCCCACCTGGACCGGGCGCTCACCCAGGCCCAACGCCTGGGGGATCCGGCCCTGGTGGCCCTGGCGCAGATCTGGCGCGCCCGCACCCTGGCGGCCATGGGCGATGCGGTGGCCGCAGACCACGCCCAGTACCAGGCCCTCGCCGCCCAGCCGGCCCTGCTGTCGCCCGAGGAACGGGGGGATCACCTCTTCCTGCAGGGAGAGGTCGCCCGCTTCCGCAGCGCCTGGCGGGATACGGCGCGGCTCTTCAAGGCCGCCGCCGAACACTACGAAGCCACTGGCCTGCTCTGGCGGCAGCGGCTCGCCCAGTTGCGCTTCAGTCAGGCCATGGCCCGGGAGGCCCGCCAGTCGCGGCTGGAAGCCCCCGAGCAGGGCTGGGCGATCCTCGAAAACCTCAAGGGCCCGGTGGAAGGTTCCGGCTCCCGCTGGCTGGATCTGGAATGGCACCGGGCCCACGCCCTGCTGCTCTCCACGGTGCCGACCTCCGAGGCGGTGGCGCAGGAGGCGCTGCAGGCCTGGAGCGAAGTCCAGGCCGCCGCCCGGGACCTGCAGTTCCCCGCCCTGATCCTCGAAGCCAGCGCCGAAGGCGCCCAGCTGCTGCTGCAGCGGGGCGAGAAGCTGGGTGCCCGGGCCCGCATCCAGGACGCCTTCCCCAGCTTCCAACAACTCTGGACGCGCCTCCCCGAGCACCAGGAGAATACCTTCCTGGGCCGCGAGGACCTGCACCGCTTCCGACAGACCGTCGAAGCCGTGGGCCTCACCTTCATCCGGCCCGAACGCGCCGACCCCCTCGTCGACTGGACCCCCACCCAGATGAACATCCCGGCTTTCCCGGATCCGGAGTGAAAAAGCCTGGACAGGATTAACAGGATTGAAAAGCTGGATTCACAGGATTCAAAAGCGAACTGATTTAGCCGGGGATGAACGGGGATGCCGGGGATAAAGCAGGGCGCGGCTTCTCTCCGCATGGGCCCGCCGGAGGCGGCTTCCGGCAGGGCCGGGAGTCACGCCGGGGCGCCGCCGCCGTGCTCCCCAAAAAGGCGCGGGGACGGAGCCCCCGCGTGGAGCCCCAGCGCGGGTGGATACGGCCCAAATTACCGTGTTCACT
>JBBQEL010000076.1:0-11997 GCA_038320645.1 Holophagales bacterium | reverse complement strand
CACCAGGTGTGCGCCCCAGGTGTCGAGCTGCTTGATGAACCACTCGGGTTCCGCGCCGAAGAGGGCCTGGCCGTCGTCGTTGGTGGTCATCAGCGCGGCAATGGGCAGGCTGCTGAGTTTCTCGACGGCGAGGATGGCCTGGTGGATTTCGTTGAGATCCTCGAAGGCTTCCAGCACGAGCAGGTCCACGCCAGCGTCGATGAGCACGATGGCCTGTTCGCGGAAGAAGGCGCGGGCTTCGTCGAAGGAGGTGGGCCCCCAGGGTTCGATGCGCACGCCGAGGGGCCCGATGCAGCCCGCCACCCAGGCGCGGGCACCCTGCTGGGCGATGGCCTTTTGGGCCAGGACCACGCCCTCCCGGTTGATGTCGGTCAGCTGCGCTTCCAGGCCCCGGACGGCCAGCTTCAGGCGGTTGGCGCCCCAGGTATTGGTGGTGAGCACCTGCGCCCCGGCCGCGAGGAATTCGCCGTGGATGGCCAGCAGCAGATCCGGCGACTTGAGGTTGCACTCCTCGAAGCTGCGCTGCAGGGTGATCCCCCGTTCATGCAGGGCCGTGGCGGTGCTTCCGTCAAAGAGGAAACACTCGCCTGCATCGAGGGCCTGCTGGAAGGTGGGTTGGGTCATGGGATCGCCTGAAGGCGGCAGTCCATATGATCGGCATCCAGGGGTTCTCGGGTCAGTCTGTGACGGTTTGGTATCTTCCCCCCGGGCAAACCGGGGGCAGGAGTTGGCACCTTGCTGTCGCAGGTTGCCAAGGTTTCACAGGGCCTTTCCCTCCACCTTTCTGGATAACGCTCTTGGACTGCCAAAGATCGAGAATTCAGGATGAATGGAGAGGTTGGGTCCGTCAAGGCGCCGGAACGGCAGGGGGCTCCTGGGGACCGATGCCCTTGCGCTTCATGTGGCCCCAGCCCTCCTTGCCACGAATCCAGTCAATGGTGCCCTTCAGCCGCCACCAGACGGTCATCTGGCGGTAGCCGAAGTTCTCGGCCACGGCGGTGAACAGCAGGATGAACCAGGCTTTGAAGCCTTGGTACCGGTGGCCGCTGATCTCCTGGAGCACCACGGATACCACGGAGTTCAGCACGCCGAGGAGCAGGGCGACGTAGATGAACAGGATGGCGAAGGGGGTGTTGATGGAGTGGTGCCACAGGGACCACACGAACACCGTGTAGCCGATCACCTCGATCACCGGCGCGAGGGCCTCGAAGAAGATGAAGTAGGGCATGGAGAACAGGCCCACGCGGCCGTACTTCGGATTGAACCACATCCGCCGGTGCCGCCAGAGGGTCTCCAGGAGGCCCCGCTGCCAGCGGTTCCGCTGCCGACCCAGCACCTTCGTATCCTCCGGCACTTCGGTCCAGCAGACGGGATCGGGCACGAGCGTGATGTGGTAGGGCTGTTTCCATTCGCGCAGGCAACGGTGGAGGCGCACGACGAGCTCGAAGTCCTCACCGATGGTGGCGACCTCGAAGCCGCCGGCCTTCACGATCAGATCCTTGCGGAACACGCCGAAGGCCCCACTCACGATGAACATGGTGTCCAGCGAGGCCAGGCCCACACGGCCGAAGAGGAAGGCCCGCAGGTATTCCACGATCTGGAACCGGGCCAGCCAGGAGTCCGGCAGATGGATACCCCGGATGCCCATGGCCGTGACCTTGCAGCCGTTCAGGGGCCGGATCACGCCGCCGGAGGCGACGAGGTCGGGCCGGTCCATGAAGGGCCTGGCGATGCGCAGGAGCGAATCATTTTCCAGCAGGCTGTCGCCGTCCATGCAGCAGACCAGCGGATAGCGGGCCAGGTTCACGCCGCAGTTCAGGGCGTCGGCTTTGCCGCCATTGGCCTTGTCCACCACCACCAGGTTGGGGACATAGGCGCTTTCGTAGATACCGCGCACTTCCTTGGTGGGCAGCAGCTGGCGGAGCACGCGCTGGCTGGGTTTGAGCTTGAAGGCGGCGATGAGCTTTTCGAGGGTGGCGTCCTTGCTGCCGTCGTTCACCACCACCACCTGGAACTCCGGGTAGCGCAGGCTGATGAGGCTGTTGACGCTCGGCACCACGCCCGCCTCCTCGTTGTAGGCGGGGCAGATGAGGGTCATCGGCTTGTAGTGGCTGGTTTCGAAGGCGGTGTCGAGGCGATCCGTCGCCACTTCGTCCTGATACTGGCGGATCGAAAAGAAGGCGCGGAGGATCAGGGACAGGTGGGTGATGTGGAGGGCCAGGAAGTAGGCCAGGATCCCCCACTCGATGAAGGCGGTGATGAAGGTGCGGAAGCTCACTGGTGGCCCCGCTCGTCGGCCCACTCCAGACGCTCCATGGCGATGTCCCGCGCGAAGCGGTCCGCGGTGGGATCCTCGGCGAGCCAGGTCAGTGCCGAGGCGCCCGCATGGCCGAGGTCCGCCAGGCCCTGGGCGGCGTTGCGGCGCACTTCGTAGACCGGATCGCTGGTCAGCTCGATGAGCGTGGGGATCGCATCCGGTCCGCCGATCAGCCCCAGGGCTTTCGCGGCCTGGGCGCGGATGGGCCAGGCCTCATGCCGCGCGTACGGCTCCACTGTCGGATAGGTGAGCGGATCCGCCAGGGCCGCGAGGCCCTTCAGGGCTGCGGCCTGGATGTCCATGTCACGCGTTTCGAGCAGCTCCAGCAGGCGCGGTTCGCTCTCCCGGTGGCGGTGGGAGCCGGTCAGCAGGGCGAAGAGGATCCAGGATTCGGGATCCGTTGCGGGTGGCTCGAGGTTCTCCTCCAGCCAGGGCAGGAGCCCCGGGCCGAAGGCTTCCAGCACTCGGAGGAGGCGCTCGCGCTGATAGCGTTCCTCGCGCAACACCCAGTCCAGCACCGGCCGGGCGAAGTGCAGATCCCCGGCCCGGGCCAGGGCCTGGGCGGCCAGGTGGGCCACATAGGGCACGGGATCATTCAACAGGGGAACGACGCGCTCCAGTTGTTCCGTCAAGCGGAAGGCGCCGACCTCCAGGGCGGCCTGGGCGCGGGTGGTGGCCAGACGGTGCTGCAGGCGCCGCGGCAGGCTGTTGTGCACTCCGAGGCGCAGATAGAGATCCCGCAGCGCTTCTGCCTCCTGGCCTGCCAGGGTGGCGCGGTACCGCGCCAGGAAAGTCTGGAAGAGCCTCCGGTCCTCGTGGGCGATGGGCGGGAAGGGGCGGGACGCACCCTCGCCACTGAAGAGGTAGGTGGCCAGATCCTTCTCCCAGGCCTGAAAGCGCGCGATGCGGTACTGGTTCTGCCGGTCGCGGCGGAACTGGATCCCGGCTCCCAGCAGGATGAGGCTGGTGACGAGCGAGGCCAGGATCAGGGTTCCCCAAATCAGGGCCCGGAGTACCAGGTCCGGGGGCAGGTGCATGGCCCGCCTCAGCCCGCGCTGAAGGCGCGCTGGTGCATGCGCCAGAGGCGCTCCACGAGCACCGAAGCCGAGATGGGTTTGGTCATGTAGTCATCGGCGCCCGCCGCCAGGCAGCGGACCATGTCCTGCTCGTTCTGGTTGCTCGAGATGAGCAGGATGGGCACGCGTCCCTTGGGGGGCGGCAGATCGCGGATTTCCTGGACCAGGCGGAAGCCATTCATGGCCGGCATCATGAGGTCGGTGGTGACCAGGTCGATGGCCTCACGGTGCAGGATCTCCAGGCCATCCACGCCATTGGAGGCCACGAATACCTGCAGGCCTTCCATCTCCAGGCGTGCCTGGATGATCCGGGCAGTTGCCTGGTCGTCCTCGACGATGAGGACCCGGGTGGGTTCAGGCCAAGTCCTGCTCATAGCAAGAAGATTAGCAAAAAAGAAGCGGATTCAGTGGTTTCCAATGCTGTTCGCGCTCAGAAGCGCCATTCGAGTCCTGCGCCGAGGGTCGTCTGGGCCCGCTCGAGTCCTGAGCCGAGTTCCTGTTTTTCGTAGGCGAGGCTGCCGGACAGGATGAACCGCCGGTGGATCCAGCCCTGGGCCGCCAGGCTGGCCTTGCGGGAGCGCAGGTTCAGGATCTCGGCGCTGGGGTTGGGCTGGTCGGGGGACACGCCCGAGCCGAGGCTGAGGGTCAGGTGGTTTTCGCCATCCCTGAAATAGCGGCGCGCCGAGACCGAGCCCGATTGGGAGGATCCGATAGAACTGGGCGTGGCATTGGCCCGGAGGCTGAACAGGTAGTCGCCCCAGTACTTCCCCAGCGAACCGGTGTAGATCGTCACGTTCGAGGCCGTGAAGCGCAGGTGGCGCAGCCCCAGCGAACCCTCGATGCCCTTCGGGAAGTTGTGGTAGATCTCGGCGCCGTAACGGCGGTGGGGGAAGATCGAAGCCCCGGAGAAACCGGCGTTCAGGTAGAAATAGGTGCCGTCCTTCCATCTGGGATAGGCGTCCACTTCGAGTTGGCTGCCGGTGTCGCCGAAGCGGCCGGCGTGGTTGATCCGGCCGATGACCGATCCGGCGTCGAAGCGATGGGAGGCGCTGAAGGTTTCCATGTGCCACGGATCGAAGGTGCGGTCGAAATGATCCCAGGTTTCCCCCAGGTACAGTTTCGAACGCTGAGTGAGTTCTGCCAGGTTCTCGATGAACTGGCGGGCCTCGTGCAGGCTCGCATCCGCCGCCAGGGCCTGTTTGGCCACGGCGAGGGCCTGCGGGTAGTCGCCCACGGCCTTGAGGGCGCGGGCCTTCCGGAACAGCAGGAGCGGCTGGGCGGGCCGCAGGGCGAGCCCCTCATCGCAGAGCGTGACGGCAGCCCGGGGATGCTCCGACCAGAGTTCCAGGTCCACCAGGGCCACGCGCCCGTCCAGGTGGTCGGGCTGGGCCTGGAGCACCTGCTGGAGTTCCACGCGCCCCTCGTCGTAGCGCCGTTCCCAGGTGTGGATGCGACCGATGAGGATGCGGATGTCATGGTAATCCGGGCTGCGCCGGAGGGCCGCGCGGCACAGTCCGATGGCCTCGGTTCGCTGCCCGGCGAAGGCCAGTTGGCGGGCCCGGGCGAACTGCTCGTCCACGCCCTCCGGCGCCGGGGCGGCCGCGACCTGCGCCCCGAGGGGGAGACCCGCCAGGGCCAGGGCGAGCGGAGCGAGGCTCCGGAATGCGATCGCGTTCATGTCCCGCTCCTGAATCCGTAGAAGGCGTTGAGATGCTGGATTTCTTCCACGATCAGCCGATCGTACCGCTGTTTCAACCCCGGCGTGACGGTCTTGGGCGTGCCCTTGGCCTCCGCGCCCAGGTCGAAGAAGTGATCCGTAAAGTTCACGCCGTCGGAGATGTAGAGGCCATTGCCGTCGCCGGTAAGGATGCCCCACACGGCGCCATAGCTGGAGGCGATGAGATGGTGGTCGCGGCGATAGCGATCCTGCTCCGCCTGGGTCATTGTGAAGAGCGGCCTGCCCAGCACGGGATCCGAGGCCAGGGGCCGGTGCCCCAGAAGGTAGTAGAGCGTGGGCGTGATGTCCGTGAGGAACGCCGCCCGGGTGGGGTCGAGCACCATTCCGGCCCGCAGTTTTTCCGGCACGTGGATGATCAGGGGCACCTTCATGATTTCCGGGAACAGTGTGTAGGCATGGCCGAAGCGGCCATCCTCGCCCAGGGAATCGCCATGATCCGCCGTGAGGATGATGATGCTGCGCTCGTACCGGCCGCGGTCCTTCAAGTGCTGGATGAAGGCACCGAACTGGGCGTCCAGCCGTTGCACGCGGCTGGCGTAGGGGGCGTAGAAACCTGGGTAATCGCCGCCGCTGGGCACATCCTTGCCCTCGCGGTTGATGTTGGAGATGTGGATGTCCTGGGCCTGGGTGTAGACGAACACCGGCTGGTCGCGCGGTGCCTGGTCCAGCCTCCCTTCCAGCTCCTTCAGCGTCGCGCCCAGCCGCAGGTCGCCGGTACCGGTGCCCGCATCGAGCCGCACGAGGCCAGGCGTTGGTTTCACCACCACCTCCAGGATGGAATCCATGGAGATGAAGGGCCGGTAGCCATCGGCCACGATCAGTTTCTGGAGCGTGTTCAGGGGATGGAAGGGGACGATGTACTGCTTGTGCAGGAGCAGGCCCCCCACCCAGATGGAGGGCTCGGACAGGCCCGTGGCGCCGTAGCGGGTGAAGGCCTTGGGAAGGACCGTGCTCTCTGCTGCGAACCGGTCCAGGTTCGGTGTGAAGGTCACCCGCTTGTTGTAGGCGCCCAGATAGTCCTGGCGCAGGCTGTCCACCACGAAGATGTAGATGTCTGGCCGGTCGCCGCGGTTCGCCGTCAGCGGCTCCACCAGGCGCAGATCCCTCGCGTCTACCCGCACGGCGTGAGGGATATTGCTGTTGGCCAGGAGCAGGCGGTAGATGGAATCTCCAGCGGTTGTCGCGGGACGCAGGAGGTTGGCGGCCAGGCGCGCGGAGGCATCGAAGCCCGTATGCGACGCCACGGCCCTGGCAGATGGGCGCAGCAACCAGCCTGCCGCTGGCTGGGCCAGAGGCGTGCCCCAGAGGCGGAACAGGACGAGGAGACAAAGCGGCGCGGCGAAGAGTCGCGGGGACCAGGAATGGGGTCCGGGCGCAGCGGACTGGAACAGGTAGATGGGCGCGAAGACCAGGGCCGCCACGAGGATTGCGCCGAGCTGCTGGAAGAGGTAGTTCCAGTCGAAGCGGGAGACCTTCAGGCCGACCAGGAGCGCGACACCTAAGGCGAAGCACAGCCCGAGCAGCACGCTCAGCCAGGTCGCGCGGACCGGATGGAGGGGGCGCAGGAAGAGCTCCAGCGCGCTGCCAAGGGGACGGTTTGGAAACCCCAGGCCCACGAGCGCGAGGAAGGCCGCCAGGGCCAATCCCACCAACAGGGCCACGGCCCAGGCGAAGGTCCCGGCGAAGGCGATGCCCGGGAAGACGACGCTCTGCAGAATGGCTGCGAAGAGGGTGGCGATGGCCAGGAGCGTGATGAGGAATTCCACGCCCCGGGTTTTCGGAAAGAAGCCGGCCGCCGATTGGAGGCCGAGGATTCCCACCGCTGCCATGGTGCCCACCAGGCCATGGGCCAGAAGGCTCCAGCCGAAGGTGGCCGCCACCTCCTGCAGGCCCGGCAGGGGGGCCGAGGCCAGGCTCCGGGCCGTCCCGATGGCGAAGGAGGCCAGCGTCACGAGGAGGGTGGTGAGTCCCGCAGTAACAAGGAGCCGCCGCGCATCATCGGCACCCGCCTCGCGTTGGGGCCAATGGGGTCGCGCCTCGAGCAGGTCCAGGCCCAGCAGGAGTCCTGCCGCCAGCAGAAAGAGTATGGTTCCCGCGCGGGCTGGTAACCCCGGCTCAAGGTGGGGCAGCCAAGGGTGCACCGCGGCGGCGAGTCCAGCCAGGCCTGCGGCAACCAGGAAGAGCGCCCTGGCCTGGGGGAGCCGGAAGCCGGTGCCCGGGAGCCGATCCACCATGGCGTTGGCGAGGACGGCCAGGAGCAGCGCCCAGGGTTGCCAACCCATCGCAGCGGGCAGCCAGGGCAGCAGCCGCGCGCGGATCACGGCCTGGTAGGTGAAGGGGATGTCCACCAGCAGGCAGATGGCGGCCGACGCGACCACCACCAGGAGGAAGGCGCCCCGGGCCAGGAGTCGCACGGTGCTGCGGGTCATGGGCGGCTCCCGCTTTGGATTCGCGCCAGCCGGGCGCGGACAGCGGCCTGGTTCGGATCGAGTTGGAGGAGGCGGCCATAGGCCGCGCGGGCCGCCGGGAGGTCTTGCTGCTGCTCAGCCACCCCCCCCAGCACCTGCAGCACATCCAGGTAGTCGGGGCTCAGGGTGTGGGCCTGCTCGAGCTGACGGCGAGCTGCCACTAGGGAGCCTTCAGAGCGGAGGGCCATGCCGAGGACCAGGCGGGCATCCGAGGAGCCGGGTGACCGCTTCACGGCCTCCTCGGCCATGCGGCGGGCTTCAGTGGCGCTGCCGGTGAACAGCGTCACGCGGGCCAAGCCGATCCGGAGATCCGTGTTGTCCGGATGCTGCTGCAGCCCCCTGCGGTACACGTCACGGGCCTTCTGGTGCTGGTGGTCGCGCTCGTAGGCCCGCCCGAGGAAGAACACTGCATCGGGGTCATCTGGCTGGAGGTCCACCCAGCGGGCGAAGGCACCAATGGAAGCCTTTAGCTGGCCCAGCTTCTCATAGGTATCACCCAGGCTTGGGAAGGCCTCCCAGGGAGTGGGAGAGACTTTCAGGTAGGCCTCCCAGGCTGCGGCGCACTCGGGCCATTGCCCCAGGTGCTCATGGATCTCTGCCAGGCGGCCCAGGAAGATGTGGTTGCTCGGATAGGCGTCATGCAGTTGCTGGACCAGAGGCAGGGCCTCGGCATGGCGTCCCGCGCGCATCAGTGCCTGGCTTTTCGTCTGGAGTTCCCGCGAGGCCTGGAGGCCTTCCTCCTGGCGGTTCCCGCCCTGCGTGGGCGCCTCGCTCAGGACCCAGCCACAGATGGCGAGGACCAGGAGGGCAGCGGCGAAGCGTCGGAGGTGGGGAGGCATGGGTCAGGGGAGCGGCGAGGTGGACTGGCTGGTGGCGGGCCGGGGCGGCGTCTTCCCGAGCAGTTCCAGCCAGCTTCGCAGATGGTGGATGGCAAAACCTGAGAAGGAGGTTTTCCGGGTGAAGGCGCGCTCGGTGAGAGCCATCTCCGCGGCCAGCGCTTCAGGGCCGCGGTGCCGGAAGGTCACCTTCGCGGGTTCGGCCTCACCGGTTTCCAACCCGAGGATCACGCGTTTTCCCCGCCTCGATCCATAGGCGATTTCCTCCCGGGCGTGGGCGATGATGCCGTCCGTGCCTTCTGCGCGGTTCCGGTAATCCATGACCGCCACATAGTCGTAGAGGTCCTGGACATGGGCGTTCATGGGCTTCTTGGTGCCTTCCCACTCAACCTCGAAGCCGTCGTACCAGAAAGGGATGGCCGCGCCGATCTCAATGGCCTGTCCAGCCTGGCGGGCCATGGCCACCCACTCCTTGGAGCGAGTGAGGAACATCTGGGAAAGGGCGAGTCGGGTGGTGTCGTTCCAACTGTCCAAGGCGTGGGGCTCGATGTCCAGCTGGACCCCGTCGAAACGCTCTGGGACGGGGACCGCCGCGTTGTAATCGAGGATGTGCTGCAACATGGCGCGGGCGGCGTGATCCCGTTCCGGCAGCACGTATTCCCAGGTCTTCATGGGGAAGGATCCGAGCAGGGCCTCGACCCGGAACCCGGCGGCGTGCAGGCGGCCAAGGAGCGCCTGGTAGGCAGCGCGCTCGTCCTGGACGGGGTTCCGGCCCCGGTAGTCGTCGGCGTAGAGGTAGAGGGTGCCGAAGCCATGCGTCTTGAGGAGGCCCAGGACATGGGCTTCGTAGGCACGGTCATCGAGGAGGCGCAGGGTCTCGGCTTCCCACACCCAGATCGCCTTGGGCGCTGCGGGCAGGAACGAACAGGCCAGAACCAGGAACAGGGCGCGGAGAAGCATCCCTCACCAGGCCAGCAGACGATCCAGCTCCATCCGCACGCGCTCGGCTCCCGGCAGGAAGGCGGCGTCCAGGGGTGGGCTGGCGGGTGTGGGGGTATCGGCGGCGCCCACGCGCAGGACCGGCGCGTCGAGCCAGGGGAAGCAGGTTTCGCTGATGCGTGCCGCCAGTTCGGCGCCGGGGCCATAGGTGCGGCTGGCCTCGGTGAGCACCAGCACGCGGTGGGTGCGCTGCGCCAGCTCCGTGATCGCCTGATCGTCCAGGGGCCAGAGGGTGCGCAGATCCAGCACGGCCACATTGAGTTCCGCCACGGCCTCCAAGGCCACGTGTTGCGCCGCGCCGTAGGTGATGATGCAGGCGGCCGTGCCATCTTTGCGCAGGGCCGCCTCGCCGAGACGCGCGGTGGGGGCCTCGTCCCAATGGTCCTTGAGCCTGCGGTACAGGTATTTGTGCTCGAGGAACAGGACGGGATCCGGATCCTCGATGGCGGCCCGCAGCAGGGCGTAGGCATCCCGCACGGTGCCCGGTGCCACGACCTTCAAGCCGGGGCTACCGAGAAAATGCCCCTCGGGATTCTGACTGTGGAAGGGCCCGCCCCCGCTGCCCCCGCCGGCGGGGCCCCGGAACACGGCGGGTACCGGGGCGCCCCAGCGCCAGTGGGCCTTGGCGGCGAAGTTCACCATGAGATCCGCGGCCAGCAGCGCGAAGTCCATGAACTGGAACTCCGCCACGGGCCGCTGGCCCATGAGTGCCGCGCCGATGGCGGCCCCCACGATGGCCTGCTCGGCGATGGGCGTATCGATCACGCGGTCGGATCCGAACCGCTCCAACAGGCCAGCCGTGGCCCGGAAGGCGCCCCCGTAGGTGCCGATATCCTCGCCCAGGCAGCAGACCCGGGGATCGGCTTCCATGGCGTCGAAGAGCGCCTGGCGCACGGCTTCGACGTAGGTGCCGGAGAAGGCGGTCATTCCCCCGGCTCCGGCGAATCGACTTCGGCCAGTCCGCGCTCAGCGAGCCAGGCATCATTGAAGATGCTGCTGAGGTAGCGCCCCGCGCCATCCGGGAACACCGTTACGATGCGTGCAGGCCGATCCCTGGGCGGCAGTTTCTTCGCCACTTGCAGCACCGCCCACAGGGCCGCGCCACTGGAGCCACCGGCGAGAATGCCCTCTTCCCGCACCAGCCGCCGAGTGTAATGGAAGGCCTGCCGATCCGTCACCTGCAGCATGTCGTCCAGGACGCCGAACTCCATGGTGGGGATGAGGAACTCGTCGCCCAGGCCTTCGATCTTGTAGGGGCCTGCCTTCAACTCCTTTTCGCCATGGAAGTGTGGGGAAAACACGGAACCCACCGGGTCCACCGCCACGACCTTGATGCGGGGATCCTTCTCCTTGAGGTAGCGGCCCACGCCGCCGATGGTGCCGCCGGTGCCCGCGCCGGCCACCAGGTAGTCGATGCGCCCCTCCATCTGCTCCCAGATCTCGGGACCCGTGCCGTGGTAGTGGGCGGCGTTGTTTTCGCAGTTGCCATGCTGGTCCGGGAAGTAGCAGCCGGGCGTTTCCCGGGCCAGGCGCGGCGTGATGTTGTTGTAACTGTCGGGGTGCTCGGGCGGCAGGCTGGTATCCGCCTTGTGGACCAGGGCGCCCAGGGCCAGCAGCTGATTCAGCTTCTCCTGCGAGATGGTGTCGCGCACCACGACCTTGATCCGGTAGCCCTTCTGGATGGCCATGAGGGCCATGCCCATGGCGGTGTTGCCCGAGGAGTTTTCGATGATCAGATCGCCGGGCTTGAGGCGGCCGTCCCGCTCCGCTGCCTCGATCATGTACTTCGCGATGCGGTCCTTGCTGCTGCCCATGGGGTTCAGGAACTCGAGCTTGGCGAAGACTTCCACCGGCAGGTTCGCGACGACGCGGCGCAGCCGGACCAGGGGCGTGTTGCCGATGGCCTCCAGGATGCTGTCGCTGGGCTTCCGGTAAGACATGGGGATCCTCCGGGAGTCAGTATGACCGGCCAGGCATGGTGTAGAGGACGGTTGGAAGCTTCCCAGGCAGGCCTGCGCACCCCACAGAATCTTTACAGGCACCTCGGCAATCGGTGTCTTGAGCGGATGAGGGGGGTGGGGGTAAATGGGATTGATCATAGCGAAAAAAAGACGAAAAATATCGAATGTTTTGTGCCAGGGTCTACCAGCCCCGCCTGTTCGACCAGGCCATGCTCCATCGGTGCGTGGCGGCCCACTGGCCAAAGGTGCGCCTAGCCTGCGAAGCCCACGGCAGGCCGCTGCCACCCTTCGTCCGCCGGGAGTTCGAGGCCTATCTCCGCTGCGGTGATCTACGGGAGGGCTTCCTCCGCATCCATTGCGCGGGCTGCGGGCATGACCGCCTGGTGCCGTTCTCCTGCAAAGGGCGCGGGTTCTGTCCATCCTGTGGGGGGCGAAGAATGGAGGAAGGCGCCGCGTGGCTTTGCGAGCGCATCCTGCCGCCCGTACCCCTGCGCCAGTGGGTGCTGAGCCTGCCCAAGGTGCTGCGCTACCTCCTGGCCTATGACGGAAAACTCTGCCGTGCTGTGGCGAAGGCCGCCATGCAGGAGGTGTTCCGCTTCCAG
>JBBQEL010000075.1:0-12065 GCA_038320645.1 Holophagales bacterium | reverse complement strand
ACGTTGCTGCAGATTTTCTCCGTGTCGGTTTTCGAGAAAATCGAGCTGGGGCGCGGCTTTGCGCAGGAAGAAAGCAAAATAATGAATGCTAACTATTCTAAACAATTGCCATTGCTAGACATCTAACCGGACACTAGTGGTTTTTTTAATATATTTTGTTTTTTTCCGACACGCTGGTGCGGATCTGGAAGCCGCGGAACCCTTCTACCGGGGCGTCGTACCAACCATCGCTAACGCTTGGGATAAGCCGGCACCGGCGGGAACGCGGGCGTCGGAGTTTCCTTGAGCTGCTTCAACAAGGTCGCGATGCCCACTTCCAACTGGCGGTCGTGGCCCTGCAGGAGGCTGGCGGGATCGTTCTCGAGAAGGACATCGGGGTCGGCGCCGTGGTTCTCCACCCACCACTGACCCTCGCGGCCGTAGAAGCCGTTGTTGCTCTGCTCCACGGTACCGCCGTCCAGGGTGAACTGGGTGTTGATGATGCCCACCAGGCCGCCCCAACTGGGCACACCGACGATGGTGCCCAGGTTGCGGGCTTTCACGTGCGCCAGGAAGGCTTCGCCGTCGCTGCCGTTCTGCTCGTTGCTGAGGAAGACGTAGCGGCCATCGGAAGCCGTGTTGGGATAGCGGAAGGGTGCCATCCCGCGCATGACATTGAAACCCACTTGCTTGCGTTCCAGTTTGTCGATCAGGAAGTACTCGGTCCAGCCGCCGCCGTTGCCCCGTACATCGATGACGAGACCCTTCTTGTAGCGGAAGGCGCGCCAGTACTTGTCGAACTGGCCGATGTTCTGGTCCCCCATGGCGGTGAGGTGCATGTAGCCCAGTTGGCCGTTGGAGGCCTTGTCCACGGCCGCGATGTTGTTGGCGATCCACCGCTCGTAGCGGAGGCTCCAGTCGTTGGCGACGGGTTCGACTTCGATGGTGTGCGCACCATCCAAGGTGGGCTTGGCGTTCACGGTGAGAGTCACCTTCTGGCCCCTGATGACCTGCAACCGGGCCTGGATGGCGTCGGGAGCACGCAGGGGTTGGCCGTCGATGGCCAGGAGGTAATCGCCCTCCTTCACCTTGGGCGAAGGATCAGCCAAGGGGGCCTTGAGGTCCCGGGCATAAGCCGTAGGGCCATACACCTTGGCGAACTTGTATACGCCGTTCTCCGCGGTGAAATCTGCGCCCAGCAGGCCGGAAAAGACCGGGCTTGGGGCAGGCCTTCCCGGGCCGAAGTCGCCGCCACCCACATAGGTGTGGCTGGCGCTCAGCTCACCCACCATCTGGCTCAGCAGCCAGTTCAGCTCCTGGCGCGAGTTCAGTTCTGGAAGCCAGGCGCGGAACTTGGCGCCGATGGCGTTCCAATCGTTGCCGTTCATGTCCTTGTCGTAGAAGAAGTCGCGGTACCAGCGCCAGGTGTCCTCGAAGATCTGCTTCCACTCGGCGCGCGGATCCACGGTCATGGTCATGCGCTCCAGGTCCAGCTTCTCCGGCAGGGTCTTGGTGGTGAACACGGCGGAAGCTTCGCCCGCATGGTAATTGGCACCTTTGCGGAGGAGCAGTCGCTTGCCTTCGGCATCAAACGTCCAGTCACTGATGGCATCGGTCAGCACCACTTCCTTGTCCTTCTTGGCGGCGGGATCGTAGAGGTGCAGCTTCCACTTGTCGACGCCCCGGGTCGCGTAGAGTTCTTCCACCACGCTGTCGTCCCAGCCATCCACTTCGTCCCAGCCCACCAGGCCCCGGCCGGCCTTGAGATGGAACAGATTGCCGGGCTTGACGGGCAACGGCGTGACCCGCTCTGCCAACCCTGCGAGGTCGATCCGGAAAGCGGGGGCGGAGGAGAGGGCGGAGGAGAGGGCGGCTGCCGACTTCTCCTCGCCGGCCTTCAGCTTCACGGCCATGACCTGCACGGGCGCGGACTGGATGTGGTTGTCCTGGCTGGGGTCGAGGCGGGTGTGGAAGTTGCTGTAGCTGAGGAAATAGAGCGTGCTGCCGTCCAGGTCGAAACGCGGATTCAGGCAGTCGTAGAAGCCATCCGTCAGCGCCACCTTCTCCTTTGTGGCGAGGTTGTAGAGGGTGATGCGGCTATTGCGATTGGGTTCGACGAAAGCGTAGGCGAGCCACTGGGAATCCGGTGCCCAGGCGTAGTCGCTGACTTCCCAGGTGAACTGGTCGTTCTTCAATTCATGGGATGCATCCACCTTGGTGAGCTTCTTCGTGGCGACATCCATGACGAAGATCGCGAAGCTCTTGTCGCCGAACAGCAGTTTGGTGCTGTCGGGGCTCCACTCCAGATGGTAGAGGGCAGTCTTGAGCCCCGTGGGCACGCGCTCAGCGACACCACCTTCGGCAGGCTGCACATAAACGTCGTAGTCGCCACTGGCGTCACTTAAATAGGCCACGCGCTTGCCGTCTGGCGAAAGACGCGGCATGCGCTCCCGCGCGCCCGGCGTTTTGGTGAGATTCCGGGCGGGCTTCGTAGCGTCCGTGGGCACCAGGAACACCTCGCCCCGGGCTTCGAACACGGCGGTGCTGCCCACTAGGCTCATGGCCTGGATCCAGTCCTTGGGGTTCACTGGGCGCGGCGCGGCCTTCCACCCGTCGCTGCTGGTGGTGACGGGCACGGGGCGCACGGTCCTGGTGGCCAGATCGAGGGCCTGCAGATGGCCGCCCTGCACGAAGATCACCGTGTGGCCATCGGTGCTGGGCTGTTGCGCGTCGAAATCCTTGAGGTCCGTCAGGGGTTCCACAGCCTTGGAGGCGGGATCCACGGCGTAGAGGTTGGTGATCCCGTTGCTGCCCCGGTCGGATTCGAAAATCACCTTGCCACCGGCCCAGATGGGCGCGCCATTGCGGCCCACGAAATCCGTAAGCTTATCGAAACGCCCGGTCTTCAGATCCGCCAGCCAAAGATCCTGGTGGTCCCCACCCCGGTAGCGCTTCCAGTAGTACTCGACCTTGCCCTTGCTGTTGTAGGCAAGGCGCTGGCCATCCGGAGACAGCCGACCCTGCACACCGCGGGGCACGGGCAGAGCCTCGGGCTGGTGGCCCGCGAGGTCCACGGTGAAGAACCGCTCCACCGGGCGTCGGTCGTACTCGGCGATGGCCTTGAAAAGGACCTTGCCATCTGGCGTCCAGCCCTGCACGGTGGCCCCGCCGGACCAGGTTAGGCGCTTGGGCGGACCGCCTTCTGCCGGCATCACATAGACCTGGGTGCCGCCATCGTATTGGCCACTGAAGGCAAGCCATTGGCCGTCAGGGCTGAAGCGTGCGGCGGTTTCCAGGCCCGGATGGGTGGTCAACCTGCGCGCGGAACCACCCTTCAGCGAGCCGAGCCAGAGGTCATCCTCCCAGGTGAACACCACGCGCTCACCCAACACATCCGGTGAACTGACGAAGCGGGGAGTGCGCTCCTGAGCACCAAGGGCGCAGGCGATGAGCAGCAGGGCAGACAGACGGAAGCGCAGCATCAAAGACTCCGAAAACGGCATCAATACTTTACATCGCTTAACGAGGAATCAGAACAGCCTTCCCACCAACGCCGCCAGGGCCGTTTCGGTGCGAAGGATGCGGGGACCGAGGTCCAGAGGCCGGAGGCCCGCCTTGAACAGGCTCTGGACTTCCGCCTCGATCCAGCCGCCCTCGGGACCTATCGCCAGGGTGACGGGCGCCGCCAGCACCTTCGGAACGCCTTCCCCGCAGCCGGGGTGAGCCACGAGGCCCGTGCCCGGCGCCACGAGGCCTGGCAGCTCGTCCTCCACGAACGGCCGGAACAGCCGGGCCAGGCGAAGCTCTGGCAGCACCGTGTCCTTGGCCTGTTCGAGCCCGAGAAGCAGCTGCTCACGCAGGTTCCCGGCCTGCAGACGGGGACTCGCCCAGTAGGCCTTTTCCACCTTCCAGGCATTCAGCAGAACGATGTTTCCCACCCCCAGACTGGCGGCGGCGGCCACCACGCGGTTCAGCACCTTGGGCCGGGGCACCGCGATCACCAGGGTCAGCGGCAGCTTGGGCGGCGGGTCCTGATCCAGGGTCAGCTCCAGGTCGAGCGTATCCGCATCCAGGTGGCGCACGCGGCCCCGGCCCATGCGCCCGCCCAGCAGGCCCACGCTCAGGTCGTCGCCCACCTGGGCCCGGTGGACCTCGCGCACATGAGCCAGGCGCCGACCGGAGAGGCGGGCCTGATCGGGGGCCAGCAGATCTTCCGGGAACAGCAGCACGAGATTCAAGCCAGGTCCTTCACCAGGATGAGATCGCGGTCCACCTGCTGGCCGATCATGAAGACGTGATCACCGGCGACCCGGAAGCCGTGGCGGGCATAGAAGGCCAGGGCCCGGTCGTTGTGCTCCCAGACGCCCAGCCAGATGACGTCCGCGCCCCAGGCCCGGGCCAGCCTCAGTGCCGCGGCCATGAGCGCCGCGCCGTGCCCGCCGCCCTGGGCTTCCCTCAGAAGGTAGATGCGCTGCAACTCCACCGGACGCACCCCCTCGATGCATGGTTCCCGGTGGCCCAGGCGCAGTTGGAGAAAGCCCGCGGGGACGCCGTCTATCTCCAACACCAGCGCGGGCCGGGAGGGGTCCGCCAGCTCAGTCCGCTGGATCGCATCACCGTAGGCTTCCGCCAGGAACTCAGCCAGATCCCGGGAGGAGCAGATCGCCTCGAAAGTCTCCCGGAAGGTACGGGCTCCCAGCTCGGCCAGCGTCGGGCCGTCTTCCAAAGTCGCAGGTCGAAGGGTGACGGTCACGGTCAGCTACTTTCCTTTCTGCGTCGGCTTCACAGGAGCCTTTGGTTTGGCTTTCACCGCCACCGCAATGGCCTTGGCCATCCAGACCGCCAGCAGCTCGGGATCCTCCAGGACCTCTTCCGGCAGTTCGTAGTACTGCATGGGCTTGGCGGGGTCCCCGAAGGGCAGGAAGGGCCCCTTGCCCGCAGCTTCGAAGTCCGGGCGGTTGCCGTCATCCACCTTGAAATACAGCACCTCGTCGGCCACGAGGGCGAAGGCGCGGCCGTCCGCGAAAAAGGTCAGACCGCCAAACATGGGGCGGATGGTGACGGGGCGGATCTGCCCCATCTGCTCCAGGAGGTATGTGCGGAAGCTCACAGAGACGGCCATGACGACCATGCTACCTTCCCAGAAGCCGGGCCGTCCGGCGTCTTTTGACAGGATCCAGCCATGCGGATCAACAGCCTCGACGAACTGCTCCGTGCCGTGAAGGATCGCCCCCGCAAGCGCCTGGTGGTGGCCTGGGCGAATGACGCCCATACGCTCGAAGCCGTCCACGCCGCGGTGGAGGCGGGCCTGGTGGAAGCGCTCCTGGTCGGCGACGAGGCCGTCATGAAGCAGGTCTGCCAGGAGCACCACCTGCCACAGGAGTGTTTCCGTCTGATCCACGCGGCCACGGATTCGGAGGCCGCCACCCGGGCGGTCGCCATGATCCGCTCGGGCGAGGCGGATCTCCTGATGAAAGGCCTGCTCAGCACGGACAAATACATGCGGGCCATCCTGAACAAGGAGCAGGGCCTGCTGGATCCCGGCGCCATCCTGAGCCATGTCACTGTGATGGAGCATCCTGGCCATCCGAAGCTCCTCATCGTGGGCGATGTGGCGGTGATCCCCGAACCCGAGTTCAAGGAGAAGCTGGCCATCCTGAACTACCTGGTGAAGACCGCCAAGGCCTTGGGCATCGACACACCGAAGGTCGCCGTGCTGGCGGCTTCCGAGCAGGTGATGCCGAAGATGAGTTCCAGCGTCGATGCCGCCCTGCTCTCGAAGATGGCCGACCGGGGCCAGATCAAGGGCGCCCTGGTGGACGGGCCCTTGGCCCTGGATGGCGCGCTCGATCCCGAATCCGCTCGCATCAAGGGGCTGACCGGCCCCGTGGCCGGCGATGCCGACTGCCTGCTCTTCCCCAACATCGAAGCGGGCAATGTGTTCTACAAGGCCGGCACCAAGCTCGGGGGCGCCGAACTCGCCGCCGTCGTGGCGGGTGCCCGAGTCCCCTGCATCCTCAGCAGCCGCGGCGACAGCGCCAAGACCAAGCTCAGCTCCATCGCCCTGGCCGCGCTGCTCGCCTGAAGCGCTGGTCGCGGAAGAAAGGAACGCGCCTTCCGCGACCAGCTTCTTGAGCGCTCAAGCCGTCGGATAGTCCTTGGCGACCTCGCGGCCTGACAGGACGCGCAGGGCGCCCTTGGCGAGGGCGGCCATTTCGTTTTCGCCGGGATAGACCTGGATGCCGCAATGCAGGGCCGCGGTGAGGCGACGGAGCTCAGCCACCAGCAGGGCGGACCGGGCCATGCCCCCGGTGAGCAGGATCGCGTCCATGGGCTCGCCTTCGAAGGCGGGCACCAGGGCCGTGATGGCCTTGGCGATCTGGTAGGCCAGGGCGTCGTAGACCAGCTTCGCCTCGGCGTCGCCAGCCGCCACGCGCCCCTCCACCTCGCGCATGTCCGAGGTGCCCAGCAGATCGATGAGTCCGCCCCGGCCCTTGTTCAGGAGTTTGAGCTCGGCCTTGGTGTACTTGCCCGAGAAGCAGAGCTCGATGAGCTGGCCTGGCGGCAGACTGCCAGTGCGCTGGGGCGAGAAGGGACCTTCGCCATCGAGCCCGTTGTTCACATCGATGTAGCGTCCCTTCCGGTGGGCGCCCACGGTGATGCCGCCGCCCATATGGGCCACGATGACATTGATGCGCTCGTAGAAGGTCTCGTGCTCCTCGGCGTAGCGCCGGGCCGTGGCGATCTGGTTGAGCGCGTGGCTGACCACGCGGCGGGGCATTTCCTTCAGTCCCGTGATCTTCACCTTGGGATCGGCTTCGTCCACCACGACCGGATCCACGATGTACGCGGGCTTGCCGGTGCCAGCCACCAGTTCGGCGGCGATGAGGGCGCCGAGGTTCGAGGCGTGTTCGCCGCGCTGACCAGCCCGCAGATCCGCCAGCATGGCGGCATCCACATTCCACGTGCCGTGGGGGATGGGCCGCAGCAGGCCACCCCGGCCAGCGACCGCGTCGAGGTCGCCCAGAGCCAAGCCCTTGTCCTGCAGGAAGCGCAGTACCGCCTCCTTCCTGAAGGTGAACTGATCGGTGATGGGCTGGCCCTCAAAGGCCTTCAACGCCTCGGCCGGATGCTGGATCTCTTCGGTGCAGCGTTCCTCGTCCCCCTCGAAGACCGAGGTCTTGGTGGAGGTGGAACCTGGGTTCAGCACCAGCACCCGATGGCGGCGGAAGAAGGTGTCCTTGGGGGTGCGCTGCCACTCGCCGTAGTGGTGCAGGCGCATCACCGAGGCTTTCACCGCCAGGCGGATGTCTTCAGGGGTGCAGTCCATGGGCAGATCTACGCCCTGGAACCAGAGGCCGAACATCACGGGGAATTTCTTCGCTTCTGGGAAGCGCGTGGAATAGAGGTGATAGAGCAGGTTCCCCATATCGAGGTTGGGGCAGACGATGACATTGGGGCCGCCCTCCCAGGGCAGGCCATCGGCGTGGTACAGATCGGCCGAGCGGCGCGACAGAGCCACGCTGACCTTGATCTCGCCGCGGATGTGGATGCTGGCATAGCGCTCGGCATGCTTGATGCGCTCGGCCAGGATCCCCGGTACCAGATCGGCCGCCTCCCGCACCAGCTGCGGCGAGGGGCCTTCGTCGCTGCCACGGTTGGAGTAGGACACCATGGCGCAGCGGATCTCGGGCAGCACGTCTTCGGGGATGAGATCGCGTGCCACGGCGCAGGTGCCCACGGCCACTTCTGCCAGCATCCGCGGGCTCATGGTGGCATTCACACCGACATCGCCGAACACCACGATGTTGTGCGGATAGACCTCCTCTGGATGGGAATCCGGCAGGACGAAGACGCCGGCCTCGCAGGTCACGCTGCGCTGGGCCAGCAGATCCACCATGGGACGGAAGAAGGCCTTGGGCTCATGGATGGCACCCCCCACCACCATGTCGGCATGGCCCAGCTTCACGGCCCAGATGCCGAAGAGCCCGGGCTCACTCACCAGGCGGCGGGCCTCCTGGCCATCGACAGTCCTGCCCTGGGTCCGGGCATGCTCCACAAAGGCCTGGGTGAAGACCTCGATCAGATCGGGCCGCGAAGCCGGAGCGACGAAGGCGCTTTCCGACAGCGTGTAGGCGACCCGGTCCTCACCGAGATGGGCCAATTCGCGGGCGGCCAGGGCCCGCACCTCCGCCTCGGGCGCCAGAAACACGGGGCGGATGAACCGGCCCAGGAAGCAGGCGGCTTCCAGGGTGCGGGGATCCGTCGCCTCGGGGAACACCACCGTGGGGCGGTTCCTGGGCACGGCCAACAGGCGGCTGTCGAGGGAGGCTTCGATGTCAAACATTGGGGCTCCAGGGCCTTCAAGCGAGGAGTCTATCAGCCTGGGGAGGGTGGTTTCCCCAGTCCCGGTCACATCTCCCCTCCGCGGTCTGTCGCGCGTACCGATTCGACCCAGACCACCTCGCAGGAGCCATCCCCGGTATCCGAACGGGTGAGGCTGCTGACCCAGTGCCAGCCATCCGTCCCATCGGCCCGGACGAGTTGCCCCTGCAACTCCACGATCTGCCCGGGCTTCACCGCCAACAGCCGTTTCGCCACCGTCCCGTTGGCGGGAATCATGTGCATATTCGCGCTATGGCGGATGGCCTCGGACTCCGGGAGCGGCATCCGCTCGGCGCGCCAGAAATACCACCGATCCCTTTGCTGGATGGAGAACGCTGCCAGGATCCGCGAATCGGACATGGGCCCCCAACCCAGCGCGAAATCCACGGGGGAGAGTTCAGCCGCCCGATCGAACCGGTACCGTTCGGTGCTGAGCACCCGCGCCCGGAACTCGAATCCAGCGAGGGGTGTAAGCGTGTGGTTGCGGAAGGTCCAGGATTCCCGGGACGCGGGATCACTCTGAATGGGCTCAACTGGCGTCAGGATGCCTGCCGCCCGGGGCACGGGTTGCTTCTGCCACCACCAGACCCCCAGCAGGCCCGCCACGGCCACCACCGCCAGGATCCCCCGGCGTTCCCACCACCAGTCGCGCCACTTAGAGCTCATAACAAAACTTCGCCATGCCACCAGCCTAACCGGGCGCCGGAGAAGGGTGATGGCCATCACGGTGGCACCGGTGTTCCCGCGGATACTCCTGGCCTTCGATGGTTCTTTCCGTGTTGGTCCCCAGTTGCCCACTCCCCCCGGAGTCGGGGCGCAGGCCTTCGGAAAGTCCCCGGAACCCGGGCGGGAGGGCGCCCTGGACCGGTACACTTCCCGGAACCCGTCCCCTGAAGCCTTCATGGACCCCAACGGGCTTTCCGCCAACCCCGGCCTGACCCTTCTGGCCCTGCTCGCCCTTGGCTTCGCGTTGCTGCTCCTCAGCAAGTGGATCCGCTACATCCCCAACAACTGCGTGGGCATCGTGGAAAAGCTCATCAGCGGCAAGGGCTCGGTCAAGACCGGGCCTCATCGCCATGAGCGGCGAGGCGGGTTTCCAGCCCAACCTGCTGCGCGGTGGCTGGCACTTCTTGACGCCTTTCCATTACCGCATCCACAAGATGCCCCTGGTGACCATTCCCCAGGGCAAGATCGGCTATGGCTTCGCCCGCGACGGCAAGGACCTGCCGCCCACCCAGGCGCTGGCCAGCACCGCCCACGGCGCGGACTTCCAGGATCTGGTGGCCTTCCTCCAGAACGGTGGTGAGAAGGGCCCCCAGCGCCAGATCCTGCGGGAAGGCAAGGCCCAGCAGCAGGCGGCGCAGATCCAGACGCTCGCCGGTGCCGAAGCCGAGAAGGTGCGCCTCATGGGTGAAGGCGAGGCCAAGCGCATCAAGGTCATGGCCGAAGCCCAGGCCGAGCAGGCCGCGCGCGTGGGCATCGCCCAGGCCATGGCCATCGAGGAGTAGGTCCGCGCCTATGGCGGTCCGCAGCTCCAGTTGGTGCAGCAGGTCATGAACCGCTTCGCCGAAGCCATCGAAAAGTCCCAGGTGGATGTCGTCCCCAAGATCCACATGGGCGGCGGCGACAAGGGCGGCGGCACCCTCAGCGAAAGCCTGCTGGGCCTGCTGCTCAGCGAAAAGGCTGGCCAGCTGGCGGGCGCGGTGCCCACGGCCATCAACCCTGAAGCCTAAGCGCTGAAAGCCACGATGCGGCAGAACCAGACCAAGTCGTTTCCTGCCTCCAGGAGTGGCCGGATGGCCACTCCTGGAGCCGTGCGAACATACCGAATGGAACAACCACTCCAAGATCTCCTCGACGCCTGCCGTCGCCTGCACGCGGGCGGCTTGCTGGCGGCTTCGGATGGCAACCTGTCCGTGCGCTTGCCCAACGGCCTCATCGCCATGACGCCCAGCGGCGTGCCCAAGGCCAAGGTTGAACTGAAGGACCTTGCCTATCTGCAACTGGACGGCACCATCGTCGCCGGCCGTCCCAGCAGCGAACGGGCCATGCACCTGGCCATCTACCGCGCCGTGCCCGCGGCCAAGGCCATCGTTCACGCGCATCCACCCACCGCCATCGCCTGGTCACTGGCGCGGCCTGACCTGGAGGAACTGCCATCGGATGGCCTGCCCGAAGTGATCCTCGCCGCGGGCCGCATCCCCATCGTGCCCATGGCCATGCCCGGCACCGAGGCCATGGGCTCGAACCTCCTGCCCTACCTGCCGGGGCATCGCCTCATGCTCCTGGCCCGCCATGGCGGCCTCTGCTGGGGCGGGCACCTGGACGAGGCCGTGGGCGGGATGGAACGGCTGGAGCAGGTGGCCACGATCCTCTGGAAGGCCGAGACCCTCGGCGGCGCCAAGCCACTGTCCCCATCAGCGCTCGAGGAACTCAGGGCCCTGAGGGCCAAGCTCGGACCAAAAATCATTTAAGAACTGAAACAACAAAGGTCTTCCATGAATCCCTTCGAGTCCTTGGGTCTGAAATACGATGGCCGCACGTTGTGGGTGCTGGACCAGACGCAGCTGCCAGACTCCGAGGTCTGGCTGGACGGCAGCGAACCCGACGCCATGATCGCCCTCATCCAGTGCCTGGCGGTGCGGGGCGCGCCACTCATCGGCGTGGCGGCGGCGGCGAGCCTGGCTACCTTCGCCCACCGCGGGGCCTCTGCTGGCGACTACGCTGCCGCCTGCGCCGCCCTGCGCGCGGCGCGGCCCACGGCGGTGAACCTCATGTGGGCGATGGATCGCATGAAGGCCGCCATCGATCCCGGGGCCGAAGCCCAGGCGATCTTCGAGGAGGATGTGCGGATGTGCGAGGGCATGGCCCAGCATGGTTCGGCCCTCATCCAGGATGGCGAAGGCATCCTCACGCACTGCAATACCGGCGGCCTCGCCACGGCGGGCATCGGCACGGCCCTGGGCGTCATCCGCCGTGCCTTCGAGCAGGGCAAGCGCATCCATGTGTACGCAGACGAGACGCGCCCGCTCCTCCAGGGCGGACGCCTCACGGCCTGGGAGTTGCAGAAGCTGGGCATCCCCTCAACCCTGATCACGGACAGCATGGCCGCCCTGCTGTTGCGCGATGGCAAGGTCCAGCGCGTGCTGGTGGGCTCGGACCGCGTGGCCGCCAACGGCGACTTCGCCAACAAGGTGGGCACCTATGGCTTGGCCGTGCAGGCCCGCTTCCATGGCGTACCCTTCCATCCCGTGGCCCCCTTCTCCACCGTGGATCTCGCCTGCCCCGATGGCGCCGCCATCCCCATCGAAGCGCGCGATCAGGCGGAAGTGAGAGGCTACGGGAAGTGGCGCTGGGCGCCCGCCGCCATGCCCACCTGGAACCCCAGCTTCGATGTCACCCCCGCGGCGCTCATCACCAGCCTCGTGCTGGATCGGGGCGTGTACAGTTTCGAGGGGTTGCAGGCAGGGGCGCTGGGCAGTTCGACCCCGCCCACTGGATGAACACCTGGGGTGGAAGGATCCCTCGGGAGTGATTTTGATCATGTTCCAGACAATATTGCCGGGGGCATCATTCCAGAGTTGACCTCAAGGTAAGCTTTCGTGGAACAAGTGTCATTGGTCACCCGACCTGCCGGTCGCGCCATGGGAGTGTCAGCCATGTTCCACGAACCTTCAATGCAGGGGGGCCAGGATCCGGCC
>JBBQEL010000074.1:0-13112 GCA_038320645.1 Holophagales bacterium | reverse complement strand
CCCTATCCAGACGCAAGATGGGACGTCAGGCGCAAGGCGGGCATCAAGCGACCCTCCTTCTCGAAAAGAGAGACGCCAAAGGATGGCTCCAGGTTCCAGATCTGCGTGCTCCGGGAGGATGAGCCAACCGGAGGTGTTCGGCCGCGTGGGCGACGCTGCCTTTCTGGGCGGTCGTCCAGAAGTAGAGGAGGCGGCGGTAGGTCAGCCAGTCCATACAGATTTCTACTCATCTATTTTATCTATGTATTTTAAATTTTTATCTATTGGATCGATACTTTGGAACAGCCGACACTACCTTTCATGGAGGTCCCATGAACATCCAGATCCGAGGCATCGGCATCCCCCCCACCGAGGCGCTGACCGCGCACATCGAGCGGCGCATCGCCTTCGCCCTCTCCCGCTTCTACCCGCGACTGAACCGGATCGTGGTCCGGTTCGCCGATTTGAACGGTCCCAAGGGGGGCTCGGACAAGACCTGCACAGTGGGCTTCACTGTGAAGGGGGTCGGCCCGGATTCCGTGGAGGCACGGGATGCCGATCTCTACTTCGCCGTGGACCTGGCCGCGGCCAAGGCTAGCCGGCGGGTCGCCCGGATGCTTGAACAGTCCCAGGGATAGGAGGACACCATGAACCGCTTCAAGACCTTTCTGCTGCTCGGCCTGGTGACCAGTCTGCTGATCGCCATGGGTGCCCGGATGGGCACCGGCTGGCTCATCGGCTGCACCATCGCCGCCTTCGCCCTCAACCTCGGCGCCTACTTCTGGAGTGACCGGCTCGTGCTGCGCATGCAGGGTGCCGAGGAGTTGCCGGAGCTGGAGGCGCCCTCCCTGCACGCGGACGTGGCGGAACTGGCGGTCCGGGCCGGGATTTCCAAGCCCAGGATCTTCGTCGTGCAGGACGATGCTCCCAATGCCTTCGCCACCGGCCGCAACCCGGAGCACGGCGTGGTCGCCTTCACCGCGGGGCTGTTGAAAACCATGCCCCGCCGGGAGCTGCGGGGGGTCATCGCCCATAAGCTGGCCCACATCAAGAACCGGGACATCCTCCTGGCCACGGTGGCGGCGGGCCTCGCCGGGGCCGTGAGCCTCCTGGCCAATGTGCTCCAGTGGGGCACCCTGCTGGGCGGCGGCTCCCAGAACGACGAGGAGGGCGGCAGCAGTCCCTACGGCGGCCTGATCTTTGCCCTGCTGGCGCCCATCGGGGCCTCGCTCATCCAGTTCGCCATCTCCCGCTCCCGGGAGTATGTGGCCGACGCGAGCGCGGCCCAGACCACGGGCGATCCCGAGGGACTGGCCCTGGCCCTCGAGCGGCTGGGTCGCCTGCAGGAACAGATCGAACCCGGGTTGACAGCCCAGCCCGCCACCGCCAGCCTCATGATCGCCAGCCCCTTCACAGGGAGTGGCTTCCTCCGCTGGTTCATTACCCACCCGCCCCTGGAGGAACGGGTGGCCCGCCTCTGTGACCATTCCCGCCGCCCCGTCCTCGCGGCCTAAGACTTCCTCACAAATAGACCCTTCTCGAAACAAGCGAGAACGGCATAAGGGGCCGTAACGGAATGGCGAATTCGACCGAGGTTATTCCGTAACGGCCCCTAAGGAGCACCATCAATGGAAAGCATCGGTTCCCTCTGGATGTGGTTTGGCTTCATCGCCTTCGTGCTGGCCATGCTGGCCCTGGACCTCGGCGTCTTCCACCGCCAGGCCCACAAGGTGGGCGTCAAGGAGGCGGGGCTCTGGAGCCTGGTCTGGGTGAGTCTGGCCCTGGCCTTCAACGCCCTCATCTGGACCAGCTTCGGCTCCCAGCGGGGCATGGAGTTCCTCACGGGCTACCTCATCGAAAAGGCCCTGAGCGTGGACAACATCTTCGTGTTCGTCCTCATCTTCGGGGCCTTCTCGGTACCCGAGGCCTACCAGCACCGGGTACTGTTCTGGGGCATTCTGGGGGCCCTGGTGATGCGGGCCATCTTCGTGGTGCTGGGCGCGGCCCTCATCGCCAGCTTCCACTGGGTGCTCTACCTCTTCGGCGCCTTCCTCGTCATCACGGGCATCAAGATGCTGGTGCTGCGGGGCGAAGGTTTTGATCCCCGCAGCAATCCCGTGTTCCGGTTGTTTCGGAAGATGGTGCCCGCCGTGGAGGAGTACCACGGACCGGCCTTCACGGTGGTGAAAGAAGGTCGCCGTTATGCCACGCCGCTGCTGCTGGTGCTGGTGGCCGTGGAACTCACGGACCTGGTCTTCGCTGTGGATTCGGTGCCGGCCATCTTTGCCATCACGAAGGATCCCTTCATCGTCTTCACTTCGAACATCTTCGCCATCCTCGGTCTTCGCAGCCTCTACTTCCTGCTGGCTGGCGTGGTGGACCGGTTCCACCTGCTGAAAGTGGGACTGAGCCTGGTGCTGGTGTTCGTGGGCCTCAAGATGCTCCTGGCGGATGTGTACAAGATCCCCGTGGTCTGGAGCCTGCTGATGATCGCCCTGCTCGTGGGCGGGTCGATGGTGGCCTCGCTGCTGCTGCCCAGGAAGCCTTCGACGCCTCTGCCGGAAGCCGCCGGGGGGGAGGTTTCGTGACCACGCCCAGCGTCGGCATCGGTACCCGAAATACCTATGGGACGATCCTGCTCCTGCTATCAGCCACTTCGGTCCTCCCGGGGGTCGGCATGGTGACCGCTCCCTTTGCTGGCTTGGCGGCTCTGATGCTGGGGCTGCAGCTCACCATCGGCCGATCGACCCCCTGGCTGCCCGCCTGGTTGCACGCCCGGATGGCGTCTTCGACCCTGGGCCCCCGCCTCGGACACTGGCTCCATGAGCGCTGTCAGCCGCTCCTCCGGATGGCGTTGCCGAGCTTTCCCCTGCCGCTCGCGGGGCTGACGGTGGCCTGGAGCAGCCTCGTCCTCATCCTGCCCTTGGCCATCATTCCCTTCAGCAATGTGATCCCCTCGCTCTCCGTGGGCCTGATCGGCGCCGGCCTCCTGACCGGCCGGAGCCTCTTCGGCTGGCTGGGGATCACCCTTTCGGGCGGCTACACCGTGGCCCTCGTGCTGCTCGCCGAAGTGCTGGTCCTGGCCTTCCAGGCCGCGCTTCGATTCTTCACCTAACCCAACGGGCCACCCTTGGCCCAGCCACAGAGGAGTTCCCATGCCAGTCAAACCAAGCACACCGGAGGAGGAGTTCTTCGCCCGCCAGGAGCACGAGCGGAAACGAAGCCTGGCCCTGACCCGGGAAGAACAGCTCCGTGCCGAGGAGCGCCGGACCCTGCAGGAACGTCACTGGATGCGCTGTCCCAAGTGCGGGATGGAACTCATCGAGATCGACCACCTCGGACACAAGCTGGATCAGTGCAGTTCCTGCCAGGGGCTCTGGCTGGACGCCGGCGAGGTCGAGGCCTTCGCGAAACCCGGGGAAGGCTGGTCCCTGCGAAGCATCAAGGAACTCTTCTGGCGTTGACGGTTCCGGGAGGCCCTGCCGCCGATCCCCTGGCCCGCCTACTTCTTGAAGATGGCCGAGGTCAGGGGTTGCAGGGTCACGGTGCTCCCCGTGGCCGTCACGCCGATCGGAGCGCCGATGGCCACGAGCCCCGCGGTAGCGCCGTCGGCCAGGAGGGTCCCGGTGGTGAGATCCGCGGCCACCGTGAAGGTCTTGGTGGTGCTGTCGGCGTTGTGGAACACATAGTAGGTGCCGGTGCTGTCCGTGGACACCGCCTGGTAGCCGAACGCCAGGGTATTGGCACCAGCCACCAGGCCGTTGACGGGGATCGCGGTCAAATTGGCGGCCCGGGCAGCGTCCGGCAGGCGGAAGGCGTTGCTGCTCTTCCGCAGGGCGATGAGGCCCTGTGTGTAGGTGTAGAGCTTGCCGCCATTCTGGGTGCTGTCGATGGTGAAGCCGTTCCCCAGTGGGTTCCCGCCCGCATAGGCCTTGGACCAGGCCACCATGTTGATGGCGTCTGAGGCGTTGTAGGAGTTGTCCACGAAGGACCGGAAGGTGACGGCGCTGGTCCTGGTGTTGGCGCTTCCGCTCGTGGCCTCCTTGGTGCGGAACATCTCGTCGCCCGCATGGATGAACGCCAGGCCTTGGGATGTGAGCAGCACGGCGTAGCCCACCCGAGCGCGCTTCAGGATGTCCGCATCTCCCGCCGGGGTCTTGGGCGCGTTAGTGGCGAGGGCCAGGAGATCGTAGAGGCAGAGGTTGTCGTGGCAGGTGAGGTAGCTGATCACATTGTTCGTGGAACCTGGCGCAAACGCGGGCCCGGTGTTGGTGGGGACCCCAGCGACATTCGAAAAGAGGCTAGCCGGATTCTGCGCCGCGCCGGAGAGGAAGGCGGTGGCGCCATCGCTGGGGTAGCCGTTCTTGAAGATCTGCCGGTAACTGTCCGAGAACATGGCCACGTTCTGCCCGTTGAACAGGGCGGCATTCCCCTGGTCGGCACCGCTGGTGGCGTCGCCGTTGTAGTCGGTGGCGGGACCGCTGTAGAAGCCGTTCCAGCCCTCCCCCAGGAACACCACGCCCGGATTGAGTGCCTTGGCGGCGCCGTAGGCGGCCTTGATCGTCTGGGTATCCATGACGCCCATGAGATCGAAGCGGAAGCCATCCACCTTGTACTCGCCCACCCAGTGGACGATGGAATCCACGATGAGCTTCCGGACCATCTTGGCTTCGGACTTCACGTCCTGGCTGCCGGCGCCATTGCGGCTGGTGCTGCGGTAGTAGTAGCCCTGGATACCCGAGTTGCCGAGAACGGCGTTGTTGGCGGTGTGGTTGTAGACCACATCCAGAATCACCCCCATCCCCTGTTTGTGGATCTCGTTGATGAGGGTCTTCAATTCGTTGATCCGGACCGTCGGGCTCAGGGGATTGGAGGAATACATCCCCGTGGGGGTGAAGTAGCTCTGCGGGTCGTAGCCCCAGTTGTAGTTGGCCCCGGTGGTCTTGGCCGGATCCGATTCCCGGGTCGCGATTTTGGTCTGGTCGTAGGTGTAGTTTCCCAGGGGGCAGAGCAGCTGGACATGGGTGACCCCCAGCTTCTGGATGTGGGGCAGGAGATCCACGAGCCCCTTGAAGGTGCCCCAGGTGTGGCCGGAGGCGAAGCCGTTCAGGCTTGCGTCCACGGTGAGATCGCGCACCCCCGCCTCGTAGACGATGGCGTCCCGGTTCCCGCTGAAGGCGTAGGGTGCCACCGTGGCACCGTCCGTGCCCTTCATGGCGGAGCCGTCGAAGTAGTAGGAGCTTCCGGCATAGGGGGTCCACCCCGGGCCATCTGGCAGGATGCCTGCGGAATTGACAATGGCGCCCTTGCCGATGCTGTCGCCGGCGATGATGTTGCCGTTCGCATGCACCCACTGCGCCATGGATTTCGCGTAGGGATCCAGCACGAACTCGCTGCCGACCTTGTAGACATAGAAATTCTGCGCCTGGGGGAAAGTCAGCGCGCCGGTGGTCCAGATCCCGCCCGTGGCGTTGCGGGTCATGGCCAGGGTGGCGGCGGGGGCACTCAGAGCATCGTTCCAGTTGGCGTAGAGGCACAGCGAGACCGAGCTGGCAGTGGGATTCCAGTAGTTGAATGTGACGCTGCCACCACTGACGAGGGCACCGAGCTGGTTGCTGGGGACCTTGAAGTAGCCAGGGTCTGCGGGCGGAGTGGCGTTGGGATCCGTATCCAACGCGGGCGTGGCCGGCCCAGCTGAGGAGCTGCCCCCGCCACCGCCGCAGCCGAGCAGCAGCGCCAGACCTGTGATCAGAACGGATGCGGGAAATCGGGACACCGGGACCTCCTTGGCCATGGTCGGGGCCTACCTGCCCTAGCGGGAACTTCGCTTGTACATCCGGGCGTAGTACTCATCGAGCATGCGCTGGACACCAAAGGCCTCTCGGGTGCTCTGGATCGACGCGACCATCATGTCCACCCAGGCCTCATGGCGGTCGTAGTAGCCGGGCAGGACCTGCTCGGCCAGCACCTTCTTGAAGGCCTTGAAGTCGTGCTTGTCCAGCACCGCCTCATCCTCGCTCTCGAAGCCATCCCCGAACTGCCAGCCATTCACACCGTGATCACAGGCCTCAGGCCACCAGCCATCGAGGATCGACAGATTCAGCACGCCGTTCATGGCGGCCTTCATACCGGAGGTGCCAGAGGCTTCCTTGGGGCGGCGGGGATTGTTCAGCCACACGTCCGACCCGCGGGTCAGCATGCGGCCGATCTCCATGTCGTAGTTCTCCAGGAAGACCACGCTGCCCGGGTACTTCTTCGTCATTTCCAGGATGTTCTCAACGATCTTCTTGCCGTTGTCATCCAGCGGGTGGGCCTTGCCGGAAAAGGCGATCTGGACTTTACCGCTCTTGAGCAAGGGCTCGATGAATTTGCGATCGGTGAAAATGAAGTTGGACCGCTTGTAGGGCACGGCGCGGCGGGAGAAGCCGATAAGCAGCTTATCTGCGTCCAGCTTGACGCCGGTGCGGTCCTCCACGAACGCGATGAGCTTCTTCTTGTTGTCCTGGTGTGCCTTCCACAGCGCCTCCTTGGCCTTCTTCGAGCCATCGCAGGCGGCCCCGAGATCGAGCATGCGCGCATCCACCCAGGTGGGCCGATGGATGGCGTTGGTGATGCCGATGATCTCGCAGCGGCCCTCGATCTTTTTCCACATGCTGTTGGCGGTGACCCGGTGCAGATCGGCCACGGCGTTGGCGATGCGGGCCAGGCGCATGGCGCCCACGGTCATGTTGAAGGGGCTGCCGCCCAGTTGCTTGAGCTGGGCCTTGGTCAGGCCCAGGTTCGCGCCCATGTAGAGGAAGCGCTCGATCGGGTGGGATTCGTTGCCCTGGACGATGGGCGTGTGGGTGGTGAAGACCACCTCTTCGCGGGTCTTGGCCCAGGCCGCCTCGAAGGTGGCGCCCTTGGCCATGCGCTGGTGCATCAGCTCGAAGCCGGCGAAGAGGGCGTGACCTTCATTGAAGTGATAGACATCGGGCTTGATGCGCAAAGCCTGTAGAGCGCGGACGCCGCCAATGCCCAACACCATCTCCTGGGCCACGCGCTCCTCGCCGAACCAGCCGTAGAGCTGACCGGTGATCCAGCGGGCCTCACCATCGTTCTCCTCGATGTCCGTATCCAGTAGGTAGAGGGAATCCACGCCGAAGCTGTTCACACGCCAGACCTTGATCTTGACGGGCCTGCCCTTGATGACGACCTCGACCAGGACACCGGTGTCTTCGAGGAATTCGTGATTGCCGCTCTTGTAGGCGTCGAAGACCTTCCCTGACTCCGTGTCCACCATCTGCTCGCCATAGCCCTGCTTCCAGCGGATGCCGATGCCCACCATGGGGTAGCCGTGGTCCTTCACGCCCTTGAGGTAGTCACCGGCCAGAATGCCCAGGCCGCCGGCGTAGATCTTGAAGGGACTTTCCAGGGCGTATTCCATGCAGAAATACGCGACCTTGGGCAGCTTCTTGGTGGCCATGCATTCTCCTACCTGTTCCATCCGTGCGAGGGTGCCGGCGCGCCATTCGTGCCGAATGGCGCGAAAGTCGAATTCACTTGGTTTCGCCGATGAGACGCTCGAGGAGCACATATCCCTCGGCCTGAAGGCTGACCTTACCGCCCACCACCTTGGCCGTGCGGCCCGTGTAGGCATCGCGCAAGGCCTGGCCGTCCTCGAAGACTCCCGCTACAGCCAAGCTCACTGTTCCCTTGGCGTCGAGGGCCACCACCACACGGTCGCCACTGCCGGGCTCGACGCGGCTGAAGGTGTAGGGGGCGTCCGCGAGCTGCTTGTGCTCGCCGGTGGCGAGGGCGCGGTGGCGCGCGCGGAAGGTGCCCAGCTTGCGCCAGTGGGCAAGGACCTTGGGATCGGCCTTGTCCCAGTTCATGTCGGAACGGGTGGCCTGCTGCTGATCCGTGCGCGGGGCGTGGCCCAGGGGCCGGGCGGTTTCGTCACCGTAGAAGATCTGCACCCCCCCGGGCGCCAACAGGAGGGCCGAGCCCCCTTCGATGAGCCGGTCGCGCTCGAACAGCTCAGTGTCATGGGAGGACAGGTAGTTCAGCATATGGACGGATTTCCCCGCCTGGGCCTGGGCATAGCTCTTGAAGAGCTTCTCCGGCTTGGCGAAGGCACCCTCCTGCTGCTGGAAATCGAAGTTGATCATGGCGTCGAAGCCGAAGCCGGTGAGCTTGTGCCGGGTGGGCCCCACGCCCCAGTACTCACCCACCATCCAGAAGGGGGCATCGTCGATCTTCCGGGTGGGATGCTTGGCTTTGAACTCAGAGAGGGCCTTCAGGGCCTCGGTCTTGAATGCGGCCCAGGCCTCAGGCTCCACATGCTTGACGGTGTCCGCCCGGAAGCCGTCGATGCCGTATTCGCGCACCCAATCCGTGAGCCACTTAATGAGGTAGCCCCGCACGGTGGTGTTGGCCAGGTCCACGGCTTTGGTGTCGGCCTTCTCCTTCAGGAACTTGGGCAGTTTCACGAACTCGGTGCTTTCGGTACGGAAGTCCGGCAGGTAGGCCAGCTGCATGGTGAGATCGTCGCGGCCACCATCGAGGTAGCCGGGCAGGCCCGCGCGCACCCAGGGGCGCCCCCACCAGTCGGCGAACCTGAAGGAGTTGTAGTCGATGTAGTTGTGGTAGTTCCGCAGCAGGTTGGCGTCCTTCTCCCAGTCGGGCCAGAGGATATCGACCTTGAGATCCTTGGCCGTCTGGATGTCCAGGTAGCCGGGATGGTTCATGACGATGTCGAACAGGATGCGGATGCCCTGGGCGTGGGCCGTGTCCACCAGCTCGCGCAGCTCGTCCGGCGTGCCCATGTTCTGGTCGAGCACCGTGTAATCCAGCGCGTAATAGCCGTGGTAGGCGTGGTGCTTGAATTCCTTCTGGCCGCCCTGCACCCAGCCATGGATCTGCTCGTAGGGGGCCGTGATCCAGAGAGCGTTGACCCCCAGTTCCCGGAACCAGCCCTCCTTGAGCTTCACTGTGAGGCCCTTGAGATCGCCGCCATGGAAGGTACCGACATCGTCCTTGGCCGCCTTCTCCCGCTGCCGGCCATAGCTCGAATCGTTGGCCGGGTTGCCGTTGAAGAACCGGTCCGTCATCACGAAGTAGACGATGGGGTTCTCGGCGAAGGTGCCGGGCACCGCCTGGGGCATCGGCGCCTGGCCTTGCCCGGGAAGGCTGACCGCGAAAAGGCCCGCGGCCAGGAAAAGGACGCGAGAGGCGATAGAGAAGCGGAACGGCTGGCGCATGACGAACTCGGCATCTTGCCGCCAGGGCCGGGCATGGCCCGACCCTGGCTTGGTTGTTCCACCCCGGGGTGATGCCCCGGGGCCAAGGACTACTTCTTGCAGGCGTGATCCTTCATCGCTTCTTCCAGCGAGAAGTAGATGGTGCGGTCGTTGTTGATCACCCAGATGGCCTTGTGGGCATTGCCGTCGAAGGCCATGTCCTTGGCACCCTGCTCTTTGATGTCGCCCTTGTGGATGATGTAGTTCACCTGCATCTTGGAGCCGGTCTTGAACTCCTCCTGGTCGGCGTGCCAGAAGACGCCGAAATCGGACTTGCCGGTGGGCATCATCGGATTGGGCCACTCGATGTCGGGCAGCGGCATATTGGGGCTCTTCCAGAGATGCACGCCCCACTTCGTGTAGGTGGCGTCGCAACGGTGGTAGTTGATCTCGATCATCCCGGCGGGCGGCGCCGCAAGGACGGGAGTGAGGACCAGGGCGATCACGGCGATCGCCTTGAGGAGGGTCGAGCGGAGACTCATGCGTGACTCCTTATGGGGATTGGGAGGGCAAGGCCCTCGGGTTTTGGGGGAAGTTAGCCTTTGTTGGCGCCGGAGGTCAGGCCCGAGATCATCCAGCGCTGGGCGAGGATGAAGACGATTGAGATGGGCAGGCCGGAGAGGATGGCCGCGGCGGCGAAATCGCCCCAGAGGTACTTCTGGGGGTAGAGGAACTGCTTCATGCCCGCGGCCAGGGTGAGGTGATCCTGGGTGCGCAGCAGGATGGAGGCCTGGGGGTATTCGAGGATCGCCCCGATGAAGGCCAGCAGGAACACGACCATGAGGATCGGCAGGGACATGGGCAGCAGCACCCGCCAGAAGGCTTGCCAGGGCGTGGCGCCGTCCACGGTGGCGGCCTCCTCGATCTCAGGCGGGATGGTCTCGTAGAAGCCCTTGATGGTCCAGATGTGCAGGGCGATGCCGCCGGAGTAGGCCAGCACCAGGGCCCAGTGGCTGTCCACGCCGAAGAGTGGAAAAACGTGGCCGATGCGGGAGAAGATGGCGTGGATGGCGATGAGCGCCAGCACCGTGGGGAACATCTGCATGAGCATGAGGCCCAGGAGGGCGGTCTTCTTGCCGGCGAACTTCATGCGGGCGAAAGCGTAAGCGGCGGTGGTGGAGAGGAACAGGCACACGGTGGCGGAGAGGGTGGCCACCTTCACGGAATTCCAGAGCCAGAGCAGCACCGGCAGGTCAGGCTTGATCAACTGGCCATCGGGCCCCGGTGACGGGATGCCCAGGGCGAAGCGCCAGTGCTCCAGGCTGATGGTCTCGGGGATCAGCGTGCCGGTGGCGAAGTTGCCGGGCCGGAGGGAGATGGAGACCACCATCAGGAGCGGGAAGATCACCATGGCGCAGAGCGAGATGAGGAAGGCGTGGGCTGCCAGGAGGCGCCAGCGCTGGTTCTTGTCGATGACGATGGCCATGGTCCGCTCCTTTCAGCGCTTGTCGTCCTGGGTGATCCTGGTGGCCCGGATCTGGATGATGGAGATGGCCGCCACCATGAGGAAGATGAGGGTGGAGATGGCCGCCGCCAGACCGAACTGCTGACCAGAATCTTCAAAGGCAATGCGGTAGGTATAGGTGGCCAGAATGTCCGTGGTGCCCGCGGGCAGGCTTGTGTTGAGGATGTCTGGCCGCCCGCCGGTCAGCAGGTTGATGAGCACGAAGTTGTTGAAGTTGAAGGCGAAGGAGGAGATGAGCAGGGGCGTCAGTGGCTTGATGATCAGGGGCAGGGTGATCTTGAAGAAGTTTGTGAGGGGCCCGGCTCCAGCCACCGCGGAGGCCTCGTAGAGATCCAGGGGGATGGCCTTGATGAGCCCCATGGTGATCACCATCATGTAGGGGAAACCCAGCCAGGTATTGACGATGAGGATCATGGTCTTGGCCAGGAGGGGATCCGAGAACCAGGCGGGCTTGATGCCGAAGAGACCGCTCAGGACGATGTTGATCTCGCCCATGTTGTTATTGAAGAGCCCCTTGAACACCAGAATCATGATGAAGCCGGGGATGGCGTAGGGCAGGAAGAGCAGCAGGCGGTAGACGCTGCGGAAGCGCAGGTTCTCCCAGCTCAGTAGCACCGCGAGCACCACTCCGAGGCTGAAGGTGAACAGTACGGACAACCCCGCGAAGACCACCGTCCAGACGAAGATCCGCAAGAAGGGTTCCCGGGCTCCCGTATCCGTGAGGATGTACCCATAGTGCTTCCAGCCGATGTCCACCTGGAAGCCCGGGTCCACGGTGTCGCCGCTGGCGGTCTCATAGAAGCCGGTTCTGAGGTTGGGCCGCAGGAGGCTCTGGTCCTGGTTGTTGGTGAGGCTGCCATCCTTGTTCAGCGTGTATTGTTGGCGGGCGGGGGCGAATTCCCGCAGGCCCGTCATGCGCACCTCGCCCCCGTCCGGCATTTGCACCGAGAGGGTCTTGAGGGCGGCCTGATGTGCGATCAGGTCCCTCATGGGCATCTCCTCGCCAAGGGCGGCGGCTGGAGCTGGGGTGGCCTTGAGGACCTGGGGCTTCTCCGGGGCCAGGCTCAAAGGCTCGGTGACGAAGGCCTTGGCAGTGTCGGCGTCCTCCAGGCGGAGCCGCCAGCGGGCACCCTCGGCATGGAGGCTGGTGTTGTAGGTGGCGCCGTCGGCCCGGTAGGTCTCCTCCAGAAGGTAGTTGGTGGCCCGCTTGAAGGTGAGGAGGTTCTTGGAGCTGTAGTTGGTGAACCCAATGCGCACGGTGTAGAGCATGGGGAAGACCACGAAGATCAAGGCCGCGCCGATGCCCGGGAACAGATAGCGGTAGGCGTAGGTCTTCGCGGAGCTGTAGATCCAGAGGAAGCAGGCCAAGGTCAGGAGCATCACGGCCGCCAACAGGCTCTCGCCGGTGGCGTAGACCAGGGCGACCACATAGAGCCCCGCCAGGCCCAGGAAGATCATCAGGGCTGGGTGGAAGAGGCGCTTGAAGGTCTGGAGCGTGGGCATGGCGTGTTCCGGAGCAGGGGGGGAGCGGCTCCGGAAGCGGGCCAGGGCCCGCTTCCGGAGATATCGACAACTACTTCAGGATCCGCTTGGCGGCGGCGTCCAGAGCTTCCTTGGGTGTCTGCCGGCCTTCGGTCATGTTGTTCAGGGCGGACACCATGGCGGCCCAGAAGCGACCCATCTGCGGGTTGTTGGGCATGACCACGCCGTCCTTGGCGCTGGCCATGGAGACCTGGATCAGGGGATCCGCCTTCATCTTGGCGAAGGCGGCTTTGCTGGCGGGCGTGCCGATGGCCACGTCGGCATTGATGGTCTCGAGGCCCTTCAGGCTCAGCATGTGGTTCTCGATGAACTCGCGGGCCACATCCACATTGCCCACACTGGAGGACGCCTTGGTGATCATGGCGCCCAGGTAGCCCACGAAGGGCGAGGCGGCCTTACCGCCCACGCTGGGGATCTTGGCCACGCCGAAGTTGATCTTGGCCTTCTTGAGATTGTCCCAAGCCCAGGGGCCGCTGATCATCATGCCGAGCTTGCCCGCCGCCATCTGGGATTCCATATCGGAGTAGCTGGCGCCCTTGGGCATCACCCCCTCCTTGACCAGCCTCGTGAGCATTTCGGCGCCGACGAGGGCCCCGCCGTTGTTCACGCCCGTGTCCTTGGGATCGTAGGTACCATCGGCCTTCACCTTGAAGGCATAGCCCCCATTGGCGGCCAGCATGGGCATGGTGAAGTAGGTGTTGGTGTCACTAGTGTCCGGTTAGATGTCTAGCAATGGCAATTGTTTAGAATAGTTAGCATTCATTATTTTGCTTTCTTCCTGCGCAAAGCCGCGCCCCAGCTCGATTTTCTCGAAAACCGACACGGAGAAAATCTGCAGCAACGTG
>JBBQEL010000073.1:0-13657 GCA_038320645.1 Holophagales bacterium | reverse complement strand
ACCTCCCGGGGTGGATTCCCCGGCAAGCTTCCCAAAAAACCGAACCGCACGTTCAAATTACCACCAAGGAATAAGCGTACCGAGCCCGCACTGCTATTAGCTCCTTAACGATTCTGAGTCACGTGAACCGGACACTAGTGTGTTGGTGTAATCCCAGAGGATGGCCTTCTTGCCCTGGGCGACCAGCATCTTGTCCATGGCGAAGATCTCTTCGAAGGTCTTGGGCGGCGTCTTGACTAGGGCCTTGTTGTAGATGAGCGAGACGGCCTCGATGGCCACGGGGTACGCCCATACCTTGCCCTTGATGGTGAAGGCCTGCCAGGCGGTGGCGTCGATGTCCTCCTTGATCTTCTTGCCGGGGGTCACGGCATTGATGACGCCGCTCTCCGCCCACTCGCCCACGCGGTCATGCGCCCACATCCAGATGTCGGGGCCCTTGCCCTCTTCGGCGGCCTGCTGGAACTTGCCAGGGGCGTCCTCGGGATGCTCCACGATGACCTTGATGCCGGTCTTCTTGGTGAACTCGTCGCCCACCTTCTGGAGGCCGTTGTAACCCTTGTCGCCGTTGATCCAGATGAGCAGCTTGCCCTTCTCGGCGGCCGGCAAAGTGGTACAGAAACCGGCGACGAGCATCAGGGCCGCGGCGGTCACCAGCTTGTTGTGTTTGGTCGGGGTGCTCACGTCAGTCTCCTTTGGGGTGGCCCGTAGGCCCTGGTGAAGGTGAGGGTGGATCAGGAAAGGCGGGGAAGGGTCTTGCCGTCCGGGGTGAAGAGCAGGCAGTGGTGCGCCGGGAAACCGAGGTGGACCGCGTCGCCCATGGCGAGGGGATCTTCCGGTCGGGTCTTTACGGTCAACTGGTCCGCCGAACCGGGGGATTCCACATAGAGGAAGACCGTATCGCCCAGGTGCTCGGCCACCCGCACCGTGGATTTGGCCGTGCCCTCGGCGGCGGTCCGGCCGGCCAACAGGCGCTCGGGGCGGATGCCCAGGGTGAGGGCCGTGCCCTCGGCCGTGCCACAGGCGTCCACGCCCGCCGGCAGGAGGGTGCCGTCCGCCAGGCGCACGGTGGCCCCGGTGGCCGTCGCCGACACCAGGGTGCAGGGCAGAAAGTTCATCTTGGGTGAGCCGATGAAGCCCGCCACGAAGTGGTTGGCGGGATGGTGGTAAAGCTCCAGCGGCGTGCCCACCTGCTCGATGCAGCCCTGGTTGATCACCACGATGCGGTTGGCCAGGGTCATGGCCTCCACCTGGTCGTGGGTGACATACACCATGGTGGTCCGCAGTTCCGCGTGCAGCCTGGCCAGTTCCACCCGCATCTGCACCCGCAGGCCCGCATCCAGGTTGGACAACGGCTCATCGAACAGAAACACACCCGGCTTGCGCACAATGGCCCGGCCGATCGCCACCCGTTGGCGCTGTCCCCCCGACAGCGCTTTCGGACGGCGATCGAGCAGGGGTTCGATCTGGAGGATCTGGGCGGCGCGCATCACGGCCGCGGCGATCTCCGCCTTGGAATGACCGGCCAGCTTGAGGCCGAAGGCCATGTTCTCCGCCACGGTCATGTGCGGATACAGGGCGTAGCTCTGGAACACCATGGCGATGCCGCGCTTGGAGGGCGGCACGTCGTTCATGGGCTGACCGCCGATGAAGAGCTCCCCGCTGGTGATCTCCTCCAGGCCCGCGATGCAGCGGAGCAGGGTGGACTTCCCGCAGCCCGAGGGCCCCACGAACACGATGAATTCGCCGTCCGTGATCTCCAGGTCGATCCCGTGGAGGATCTCAGAATCCCCGAAGGACTTGCGCAGGGCTTTGAACTGTAGGTTGGCCATGGGGGGTTCCGGGGGAAAGGCAGAAAGGGTGGAGCCTGATGGATAGGCCACGGGGCCGGGAATGCAAGGTCAGGGCAGGTCGCCGTGGATCGTCGCCTGGAAGGCTGGCCCGGCGACATAGAGCACCCGCACGCCGTAGGGGGGGAGCGCGGTCGCGGTGTAGGCATCGCCCGCCAGGGCGTTCACCCCTTTGAGATCGCCCAGGATGGCCTGCACGGGCCCACCCGAGGGCGCCCCCTGGGCCGTCAGGCCGGAGATGACCACCGTCTGTGGATTCGAAGTCAGGTTGGCCACCACCAGCACCCGCTCGGTGCCGGCGCTGCGGATATAGGCGAGGGCCTTCGCTGGACCGACATCGGTGGCCAAGGTGGCGTAGCTGCCCCGCAGGGCCACATAGGATTTCCGCGCCTGGATGAGGTACTTGCACCAGCTCAGGAGAGAATCCGGCTGCGCGGTCTGGGTGGTCACGGCCGCCCAGTCCATGGGTTGGCGCAAGTTGAGGTCGGTACCGGACTGGCCCGTCATGCCGACTTCGTTGCCGTAATAGAGGATCGGCGTGCCTGGGGACAAGAGGTTCAGGGCTTCGGCCAGGATGAGCTTTGGCTTGCTGCCGCCATACTGCGTGCCGGGACGCGAAATCAGGTTGTCGTGATTCGAGTCGAAGCTCGCGGTGCGGGTGCCCGCCGGATAGGTGGCCTGTTGAAACTCCCAAAGCGAGGTCAGTTGCGTGGCGTCGCTCCCGGTGATGGCGTTGTAGGTGGCCCAGGGCGCGCTGAAATCCAGGCACATATGGAATTCGTTCGTCCCGTTGCCGTAGTAGGGCCGCACGCCGGAGGCATCGTTGGTCCAGGCCTCGGCGATCATGGCCTTGGCGCTGTGCTTGGCCGGATCGCCGCCGGGATGTGGGTGGAGGTCGCCCGTGTTGTACTCGTCCTGGAGGCTCCGGAAAGCCTGCAACCGGGTGTGGGTATCGGGCTGGTCGGCCTGCTGGCCGGGGCCGGACTCACAGAGGTAGCGCACCGCGTCGACCCGCATCCCATCGAAACCGCGATCCAGCCAGTGGGCCTGCACCTTGCGCATCTCGGCTTGCACCGCCGGGTTGTAGAAATTGAGGTCGGCCAGGGAATCCGTGGCAAACGAGCTGTAGGAGTAGCTGCTGCCACCGGATTTCCAGACATCTTGCGGGGACCCGCCACCCCAGGGGAGGCCCCAGCCCGCGGGCTGGCCTGCATTCCAGATGTACCAACTGTCCCGGGTGCTGGCGTTGGTGAACCAGGGATGCTTGGTGGAGGTGTGGTTCGGCACGAAGTCGAAGAGGATGCGCATCCCGCGGGCATGCACCGCGTCGATGAGCTTCTTCAGGTCGGCGCGGGTGCCGAAGCGGTCGTTCACGGCGTAGTAATCCGTCGTGTCGTACCCGTGCATGTTGCTGCCCTTGTAGTCGCACTCGAAGATCGGCGACAGCCAGAGGGCGTTCACACCCAGGGCCTGGAGGTAGTCCAGCCTGCCCTGGAGGCCAGGCAGGTCGCCGATGCCGTCTCCGTAGACGCCATCGGCGAAGGCCTTGACCCAGACGTGATAGATCACCGCATCGCCATACCAGCCGGGCGCATTTTCAAGCTGCTGGCCGGGGCTGATGACCGTCGTATCCACCGGATAGCGGCTGACGGCATCGGCGTTCGGGCCGTGGCAGCCCTGCCCGCCCGCCAGGAGGGCGGTGAGCAGCGCGGTGGCGATCAGAACGGCGGGGGTCTTCACGAGCAGGTCCTCATCGAAACTCAGCCAGGGAATGGCCCGTCCGTGGGGACGGGCCGTTCCCTCAGACCACTCTTACCACCAGGCCTCGATCTGGGCACCGAAGGTCATGCCCTGGAGGGCGTCGCCGAACTGGCCTTCGCCCACCTTGTTCCAGTTGTTGGCATTCTTGTTCCAGTCCGCGCGGGTCGCGAAGATGCGGATCACCGGGCGGCTCCAGAAGGAGGCCTGGGGGCTCCACTGCAGCGCGATGGTGTTCTTCAGCAGTTTGCGGGCTTCGGTTTCGTTATCGAACTTCATCTTGTCGAGACCCACCTCGTAGGCCACGCTGAAATGCTTGCTGAGGAAGTAGACGGGGCGCACGCCGACCGAAGTCCAGGTGTTGCTGGAGCCCAGCATGCTGTCCTTGCCGCTCTGCTTCCGGTACTGCAGGGTGCCTTGCATCTCGAGGTTCGTCACGGGCTTGATATAGAAAGCCTCGATGATGTGGTACCAGGTATTTTCGGTCTTCACATCGGGACTGTACCAGTTCCAAAAGGTTGAGCCGTTGCCATAGGTGGCGTAGACGCGGTTATCGCCGCCCAGGAAGCCAGCCTGATTCAGCATTACGGAATACTGGGTACCCTTGTTCTTGTTGCCGTCGTTCTCGGTGCCGGTCTTGGAGCGGGCATCGTTGTACTGTAGGCCCAGGACCAGGGAGCCGCCGGTCCACAGCTTGATGTCGGACAGCCTCAGGTCGTGGGAACCCACGATGGTGTGGCCACTGCCACCGACCCAACCACTGTAGGGGTTCACCGTGCCACGGATGGAACCGTTGTTCCAGTCGCTGCTGATGTTGCCCGTATCGTGCTGGATGTAGGCGTAGTGCAGCTTGCCGAAGCCCAGATCGATGTTCTCGATGCCGAGGCCGTCGCCACTGTTGTTCCAGTAGAACTGATCGCGGATGTGGAGGTCATGGCGCTGGTAGAAGCGGCGTCCGGCCCACAGGGAGGCATCCTTGAAGGCGCCGGTGGTGCCGAAGACGCCGTTGGCCTCGCCCCAGGTTTCGCGGAGGTAGATCTGCTGGTTGGGGTTGGCTACCTTGCTGTTGTCCACATTGCCGCCGGCATCCGTGGAGGCATCACGCACCTGGTAGTACTGGCGGAAGGTGGGGCGGAAGTGCAGCTTGAAGTTGGTGTTGCCCTTTTCGTAGGCGCGCACGTCCACGGCGAGTTCGAGGTAGTTGTCGGTCTCGTTGCCGAGGCGGTAGCCGGGGCCGCCGGTGGGACTGCCGCCCGTATTGGCGAGGAAGAAGGTGACCTGCTCGCCACCGTTCGAGGACCGGCCAACGCCAGCGCGGGTGTAACCGTGGATCTCGATCACGTCCTGACTGAGGAGCGGGCCGCAGACCAGCGCCAGGGGGAGCGCGGCCTTGATGAGGGAGAGGGACTTCATGGTCTTGCCTCCAGAGAGGGGAGCCGCTGGGCGGCTGGGTTAGAGGTTGGTGAAGCGGAAGGGAGGCGCATGAGGTTCAGGTCATGCGGCCGAAAAAGCCTCCCCAGGGGGGAAGGTGAAGGGTGCGGCCGTCGCAGCGGCCAGCGTTAAGGCCGTGTCCCTCGAGGGGCTGGGCCAGGGCTGGAAGCGTGGTCGTGACGGCTTCGCCACTGAGATTGAAGACAGCCAGGAGACCCTCCTGGCCACTCTCCCGGCGGAAGGCCAGGATGGGCTCGGCGGTCTTGTAGAAGCGGATGCTGCCTTGGCAGAGGGCCTCGACCTGCCTGCGCCAGGCGAGGAACTGCCGGTAGAAGCACAGGACCGAAGCGGGATCCGCCGTCTGGGCCGCCACCGATCGATTCAGGTGATCGGCGAACATGGGCAGCCAGGGCTCGGCCGTCGAAAAGCCGCCGCGGGGCTTCTCCGAAGTCCAGGGCATGGGCGTCCGACAGCCATCCCGGCCCTTGTAGTCTGGCCAGAAGGTGATGCCATAGGGATCGATGAGCCGGTCGAAGGGCACTTCGGCCTCGGGCAGACCCAGTTCTTCGCCCTGGTAGATGCAGAAGCTCCCGCGCAGGGAACCCAGGATGGCCACCAGCAGCTTGGCGAAGGCGGGCTCGTCCACACCCTTGCCCCAGCGGGTGACCACGCGCACGCAGTCGTGGTTCGACAGGGACCAGCAGCCCCAGCCGCCCCCCTTCCGGATGAGCTGCTCGAACGCCTCCACCACGGACCGGATGCGTTCCGCGCTGAATTCCTCCGTGAACAGGCTGAAGCCATAGGCCATGTGGAGCCGGTCGCCGTGCGCCGTGTACTCCGCCATGGTGGCCAGCGCACCCTCGTCCCCGATCTCGCCCACGCTCATGGCGCCGTACTGGTTCATGAGCGAGCGCAGTCGCTGCAGGAAACCAATGTTCTCGGGGCGGCTCTTGTCGTAGCGGTGGATCTGGCAACCGTAGGGGTTGCCTTCGCGCACGGAGGTCAGTTCCACCTTCCCGGGTTTCGCCGCGGGGTTGTTCCGCAGTTTCTTGTCGTGGAAGTGGAAGTTGCAGGCGTCGAGGCGGAAGCCATCCACGCCGCGCTCCATCCAGAACCGCACCTCCTCGAGCAACTGCGCCTGCACCGGCTCATGATGGAAGTTCAGATCCGGCTGGGATTCGAGAAAGTTGTGGAGGTAGTACTGCCGCCGACGCGGTTCCCAGGCCCAGGCGGAGCCGCCGAAGACGGACTGCCAGTTGTTGGGCGGGGTGCCATCCGGTTGGGCATCGGCCCAGACATACCAATCCGCCTTCGGGTTGCCGCGGCTGACCCGACTTTCCTTGAACCAGGGGTGCTGATCAGACGAATGCGACAGCACCTGATCAATGAGCACCTTCAAACCAAGGCGATGCGCCTCCACCACCAGGTGATCGAAATCCGCCAACGTGCCGAAGGTGGGGTCCACATCCCGGTAGTTCGAGACGTCATAACCGAAATCCTTCATGGGTGAGGTGAAGAAGGGCGAGATCCAGATGGCATCCACGCCCAGGTCGGCGATGTAGGACAGGTGCCTAGTGATCCCGGGCAGATCCCCGATGCCATCTCCGTTGGTGTCCTGGAAGCTCCGGGGGTAGATCTGGTAGATCGCCGCGCCACGCCACCATTCGCCGGCCTGAGACGCACGATCGTTGCCGTCCCGAACGGGCTTGGCCTGGTTCTCGTGGGGGCTCAGCAGGGGGGACACGGGGTGCCTGGGGTTCAGTGCGGACACAGGATGCGGTGGAGGGGCCTGGAAAGACGCCTTGAATTTGCTTTGTAACCGGTTACACGCTTGGTTCCAGAGTGTGGATTCCTGCCGGGTTCGGGGGGTCGTGGGCGGGGCAGGGATCGCGGGGTGAGTCGAGTGTAAGCGGTTACAAGAAGATCGCAGGTATGGTCAACCCGTGTTACGGGTCTGTCAAGCGGGTAATCCGCAGATTCTAAATTTCAGCGTATTGTATATATAGATTGTTGTATTTCAGTAATAACACTTTTAACGATAGCCCAGGCTCGGCCAGTGCCCCGCCGATTCGATGGACGCCCGCCCGGTAACCGGGGACCATTCTGAATCCCATCCGCCCCGGCGTGAATGAATACGCCATTCCCCGGTGCTCGTGCTTCATTGAGGGGAACCTCTCGTGCCTGCAACCGTTGACACTCCCATCCTGGTGGCCGATGTGGGGGGCACCAACCTCAACCTGGCCCTGCTGGCCCCCGAGGGACGCCGCTTCCGCCTGCTCCGCAAGGAACGCTACAGCACCCAGGATGAGTGCTCCCTGCTGGGACCCCTCCAGCGCTTTCTTGCCGCGGATCCCTCTATTCGTCCGGACCGGGCCTGCCTGTCCGGGGCGGGACCGGTCCTGGATCGCCGCATCCACCTCACCAACGCGCCCTGGGATATCGATGGCCCAGCCCTGGAGCTGGGCCTGGGCATTCCTGTGAAGCTCGTCAACGATTTCATCGCCCTGTCCTGCGGCGTACTGCAACTGGACCTCACCAACCCGGGCCAGGTGACACCCCTCACCCACGGTGACGGTTCCCTGCCGGCGGCGGAGCCCGCGGGCCTGGCCCTGGTGGTGGGCGCCGGAACGGGGCTGGGCGTCGGCTTCGTCGTGCGCACCCCCCAGGGCGCGCGGGCCTTCCCCAGCGAAGGCGGACACATCGGGCTGCCTGTGTTCGACGAGGACAGCCTCGCCCTCTGGCGGCATCTGGCGGCGGGTCTTCCGGGCCCTCCGGGCGCCGAGATGGCCGTCTCCGGCCAGGGTCTGGCCCAGATCTTCCGCTTCCTGCTCGATTCCCAGCGGGTGTCCTGGACTGCCACGGCCACGGCAATCCTGGGGTTGCCCACCACGCAACAGCCCGCGGCCATCTCGGCCGGGGCCGCCGTGGACCCGGCCTGTGGCCGTGCCATGGCCCTGTTTGTGGCTCTCTATGCCCGGGTCTGCGCCGAGTTGTGTGCGGTGTTCCTACCCTCGGGCGGGCTCTTCCTCGCGGGCGGGATCGCGTCCAAGAACGCGGACCACTTCCTTTTGGACGGCCACTTCATGCGGCGGTTCGAACAGAACTACCGCGCACACCTCGATCGCCTGGCCCGCGCCACGCCGATCTATCTGGTCCACGACTATGATCTGAGCCTGTACGGCGCGGCCCACGCTCCTGCCTGCGTGGACTGAACCGCCCTGACCACAACAGCCACGCATTGACGCCCCGGGACCCGAACGGTATTCATGGGGAGTCGCAGTCTTCCCACCGTCCCCTGTTTCCCGCGGCCCCCTCATGAAGATCACCATCGGCGAGATCGCCCGACAGGCCGGCGTTTCCACGGGCACAGTGAGCCGCGTCATCAACGGCAAACCGACCGTGGCTGCGGATACGCGGGCCAAGGTCCTGGAGGTCATGAAGCGGCTCGGCTATGAGCCCGACCCCGTCGCCCGGGAGTTGTCGCGGCGCACCAAGCACACCCTGGGGATCTGGGTGGGCGCAGGGGAGAACCGCCTGTCGCCCTACTTCAATGTGATCTGGCGAGCCCTGCTGCGGGAAATGCAGCTGCACGCCACCCAGTTCGTGGAACTGCCGGTGGACATCACGCCGGTGAAGCGGCGCATGGATGCCGTGCTCATGTTCCACTGCGCCGACATCGACCAGCGCCTCGCGACCCTGTGGCGGCGCGGCGTGCCCGGTGCCCTCATCGGCCATCACCCCGGCATCTCCTGTGTGGCTCCGGATGACCTCGGCGGCGGACGGCTGGCTGCCGCGAGCCTGCTCGCCCTGGGCCACCGCGACCTGCTGCACCTCACCGTGGGCGACGAGCATCAGTGGTCCGTGGACCGCGCCGCAGGCTTCACGGCCGCGCTCGCCGAACAGGGCGCCGGCTCGCTGGCGCCCGTGATCCTGCGGGGCGGTGGTTCCGTGCTGGGCGGCTACCGGCTCATGCGTGACGCCTGGCAGCAGGGGCACCGGCCCACGGGCATCTTCTGTGGCACGGACGAAATGGCCGTGGGCGCCCTCGGCGCCCTGGCCGATCTGGGCGTATCGGTGCCCGGCCAGGTCTCCGTGCTGGGCTTCGACGGGCTGGTGGACCTCTATCCGGGCCTCGCCTCCGTGGCCCAGGACATCCCCACCATTGCCCACGAGGCGGTCACCCTCGCCCTGGGCGCCATCGACCGGGAGACCATCCGGCATACCGTGGTCCCCGTGCAAATCATCGAAGGCAGCACGCTCGGCCCCGCCCCGCGCAGGGGCTAGGTGTAACTGTTTTCAATTCAGGCCCGCTGGACCGCGAAGCCCTGGAAACCCTCGCCCTCCCAGCGCAGGGGGTGGGGCCGGAAGGTGGCGGTCAAGGCGTTCTTGGTATCGGCGGGCGCTCCCAGCGCCGCAGGCCACACCTCGGCTGGCCGCAGATCAGGTCGGGCCTCTGCCAGCCATTCGCGGTGGGCCTCGCCCTCCTCGGGCAGCCAGGAGCAGACCGCATAGATGAGCAGGCCGCCGGGAGCCAGGCGCTCGGCGGCGGCGGCCAGGAGGCGACGCTGCAGGCCCGTGAGCCGGGGCTGGTCATCATGGGCGAGCCAGGGCCACTCGGGGTGCTTTTGCAGGGTGCCACTGCCGCTGCAGGGGGCATCCAGCAGGATCAGGTCGAAGTTGCCCGCCGTGGTTTCGAGCCACTGGGCGGCATCAGCCTCGATCACGAGCGCCTCGACCCCGCGCTGCGCGAGCGTCTGCCGCAATCGGGCGGCGCGCTTGGGATGCACCTCCAGGGCTGTGAGGGTGGCGCCAGGGTGGCGCTGGGCCAGGGCGGTGGTCTTGCCGCCGGGAGCGGCACAGGCATCAAGGATGCGGGTGACGGGACGGTCCCACTGGTAGGCCAGCAGAGCCTGGGAGCTGCGGTCCTGCACCATGCCCTCGGCCGCTTCCAGCCAGGGGCGCGGAAAGGCTGTTCCCTCCGCCAGGTGCAGGCAGCCCGGCAACGCCGGATCCGCGATCATCCCCTCGGGCATGTCACCCTTCAACCGGCGGAGGGCGAGGTGGGGCGGCTGCTGGAGCCGCGACCAGAGCGCCTCCCGGTCGACCTCCAAGGGCGCCCCGTGCGGCGCCAGGGCCGCTGTTAGGACCCGCTCGACGGCGGGACTCCGGTCCAGCTTCGCGGGCAGGGCGTCCAACTCGGCTGCGAGGGCCGGGCGATCCTTCGCCGCGCGGCGCAACAGGGCGTTCACCAGGCCTTTGTGGGGCAGGAAGCCCAGATCGCGGTTCGCCGCGAGCTCCACGGATTCGTTCACGGCGGCGTGATCACTGACGCCCGGCAGCCAGGCCAGCTGCACCAGACCCATGGCCAGCGCGACCCGGGTGCCCAGGGGCACGCCCCGGGCGGGATCCTTCAGCTTGGGCTGCACCCAGGCCTGGAGCCGGCCCCAGCGGCGGAGGCAGAGGCCGAGCATGGCCTGGGCCAGACCCGCATCCTCGCCCAGGTCGCGATCCCAGATATCCGGCACGCGCCCACCTTCCCCGAAGACTTCGTGCAGGGCGTGGGCGACATGAAGGCGGGCGGGCGTGGGCATGGGGCTCCAGAAGGCGGAACCCCGATTATGGCCCGCCCGCGAGATCCGGGGCCCGTCTTTCCCGGGCTTCCCGCTCCGGAAGGACCCATAGTGGACCAGCAGGCGCCCCGGGACCCTTCAGGTCTGACCCACATCGGGGCTTGGCACGAGAGGCAACATGCAGATGATCGTGGACGGGCTCGCGACGACCTACACCGACTTGGGCGGCGGCTCGCCCGCCCTCCTGTTCGTCCACGGCTTCCCGTTGTGCCGCGGGGCCTGGTCGAGGCAGATTGCAGCCTTTTCGCCCGATCACCGCGTGATCGCTCCAGATCTCCGGGGATTGGGGGATAGCCAGGGCTCCGGGGCTCCCGTCTCCATGGCCCAATTCGCCGATGATCTGGCGGCTCTGCTCGGGGAACTGAACCCGGGGCCCGTGATCTTGATCGGGCACTCCATGGGTGGCTATGTGGCCCTGGCCTTCATGGAGCGCCATCCCGACCTGGTCCGCGGGCTCGTTCTGGTCGGCACCCGGGCCGGGGCAGACACCGTGGAAGCCGCGGAAAAGCGCCGCGCCACGGCGACCCGGGTCCTTCGCGAGGGTCCGGCCTTCCTCGTCGATGACATGACCCCCAAGATGCTGGCCCCTGGCCGGGAGGACGCAGGCTTGGCCCGGCAGGTGCGCGCGCTGATGGCGCCGTCCAAGGCGGCCGGCGTCGCCAGCGCCCTGGAGGGCATGGCCAACCGGCCCGACATGACAGCCCGCCTGGGCCAGATCCAGGTGCCCACCCTGGTCATCACTGGCGCCGAGGACACGCTCATTCCACCCAGCGAATCGGCGTTGCTGGCCCAGCACATCGCAGGCGCAGAACTGGCGATCCTGCCCGGGGCCGGCCACCTGGTGGCCTTCGAGCAGGCCGAGGCCTTCAACGGCCGCCTGCGGGCCTGGCTCGGCGGACCGGGGCGGCCCACCCCTCTTTAGAGTTCCTTCAGGATCTCCGCCTTCTTGGCGTCATATTCCTTCTTGTCCAGCAGGCCCTTCTTGTAGAGCTCCTGAAGCTTGACTAGGCGCTCCTCGGGGTTGGCCTTGCCGGACGGGGCGGGCGGCGCTGCGGGCCTCGGCTCTGGACGCGGGGGCGCCGGCTCGCTGCGGCGCTCCGAGCGACGCAGGGCTTCCTGGAGATCGATGGCTTCCTGGCATTCCTTCAGGGCGGTCTGGAAGATGCTGGCGTCGGATTGCATGTCGAGTGCCGTGCGGAGGTAGGGCAGGGCCTCCTCGTACTGGCCCTGAATGAAGCGGATGATGCCCACGTTGTAGTGGGCGCGGGGGTAGTACTTGGGCTTCTGGGCCTTGTCCTGCTTCGAGCGGTCCAGGCCGTCGAGGGCGAGGTCCAGCGCGCCCCGGGTGTCGCCAGCCTTGAGCCGTTCATGGGCCTTCGCCATGCCAAACATCTCGTCATCGAAGAAGGTGAGCTTGCGGACCTCGCTCCAGGCCAGGAGCAGGTGCAGCACCTTTACCTTGGCGGTCTCGAAGGCCAGGCGGCGCACATCGGCATCGCGGGGATAGGCGGGGAAACCTTCGTAGGACGTGTTGGCGAGGCTGGGCGTGTCCTCCAGGCGCTGGGCGCCGAAGACGCGACCGGTGCTGAGATCCACCACCTGCACGGTGGCGCTGAAATCCAGGCTGGTGATGCTGGTACGCTTGTGGCGCACGACCTCCTGCCTGGTTTTGCGATCGGTGCTGCGCTCTTCCTTGGTGGACTGGTTGCGGCTCAGGTCCGACCGGTTCACGTTCACGATCACCAGCACGCTGGGGCCCAGCAGCTTGCCGAGTTTCGCGATGGTGGCGGGCTCCACATAGCCACTGGCGCCCAGTTCCTGCTCCTTGAGCACGGCATCGAGGTGGGCGCGGTCCACCACCTCCACCTGGCGGCTTTGCACCAGGTCGGCCGTGAGGATGTCCGCCAACTCGCGGGAATGGAGGTCGCGGGACGGTGCGAAAGCCAGGCGGTCCACCTTGAGGCCCAGCCCTGGCGGGTGGATGAGGGTGACTTCCACCTTGGGGTTGGCAAGCTCGCTCCAGAACTGGGCTTGGGCGGGCACCGCCAGCAGCGCCAAAGTCGCAGGGATCAGCAGACGCATGGGGACTCCAGAGGGCGGACCCAGGCTAGCACACGGGGCTGTGGCATCCTGGGGCCGGACTTCCTGAGGAGATCCCATGGCCCACAGCTACCCCCTTTCTCTCGCCTGGACCGGTAACACCCTCGACGGCACCTACAACCGGAATGCCACCGTCACCAACCCCGGCAAGCACCCGCTGGCCGTCAGCAGCGCGCCGGAATACGCCGGAGACCCGGCCCGCTGGAACCCCGAGGATCTGCTGGGCTCGGCCCTGTCCACCTGCCACATGCTCACCTTCCTGGCGCTTTGCGCCAAGGCGAAGGTCGAGATCCTGGGCTACGAGGATCATGCGGAAGCCGTGCTGGACACGGTGGACAAGGTCACCCGCATCACCCAGGTCCACCTGCGGCCGGTCATCCGCGTACGGCGCGGGACCAGCATGGCCAAGGTGGTCGAACTGTTCGAGAAGGCGCACAAATACTGCTTCGTGGCCAATTCCGTCACCTGCGAGGCGGTGATGGATCCCCGTGTGATCGAGGTCTAAGTGCACTGTCCCTTCTGCGGGCACATCGAGGACAAGGTGGTGGACTCTCGCGAATCCCGCGAGGGCGATTCCATCCGCCGCCGCCGCGAATGCCTGTCCTGCGCCCGCCGCTTCACCAGCTATGAGCGCGTGGAGGAGGTACCGCTGGTGATCCTCAAGAAGGATGGCCGCCGCGAGCCCTTCGACCGTCAGAAGCTCATGAAGGGCCTATTGCTGGCCTGCCAGAAGCGACCGGTGTCGCTGGCCCGCATCGAGCAGCTGGTGGGCGACGTGCATGCTCGGCTCCTGGAGCGGCCCGATCGCGAGATCCGCAGCCGGGAGCTGGGCGAGTTGATCATGGACGACCTCAAGGCCCTCGACCAGGTGGCCTACGTGCGCTTCGCCAG
>JBBQEL010000072.1:0-13879 GCA_038320645.1 Holophagales bacterium | reverse complement strand
CGAAAGCTCCACCGAGCCATGTCCGCATTCTTGCGTCTGGATAGGGCTCCCCCAAGGGCCATCTGTCGCCTCTTGGTGTAAGTCGGTGGCTCCGATTTCATTCCAGTCGATTTCTCTATTCCCGATTTGATGAAGACCGCGGGAATCTTCACCGAGAACGCACGGAATCCCGGATCAGGTTCCCTGGGTTTAGGTCGGGTCAGCTGATGATCGACTCCCTGAGCAGCCTTTTGTTGATGAAGGACCACTCAGGGGGTTCATCTGCTGTCGGCCTGACGGCAGGGGTGGCTTTCAGTTCTCGGATTTCTGCGTCCGAGCCCCGAGTGGGGGAACCTCCACCGGTGCGTCGGGCAGCTTAAGGGCAGGGGAATCAGAGCCTTTTCTGAACACTTCGGCCATGGCCCCAAGAGAGGCCAGGGCGCCTCCGATTTCCGTGGGCAGGAAGATCTTGGTCGCTTGGCCATCGGCCACCTTTTCCAGCGCTTCTAGGCTGCGGATGGCGATGATGGCGGCATCGGGTTTCCCGGCATGAATGGCGTTGAAAACGGTCTCGATCCGGAATTTTTCCGCATCGGCCAGGGTTCGGACAGCTTGTGCTTGCCCCTCTGCCCGGATAACGGCGCCCTTTCGATCGCCTTCGGCCCGGAGGATCTGGCTCTCCCGTTCACCTTCAGCCTTGAGAATAGCGCTCTGCTTGAAACCTTCCGATTCGAGAATCGCGGCGCGCTTCTCACGTTCGGCCTTCATCTGCTTGGACATGGCATTGGTGATATCGGCGGGGGGTTCGATCTTCTGGATCTCCACTCGCACCACCTTTACGCCCCATTCATCCGTGGCGTCATCCAACACCTGACGAAGCTGCGAGTTGATTCTCTCGCGACTGGATAGGGTCTGGTCCAGTTCCATCTCGCCCACGATGTTACGCAGGTTGGTTTGGGCTAGTTTCACCGCGGCGTATTGGAAGTTGGCAATGGTATAGATGACACGAACCGGGTCGGTGACCCGCGAGTAGATCACGGCATCCACAGTGACGGCCGCATTGTCCTTGGTGATCACTTCCTGTGGCGGGACATCGATAACCTGCTCGCGGGTGTCCACTTTTATGAGGGTCTGGAAGAAGGGCATCACGAAGGCCAATCCAGGTTCCCGAGGGGGGGCGGAGTATTTCCCAAGCGTTTCCACGACGCCCTTTTCGAAGGGGCGGATGATCTTCAGGGCCCGACTGGCGAGAACGATAATGAAAAGTCCGACGATTAGAATGACGATGGGTTCGGGCATGTCCTACTCCTTGGTGGGTGATTCGTCAGATAGGGCTTGCACACGGAGGCGGGTTCCCACGACCTCCAGAATGTGAACCCAGTTGTCTTCGGCGACGGGAGTATCGGAGGAAGCCCTCCAGATCGTCCCGGTGTTCAGGCGGACCTGGCCCTTTCCAGTTTCGGGATCCAGTGCCTCCACCACGCGGGCTCGCTGACCCGCCAGGGCATCCAAACCCACGGGGCATGGGGGAATGCTTTTCATCCAACGGCGGGCGATGGGGGCCACGGTGATTACCAGGGCCGCGGAACTCCCGAAGAACACGACCCAGGTGGCGACAGAACCTGCCCCTAACCAGGCGGCAAGAGCCGCCAACAGTGCCCCGATGGCCAGGCAGGCGAAGAAGAAGAGGCCAGGGGTGACCATCTCGATTACCAACAGGAGCAGAGCAAGGATTAACCACCAGAGTGCGGGCATCTGTCACCTCGGAAGGTAGGCTTGCAAACGGATCCTGTCGGGGATTCGTAAAGAGTCCCAGGGGGGAAACATGCAATCAGTCGGGATTGGAGCTGGAATGTGCTCGGAGCCCCGCCCGAATTCGGGTGGTCAGGACACGCTTGGGAAGGGGCCGCACTGGACGTCGGGGACCCGTCCCTCTTTTCTTCTGAACCTCCTCGGCGAGGTCCTGTAGATCGTAGAAGAACTTCCCCCGGCACTTCCACTCCCACCAGTCCGCACCATACCGGACGATGAGGTAAAGGCTCCCCAGCCAGAAGCCGCCACCGCTCATGGTCTTGAGGGTCAAGGTCCGAATCAGTTCTTCTGGGATCATCTCCCACCCCGCAATCGTCGTGAATCAACCTCGCCAAGAATGTCCACGGTACCTCCGGACACCAAGCTTCCACTCCGGAGACAGATCTATCTAATAGATAAAATCACTTAAATCATTTATAAAACCGATGAATAGGAGCCTGCATGGACTGGCTGAATTACCACCACCTCCTCTACTTCTGGACGACCGCCCGGGAGGGCAGCGTCACCCTCGCGGCCGAACGGCTCAGGCTGGCCCAGCCCACGCTCAGCGCGCAGATCCGCAGCCTGGAGAAAGCCCTGGGGGTGCGCCTTTTCCAGAAGCAGGGCCGGGGACTGGCCCTCACCGACGCGGGCCGCACTGCCTTCCGTTATGCGGAGAGCATCTTCGGGCTGGGGCAGGAGATGCAGCAATCCCTGGCGGGGCTGTCTGAAGGCCGGCAGCCGGTCCTAGCCGTGGGCATTTCCGATGCGCTGGCCAAACTCATGGTCCGTGCCCTGCTGGAACCGGCCCTGCACCTGCCGGAGCCCATCCGCCTGATCTGCCGGGAGGATCGGACCGACCGGCTGCTCGCGCAGCTCTCCCTGCACGAGCTGGACCTCGTGCTGGTGGACATGCTCCCACCCCCCCACAGCGCCGTGAAGGCCTTCAGCCACCTGCTCGGCGAATGCGGGGTCCAGGTCTTCGGTACGGCCACGTTGCGCAAGCAGCATCCCGGGCCGTTCCCGCAGTGTCTGAACGGGGCGCCCTTCCTGCTGCCGCCGGAAGGCACGGCCCTCCGCCGGGGATTGGATCAGTGGTTCGAGGTGGAGGGGCTCCGCCCGCGCATGGTCGGGGAGATCGATGACAGCGCGCTGCTCAAGAGCTTCGGTCAGCGGGGCGTCGGCTTCTTCGCTGCGCCGGCCTCCCTGACGGCAGAGATCGAACGCCAGTACCAGGTCAAACGCCTGGGGCGGGCCGAAGGCGTGCGGGAGCGCATCTATGCCCTCACCCTGGAGCGCCGCCTCCGGCATCCGGCGGTGGTGGCCATCTCGGAAGCCGCCCGGACCAGGATTTTCGGCTGAAGGTGTCGCCGATCCGTGGCCGTGCCGAAGCACTTCAGTTCGGCAGGGTCACTGCAGCCCGGTGAAGGAGACCTTCACCTTCCGCCGTCCCGGGAAGCCGGGCAGCGGCTGGCTGGCCCGGTTCGCCACCCTGCCTGCAAACAGGTACGGCCGGAGGACCACCTTCTTGTCCGGCAGCGCGAAGTAGAGGGTGGCTGGCTGGTTCTGGAGGGCCTGGGCCGTGAGGTAGCCCACCAGGGCGTGTTCGGCGGAGTGGTAGCCGCTCTTCCACTGATGGATCTTGGGGCCCTCAAAGGGTTCGAAGTCCGGGCCACCGGCGCCACCCCACACCTCGTGCCCCTGGTGATCCACCATCACGCGGAACCAGAAGTCCGCCGTACGGGCCAGGGGCGCGGCCTGGGCGGAATCCGCCAGCGCCAGCGTGGCGGCCAGTTGATCCAGCTCTGCGTAGATCCACCACTCCTTGCCCGTATCCACAGAGCCATCCGGCCGCAGCCGGGAGCCCCAGGTGCCGGACTCCGGCAAATACGCCTGCCCGAGGACGGCCTTGGCGCCCGTGGTGGCGAGAGCCACCAGCACCGGATCCTGCGTCAGGCGACCGATGCGCTCGAGCATCCAGTAGGCCTTGGCTGTGTGGCCAAAGTCCGTGTGGCGTGACCCCAGGTTCTTCTGGGCCGGATCGTGGAGGCTGCCCCAGAACAGGTGCCGGTCCGCAGCGTGGTAGTCCTTCACCATCGCCTGGGCCAGGCGCTTCAGATCGGCGGTCCATTCCTTCCGGTCGGGCTCTGGCAGGAGGGGCGTGAGCAGCAGCATGTAGGCATTGATCTGATCCAGCTGGGCCACCAGTTCCTGCCGCAGATGCTCGCCATCCGCTGAATCCTTCTTCACCCAACGCAGGGCCTGCCACTCGGGGTTCCAGTACTGGGTGAAGATGTGGCGCTTGAGTTGCTTGATATCCCGCAGCACCGCCGCGTCGCGGGTGAGGTAGTAGTACATCGCAAGCCCCAGCTGGGCGTAGGCCAAGTCCTGGGTGGTGCGGGCGAGCACCTCCGGTCGGGCCACACCCTTCTCCCAGTAGGACACGGCGCTGCCTGTCTGTGGATCCAGGGCCTGCTTGCGGATGAAGGTGGCGCCAGCCCGGGCCAGTTCCAGCAGCTTCGGTTCCCCCGTCAGATGGTAGGCCACCCCGTAGAAATAGGTCTGGCGGGACTTCATGCGCACGTATTCGCGGCCGAAGTTGGCCTTGATCCAGCCCGGCGCGGTGGCCAGTTCCTCCGGTGGCTGCGCCCAGTCGACGGCCTTGCCGTTATTGCCGCGGAAGGTGGGGAAGTCGCCCCGGGGCGAACCCCAGGCCGCCGGCACATTCCAGAAGGGCAGCAGATCCTCGTTGAAATGCTGCAGCCAGCGCTCGCCGGTGGGCAGGTCGACCGGGCTCGGGATGGGCCTTTGGGCCGCGGCCTGCACAGCCTGGGCCTGGACCGAGAGGAGCGGGGCCGGATGGGCGAGAACGGTCAGCAGCAGCAGGGATTGGAACATGGCAGCGGCTCCGGGTTCAGCAGGGTGCGGCGGTCAGGGCGCGACCGTCATTGGGCCTTGGCCTTGTCTAGGACCTTCTGCCGCAGCTCCCCGAACTCGGCCTCGGAGATCAGCCCGTCCTTCTTGAGCTTCTCCAGCTTCTCCAGTTCGGCTCTGAGATCGAAGGACGGGGCTGGGGTTGCCTGTGGCTGGGCCGCGGCGGAGGCTTCCCCGCGACCAGGGGCGGCCTTCGGGCCGCGGCCTGGGCCGCCAGCGGTCGGCCGCTTGGCATCCAGCTCCTCCTTGAGCCCGAACGCTTCCACCCGCCCGTCGGCAAAGCGGATGAACGAGGAGCGCTCGTTCACCTTGATGGCACCGTAGCGATCGTAGGCCTGGTATTCAAACAGTTCGAGACCGTTGACGAAGGTGGTTTTCGTGGGGTGGCCCACCCGCGCGAGGACCTCCTTCTTTTCCATGCCCATCCTGATCTTGCCGAAATCCAGATCCGGCTGGGTGCAGCCAAGCAGTACCGCGACCGGGATGGCGACGAGGAGAGCAGCCAGGGACCGTTTCATGGGAGAACCTCCAAAGGGCGACAGGAAAGGCGAGCAGGCTGGTTTGCCAGCAGTGCTGCGGCGAGGCTTGGTCGACGAAGGTGAAACATGGGCCCCCCTGCGATATCCGACCCGTCACCCCGGGTGGGGAGGACGGGTCGGGTGGATCGGACCGATGTGAACTGCGCGGGCCCGGCGGCCTGCGGTGGCGCCTACTTCGTGATGACGCGGACCATTTCCAGCACCTTGCTGGAATAGCCCCACTCGTTGTCGTACCAGGCCACGACCTTCACGAAAGTGCTGTCCAGGGCCATGCCGGCGTCGGCATCAAAGACCGAGGTGCAGCTTTCGCCGCGGAAGTCCGTGGAGACGACCTTCTGATCGGTGTAGCCCAGCACGCCCTTCATGGGCCCGTCGGCGGCGGCCTTCATGGCGGCGCAGATGGCTTCATAGGTGGTTTCCGTGTTCAGTTCGACGGTGAGATCGACCACCGACACATCCGAGGTCGGCACGCGGAAGGACATCCCCGTGAGCTTCTTGTTCAGCTCGGGGATGACTTTGCCCACGGCCTTGGCTGCGCCGGTGCTGCTGGGGATGATGTTCTCCAGGATGCCGCGGCCGCCGCGCCAGTCCTTGTTGCTGGGGCCGTCGACGGTCTTCTGGGTGGCCGTGGTGGCGTGCACCGTGGTCATGAGCCCGCGCTTGATGCCGAAGCTGTCGTGCAGCACCTTGGCCACGGGGGCCAGGCAGTTGGTGGTGCAGGAGGCGTTGCTGATGATGGCCTGGCCCGCGTAGGTCTTGTCGTTCACGCCGAAGACGAACATGGGGGTGTCGTCTTTGCTGGGCGCGGACTGGACGACCTTCTTCGCGCCGGCATCCAGATGTTTCTGGCAGGTTTCCTTCGTGAGGAACAGGCCCGTGCATTCGATGACCACATCCGCGTTCACCTCGTTCCACTTCAGTTCGGCGGGATCCTTCACGGCCGTCAGGCGGATTCTCTTGCCGTTCACGATGAGCGTGGTGCCCTCCACGGCGACGGTGCCCTTGAAGCGTCCATGCACCGAGTCGTAGGTCAGCATGTAGGCCAGGTACTCGGGCTCCAGCAGATCGTTGATGCCCACAATCTCGATGTCAGGGAAGTTCTGGACGGCGGCGCGGAACACCATGCGTCCGATGCGGCCGAAACCGTTGATGCCTACTTTGATGGCCATGGGTTCGCTCCTAGAGGTGTTGCTGGGAAAAAGGCAGCAAAGGTAACTTTACCGCCTTCGCCCCGCGGCTTCACGCGCCAATGCCCGGATGGTCGCCCACGACCGCGCTCAAACCGACCCAGAACCCAGGCTGGGGGCCGCCTGCGGCCGTTCGAGAAGGATGCCGGGCGCCGGGGAGCCGGGCTTGTAGTAGGCCAGGCGGCCGGGCAGGCAAGAAAGGATGGCACCGCCATCATGCATGCAGACCAGGGTCAACGCCTCCCGCAGGGGCAGCTCACGGCCATCGGCCTTCAGGCCCTCGGCGATGACATGGCAGGTGGGGCCGGCCCCCTTGGCCAGCAGCAGTTTCTCCAGCTCGGCGGGAAAATCCTGCGCGCCCGGCACTTCGGTGGCGAAGCCCGGCATATAGGGCAGATCATCGCTCAGATGGCTGAGCATCTCCTGTCGGCGCTTGCGGTCGGTCAGGTGCTGGATGAAGCGGGCCCGCTTCCCCGAAAGGAGGAAGGCCTGCACGAACGCGGCTTCGTGGTTCATGGGCGGGGCGCTCCTCAACAGGGCCGATGGCCCTTGGTGGTAGCGGCGGCGGCGGCCCCAGCTAGGAGTTGTTCCAGTACGGCCAGATCGAGGTTGCCGAGGCTCCGGAGGTACAGGCAGCCTTTGCCAGCCTTGTGCGGGCCCAGTTTCGCCAGCAGTTCGTCCTGGCGGGGCGCGGCGTTCAGGCCATACACGCTGATAGCGCCCTTCCGGGACGAGAACCCCACCAGGCAGGTATCGCCTTCCCGACCACTCTCGTACTGGTAGTGACGGCTGCCGAATCCGACGATGCTCGTGCCCCACATCTTGGGTGGTTCCAGGGTCGCCTTGGCCATCAGCTTGGCCAGGGCTTCGCAGTCCTTGCGTCTTGCCTCGTCCCCGATGGTGGCGAAATAGGCCGCCACGCTCGCGTCGGTAGCCTTCGTCTTGTTCTCCGCCATGGCTACCCCCTTCGGGCTTTTGGGTTGTGGTGGCCAACCCCGAGCTAAATGGGGTCTGTCGTTCTTCTGGTGGTTCAGTTCCCAGGTTAGCGCGGGGGGCAAACCGGAGGTGGGTCCACCTTGGGTGATGGGCAGAGCGGACAGCCCTGGCTGGGGCGCGGAACTCGGTTTGGAACCCGGGCCTAGCGGGCGGCTTTGAAGGCGGGGCGGGTGGCGGCGTTGGCGATGGCCTGGCCGAGGTCGAAGGTGAACTGGGTCTGCTGCACCATGCCGCGCAGGTCCCAGCTGGGATCGTACTCGTCGGTCACCTGGTGGTAGCGCTTGCCATAGGCGGCGGCCTTGGTCTTCAAAGCGGGGCCATCGGCGCCCAGGTAGTCGCGGCCGCCGCCCACGGACAGGGCGGGCACGCCGGCCTGCACGAAGCTGTAGTGATCCGAGCGGAAGTAGCCGCCGCTGGTGTCGGGCCGCGAGGCGCCCACGCTCAGGCCCGAGGCCATGGCCACGGCCGCGCCGAGCTCGCCCAGGGTGCTGCGATCGCCGAAGGGCAGACCGATGTCGCGGGTGGGGGCCACGAAGTTGAGGCTGTCCAGGTTGAGGTTCGCCGCGGTCTTCGCCAGGGGCCACAACGGGGCCGCCGCGTAGGCCTTCGAGCCCAGCAGGCCCTGTTCTTCGGCGCACACGAACAGGAACATCTGGCTGCGTTTCGCCGGGGCGTGGCGGGCCACCTGGGCCATGGCCAGCAGGGCGGCACAGCCGGAGGCGTTGTCCACGGCGCCGTTGTAGATGGTGTCGCCGCCGGGCTCCGGGTGGCTGTCGGCCGCCAGGGCGCCGCCCTTGCCCAGGTGGTCCCAGTGGGCCGAGTAGATCAGGAGCTCCTCCTTCAGGGCCGGATCGGTGCCTGGCACCACGCCGGCCACATTGAACTGCGCCACGGTGCGCACGGTGCTGTGGAGCGTGCCCTTCAGTGTCAGCTCCAGGGGCACGGGCTGGAACCCCCGCTGCTGGGCGGCGGCGCGCAGGGCCTCGAGTTCCTTGCCGGCCAGGGTCACCAGGGCCTTCGCGAGGTCCTCGGTGACCCAGCCTTCGAGCGGCGCGCCCACCGGACCCTGGGCCAGGCTGAAGCGCTCGGCATCCCAGCCGTTGCGCACCACGGACCAGCCATAGCTGGCGGAGGGCGTGGTGTGGATGAGCAGCACGCCGGTGGCGCCGTGGCGGGCGGCCATCTCGAACTTGGTGGTCCAGCGGCCGTAGGCGCTCAGGTTGGCGCCGTCGAAGAGGCCCGGCTCGACGGCCGTGGGCGCGGGCTCGTTGACCAGCATCAGCAGGATCTTGCCGCGCACGTCCAGGCCCTTGTAGTCGTTCCACTGATATTCGGGGGCATCGATGCCGTAGCCCACGAAAACCACGGGCGCGTCGAAGGTCTGCTCGGCCTTGGCGACGCCCGCTCCGAAGACGATCTCGGGCCCGAACTTGGGGGTGGTGCAGGCGCCGCCGCCCAGAAAGCTGAGGGTGCTGCGGCCCACCAGGGTCTGCAGGCCCAGGAGGCTGACGGGCTGCCGGTAGGTGTGGCCCTGGGCGGGGCTCAGGCCCAGGCTCTGCAGCTGGGTTTCGAGGTAGCGCACCGTGAGTTCCGCCCCGCGCTGGCCGGTGCCGCGGCCCTCCAGCAGATCATCTGCGAGGAAGGCCAGGTGGGCGCGCAGGGGCGTTTCCTGGACCTTGGGCCCCGGCGCCGTGCTGGACGGCAGCTGGGCCAGGAGGCTGGCCGAGGCCAGAAAGGGCAGCAGGACACGCATAAAGGCTCCCGGGGGAGCCCTTATGATACCTCGTATGGCGGGGTGTAGTGGAATCAGATCGCGGTAGCGCTGGCTGGCACGGTCACACCCGCCACGCCGGCCACTTTGGTATTGGCGAACAGCTTGCCGCCGGTGGAGGGCCCGACGCCCAGGACGGCACCCTGGCGGACGGCCGCCTCGGTGGTGGCCACGGTCGGCACCTTGGCGGCGGCCATGCGCTGGATCAGGAAGGCGGCGGCGCTGCTGCCGTCACCGGCCACCTTGTCGCCGGCCACGAGCATCACGGCGTCCGGGTGGCGGGTGCCCAGGGTGCCCATGGCCTTGCCCATGTCCTGGGGGCCTTTGACATCCACCACGATGAGCTTCATGCCGGGCAGGGCCCCGGCGATGGCCTCAAGGGCGGCCTTGCTGCCGGCGGAATCACACACCACGGCCACCGTGGCGACCTGGGGCCAGGCGGAGCGCATGGCCTTGCCGACGGCGTCGTAGTCGCCGGCACTCAGCGGGGCGGTCAGCAGGGCGGCGGCGGACAAAAAGGTCACAAGCTTCATGGATCGATCTCCTGGGGCCGTCCGGGCACACGCCGGACCGGGGCACAAAGGTATCCATCGTCCGGACTGCGGCTTTCTTGACCGCCCGCAGGGAAATTGGTTTTTGCGGGGTGATTAACGCAGACCACTCCCGATCTATGAACGAGCGCTCGGCCTCATTGGGGATTGGTCTGTCCCAGCTGGAACTGCACGGCCCCCAGCAGGGCCACGGGCGCGGTTACGGCGCGGAGGATGCTGCGGCCCAGGCTGACGGACTGCCAGCCGGCGGCGTCCAGGGCGGCGAACTCCTCGTCGGTGATCCCGCCCTCGGGGCCGCTGGTGAAGGCCAGGGCTTCGGCCCGCAGGGCGGGGTTGGCCTGGCCGGTGGCCAGCTCGTAGGCCACCCACTTCTGCGGGGCGTCCCAGGCCACCAGGGCGGCGAAGGGCATGGGCGGCCGCAACTCGGGCCGGCGGCTCCGGTGGCTCTGCTCGCAGGCAGCCTGGATGATCCGCGTCCAACGCTCCAGGCGGGCGGCGGTCTTGGCGGGATCGAACTCGCTGCGGTCATAGACCACGGGCTGGAGGAGCGTGGCGCCCAGTTCCACCAGGGGCGGCAGCCACTCGTCGAAGAGGCTGAGCTGGGCGGGCAGCGGCAGGCAGGCCTGCAAGGCGAAGGGGGGTTCGCGGTCCTCCTGGAAGGGCGCCACCAGGCGCGCCACGGCACGGCCCCGGTCCAGTTCGGCCAGATCGGCCTTCCAGGGCTGATCGCCCAACACCACTTCCAGCGCCGCCCCGGGTTTCAGGCGCAGCGCCTTGAGGTGCCGGGCCGCTTCGGCATCGAGGGGCACCAGGGCGTTCTCGGCGACGGGCAGGGGAGCAAGGAAGAAGCGCGGCAGACTCATGGGGACATGATGCGGGATTTGGGGGAGCTCGGGTGATGCAGCCCGCGACAGGGTGGCATCGCGTTGCGGCAAGGTTCCACCCGCGGGCACTTCAACCTTTTCGGAAGCGTTGGGGTCAACTTGGATGCCCATCTGGCACGGGCCGTGAAGCCAGGAACTGCGGGGCCGTCGCCCCCCAACCCAAAGGAACCGCCATGAACGCTCGTCGTCTTTCCGCCGCCATCATCGGGTCGCTGCTCGTGGGCGCCTCCCTCCACGCCCAGGCCCCCGCGCCGGCCCCTGGCACCCAGACTGCGACCCCCAGGCGCGAAGCGAAGATGGAGAAGCGTGCTGAACGGCAGCAGAAGCGCATTGGCCAGGGTGTGGCCAGCGGCGAGTTGACGCCCAGGGAGACCGTCCGGTTGGAGCGCCAGGAGGGCAGAATCAACCGCGACATCGCCAAGGCCGAGGCCGATGGCAAGGTCACGAAACAGGAAGCGGCCAAGATCAACAAGGAGCAGGACCGCGAAAGCCGCCGGATCAGGCGCCAGAAGCACGACGCCCAGACCACCAGGTAGTTCGGATTATCCAGGACACGAGGCAGGGGCCCAGCGGGCCCCTGCCTCGTCGTAGGGCGATAGACGGCCGACTTCTTTTCAACCCAGATAAGCTGGTGTCCTGGAGGATCCTTTGGTTGACGCACTGCTCCAAGCCGCGCCCTGGTGGGCCTGGGCCGGCTTCCATGTCTTCGTGTTCCTGATGTTGGCCCTGGATCTGGGTGTCTTCAACCGCCGCATCCATGCCCCCACCGTACGCGAGGCGGCCACCTGGAGCGCGGTCTGGATCGCCCTCGCCCTGATCTTCAATGGTCTGATCTTCCAGGCAGAGGGCACCCAGAAAGGCCTGGAGTGGCTCACGGGCTATGTGCTGGAGAAGTCGCTCAGCGTGGACAACCTGTTCGTGTTCGTCCTGGTGTTCCAGGCGTTCCAGGTGGATCTGCGGCATCAGCACCGGGTGCTGTTCTGGGGCGTGCTGGGGGCGCTGATCATGCGCGCCGCCATGATCCTCGCGGGCACGGCCCTGCTGAACCGGTTTGAATGGATGATCTATGTCTTCGGCGGCTTCCTGGTCTATACAGGACTGAAGATGCTGTTCGTGGCGGAGACACAGAGCGACCCGACCCAGAATCCCCTGGTACGCGCCTTCAAGCGGCTGGTGCCCTACGACGAAACCGGCGGCCATGAACACTTCTGGGTGGTGCGGCAAGGGAAGCGGTTCGCCACGCCCATGCTGCTGGTGCTCATCACCATCGAGGTGACGGATCTGGTCTTCGCCGTCGATTCCATCCCGGCGGTGCTGGCGGTGAGCCGCGATCCCTTCGTGGTCTACACCTCCAACATTTTCGCGATCATGGGCCTGCGCAGCCTCTACTTCCTGCTGGCCAAGATGATGGACCGTTTCCATCGGCTGAAGACGGGGCTGGCCGTGGTGCTGACCTTCGTGGGTGTGAAGATGTGCATCGCCCAGTGGCTCCACATCCCGGTGCTCTACAGCCTGCTGGTCATCGCGGCGGTGCTGGCGGGCAGCATTGTCGCCAGCCTGGCCTGGCCCATGGAGCAGGACGGGGCGGAGTAATGGAGGTCTGGCACCACGCCCTGGAGGCCGCTCCGGCCGCAGGCCCTTTCGTGGTCACCCTCGGCACCTTCGACGGGGTGCACGCCGGACACCGGGAGCTGCTGCGCCAGGCCGCGGAGCGCGCCCGGACCCTGGGCCAACGGGCCGCCGTGGTGACTTTCGATCCGCATCCCACGGTGGTCGTCGCGCCCCAGCGTAAGCCAAAACTCCTGATGACCCTCGAGCAGCGGCTGGGGGCTTTCGCGGCGGAGCGCATGGACCTGGCCTGGGTGATCCCCTTCAGCCGGGCCTTTTCCGAGCTGGCACCGGACGCCTTCCTGGACCGGCTCCAGACGATCCTGTTGCCGGTGGAGCTGCATGTGGGCACGGCCTTCTGCTTCGGCCGCGACCGCAGTGGTTCCGTGGCCACCCTGAAGGCGTGGGGCGCGGCTCATGGCTGCCAGGTGCATACCCTGGCGCTGCGGGCACCCGACGGGGGGCACCTCTCCAGCACGCGGATCCGCGATGCCCTGGAGCACGGCGCCGTGGACTCGGCCACGGCCTTCCTCGGCCATCCCTACGCCCTGACCGGCGTGGTGGTGGAGGGGGACCGGCGGGGCCGCCACCTGGGCTTCCCCACGGCGAACCTAGCCTGGGAGCAGGAGCAGCTGCCGGCCTCCGGGGTCTATGTGACGGAGGCGGTGTTGCCCCATCACGGGGGCGCCCGCCTGGGCCTCACCAACGTGGGTGAGAAGCCCACCTTCGAGGGCCAGCGCCTCACGGTGGAAACCCACCTGCCGGGCTTCGAAGGCGATCTGTACGGCGCCCGCCTCGAAGTGCGCTTCCTCCACCGCCTACGCGGCGAGGTGCGGTTCGCCTCCGTGGAGGAACTGCGTGTGCAGATCGCCCAGGATGTGGCCGCGGGCGAAGCCTGGTGGAAGACGCGCCGGGCCTGAAGGACTGGCTGGTCGCAGAAGGCGCGGAATCTCGCGAAGAACGCGGAAAGCGCTCGGGGATCAGCTCGCGGCGTCCACCCGCCACCGGGTGAGGGGCCGTTCGGTCAGGTCCCAGATCTGGATGCCGAGGGGTAGGCGGCCCACGCCCAGGCGGCCCCGGATCTGGGCCTTGGCCCCATCCAGGCTTTCAGCCTCGATGGGGCCGTATTCCATGAAGTAGCCGCTGAATTTGTAGCCGAAACTGCGAAGAGAGGTCCGCATGAGGGCTCCGTCTATCCCGTTCATCCATGATTCGTCTTTTATTCGTGCCCGTCAAGCCCTGCAACCGAAAAAAAGGGAGGGATGGCGGGGCATCCCGCCAGGACCCATCGCGGGGCACTCGAATACTTGGACGGGCTCCTAGACAAGAGCTGTCGCACCACCCCCTGTTCAGCGGAAGCGCCATTCCACTCGGCCCCGGAAGGGCGGCGGCAGTGGCAGTGGGCCGAGGATCACACGGCCACCCTCGCAGTCGTCGTAGCGGTCGTAGCGGTCGTGGGGGCGGTACCAGCCCTGGTTGCGGTAGCGGCGATCGTCGCGAGACCAGCCATGGCCGCGGCGTTCCCAGCGGGCTTCATCCCAGCGCTGGCGTGGTCGACAGGACGTTTCGATCACCGCCTCGCGGCGGGAGTCGCGCCCATAGCCCTGGGCGGACACGGGAAAGGCCACGAGGGCCACGA
>JBBQEL010000071.1:0-13994 GCA_038320645.1 Holophagales bacterium | reverse complement strand
GGGCCTGGGCGGGGAGATGGAGATCAACCCGATCATCCCCTCCCTCTACAACCGGCTGCTCTTCACCACGGAAATCGGGAACGAAACGATCGGCACGGTGGAATTGGAAACTCCCTACAAGGTGGATCAGAGTGTGGCCTCGCTCGGCTCGTTCAACGCCAGCCTCGGCTTTCAGGTGAAGACCGCGGACGACCTGGTGAGCGACGCCTACTTCCTGGGCAACGGTGACCTGAAGGTCAACGTGGGGGACACACCCTTCGGCCTGAAGGCCGGCCTGCGCTTCGGCCGCAGCTACCAGGGCAATCACTACTTCCCATACTTCTACGCCCTGGGACATCTCGAGGCTCCCGAAGGCGGCATTCCCGTGGCCCCGAACCTCGAGGTCTACGGGCTGGTCGGTGGGCTTTCACAGAACTTCCTGCCCGATGAAATCCGCAACACGACCGACATCAAGGGCCAGCCCGACCAGTCCCTGGGCCTCGCCATCATGGCCGGCGTGGATGCGGGCACCTCCGACAGTTTCACCTTCCACGGCGGGCTGGATCTCTATATCAGCCAGAACCTCACCACCCTGCTCCAGGGCAAGGGCTGGCTCTATTGCGGGCGGGACAAGCAGCCGGAAAACAACCAGGTGTCCGCGGACATCCGCTTCACCCGCAACCCGAATACCTTCCACGCCACGCTGGCCGCCAATCTCAGCCTCGCCGAAGGAATGATCCGCCCCATGGGCCAGGTGGAAATCCACTTTGCGCCGGACCGGCAGTACGTCCACATCGGCACCAAGGACACCCCCATCACCGTGAAGGTGATGAACACCTACGACGCCTCCGGCTACGTCACCGCGGACTTCGCTGGAGGCGTCTCCACACTGGGCGCAGGCGCGACCTTCTACTACAGCAAGGAAGGCGGTTTCGGAATTCTCTGGGGCCATGCCTGGCTCAATGTCCGGGGCGACCTGATCATCGAAATCGATGCCGAAAAGAATCCCCATTTCTTCGGCACCCTCGCGGCCGATGGCGGCGCGGCCTTCGGCATGGAGTTCGAAACCTTCTGGCATGACTACAAGATCACGATCTTCAGTGGCAACATCGCCGCCAATCTGGCCATGCAGGCCCCCGGCAAGCCCACCCTTTCGGGCAACGTCAGTATCCACTACAGCGTGTTGGGCGGGGCCTTCAGGGGCTCGGTCGGCGCCAGCTTGGACATGTGAGGGAGCCAGCCATGAACCGTCGACACAGCCTCACCACACCGATTCTTCTGCTGCTGACCTCGGGCACCCAGGCTCAGGTGATGGCGCCCAAACCGCTCACCATGGCAGGCTCTGGTTCACTCCAGATGCAGTTCGCCGCTCGCGCCAACCTGCTCCCTGCCGGCAAGACGCAGGGCACCTTCCACCTCAAGGGCATTGTCCGCAAGGACCGCACCGTCGTGCTCCGCTGGGCCAACGATCAGGGCGAGATGCCCACCGAAGGTGTGCACATTTTTCGCCAGAAGGTCGGCGACACCGCCTGGAAGGACCTCACCGGCAAGAAACCCGTGGGCTTCCTCCAAGGCAAGCTGGCCGAGACCCGCATGAAGTCCATGCCCAGCGAGGAGCGGGACCGGATCCTCGCCTATCCCTTCGGCAACATCCAGCACGATCCCGTCACCCGACTCCGGGTGCGTGAGGTGGCGAAGGCCGGGGCCACCAAGGCCAGGGCCCAGATACCTGAGCGGGCCAGGGACCTCACCCCCGAGAAGTCGCTGCAGCAGTTCCGTGAACTCAGGGCCGCGGGCCGCTTGAACAGCTCCGACCTTCAACTGATGCACGTGCGCGCCGACCTGGACACGGGCTTGGCCGAAATCCTGGGCCTGACCTTCACCGATGATCCCGGCAAGGGCGAATTCCGCTACAAGCTCGTGATCGCGCTGCCCGAAGGCGGCACTGTGGAGGTGACTGCCCCGAAGCCCTTCAACACCCTCGAACCCACGCCCATCCCCCAGCCCATCAACCTTTCCGCCGCCAGCGGCAACGGCGAGGTGCTGCTGAACTGGGACGAGACGCCTTCGGACGTGGTGGCCGGCTACAACGTCTACCGCGCCGAAGCCCCAGGCGGTCCCTGGCAGCGCCTCAACAGCGATCCGGTCAAGATGGTGCAGTTGGAATTGGAGGATCCCGAGACCGCGCTGCGCCGCTCCAAGAGCGTGCAGGGCCACATGGACCGCATGTTGCGGCCACTGCCCGATGCGGCCCGCACATCGCAGAAAGTGTTGGAGGCCCACCGCCAGGCCGTGGACCTGGCGGACAAGCCAGGTGGCCTCGTCGAGCTGAGCCCGACCACCTCGAAAGCCATCAGGGCGGCTGTCAGCGCCGGGCGCCTGCGCCCTGGAGGTCGGCAGGCCCCGACGTCGCTGTACACCGACAGCCGGCACAACGACACCCGGCGCACTGCCGGCAGCACGCTCCAGAACGAGAAGACCTACCACTACAAGGTCACGGCCATCGATCTCGGTGGCCAGGAACAAGCGCTGGCTACGGCACCGGCGGTGCCGGGCATCCCGAAGGATCTGGAACCCCCGCAGGTTCCGGGTCGGCCCATGCTGAAAACGGAAATGGCGGCCCGGGTGGACCTGCATGCCGCCCAGTCGGCCCGCCTCAAGGACACCCAACTCGTTGCCCTGAACCAGTCGGTCATGGCGAAGCTGCCCAAGACCGCCGCGTCCTACTCGGCCTACCAGGCCCCGACCGCATTGGCCGGGGCCGCCGCCGCCGCTCCTGCCCCCACCAGCCACCTCTCGCTGGGCGAGGCCAAGCGCCTGCAGTTATCCCGCACCGCCGCCACCATGCCCGTAGCCGCGCTGCAAAAGCTCGGGGATGCCGCCGTGCTGCACTCCAACCCGGATGGTACCGTACCGCCCGCCCTGCTGGCCTGGAGCCCCGCTCCGGACCCGGATCTGAAGGGCTATGAAGTCCACCGCGCCACCGGCAGCGGCCCCTTCAGCAAGGTGGCCGACACCACCGCCGCCGAATGCACCGACACTGGCCTCGAAGCTGGTCAGTCCTACCGCTATGCCATCTGCTCTGTGGACAAGCTCGGGAATGTCAGTGCCCGCTCCCCCGAAGGCCGCCTCGAAGTCAGCGACAGCAGCCTGCCGGGCCGCCTCGCCATCGGCCAGTTCACGGGCCAGGTAACCAAGGATGCGCCGCTCTCCATTCCCATCCGGCGCTTCACCCGTCCCAGCGATCGGGTGATGGCCTCCGGCAGCCTGCGGTCCTCAAAGGCAGCGATCCTGCACGCGAAGGGCACCGAGCCCACCCTGAGCACCTTCCACGCCCCGGCCACCACGCGGGCCCCCAGAGCCAAGTCAACCTTCACGGGTGTTTCCGCCGCCAAGGTGCCCATGGCCAAGGAACTCGCCGCCGCCCCGGCGATCAATCTGTCCGCACTCAAGGTTTCGGCCTTGGTCCAGCCCCGGTTCAGGGTCGTGGCCCGCAGCTTCAACCCCATGCTGGCGCCCCTCGCCGCACCCAAGGAGATTCATGTCCTGTTGGAATGGGTGAAGCCGGTCCAGGGTTTCCCCATGGAGTACGTCATCAGCCAGGCGCCCCAGCGCATGGAGACGGTCTCGACCCAGCGGCCCACCATCGCCTTCCATGCGGGCCTCAAGGCCTTTGACTTGCGGCCTTCCACCCCCGCCGCCGTGGCCACCATCCATCCGACGGCCCCCATCGGCCCCAGGGTCATGGCCGCCACCGCACCCGCCGCTCCGGGCCTCCTGTTAGCCACGCCCGCCCTCCACACCCAGGCCAGCCGCGGATTGGTGCTCTCCTCCGCGACCGGTCTGCGCCTCTCCGAAGGCCGCAAGGAGCAGATGACGCGGCTGGTACCGGCCACCGGCCCTGGAATCTTCACCCGGGTGAACGAGGCCCCGGTCACCACCGAGAAATTCATCGTGACCTTCCCTGCCGAAGCCGCCCAGTACGGCGGGGCTACCTTCTACTTCCGCGTGCAGTCCTTCACCAAGGAATTCGGCCGCACGGTCGAAGGCCCGGTGAGCGCACCTATCGAAGTGCGCCTGCCCGATATCGTCGCGCCGCCCAGCCCCACCGTTGGCGCGATCGATCTCCAAGAAGGCGCAGCGGACAGCCTCGACGCGTCCCTCACCTGGACCCAGACCCCCGCAAAGGATCTCGTGGGTACGCTGGTGGACCGCCAGCCCATGAACTTCACCCTGGTCGAGGGCGAGGCCAAGGCGAGCAGCCCGGCCGGCCCCGTCGAGCACATCACGGCCGCACCCATTGCCGGCCTCGCGTTCAAGGTTGTGAAGGCCCCCGTGGGCTACCAGCGTTACACGCTGCGCTCCGTCGATGCCACGGGCAACATCAGCGAGCCCCAGGGCTTCATGGATATTCTGGTGCCCGGCGAACCCGTGCCCGGGGCGCCCACCCAGCTGGTCCTGACCGGTAACCGCCTGGCATGGAAGGCCGCCCCTGATGCCGCCGGGTACACCATCTGGCGCTCCTTCTCGGGACAGGATGACGACTACGTCTGCATCAGCGGGATCCTGAGCGCCTCTGACACGAGCTTCGTCCTGCCTGTGGAAGGAACCCTCCACCTCCGCGTCTTAGCCCGCAGCGCCAGCGGCATGAACACCACCCCCAGCCAGCCCCTGGTGCGGACCCCCTAGCCGACCGCCGGATCGCGGAGCGGCCTGCGGGGCAGGCCGGCGGAGCGGGGCCATGCAGCCCAAAACCTCACAACGAGGGCTGGCCGCCGCGGATGGTCTGGTGTTTTGAGCGTGCCCAGCCAGACCAGCCTGGGCGTCCATGTGAGTGCCGATCCCACCTGGGAGGGCTGGCTATGCTGCCTGCCCACTGCTGATCACACCTTGTGCCAGGGCACTTCTCCGGCCGACAGGAATGCCTCCCCGTCCATCCCCAGGTCCTCGGCGCGTCGGAGGAGGTGCTGGAGCGCTTCGGCCGTGGCTTCTGCGTCCTGGAGGGCGCGGTGGGCGCGGGTGTTGGTGATGCCGAGGAACTCGCAGAGCTCAGCGAGGCTGCGGCGGGGCAGCTCGGGGATGAGCTTCTTGGCCAGCAGGCGGGTACAGATGAGGCGGTGGCGGCGCCAGACGCCTTCGGGCAGCCAGGCTTTCAGAAAGCTGCCGTCGTAGGGGGCGTGATGGGCCACCCACACGCGGCCCTCCAACTTCGGCGCCAGCCTCAGGGCCACCTGCTCCCAGGGTGGCGCGCCCGCCAGCATGGGCAGGCTGATGCCGGTGAGCCGCTGGATCTCCTCGGGGAGGAAGCCCTGGATCGAGGCCAGGCTCGACCAGCGCTCCTCAACCACCAGGCCGGAGAGGCGCACCAGTCCGACTTCCGTGATCTCGGAGGCCTGGAGGAAGCGGCCATCCTTGCCCCAGCGGGCCTTGGGGCTGCCCCCGGTGGTCTCCAGGTCGAGCACCGCGAACCTCAGTTCCCGCAGGGGGAGACTGCCGGGTTCGAGGAGCGGCGCCTGAGTCATGCGCTGACCAGGGTTTTCAGGCCGTCCCGGAACAGCACATCCACTTTCTTGCCCACCCGGCGCTGCACCCGGCCGAGGCCAAAGGAGGGATGATCCATCCAGGAGCCCTCGGCCCAGGCCTCAGCCACGCTGTAGCGGCGGGCCAGGGCGCCACCCTGCTCGCGGGCCAGGGCCTCCTGGAACTGGGCGACCAGCGAACCTGGGCGTGGCCCGCCCGCTTTGGCGGCGGCGGCGATTCGCGGCGCGCGGGGCGGGGGTTCCGGCTTGGCCACGCGGAATTTGTGCACGGACCGGCAGTTGCCGCAGATGAGCTTTTCCGGCACGCCATCGGTCACCGTCAGCACCTGGTGGCGAGTCTCGCCCCCACAGCGCCCGCAGGGCGCGTCCACATCCTGGCCTGCGTAGTAAGTTCTCAGCATGATTCAAGACTAGCAGGCCGTGGGCCTTGGTTTCGAGCAACTGGAATCCCCGGGCGACGGCTTGGCGGCCCCCGCCCGGGGTGGTGGATGCGCTATTTCTTGGTGTGCCAGAGCCAGCCGGTGGGCTGGAAATCGTTGGCATTGTTTGTACCGAGTTGCCCGTTCTGCATCGAGGCTAGGTGCTCCTGGATGCTGGGCTGGAAGGTGTAGCGGGTGCCACTTCCGTTGCAGGCGAAGACGTCGTCGAAGGAGGTGGTGATGTTCAGGATGATCTTTCCAGGGGCGCTGGAGAAGGTGCCCGTACGGGTGGCGACCCGCTTGGAAGTGTTGAGGCAGATATCGTGGTTGAGGTAGACCAGGGAATAGTCGAAGGTGCCGTTGGCGTAGAAGGTGTAGAAGCTGCCCCAGGTCCCAGTCACATCGATGAACTCCCACCGTCCCACCAAGGCTGGGTCGAAGGAGGGGGCATTGACGGTCACGGTTGCGGTGCCGGTGATGCCACTCGTCGTGGCGCGGATGCTGGCTGTGCCGCCGCCGACGGCGGTGACGACGCCAAAGGTATTAACCGTGGCCACGGCCGAATTGGAAGTGGTCCAGGTCACGTGGGAATCGTAGGGTACGGTGGAGGTGCCATTCGAGAAGTTCCCCGTGGCGGTGAGGTCCACCGTGCCGCCGACGCTGAGGGTGGAGGTTGGGGGATTCAGCGTGATGGAGGTCAGCGCGGGGGCTGTGACGGTTACCGCAGCCTGTCCCGTGACACCGCCGTAGGTGGCGCGGATGGAGGCAGACCCCGCAGCGTGGGCCGTGGCCTGCCCGAGGTTGTCGATGGTCACGATGGCATTGTTGGTGGATGTCCACTGCACATCGTAGGTCATGTTGAGGCCGGTGCCGTTGGACCAGGTCACAATGGCCTGGAAATCCCGGGTGGTGTTCAGGGGCATGGACGCGCTGGTCGGGGAGACCGCGATGGCCGTGACCGAGAGGGTGGCGGTGACCGTCACGGTGCGGCTGCCGCTCACGGCGCCGGAGGTGGCCGTGATGGCGGTACTGCCCACCTCAACCCCGCTGACCATGCCCCCTGAGTTCACGAGGGCGATGGCCGCGGAGCCGGAGGTCCAGGTGACCGAGTTGGTGAGGCTGGCGGTGCTGCCGTCTGTGTAAGTGCCTGTGGCCGTGAGTGGCGTGCTGGATCCCTTCGCGACGGAAGGGTTGGCCGGGAGCACCTGAATGCTGGAGAGGGTCGCGCCGGTCACGGCGAGGACGGTGGTTCCCGTCACGGTGCCGGCGGCGGCCGAGACGGTGGTGGACCCCGCCGCGAGACCTGTGGCAACCCCGGAGGCGCTGATGGACGCCACCGCGGGCGTGGAGGAGATCCATGTCGCGGACACGGGGCCCGTGCTTCCGTCGGAGAAGGTTCCGGTGGCTGTGTAGGCCTTGGTCCCCCCTATCGTTACGGAAGCATTGGTGGGCGTGACGGAGAGCGAGTGCAGGGAGGCTGCGGAGACGGAAGCCTGGGCCTGGGCCGTCACGGATCCGGAGGCCGCGCTGAGGGTGGCGCTGCCGGTGGCCACGCCAGTGACGAGGCCAGCCCCGTTCACCGAAGCGATGGTCGGGGCCGCGCTGCTCCAGGTCACGGTGGCGGTCATGTCCCGGCTGGTGCCGTCGGAATAGGCGCCCATGGCGGTGAGCTGCCGGGTTCCCCCCTTGGGAAGGCTTGGCGCAGAGGGGGTGATCGAAAGGGCGGTCAGGGTTGCCGCAGAGGCCGGGGGCTGGGTGGGCGGATTGGACCCACCCCCCCCACAGGCTGTGAAAACCAAGGAAAGGGCACCCGCCAGCAGGAGACGGGTCGAGCGGAAGTCGGTTCGGAGCGGGGCGAGGTGCATGGAACTCCTCCAGGAAAGCTGCTCCAGACTCAGCGTTGGCAGCCGGAGCGGGTAGGTCCACTTCCGAGAAGCAGGTTGGGCCACCCCGGGCATTACCGGTTTTCGCCCGTGACCCGCATACTGTCTGGATCCACCCGGAGCCAGCCCTGAGCGCAAGGACGCCAAACGTCTTTCTCGATCCCAAGAGTCGGGATCCGGTCTATCTCCAGATCGCGACCTCCCTCATGCAGGAGATCCACCGGGGCCGCCTCCACCCCGGCGATCCTCTGCCGGGGTACCGCACCCTCAGCGAGAGCCTGGGCGTCAGCCGGAACACCGTGATGGAGGCCTACCGGGAACTGCAGGCCGAGGGCTGGGTGGTCTCCACGGTCGGCAAGGGCAGCGTTGTGGCCCCGAATCCGCCGGTCCGGCGGCCCGGGAAGGCGGCGCCAGCGCCGGACGATCCCGCCATGGGCTTCGACCTCGCTTCGGGCCTGCAGGCGGAAGCCCCCAAGGGCTCGCCGGGCCTGTTGAAGGTGGCCAGCGGCCTGCCAGATCCCCGGCTCATGCCGGGCGCGGAACTGGCCAGGGCCTATCGCCGGGCCCTGGTCCTGAACCGCCAGCACAACCTCGAACTCGAGGATTCCCAGGGCCATCCCATGCTGCGCCAGTCCCTGGCCCGGATGCTGAGCGAAGCCCGCGGCTTCGCCGCCGCCCCCGAAAACATCCTCGTCACCCGTGGCAGCCAGATGGCCCTGTTCCTGGCGGCTCAGGCCCTGATGACCCCGGGCGATGCCGTGGCGGTGGAAGCCCTGGGCCATCCTGGCGTCTGGGAAGCCTTTGCCCGCGCGGGCGCCCGCTGCCTGCCCGTGCCGGTGGACGCCGAGGGGATGCGCATCGGCGCCCTGGCCCAGTTGGCGGAATCCGAGCGCATCCGGGCGGTCTTCGTCACTCCGTTGCGGCAGTACCCCACCCTGGTGCCCCTCTCCGCCGAACGGCGGATCCGGTTGCTGGCCCTGGCCCGGGAACATCGCTTCGCCATCATCGAGAACGACCAGGACAGCGAGTTCCTCTTCGCGGGCCGGCCCCGGGCGCCGCTGGCGGCGGAGGACCGCGCCGGAGTCGTCATCCATGTGGGCACCCTCAGCAAGATCTTCAGCCCCAATCTGCGTCTGGGCTACGTGCACGGCCCGGCCCCCCTCATCGCCAGGATGTGCGCCCTCCGGCAGGCCCTCGACCGGCAGGGCGACATGGTGCTGGAACGGGCCTTTGCCGAGCTGCTGGATGAAGGCTCCATCCATCGGCACCTCAACCGCATGCAGCAGACTTACCGGCTCCGCCGGGACGCCCTGTGCCGGGCACTGGGGAAGGCGCTGGGAGACCGGTTGAGCTTTCAGGTGCCGGAAGGGGGCCTGGCCTTGTGGGCTCATGTGGCCGAAGGTGTCGACGTGGATCGCTGGGCGGCCAGGGCCCTGGAGCGGGGCGTGGCCTTCCAGCCGGGCCGTCGCTTCGCCTTCGATGGCAGCGCCGTGCAGGCCCTGCGCCTGGGCTTTTCGAACTACCCGGAAGCGGATCTGGAAGAGGTCGCCATCCGCATGCGCGACTCCATCGTGGAGGGCCCATGAGCCTGCTGCTATCGGCGCTCGACGGCCGGATCGCCCTCAAAGGCGTGCTCGGCACCGGGGGCATGGGCGAAGTCCATCGCGCCTGGGATGCGGCGCTGGAGCGGCCCGTGGCCGTGAAGTTTGTGCGGAGCAGTGATCCCAAGGAGGCCGACCGGCTGGTCCTGGAAGCCCGGCTCCAGTCCCGTGTGGAGCATCCGAACGTGGTGCGGGTGTACGACTCCGGCACACTTGACGGCCGGTCCTGCATCCTCCTCCAGCTGGTGGAAGGGCAGACTTTTGCGGAGCTTCGCATCGGGGTGGACTGGCGCGCGAAGGTCCAACTGGCGGCCCAGGCGGCCCGCGGTCTGGGGGCCGCCCACCGCATGGGCCTCGTCCACCGGGATGTGAAGCCCGCCAACATCCTAGTGGAGGAAACCGAGCAGGGGCTCCAGGCGCTCCTTTCGGACTTCGGGTTGGCGAGGGACGAGGAGGGTGGGCTCACCCGCTCCGGCCTGATGATGGGCACCGTGGATTTCATGGCACCCGAGCAGGTGACAGGTGCCGCACCCGTGGATTACCGCGCCGATATCTACGGCCTGGGCGCCACCCTCTACGCCGTGCTGGCGGGCCGCCCGCCCTTCCGGGATTCAGCGCGTTCCACTGCCCCGGGCCGGAATACTGAAGGTCTGGAACCCGTCACCGGAGCGGCGGAACTCCGCCCGGGCGACCTGCTTCGGCGGGTGCTGGAGGAGAACCCCAAACCTCTTTCGGCCGAGGTGCCGGGTCTGCCCAAGGATCTGAGCGTGGTCATCGCCAAGGCCATGGAGAAGGAGCCGGCCCAGCGCTACGCCACTGCCGATGCCCTGGCGGATGACCTGGAGCGCGTACTGAAGGGCGACGCCATCCTGGCCCGGCCGGCGAGGTGGCTGGATCGGACGATCAAGTGGTCGCGGCGAAACCGAATGGCCGCCCGGGCTATCGCGGGCGCCGGGTTGCTGCTGCTCCTGGGGCTTGGCTACACGCTTCTGGCCTCCCGCAGGGCGAGCCTCGATGCCTTGGATAATGCCCGAATGGGGGCCGAGGCTGCTGCCATGGCGAACGCCCTCAATCGGGAGTACCTACTGCCCATTCATGATCTGCGGCCTGCCATCCGCGCCATCAGGCATCGGATGGCGGCCATCGACACGAAAGGCTCTCGGACGGAGGCCCCTCGGGCCTACGCCCTGGGGCGAGCGCATCAGCTGCTCGAGGCTTGGCCAGAGGCGCGCTCTCACCTTGAGAGGGCTCGCGCCCTGGGTTTCAGGACCGCCGAAGGCGAACTGGCCTATGGCGTTGTACTCGCCGAACTCTACGAAGAGGGCCTTCGATTGGCGCGCACCATTCCGAATCCGGAGGTTCGAAAAGCCCGTCTTGAGACGCTGCGAAAGGACCTGCTAACACCCGCGGTGGCGGCCATTCGGGCCCAGGCCCCCTCGACTCCCGAGCGGACCTACACGCTTCTGGGGCGGATGGCGCTGCTAGAAGGTCGACCGGAAGAGGCGCTGCAACAAGCCAAGGAAGCCCAGGCTTCGCCCACCGAGCGGGCGGAGGGTCTCTTTCTGGAAGCCAAGGTTTACCTAGAGCAGCGAGATGCCCTTTACCTCAAACATAGCCACAAGGAAGCTCTGGAGGCCCTGGGGTTGGCCATGGTTGCGCTGGAGGAAGCCCACCGCATCGCCCGTAGCGACCCCCGGGTGGTGGAGGGGTTGGTACAGTGCAGTCTCCTGACAGCCAGTCATCAGCGATCGATGGGCACCTCTACAGTCGAAGCCTTGACCCGGGCCCAGTCCTGGCTGGATGTGGCCAAGTCCCTGCTTGGGAGCGAGGCCCGGCTGACCACCTTGGAAGCGACCTTGCTTCAGCGCATCAGCATGAGCAAGAAGGATGTGGGCCAGAGCGGGGTGGCGGAAGACGCTGCCGCCCTCGCCCTCCTCCAGACTGCGGCAGCCTTGCATCCAGACCATGCCGAGCTCCAGCGCTTCCTGGCGAACGCCTACTACAGCAACTGTTATGCGAAGGTCGCGGCGGGCCAGGATCCTGGGCAGGGGTTTCAAGAGGGCTATCGGGCGGTGGAGGCTGCCATGAAGGTGGCCCCTCTGGATTGGCGGATGCCCTACACAGGTGCCTTGCTGGCCCAGCCGGAGAGCACCTTCTTGAACAACCGGGGACTCGATGCCCGGATGGCCGCCCAACGCGGGATCGGATATGCCGACAAGGCCATCGTCCTGGGGGCCGCTGCGAACGCGACGGGCATCCGGGGCGACTGTCTGGTCGAGTTGGCCAAGGCCCAATATGCGGCTGGGGAGAACCCTTCCACCACACTCGCCCGGATCATGGAAGACAATGGCCGGGGAGTGGAGATGGCTCCCACCGACCAGATCATGCGCATCAATGCCGCGGCGGCCGCAGTGCAATCCGCCCAGCTGGTCTGGAAGCTCCAGGGGGATGTGCGGCCCTATCTTGAAAAGGGCGCAGCCTGGAACGAGGGGAGCAACCCCAAATACCTCGAAGGGCAGCGCAATCGCCTTGATCTCCGATTTCTGCAGCTGCAGGCCGGATCCGCCGGGGCCCTTCTCGAGGGAAGCCAGGCGCTCATCCAGGAATGCCTTGGGTTGGAGAAGCAGTTCCATACAGCCCTTCCTCTTCAGGTTGGACGTGCCTTCCGGCTGAAGGCCCTCGCCCAGGTTCAAGGAGAGGCCGATCCTTCGGCAGCCTTTGCAGAAGCCCGTAGGCAATTCCTTCAGATGGAAAAGGCGGACCCTTCGTCGGTACAGGCCTACGCAGAGTCTGCGTTCACCTGCCTGGCGGAAGCCCGCTGGCGGTTGTCCCGGGGGCAATCACCCCAGACCGACCTCGCGCTGGCGAGGACTGCACTGGCCCGGTCCAAATCCGTTCAGGCCGCCCAGCCCCTTCTGGCCGCCTTAGAAGCCGCCGCGCTCTGCATCGAGGCGGATCGTCTCCCCGCGAATGCGCGCCCCCCCAAACTGCAGATGGCCAGAGATCTGTGGGCAGAGGCACTCAAGGGCAACCTGAACCTTCGGAGCCACCCAGAGTTCACTTCTGCCCAGGCAGTCTTGAAGCAACCCCGTTGACCCGCGTGATCCAGATGGCCCAACCATGAACCTGCTCCTGACCGCCCTGGATGGCCGCATCACCCTCAAGGGCCTCCTTGGAACGGGCGGCATGGGCGAAGTGCATCGAGCCTGGGACGCAGGGCTGGAGCGGCCCGTGGCTGTGAAGTTCGTCCGGGGCGGCGATCCCAAGGAAGCCGATCGCCTGCTGCTGGAGGCCCGGCTCCAGGCGCGGGTGGTGCACCCGCACGTGGTGCGCGTGCACGATACGGGCACCCTCGAGGGCCGGCCCTGTATCGTCTTCCAGCTGGTGGAAGGGCAGACCTATGCCGACCTTCGGCCGGAGGTGGGCTGGCGGGCCAAAGTCGAACTGGCCGTCGAGGCCGCCCGGGGCCTGGGCGCCGCCCACCGCATGGGCCTCGTCCACCGCGACGTCAAGCCCGCCAACATCCTCGTGGAGAACACTGAAACAGGCCTTAAGGCGCTGCTTTCGGACTTCGGGTTGGCGAGGGACGAGGAGGGTGGGCTCACCCGCTCCGGCCTGATGATGGGCACCGTGGATTTCATGGCACCCGAGCAGGTGACGGGGGTCGCGCCTGTGGATTTCCGCGCCGACATCTACGGCCTGGGCGCCACCCTCTACGCCGTGCTGGCGGGTCGTCCGCCCTTCAGGGACTCGGCGCGAACGACGGCGCCGGGCCGGAATACTGAAGGTCTGGAACCCGTCACCGGAGCGGCGGAACTCCATCCGGGCGACCTGCTCCGGCGAGTGCTGGAGGAGAACCCCAAACCCCTTTCGGCCGAGGTGCCGGGTCTGCCGAAGGATCTGAGCGTGGTCATCGCCAAGGCCATGGAGAAGGAACCCTCCCAACGCTACGCCACTGCCGAGGCCCTGGCGGAGGATCTTGAGCGCGTGCTGAGGGGCGAGGCGATCCTGGCCCGGCGCGCGAGCTGGTTGGAGCGGGGCGCCCGCTGGACGCAGCGCAACCCCATTCCCGCGCGGGTCGTGGGGGCGGGCCTCATCGCCGTCCTGGCCGCTACTACATTCGTTGCCTGGAACAGTCGCCGGTCTACCCTCGAGTCCCTTGTGGCGGCTGAGCTGGGGGGGGAGGCCAAGGCCTTCGAGCTGCGCCTAAGAATGGCCTACCTCGCCCCCGCTCATGACCTGCGCCCCGTCCACGCTGAGTTGAGGGATGGACTCGCGCGCCTGGCCGGTCGTCGGGGCGCCGGTTCCGCTGCGGCCGACTATGCCCGCGGGCGAGTCTACTTCCTGCTCGATGACCTGGACCAGGCCCGTAGTGCACTGGAGATGGCGCTGGCCAAGGGCTATAAGGGCTCCGAGCTGCATGCGGCCCTAGGGCTGACTTACGGGCGGATCTACGAACGGGACCTGCCCAGTATCGAAGCCCTCCAGGACCCCGCCTTTCGGGAACGCCGTCTCGTGGAATTCCAGCAGCGGCTTCGCGCACCGGCCTTAGCCCACCTGGGTGCCGCCGGT
>JBBQEL010000070.1:0-14081 GCA_038320645.1 Holophagales bacterium | reverse complement strand
AGAAATCCCACCAGCCCTGGCCCTGGCCATCAAAGACCCGGTCGCCTTCGCCTCGGACCAAAGGGAAGGAATAGGGAGGGTAGGTGGGTAGCAGGGCGGGGATCGGCGGGGTGGTGACCATGCGGGCATCCTGTGCATATGCGCGCATGGAGTGTGCATAACCAAACGGCAGAATGCATATTATGTATGATCAATTTTGAAATTCAATCAACATTTCTGTGAATTCAATGATTCTCGGCTAGAGATGCTTGTTGGTGTATGCAAATTAATGCATGATCTATGCATGGATATGGACGCGCTCATCCTCCAACTGCTGGAAGCCTCGCCGGTCACGGATCAGGGCGATCTCCTGGTTCGTCTGGCTGGTCTGGGCCACGAACTCACGCAGTCCACCCTGTCGCGGCGCCTGAAGCGGTTGGGTGCGCAAAAGGTCCAGGGCCGCTACCGTCGCCTCGAGCCCAGCACCCAGGTCCTGCCCGAGGTCACCCTCGTCGAAGTGCCACCCAACCTGCTGGTGTTGCGCACGGCTCCCGGTTTCGCCCAGGCCCTGGGCCTCAGCTTGGATGCCGACCCTGTGGCGGGCCAGATGGGCACCCTTGCGGGCGACGACACCGTGTTCGTGGCGGTGCTCCCGGAGCGCATGACCGACGTGAAGGCGCATCTGGCGCGGGTGCTGGCGGGGCGCTGAGGCCGCTACACTCGAAGGATCCTTATGGAGCCTTCATGGATCGGTTCGGAAGTTCGAAGCTGCGCATCACCTGGGCGCTGATCTCCCTGTTCTTCACCGGGTTGGTGCTGGTGGGGATCCGTGGCCAGCAGGGGGAGGGCGGCTCGCAGATCCTCCTCTTCGGCACGGCGGTTCCGCTGGGCGCGGATTCGCTGCGGTCCTATGCGGTGGGCAACCTGCAGGGCGTGATGTACTGGGTGGTGTCCCTGGTGGTGGTGCTGGGCGCGTTCGGTCCCGTGAGCCAATGGACGGCCGCTGCGGCCCGGGGTGAGCGGTTCAAAGGATTCTTCGTTGGCACGGGTCTGGGTTTTGCCCACGGGGTGTTCCTGTCCCAGGTGGCGCTGATCCCGGTCTGGGCGCTGAGCTGGCGCCTCATCGGCGAAGCCTGGCCGCCGGAATTGCTGCGGGCGGATTTGCATGGGCTGCTGTTGGGTCTGCAGATGCTGCTCTGGGCGGTGCTCTTGTCGCGACTGCTGAAATCCAGTGCTGGCTTGGCTCTGTTGCTGACGCTGCTGCTCCGCGAACTGGGGCCGCGCCTCAGCTTCTTCTTGGATTTCGGTCAGGATCTGGGTTGGAGTGCCGGTCAGGTGAAGGTGCTGGAGATCTTCGTCCACCTGTTGCCCATGGCGCAACTGCCCTCCGACCCCTTCTCCCCGCTGGCGCTGCCCCTCTCCATCGGTGGGCCGCTGGTGCTGGGCGCGCTGGCCATGGTGCTTCCGGCGGGCAACCGGAAGTAGTCATGCGTCAAAGCCTGGCTCGGTTCCTGCTCCCCCTCCTGGCATTGGGCCTGGTGGCCCAGAGCGCCCAGGATCCGGCGGAGCTGCGCCAGAAGCTGGCTGCGATCCAGGGGCGCCTGGGCCAGGTGGACCAGCAGTTGAGCTCGCTGAAGAAGCGGCGCAAGGGCGTCCTGGTGGAAATCCAGGGCATCACGCTCCAGCGGGATCGCGCCATGGCCCAGGTCGAGGGCGCACGGTTGCGCCGGGATCAGGCCCAGAGCGAAGTCCAGGTCATCGGGAAGGAACAGGCGCGCATCCATGGCGAGGTGTTGCGGCTGCAGGGCGATCTGCGCAAGCAGGTGCGCTGGATGCAGGCGCTGGGGCCCTTGGGGGACATGGGTTTCTACGCCACCTTCAAGGATCTGGAGGCCTGGCTGGTGCGGGGCCGCATGCTCGCCTGGGCGCGCCTGCAGGAGCGCAAGCGTCTGGACCTGATCCACCGGCTGCAGGGCGACCTGGCCGCGAAGGAGAAGATGTTGAAGGAAGTGCTCGGGCGGCTCGCCTCGGAAGAGCGTGAGGCGGCCCAGATGCAGGCGGCGCTGCGGCTGCAGGAGGACAAGCTCAATACCTTCCTCGACGGCCTGCAGAAAGATGAAATTGCGCAGAAGCAAGCCCAGGCTGAGTTGGCGGAGGAGGCCCTGCAACTTGAGCGCCTGCTCGCGGGCCTGCTCGGCAAACCGAAGGGCGAGGCCTTCGAGGCGTCCGTGGCCTTCGCGAATCTCCGTGGTGAGCTGCCCCAGCCCGTGGAGGGCACCTTGTCCTTGGGTTTCGGCGAGCACCTGCACCCGCGCTTCCACACCAAGACCATGCAAAGCGGCCTGCTCGTCGCTGCTGCGGGCGGCAGCGCCGTGGCGGCTGTGGCCGACGGCAAGGTGGCCTTTGCCGACTACTACCAGAGCTACGGTCCCATGGTGATTCTCGATCACGGCGCGGGCTGGTTCACGCTCTACACCCACCTGTTGGGCCTGAGCGTGACCAAGGGGCAGGTGCTCAAGACCGGGGAATCCGTCGGTGCCGTGGGCGAGACCGTGGACGGGCCACGCCTCGGCTTCGAGATCCGTCACCAGGCCCAGCCCCAGGATCCGCAGAAGTGGCTTAAGCGGAGGTATCGGTAGGAGCTACCGAACCACGCTGCTGGCGTTGAAGAGCGGCACGTAGATGGCGAGCAGCAGGGCGAGGACGATGATGCCCATGAAGAGGATGAGGACCGGGCCGATGAGGCTGGTGACGGCGGTGGTGGCTTTTTCGACTTCCTGATCGAAGAAGTCGGCCACGTGATCGAGCATCTCCGGCAGGGCGCTGCTCTGTTCGCCCACCCGGACCATTTCGACGGCCAGCGGATCGAGGACCTTCGCCTGCTCCAGGGCCAGGTGCAGGCTGCTGCCGGCGCGGACCTTGTCGATGATGGTGAGCAGTCCGGCCTTCATCCGCTCACTGGGGCTGGTGCGCTGCACCACCTCGAGGGCCTGCAGTGCGGGCAGGCCGCCGGATAGCAGCACGCCCAACGTCCGCGAGAAGACGCTGGAATGGTACATGCGGTAGAGGGTGCCGACCTTGGGCAGCATCAGTAGCAGGCGCTCCGCCAGCCGGCGGCCAGCTTCGGATGCCACCATCCAGCGGATGAGGAAGACCAGGCCCACGAGAACGACGCCCTGGAGCCAGAGGGTGGAACTGATCACCTTGCCGGCGCCCAGCAGCACCCTGGTGAAGAAGGGCATTTCGATGTCGCCGCCTGCATAGAATTCCGCGAACCGGGGCAGCACCACATTGAAGATCACGCCCAGGGCCATGATCAGCACCATCACCAGGAAGGCGGGGTAGAAGAGGGCCTCGATGATGCGGCGGCGGCTGGTTTGCGCGAACTTCTGGAAGGACAGCCACCGGCCCAGCACATCGGGCAGCGTGCCGCTGCGTTCGCCCGCCACCACATTGCTGCGGTAGATGGGAGGAAAGGCGCCGGTCTGCTCCAGCGCGTCCGAGAAGGACATGCCCTCTCGCACCAGTTCGACCACCTGGGCGAGGCTGCGGCGCAGTTGCGGATCCTTCCCATGACCTACCAGCAGTTCAAGGGCCTGGAGCAGCGGGATGCCGGCCTTCAGCAGGGCCAGCAGTTCCTGGTTGAAGAGGACCAGCGACTCGGTCTTGACCAGGGTCCGGTTCCGGAAGGCGGTGTCGGTGCGTTTGATATCCAGGGGGAAGCCGCCCTCGGCCAGCACCCGGCTGCGCAGGGCCTCGGCGTTATCCGCCTCGAACTCGCGCACCAGCACTTCGCCGTTGGCATGGGTGAGGCGGACTGTGAATCGCATGGGCACCTGGACAGACTTTCGAGGATACCGGATAACCCCGGGTCCGGTCTCCGCGGTAGCCTTTCCCAAGGTGCCCTTGCGGGATCGCCCGGATTGAAGTCGCCCTTCCGTTACGGCCCCTGATGCCCTGCCCGTCATTTTCGACAAGGGTTGTTTGGTTCCGCCGGCTTACCTGGAGGTTCTGTGTCGCGATCCCCCTTCGTCCTGCTGCCTGCCTTCGTTCTCGCGTTGGTGGTCCAGGCGGCTCCACCGGCGCCCCTGCAGGTGGGGCTCCCCCTCCCGGTCGAACTGGATCTGAGGGCCGCCGATCCAGCGGGTCTGCTTCCCGGCGACAACCGGGACGCCGCCCAGATCGAGGCGGTCCGCCAGCGGTGGCTCCCGCTGATCGCCGCAGTGAAGGAAGCACCGTCCGTGCGGCTTCGGCTGCCACTCGGGACTGCCCGCATTCCGCTGCTGCTGGCGGCGGCCCAGGCCCTGAAGGCCCAGTCGCCCGGTCAGCTCCTCTATGTGGCTTTCGACCCCAAGGCTACCCCGATCCTCGATGAGACCGCCTGGGGGGCGGTGGACGGCGGAGCCCTTGTGCCCGCGGATCTGAACCTGGATTCCGGCCTCTGGCGCGACCAGCTCGCCCAGGCTCAGGACACCTTCCCGGGGCGGTCCTGGACCCTCTGGCTGCCCAAGGATCCAGGACCCCTGGCCGCGACGCTGCTGGGCGATGGCGGTCGGCTGGTGGTGCCGGCGGGAGGGGCTTCCGCGCGTCTCGCGGAACTCATTCCGCCGGGGTTCGTGGAAGTCGAAGGTGGCACCGGGGACTTGACCTTGCGGAACCGGGCGGGCGTGAGCCGGCGGTGGCTCTTCAGCGAGGGCACCTGGACGGCGGCGGCCCTGCCCAGGGAGCGTGCGGAAGTCTCGGTCACGGCCGCCGATGCCTATGATGTGGGCGCCCTGCTGGCCAGGGTCCGCGCGGCTCAGCTCCGGACCCGGGCGGCGGTTCGGACGCTCCAGGCCAAGGCAGACCTGGACCTCCACATCCAGGGCGCCCGGGGCCCGGGCGGCGATCTCGGGTTCACATTCGGCTACTTCGAGCAGGCCGGCGACTGGCCGGAACTGCTGCAGAAGGAAGTGCGCTTCAACGGGGTGAAGGCCAACCTGAAGGGCGAAGTGCAATTGCCCCTCATCGAAAGCCGCCAGTCCGTGGCGCTGCCGGTGGCCCTCAGCCTGGCCGAGAAGTACCGCTACCGGGATGGCGGGCCCGCGGGCCCCGGCCGGAGGCTTTTGCGGTTTGAGCCGGTCAGCGCCGATCCCCTGGCCTACACCGGCGAACTCGACGTGGAAGAGGCCACGGGCCGGATCCTCGTCGAACGGCGCGAGCGGGTGGACCTGCCGGGCACCGTCAAGAGCGAACGCGAGATCCTCACCTACGGCGAAGTCGCCCCGACCGTGTGGCGCCCCATAGCGGTCAAGACCTTCGAGCGCTGGGTGAGTACGGATGGCGTGGTGCAGGTGCAGCGGCGGTTCACCTACCGGGACTTCGACCTCAACGGCGCACGCTTCCAGGCCGAACGGGACGCGGCGCGGACATCTTCGTCCACCATGCTGAAGGTGACCCCGGAAGGCGCGCGGTACTTCACGCGCCAGGGGGACGGTACCCGGAAGATCGAGGAGAAACCCAAGAGCAGCGGGCGGGCCTTTGCAGGCCTGGTGCTGGTGGACCCCGGGCTGACGCCCCCAGTGGCTCCCTTTCCGGGCCTGGCCTACTTCGATTTCAACGCCTTCGGCAAGGGCGTGCAGGTGAATGCCCTGACCGCCGTGGTGTTCAACCAGGCCAGTATCGCCATTCCCCGAGGCCTCGGGAGTTTCGATGTCAGTGCCAATGCGGCGGCGCTGCTGCTGAACAGTACCGAACGACCGGTGGTGAACGGCCGGCTCTCCGACCGTGATGGCGTGGGTCGTCGCTTCGGCATGGCGGGAGTGGAACTCGGCCACGATCTGGGCCTGGGGTTCCGCCTGGAAGGCCGGGTCGATTTCGCCTATGACGCTTTCAGCGAGGGTGATTCCAAGTACCGCACGCCGGGGTATGTGCTGCCGCCTTCGGGGCTCACGCGCGTTGGTACCCTCCAGGCGTCCTGGCTCTTCCGGGGCTTCCAGCTGCGCGGGTTCCACGGCTGGGGCAAGCGTCCCGAGGGCACCTATGGCCTGGCCAGCAATCCCCAGGTCGTGCCCGAGGGCGGGGACTTCCGCCGCTATGGCGGGAGCCTCGGCCTGGATCGCGAGGTCACGCCCGGCTTCTGGTTCCACGGCGAGGCGGGCTGGGTCGGAGGACACGCCTTCGATCGGTTCAATGCCCTGGATGTCGGCGGCTTTGGCGGCGTGGTGCGCATCGCCGGCATCCGGTCCCATGCCATCGCCGCGGATCAGGTGGCCTACGCGAAAACTGGCCTGGCCATTCCGACGGGACCCAGCCTCCGCCTGGCCGTGAGCCTCGAACACGCCAGGGCCCGCAGTCTGGATGACGGGAAGACCTATGGCCTCAGTGGGGTGGGGCTCACCGGCCACCTCCCCGGTTTCTGGTGGTTCACTGCCGTGCGCGTGGACCTCGGGGTCGGCGTGCAGAGCGACATCGCGGGCGTCAAAGCGGTGACCGGCTTCGTGGCTCTGCTGCGGGTGTTCTAAGGGCAAAGCAATTCGCCTACTTGGGCCGGCTGCCCCCTGAAGGCCGTGGGCCCTTCTCCCGGTGCAGCACCTGGAAGCGGATGGGGCCGAGGTCCAGCCGTCGGTAGGTATGCAGCTTGGCGTTCATGACGCGGAAGGCGTCTACCATCGAGGCGCAGAACACCACTTCGCCCGGCTTGTCCCGCAGCCCGCCCCGCTGGAAGACATCCTGGGCCTGGCCGTGGAGACCCACGAAAATGGCCTTGATGTTCTGCCGGGCCATTTCGTGCAGCACCCCCTCCATGGCCACCAGTCCGGTCACATCGGCGCTGGGGACCTCCTCCATCCGGAAGATGATGACCCGTACATCCGTCCCGATGGCCCGCATGGCGCCCAGGGCCCGCTCGGCGGCACCGAAGAAGAGCGGCCCCGACAGATCGTAGATGACCACGCCCTCGGGGAGCGGGCCGGGGAGGGCGCGCCGGTCGGGCCGGCTCACGTGGCCCTCCGACAGGGTCGCCATGCGCCGCATGAACAGCAGCGAGGCCAACATGATCCCTACCGTGACCGCGATGACCATGTCGAAGATGACCGTGAGGAAGAAGCAGGTGAGCAGCACCGCCACATCGCTCTTGGGCGCCACCCGGACGGTGTGGATGAAGTGTTCGGCCTCGGACATGTTCCAGGCGACCAGCAGCAGCAGGGCGGCCAGGCTGGTCATGGGCAGGTAGCTGATGAGCGGTGCCAAGAGCAGGATGCCGAGCAGAATGGTCACCGCGTGAGCCATGGCGGCGATGGGCGTGCGGCCGCCGTAGCGGAAGTTCGTGGCGGTGCGGGCGATGGCGCCGGTGGCCGGAATGCCGCCGAAGAAGGGGGTGATCACATTGCCGACGCCCAAGGCCAGCAACTCGGCATCAGGATCGTGGCGGGTGCGGGCCATGCCATCGGCCACCACGGCCGAGAGCAGCGACTCGATGGCGCCCAGAATGGCCACCGTGAAGGCGCTGGGGAGCAGCATCCGGATGGTTCCCAGGCTGATGCCAAGCGACTTCCCATCGAGGCCCGGCGCGCTCCAGGGCCACATGAAGGATGGCAGCACCTGGGGGATGCCCGCCACCATGTGCCCGTTCACCATGGTGTGAAAGCGGCTGCCGATGGTGTCCACGCTGAAGCCCGGAACCCACCGGGTGAGGGCCCAGGCCGAGAGTGCGGCCAGGGGTAGGGCCAGCAGGGGCGGGGGAATCTTCCGGAGGAACCGGGGTAGGCGGACGAGCCACCGCTTGGGCAGCCGCGCGGACAGCAGGATGGCCAGGGTGCAGAGGCCGATGACCAGCTCCCAGGGATTGATGGTGGGCCAGGCCCGGCCCATGGCGACGAGCCGCTCCATGAAGTGGTCGGGGGTGTGGTCCAGCCGCAAACCAAAGAGGTCCTTAATCTGCAGGGTGGCGATCACGACGGCGATGCCCGAGGTGAACCCGGTGGTCACCGGGAAGGGGATGAACTCGATGAGCTTGCCCAGCCGGAGCAGGCCCATGCCGATGAGGATGAGCCCCGCGAGAAAGCCCGACATCAGGAGGCCCGAGAGCCCGAAGCGGATGTAGAGGGGGGCCAGCACCACGATGAAGGCGGCCGTCGGCCCGGCGACCTGGATGCGGGAGCCCCCCAGCAGGGCGGTGATGAACCCGGCGATGATGGCCGTGTAGAGGCCCTGCTGCGGCGGCACGCCCACGGCAATCGCCAGGGCCATGGCCAGGGGTAGGGCGACGATGCCCACGAGGAACCCGGCGGTCAGGTCCCGCTTGAATTGGCGGCCGGAATAGCCTTCGGCCAGCACCGCCCGCAGAGCCGCGGCCGGCAGCGCCCGAAGGGACACGGTCGAAGCAAGGTCCTGAAATCGGGTGCGGGCCAAGGGCCAACTCGTGGAAGCCGTAGAATCTTCAGTCTACGCTTCCGTTGGCCCATCCGGATTTGATCCGCTTTTCTAGGCGTAGAAGCCGCGGTATTTCATGGCCTGGGCCACGCGATCGAGGGCCAGGATGTAGGCGCCGATACGGGGGTTCGTCTTGTATTTGTCGGTGGTGGCGAAGGTGGCCTGGAAGGCGTGGGTCATGTAGTCCACCAGCCGCTCGTTGACCTCGCGCTCGCGCCAGTAGAAGCCCTGGCGGTTCTGCACCCACTCGAAGTAGCTGACGGTGACGCCGCCGGCGTTGGCCAGGATGTCGGGCACCACGAGGACGCCGTTCTCCAGGAGGATGGGATCCGCCTCGGGAGTGGTGGGGCCGTTGGCGCCTTCGACGATGATCTTGGCGCGCACCTGGGCCGCGTTCTGCTCGGTGATCTGGTTTTCGGACGCGGCAGGCACCAGGATGTCCACGGCATGGGTGAGCAGGGCCGGGCCATCCATGGGCTCGGCGCCCTTGAAGCCGGTGACGGTCTTCGTCTCGGCCACGTGCTTGAGCAGGGCGTGGATGTCCAGGCCGCGGTCGTTCCTGATGGCACCCTTCAGATCGCTGACGGCCACGATGCGGGCGCCGGCCTCATGCAGCAGGCGCGCGGCCTGGCTGCCCACGTTGCCGAAGCCCTGCACGGCGACGGTGGCGCCGGCCAGGGGCTTCCCCAGGCGCTGCATGGCTTCCCGGGCGGTGATGAGGATGCCGCGGCCCGTGGCCTCGTTCCGGCCCAGACTGCCGCCGAGACCGAGGGGTTTGCCGGTCACCACGGCATTTTCCGTGCGGCGGACGTGCATGTTGTAGGTATCGAGCACCCAGGCCATGGTCTGGGCATCCGTGCCCATATCGGGGGCGGGGACATCCCGGTCCGGGCCGATGATGTCCATGATCTCGGCGATGTAGCGGCGGGTCAGGCGTTCTTTTTCGCCCAGGCTCAGGCAGGAGGGGTCGCAGACGATGCCGCCCTTGCCGCCACCAAAGGGCACGTCCACCACGGCCGTCTTCCAGGTCATCCAGGCCGCGAGCGCCTTGATCTCATCCAGGGAGACATTCAGATCGTAGCGGATGCCACCCTTGGCGGGACCGCGGGCGACGTTGTGCTGCACGCGGTAGCCCGTGAAGACCTCCCACTGCCCGTTGTCCATGAGCACGGGGAGACTCACGATCATGGAGCGGTTGGTGGCCATGAACACTTTGAACAGCGCGTCGTCCAGTCCATAGAGTTCGGACGCGACGCGCAGGCGGGCCTGCATGGCCTCGAAAGCATTGGTCTGATTGATCGGCATGGCGATCATCTCCTACTGGGAGGCGGGGTGCGTCTCGGCGGGCAATTCCAGCTCGCGGCCGGCATTCCACAGGCCTTCGAGGTTGTAGTGGCGGCGGGTCTCCTCGTCCATGACATGGACGACCAGGTTGCCGTAATCGAGCAGGACCCAATTGCCGTTGCTCTCACCCTCGCGGGAGATGGGGCGCTCACCCGTGAGTTTCAGAGCGTCCTCGACCGCCTCCGCGATGGCGCGGTTCTGCCGGTCGCTGCCGCCGCTCATGAAGGCAAAAACGTCGGTGAAGCTGGCGATGTCCTTCACGTCCAGAAGGCGGAGGTGGAAGGCTTTCTTGGACCGGGCGGCGTCGACGACGGTCGCGAGCCGGGAATCAAGGGTCATGCGGGCTCCAGAGCAGGCTAACGATACAGGTTTTCAGATCGGATGGTACGGAGAACTTGAGGGGGCAAACCGTCCGGGTCCCCAAGTGGTGAGGCGTGCAGGCGGGCCCGGAGGTCGGTGGAGGCCAGATCCAGGTTCGTGCCGGGAAGGGTCACGAGTTCTCCCGTGGCTCCACTCCATCGGCTCACAGGGCTGAGTCCTGGAAGTTGGATGTCCAGGCCAGGCGCCCCGGGCCGCAGGGCCACGGCCGCGGAGGCCAGTTCGAAGATGCGGGCCACCTGGCGCCACCTGGGCAGGCCCGGCAGTTGATCGCTGCCCATGATCAGGATCCAGGCCGTGCCCGGTTCCCGGGCGGTGAGCGCCTCCAACGTATCCACGGTATAGCTGGGGCCGCCGCGTTCGATCTCCATGAACTCCACCCGGCACCGGGCGTCGAAACCTTCCAGGGCCTGAGCAAGCAGGCGCAATCGGGCTTCAGGGTCGGGGCCCCCGGGTTCGGGTTTGTGGGGACTGAGGGCGGTCGGCACGAAGCGGAGTTCGTCCAGGTCGAGCTGATCGAGAGCAAGCCTCGCCAGCCGCAGGTGGCCATTGTGGGGAGGATTGAACGCACCTCCCAGTAGGCCGATGCGCACTACCAAGCCTCATCCTTGAGGGTCTTCAGTTCCTTGGAGTCCTTCAGGTCCTTCAGGCCGGCGTTCACAGCGAAGGTGAGTTCACGCAGCCCTTCGCCGGTGACGCCCGAAATGAAGAAGGGCTTTTGATTCCGGGCGGCGCAGAGGGCCTCGAACGCCTTCCGCCGCGTGTCGTCTTGCAGCGTGTCCAGCTTGGTACCGACCAGCCAGCGCGGCTTGGCCGCCAGCACGGGGCTGAAGGCTTCGACTTCGCCTTCGATGACACGGACAGCCTCGGCGGGTTCGGTGATGGGATCGGAAAGATCCACAAGCTGCAGCAGCATGCGGGTGCGCTCGACATGGCGGAGGAACTGGATGCCCAGACCGGCACCGCCGGCAGCGCCCTCGATGAGGCCCGGGATGTCGGCGATGACCCAGCTGTCGAGGATGTCGCCGCCGAAGCGATCCAGGCTGACCACGCCAAGCTGGGGCTCCAGGGTGGTGAAGGGGTAGTTGGCGATCTTGGGCCGGGCTGCGCTCAGGCGGCTGACCAGGGTGCTCTTCCCGGCGTTGGGGAAGCCGACCAGGCCGACATCTGCGATGAGCTTCAACTCGAGATCAAGAGTGCGTTCCTCGCCGTCCTCACCGGGCTGGTGGTGGCGGGGCGTGCGGTTGGTGGAGCTCTTGAAGTTGGTGTTGCCCAGGCCGCCGCGGCCGCCGCGGGCGACGCAGACATCTTCCCCGTGGGCCATCAGTTCCGCCAGGACCTCGCCGGTTTCGGCGTCCTTCACCAGGGTGCCCAGCGGCACTTCCAGCAGCACATCCACGCCGTCCTTGCCGTGACGCATGCAGCCCTCGCCTTGGCGCCCGCGCTCGGCGCTGAACTCGCGCTTGTTGCGGTAGGGGTTGAGCGTATTCAGAGCCTTGTTGGCCCGGAGGAGCACCGAGCCGCCCTTGCCGCCGTCACCGCCATCGGGTCCGCCCTCGGGGGCAAACTTCTCGCGGCGGAAGCTCATCGCGCCCATGCCGCCGTGACCGGCGGCGATGCGGAGCTGGACTTGGTCAAGGAACATGGGTGCCTAGCACGAAACAGCGCGCAGCCACTGAGGCTGCGCGCCGGGGTGGTTCGAGGCTGGATCAGCCTTCGATGGGATCGATGTGGATGAAGCGGCCGGAGCGGCCCTTGTCCTGGAAGCGCACCTTGCCGTGGGTGAGGGCGAACAGGGTGTGATCCTTGCCCATGCCGACATTGATGCCGGCCTTGAACTTGGTACCGCGCTGACGGACGAGGATGGAACCACCGGGGACGAGTTCGCCGCCGAACTCCTTCACGCCCAGACGCTGGGAGTGGGAATCGCGACCGTTGCGGCTGGAACCAACGCCTTTTTTATGTGCCATGGGGAAACCTCTTCAGCTCAATGTCGAATGGAATGAAGTTCTTACTTAGTTTTTTCGCCTGCGGCGAAAAAACTAACCATTGATCGCTTTGATGCGGACTTCGGTGTAGTTCTGGCGATGGCCCTGGGTGCGCTGGTAGGTGGTGGTGCGCTTCTTCTTGAAGATGATCACCTTCTTGGCGCGGTCATGGGTGATGACCTCGGCCTCGACCGTGGCGCCAGCCAGGGTGGGCTTGCCGATTTTCAGGTCGCCGTCGTTGTCGATGAGCAGCACCTGATCAAAGGTGACAGCCTGCTTGGGAGCCTGCTCCAGCGTTTCGACGCGGAGGACATCCCCTTCGGATACGCGGTACTGCTTCCCGCCGGTCTTGATGATTGCAAACATGGAAACCTCTTCGGTTGGGCGTGTGGGCGGCAATCCAATCGGACGCGCTTGGGAGCCCACGGCCAGGGCAAGGCCCATCAGTATGTGGGCAAAGGGCTGATGACTCAAGGGAAATTCATGGACATGGGGGCCTGTTGTATAACACCTGGGGGCCGGGATACCAGGGATCGTCCGGAGGATGGGATGATCGGAGACCGGAGATTCCCATGGGCCGTGACTTCCAGACCTTCTTGAAGCAGCTCGAAGCCGCGGGTGAACTGACCCGGGTCGGGGTCGAGGTGGATCCAGTCCTGGAGATGGGCGCCATCGCCGACCGGGTGTCCAAGCAGGCGGGCGGCGGCAAGGCGCTGCTCTTCGAGAAGCCCGCGGGCAAGGCCATCCCCGTGGCCATGAACGCCTTTGGCAGCCTACGCCGGATGCAGATGGCCCTCGGCGTGGACCGGGAACCCCGCGGGCTCGATGCCATCGCCGATCGCATCGAGAAGCTGATCCAGGAGGCCATGCCGAAGCCCGGCAGCGGTTTCTTCGAAAAGCTGGCCAAGCTGCCGGTGCTGGCCGAAGTCTCCAACTGGATGCCGAAAACCGTGCGGAAGGGCCTCTGCCAGGAGATCGTGCTGAAGGGTGACCAGGTAAAGCTCTCCGATCTGCCGGTGCTGACCACCTGGCCCGAGGATGGCGGTCCTTTCATCACCCTGGGCCTGAGCCACACCCGCAACAAGCAGACCGGGCATCGCAACGTCGGGCTCTACCGCCTGCAGGTCTTCGATGACCGGACCCTGGGCTTCCACACCCAGCTGCACCACGACGGCGCCCGCAACCGCCACGGTTATGACAAGAACGAGCGGATGCCCGTGGCCGTCAGCTTCGGCGGCGACCCGGCCCTGACTTATGCGGCCACCGCACCCCTGCCCCCCTTCCTCAGCGAAGTGATGTTCGCGGGCTTCCTGCGGGGCGAGGGCATCGAGATGGTGTCCTGCGTGACCAACGATCTGGAAGTGCCCGCGGATTCCGAGATCGTCATCGAGGGCTATGTGAACCCCGGCGAGCTGCGCCGCGAGGGGCCTTTCGGCGATCACACCGGCTACTATTCGCTGGCCGACGACTACCCGGTACTGCATGTGGAAGCCATCACGATGCGGAAGCACCCCGTGTTCCCGGCCACCATTGTGGGCCGCCCGCCCCAGGAGGACACCTACCTGGGCCTGGCCACCGAGCGGATCTTCCTGCCGCTGCTGCGCATGGTGCTGCCCGAGCTCCGCGACATGCACCTGCCGGCCGCCGGAGCGTTCCACAACCTGGTGATCCTATCGATGAAGAAGGAATACCCGGGGCACCCACAGAAGGTCATGAATGCCATCTGGGGTACGGGCCAGATCATGTTCACCAAGGGCATCGTGGTGGTCGACGCCGATATCGATCCCCATGACAGCGAAGAGGTCCTGTTCCGGATTACCAGCAACGTGGATCCCAGGCGGGATCTGCTGTTCACGGAAGGCCCCCTGGACGCCCTTGATCACAGCGCCGACCGCTTTGCCTTCGGCAGCAAGGTGGGCATCGATGCCACCCGCAACAGCGCCAAGCTGGACGGCTTCCCCCGGGAATGGCCCAGGGACC
>JBBQEL010000069.1:0-14161 GCA_038320645.1 Holophagales bacterium | reverse complement strand
CACCTCCCGGGGTGGATTCCCCGGCAAGCTTCCCAAAAAACCGAACCGCACGTTCAAATTACCACCAAGGAATAAGCGTACCGAGCCCGCACTGCTATTAGCTCCTTAACGATTCTGAGTCACGTGAACCGGACACTAGTGCTCGCACACACATGGCACCCGGCCCCATTGACTCCAGTCAGCCCAACTCTTCGCTCAAGCGGACCCGGGCGCAGGCGCCTGCTCCGCTAGGCTTCTTTCCTCAGGGCTCTCGCACGAAGTGGGAACACGATCCGGGCCGCTCCACCGCCAAGCGCCACGAGAGCTAGGACGCTTGGCTGTTCTTGGCCAAGGGCCGTGCGCAGGGAGCAGGAGGAATGGCTGGGCTCGGTCACTGGCCGGAGGTCCTAGAATGGAGCATGCCCAAACCCATCATCCCCCCGGTGCTTCTCAAGGCCATAACGGCCGCTAACGTCACGGGGAAGGGTCCCCGCGAAGGGGCCAAGCGCCCAGAAGCCAGTCCAACGAGCGGGTCCACGGAAATCCAGAGCATCCGTCCCGCCCGCACCGCCATAGCCCACCAGCGAGGCCGGAACAAGGGAAAGTAAGGGCAGCAGCGGTTATCATCGCCCTAGCTCTTCTAAACCACTCCGTATCCATAGAGTTCGCCTCATGATCAGCGGCTTCCCCCATGAATCCGGTCCACCTAGCCCGGAAGGCTTAGAGCAAATGCTTGGCAGCACATTGACCAGCTGGAGCGCCCTGGTTGACATACTCGAAACGGCATCTGGGACTCACGGCACATGGAAATCATATGGCCCCAAATATGGCTGGCGCCTCGATTTCCGGAAAGGATCCAGCCCGTTGGCCGGTCTGTACCCGTGCAAAGCTGGCCCGCTTCTTGGCCTTAACCTGATTCAAAAGGAATGGACTCCTGCATTTGAACTACCGCTTGGCGCCGCGGCAAAGGCACTCCTTGAGTCTTCCAATCCCCTGAAGGACGGTCGTTTTATTCTCCTTGCGATCACCGGTAGCCAGACTGTTCAAGATGCTCGTTCTCTGATTCATCTCAAAATTGGCAAATCTCGCAAAGCCTAATCCTCCGTCCAACTCGGACCCCGGGGGAGTCATCACTCCCGTCACCCCCCGCTTTGCGGGGCAGCTGTGGGTCCTGGTTGGCGCCACGCACAGCTCGGCGACCTTCGAGTTTGCGCAGACCGTCCGGCAGAACCGCCTGGGTACACTCGTCGGTCAGCCCACCGGTGGCAACCAGCGCGGGATCAACGGCGGAGTGTTCTTTTTCCTGAGGCTGCCCAAGTCCGGGCTTGAACTCGACTCGCCGCTCATAGGACAGTTTCCGGATGGCGATCGACCGGATGCCGGCCTGCAGCCTGACATCCTGGTCGTGCCTACGGTGGCTGACATCGCCCGAGGTCGGGACACCGAGTTTGAAACCGTGCGGACTCGCCTTCAGCAACCACCCAAGCGGCGATAATTGGGCCATCGAATCGGAGCCTTAGGCCACCTATGAACGACCACCAGCCCACCTTTTCTCCTCTTCGCCAAATTCTTGGCCTGGTCGGCTGGCTGGCTGTGGCTTTTGTCGCCGCCGCGGTTGGAGCCTTTGCATCGATCCACGCTGGCTCATTCTATGCCCAGCTTTCTCGTCCCTTCTGGGCCCCCCCTGGCTGGCTGTTCGGACCTGTCTGGTCTGCCTTGTACGGACTGATGGGCATCGCCGCCTGGCTCGTCTGGCGCGTGCGGGGTTTTGCCGGAGCAAGGTCCGCCTTGCTATTGTTCCTCGTTCAACTCGCCGTCAATTCGCTCTGGAGTTGGCTGTTTTTCTTCTGGCACCAAGGGGCCATGGCCTTCCTGGAAGTGCTGGTCTTGTGGGGCCTGATTCTTGCGACCGTGATTTCCTTCTGGAGCATTCGCAGGCTCTCTGCTGTTCTGCTCCTCCCCTACTTGGCGTGGGTCACCTTTGCTGCTTTGCTCACTTTTTCTGTCTGGCGGCTGAACCCAAGCCTGCTTGGTTCATGACACGAAGCCAGGATGCGGCCTACCCGCCGCTCAACTTGGCCCCTTCTGTGAGGTGTGATGTCATGACCCTTCGGCTGCTCTCGATGCTTCTCGTGCTGGGGCTGCCCTGTTTCGGGCAGAGGCCCAGCGTGGTCATCGAGACCGAACTCGGGGTGATCGAAATGGCCTGCCTCGGCGATCAGCCGGACTTGGATTTCGGCGGCAAGCGCCATCCGGATGGCCAGGGTTTCGCAGCCTTCGGCCGGGTGGTGAAGGGCATGGAGATTGTCCGTAAAATCCAGGCCCGGCCCGCAAAGAATCAGGTCCTCGACCCTCCAGTCAAGATCCTCCGGGTCCGGCGACTCGAGTTGCCAGCTCCCGGCCATGGCCGCAAAACGGCACCAGCCAAATGAGCCGGCGGCCACTGCGTCCAGGCCCAGGCGGGGACGGCACTCCCGCTGCTCCAGTCACAGCCAACTCTGCCGAGGCAGCGTGATCGAATCCTTCCACACCCGCATCCCCACGCTCACCGAGGCCGAGCTTCGGGAGTATCTCCGGAATCACTTGGCCTACCAGCGGGCGGCGGTGGAAGCGGCACTGGCGGAACTGCAGCAGCGGGGGATCGTGGTGCCGGACGAGGCTCGCCAACAGCTCCTTGCGGCTCTGCACCGGCGCGATTCGGCCCAGATGGAGGGCACCTGGAGCCGCCGCCTCCTCGGCGCGGCGCCGGAACCCCGCCGAACCCATGTGCGCCTCCTCACCGCCGCCATCCTGCTGGTGGGGCTTGGCACTGCCGTCGCCATCCACCGGATCGCCCAGCCGAAGGCCCCGAATCCCCTTGGCTACGAGCCGGAGGACACCAAGAAATACCTGCGCGAGCTGGAACGCGTCGGCGGCAAGGCCAATGTGGTGGCCACCCAGTTCATGCGCTGGTTCGACGGCCTGTGGCAGGGGCAGCAACTCGCCACCACGACCGCCGCCTTGACCCTGGGCCTGGCCGCCGGCTTCTGGTTCGTGGCCAGCCCGCCACCGGACGGCCGTGGGCCGTAGCCCGGGATCAGGATGTGGGCCGCAGGCCGGTGCCCTGCCCATTCCCTGGTGCGCCGGACCGGGTGCCGGGGGACACTGCTGGGATGGCCACCCGCCCGCCGACCAAGCCGAACCCCCTGTCCGCCAAGCCCGGCCTGCATCCCCGCAACCGGCACGCCGGAGGCTATGACCTCGCACCGCTGGTGGCCGCCAGCCCGGCGCTGGGCCCCTTCGTGCGGCAGGCACCGCACGGCGGGCTCACCGTGGATTTTGCCGATCCCCTGGCGGTGAAGGCGCTGAATCAGGCTTTGCTGGCGGAGGCCTATGGCATCCAGGGCTGGGACATTCCTCCCGGCTACCTCTGCCCACCGGTCCCGGGCCGGGCGGACTACCTGCACCACCTGGCGGATCTGCTGGCAACTTCGAATGGCCAGGTGATCCCCCGGGGTGGGTCGGTGCGGGTGCTGGATGTGGGCGTGGGCGCCAATGCCATCTACCCGCTCATTGGCCACCGCGAGTACGGCTGGTCCTTCGTGGGCTCGGACCTGGACGCGCTCGCCCTCGCCTCGGCCGCCCGCATCCTCGTGGCGAATCCGGGCCTGGAGCAGGTCATCGCGCTGCGGCGGCAGCTGGATCGGCAGACCATTTTCAACGGGGTGGTGGCGCCAGGCGAGCGCTTCGATCTGACGCTCTGCAATCCGCCCTTTCACGCGTCCCTGCGCGAGGTGCGCGAAGCCGCTGCAACGAAGTGGCGCAAGCTGGGCCGGGGCGCTGCTGGGACCGCGCGGAACTTCGGCGGCCAGGGCGCAGAGCTCTGGTGCGAAGGCGGTGAAACGGGTTTCATCCGCCGGATGATCGAGGAGGGTGCCGCCATCCCTGAGCAGGTACTGTGGTTCACGACGCTGGTGTCCCGCTCGGCCAGCCTGCCGGCCATCCACCGTGCCCTGCGACAGGCCGGGGCCTGGGATATCCGCACCGTGCCCATGGCCCAGGGCCAGAAGCAGAGCCGCTTCGTGGCGTGGACCTTCCTCACGCCGGAAGCGCAGGCCGCCTGGCGCCAGCACTGGTCGCTGTCTTGAGCTGAATGGTTCTATGCGCAAGATCCCCCGGAAAGGAGCTGTCATGTTCGTCCTGCGCCGCCTGCCCGCCCTCGTCGCCCTGCTGATGCTGGGAGCGCTGTCCCTGCGCCTGGGCCTGCCCTTCCTGATGGCCGTGCCACTGACGCTGGCACTGCTGCTCGCCTTGTTCATCCCGCGGACGGTGGTGCAAACCGTAATGACCCTGGTGCTCGGGAGCGGTGTCCTCGCGTGGCTCGGCACGGCCTGGCTGCGCGTGCAGCAGCGCCTCGCCAACGGCGAGCCCTGGATGCGCCTGGTTGTGATCTTCGGCGCCGTGGCCCTGTTCACCGCCTGGTCCGCGTTGCTGCTGCGGGGGACTCGGCAGAAGCGCGAAGGGCGAAAGCCTGGACAGGATGAACAGGATGAAAAGCCTGATTAACAGGATTCAAACCTAGCCGATGATCGGCGGCCGTCCAGCCCAATCCCGTCAAGCCCAACGGATGAACCCGTGGAATCTGTGGACCCATGCCCTTCCTGCGCCAGCTGCGGTTTCATCTTTTGTCGGGCCGAGCCTCACCGAGAATCAATCGCCAGAATTCAAATGCCCTAATCCTGGTAGTCGGGCTTTTCATCCTGTTCATCCTGTCCCCGCTTTTTTCAGAAGACCGACCACCCTGTCCGAGTGGTGAAGCGGTCGAGCGCTTCGACGCCGGCGACGCTGTTGCCGTGGGCATCGAGGGCGGGGCTCCAGACGCAGAGGACGCCCCGCTCGGGCAGCACGGCCAGGATGCCGCCACCCACGCCGCTCTTCCCCGGCAGGCCCACGCGGTAGGCGAAATCACCGGCAGCATCGTAGGTACCACAGGTGAGCATGATGGCGTTGATGCGCTTGGCCTCGCTGCGGGTGAGCAGGCGCGAACCATCCGCCCGCAGGCCGTGGTTGGCCAGGAACAGCCCGGCCTTCGCCAGATCGGCGCAGCTCATGGTGAGCGCGCACTGGCGGAAGTAGTGGTCGAGCACGCGCTCCACCGGGTTCTCCAGATTGCCGCAACTGGCCATGAAGTGGGCCAGGGCCGCGTTCCGGTGGCCATGGCCAGCCTCGGAGGCGGCCACTTCGGCGTCGATGGCCACCGCCGGATTGCCGCTTTCGGCGCAGAGGAAATCCCGCAGCGGACCCAGCGAATCGCCGGTCAGCGAGAGCAGCCGATCGATGAGGATGAGGGCCCCGGCATTGATGAAGGGATTGCGGGGAATGCCCTTTTCGTATTCAAGCTGCACCAGCGAATTGAAGGGATTACCCGAGGGCTCGAGGCCCACGCGGGTCCACAGCGCCTCACCATCCCGCGCCAGCACCAGCGCCAGGGAGAACGCCTTGGAGACGCTCTGGATGGAGAAGGGCACGCGCCAGTCGCCGCTGCCGAGCAGCCGGCCATCCACCGTGGCGAGGGCGATGCCGAACTGCGCCGGATCCACCGCCGCCAGCGCCGGAATGTAATCCGCCACCTTCCCCTGCGCCGCGTAGGGCGCCGATTCCAAAGCCAGGTCATCGAGGAGCGCTTGCAGGTCCATGCCCTTGTGTAGCACGGCCCAGACCTTCAGAACCGCCAAGAAATAGCGCCCTCGAAGGTCCAGGCCCGCTTGAGGCCATCGGTATTGTCGAGCCTCTTGAGCAGCGGAAGAGCCACACGGGCCTCCACGCCAAGGCTGGCGGAGAAAGGGTAGCTGAGGGAGCCCGCCAGGTTCACCTGTAACCGGTCGCTGTCGGGCAATGACCGGAGGGTACCGTCGGGCTGCCGAATGTTAGATTTACTCAGGCGTTGAATGGCCAGGGCCTGAAGGCTGGCAGGGAACGCCCCAAGCTGGCCCCGATAGCCCACGTGCACCAGGACGTCATCCCCCCGTTTCAGTGGCTCGGCGCGGTTGCCGCTGCGGCTGGTGGCGCGCTGGTAGCCCAGGCCCGCTTCCCAGTCCAACGCGTCGAACCGCGCTCCTACCAAGGGGTCGGTACTGCCCAGGCCCAGCTGGTAACGCTGGGGCAACCCGCCTGCATCATCCTGGCCCGTCGCAATCCGGGCCCCCAGTTGGCCGGAGAACCGCCCCCAGCCGCCTTCAGAGAGGGTCTGCTCCAGCACCAGCAACGCATCACCAAGACCCGTTGTGGAGCCCAACGGACCACGGACGGTGCCGAAGGGCAGCACTGCCGTGATGGTAGTGGCAGCCCCCAGCTGGAAGCGGCCCTTAAGTTGCGCAGCCTGGAAGGTAAGGTCATCCGGTGAACCACTGCTTCCCACCTGCCCCGCGACAAAGAGTTGGTTGCGGGAAAGTGATGGCCCATGTCCCAGCGCGCAAATACCGGCATCCGAGCACTGGGCGTGTAGAGGAATCCCGAGGAGCACGAGCAGAGCCAGATTCAGAGTGGTACGGCGCAAGGGCACCTCGCGAAGGGAAAAGAACGCTGGTGTCTGTTGGGGTGCGACCTGGCTGGGCGTTGTGACAGACATTTTTATGGATCACTGAATCCGGCCCTTTCCTGGGGATGGGACTACCCTTGGGACATGAGGGCCCTCACCGCTGGCCTATTGATCCTCTTCCGACACGACCTTCGCTGCTTCAGCTCATCGAGGAGCACTTGCAGGTCCACGGACAGAAGCATAAGCCACGGATGAACACGGATGAACTCTGATAAAGGATTGCATTGCCCCTCAGTGTTCATCCGTGTTCATCAGTGTTCATCTGTGTCAGATATCCTTTCCGGGGAGCACCCATGACGCCCCTTGCCGCTGACCTCCTGGTGCTCTTCCGACGCGACCTGCGCTGCTTCAGCCGCGAGGTCGAGTTGTTCCCGGACGATGCCACCCTGTGGCGGACGCTGCCCGGGATCGCCAACAGCTCGGGGAATCTCGCCCTTCATGTGGCGGGAAATCTGCGGCACTTCGTGGGCGCGGTCTTGGGCGGCTCGGGCTACCTCCGCCAGCGGGAACAGGAGTTCACCCAGCGGGAAGGCTCACGGGCCGAGCTCGTGGCCTTGCTGGCGGAGACGGTGGCAGAGGTCGAAGTGGGCTTGCGGAGCCTCACTCCGGAGGCCCTGGAGCAGGCCTATCCAGTGGCAGTGGGTGGCTCGCACCCCCGCAGCACGCGGCTCTTCCTGCTGCACCTCGCGGCGCACCTGACCTTCCACCTGGGCCAGGTCGGCTACCTGCGCCGGGCGCTCACGGGCAACGCTGCTTCGGCCGGCGTCATGAGCATCGCGGAGCTCGACGCCTGAGACAGCCTTGAGTCGCCCCGCCCACGGCGGCAGAATCGTAACCACCCCAGAAGGAGGCCCCATGAACCTCGCCGGCAATATCGCCCTCGTCACCGGCGCCAGCCGCGGCATCGGCGCGGCCATCGCCAAGGCCCTGGCCGCAGAAGGGGTCGCGGTGGCCGTGAACTACTTCGGCTCCGAGGCCGCCGCCCTGGCGGTGGTGGAGGAGATCCGCGCCGCCGGCGGCCGGGCCCTGGCCGTGAAGGCGGATGCCCGGGACCGGGGCCAGCTCAGGGCCATGGCCGCCACGGTCAAGGCGGAGTACGGCCCCATCGGCATCCTGGTGTTGAACGCCGCCATCGGCTTTCCCATGACCGGGTTCCCGGACTACCCCTGGGAGGCCTTCGAGGCCAAGGTGCTGGGCGAGATGGGAGCGGCCTTCCACGGCTGCCAGGCCGTTGTGCCCCAGCTGCTGGAGCGCGGGGGTGGGGCCATCGTCGCCATCACCAGCGGGCTGGCCCGGAACCCCGGCTGGGGCTTCTGCGCCCACAGCGCCGCCAAGGCTGGCCTGGAGGGCTTCGTGCGGGCCCTGGCCTACGAGCTGGGCCCCATGGGCATCCGCGTGAATGCGGTGGCCCCAGGCCTCACCCTGACGGACGCCACAGCCCAGATCCCAGACCAGCACAAAGCCGCCGCCGCCGAGCACACGCCCCTGCGCCGCAACGGCCTGGCCGAGGATGTGGCCGAGGCCGTGGTGGGCCTCCTGCAGGCGGGCTTCGTCACCGGAGCCACCTTGCCGGTGAACGGTGGTAGCCACATCTTCTGACCGCCATTCGGGGTGCGCCGGGCCCCACCCGTTCGCGGCAAGGGTATGATCCCTGAATCCTTCTGAGGTGCCCATGCCCCCAACCCTGCGCGCTGGTGTGATTCTTGGCCTGTCCGTGGCCGCCTGGACCTTCGTCATGGGGTTCACGGGCTGGTACAAGAGCCCGTCGCTGCTCTACCTCTTCTGGCTGGTGGTCCCCATGCAGATCGGTATCCTGCTCTGGTCGCTGCGTGGGACGCGGGCGGAGGGGGGCTATGGCCGCCAGGTCTGGAACGGAGTCAGCATCTCGCTGCTGGCCTCGATGATCATCTTCGGGTGCAGCATCCTCTTCACCACGGTGGTGTTCCCGCACTACTTTCAGGAGCTGGAGGCGCTGGGCCGGCAGATGATGGCCCAGCAGGGCTTCAGTGCCGAGAAGATCGAAGCGGCCGTGAAGGCCCAGGCACCCATGCAGACGCCCCGCGCCAGCGCCATGGCCGGCGCCATCGGCACCGTGGTGACCGGGTTCTTCACCTCGGTGATCGCGGCCGTGTGGTTCCGGAAGAAGTAGTTCATTCCCGGAATTCAAAAAACCGGAACGCAGAGGACACAGAGAACCAGGAGGACACAGAGAAAAGAAAAACAGTGAATCGATGACGTCGCTCGAACCTCCTGGTTTTCCTCTGTGTCCTCTGGGTTCCTCTTTTCCTTTTCTATTTCATGGAAATCAGAGTGTCGCGTCACCGCTCGTGCCGGATATCCGCCACGAGATCGAGGGGGAAATGCCGCCCGGCGAGGGCGTCGTCGAGGCAGCGCAGCACCCAGCCGGAACGCAGCGAGGACGCAGCCAGTTCCTCACGGGTGAGCCAGTGACAGCGGAGGATATCGGGATCCTCGGGCGCGGCGACCGCCTCCGGTGGCACGGCCCCCGTGAAGCACACGCGCAGGTAGTCGCTGCCGTTGGCGGCGCGCAGGGGATAGAGGCCCACGATGGCCTCGGCGGTGAAGGCGAGGCCTGTCTCCTCGCGCACTTCCCGCACCACGGCAGCGCAGACGGCTTCACCAGGCTCCACATGGCCGGCGGGCTGGTTGATGACGGGCAGCCCCGTCACCTTGTCCGGTTCTTCCACGCAGAGGAAGCGGCCCTCCCGCTCGATGATGGCGGCGACAGTGAGGGCCCACATCAGACGGCGAAGAACAGCAGGAAGCCGTTGACGAAGTACACGATGCCCATCACGCCCACGGCGAGGCTCTTTTCGAGCACGGGGAGATTGGCTTTGGGTGCCAGGTCGAGCTCGCGGCGGAGGCGCATGGCCTCGACTTCGTAGAGGTTCCCCTTGATGCCCTTGGCCTGGTAGTAGGCCCACTGATCGGACGCCTGGCTCTGGCTCAGCACCGTGCGCGTGGAATGCCCGCCGCCCTTGAAGGTGGCCAGCGTCGCGCAGACGGCGAGGATCACCGTCGTCAGGGCCAGCAGGTTCAGCCAGGGTTCCTTCTTGTCATCCGCCATTGGGGGCTCCTTGAACAGTCTCCATGATTACCATGGACGCCTCAGCCCTCGGCTGCCACCGCTTGCCAGCGGCCTGAAGCGGCTGCTCGCCGTCTGCCGCAGTCCTCCCCGGTTCGTCGGATGTTCCCGTCTTGCATGGTGGGCGCATCACCTGGCGCGCGCGTGGGGCCAGGCCCAGTCCCGGTGACCCGATCCTGCCCCCGGAAACAAGCAGGGCGCCCAAAGGCGCCCTGCTATCTGAAACGCGCAGCGTTTCAGTGGGAATGAAGGAAAATCAGTAGCGGTACTGATCCGTCTTGTACGGTCCTTCCAGGGGCACGCCGATGTACTGGGCCTGGTCGGGGCGCAGGGTGGTAAGGCGGGCGTTCAGGGTCTGCAGCTGCAGGCGCGCCACCTGCTCATCGAGGTGCTTGGGCAGGGTGTAGACGCCGATCCTGTACTCGCTCTGCTTCGTCCACAGCTCGATCTGCGCCAGGGTCTGATTGGCGAAGGAAGAGGACATGACATAGCTGGGGTGGCCCGTGCCGCAGCCCAGGTTCACCAGGCGGCCCTTGGCGAGGAGGATGATGCGCTTGCCGTCCGGGAAGATGACATGGTCCACCTGGGGTTTGATCTCCTCCCAGGTGTACTTCTCGATGCCCGCGACATCGATCTCGCTATCGAAGTGGCCGATGTTGCACACGATGGCATTGTGCTTCATGCGGATCATGTGGTCGTGGGTGATCACATGGAAGTTGCCCGTGGCCGTGACGAAGATATCGGCCTTGTCCGCGACCTCGTCCATGGTGACCACCCGGTAGCCTTCCATGGCGGCCTGCAGGGCGCAGATGGGATCGATCTCGGTGACCCACACCTGGGCACTGAGGGCGCGCAGCGCCTGGGCGCTGCCCTTGCCCACGTCGCCGTAACCGCAGACCACGGCGATCTTGCCGGCGACCATGACATCGGTGGCGCGCTTGATCGCATCCACCAGGGATTCGCGGCAGCCGTAGAGGTTGTCGAACTTGCTCTTGGTGACGCTGTCGTTGACGTTGATGGCGGGGAACTTCAGCTCGCCCTTCTTGGCCATTTCGTAGAGGCGGTGGACGCCGGTGGTGGTTTCTTCGGTCACGCCCTGGATCTTGGCCAGCTGTGCCGCGTACCAGCCCGGCTTTTCGGCGATGCGCTTGCGGATGGCGGCGAAGAGCACGGTGGCCTCTTCGCTATCAGGGTGATCCAGGACATGGAGGTCCTGCTCGGCGCGGGCACCCAGGTGCAGCAGCAGGGTGGCGTCGCCACCGTCGTCGAGGATCATGTTCGCGCCGCCTTCGAAGTCGAAGATGCGGTGCGTGTAGTCCCAGTAGTCCGGCAGGGTTTCGCCCTTCACGGCGAACACCGGCGTGCCGCCCGCGGCGATGGCAGCGGCGGCATGATCCTGCGTGCTGAAGATGTTGCAGCTGGCCCAGCGCACCTCGGCACCGAGCGCCTTGAGCGTTTCGATGAGCACGGCGGTCTGGATGGTCATGTGCAGGGAGCCGGCGATGCGTGCGCCCTTGAGGGTCTGCTGCGCGGCGTGCTGCTGGCGGATGGCCATGAGGGCGGGCATTTCGCCCTCGGCGATGGCAATCTCCTTGCGGCCCCAGGGGGCAAGGGACAGATCGGCGACGATGGAGTCGGCGGTGGCGACGGTCATGAAGACCTCCTCAATAGGGTCGGGTCGGCAAGGCGAATCCACCTCTTCGACCCGATTCAGGGGTGAGGTGAGCGCCGTTCCTGATGGGAAGCATCCGAGCCTGAGATCCCGCGCAGCCATCTGCCGGGTCCTGCAGCGCTCCTCGGACCTGCCTAGAATAAGCGGTTCCAACAGGGATTCTCCGGGGGTTTTCTCAGGCTTTTCTCGACACTTAATAATTGTGTTACATTGTAAAATTTTTTCAAAATTTTGTTACATAATATAAATAATGAAATATCTAAACATATATATAAATACTGAAATTTTGTCATGTTTTTATAACATAATTTTTTCGTAGAAAAAATTATACAAAGGAATAACAACACTTACGAATTGGCACAACCCTCGATTGGACTGTCTTGCCTGAAAGGAGGCAACCATGTCCAACCCCTTCACTTCCCTCGCCCTGGCACTCGCCTTGGCCCTCCCCCTCTCCGCCACACCGGATCGCGCCCCCCGTGCGCCCCAGCGGCCGGTGAACCTCAACACGGCCACGGTGACAGAGCTGATGCAGCTGCCCCGCATTGGCCAGAAGACGGCCGAACGCATCCTCGCCTTCCGCAAGCAGCACGGTGGCTTCCAGCGACAGGAAGAGCTGATGAACGTCAAGGGCATCGGCGAGAAGTCCTACGCCAAGCTCAAGCCCTTCCTGGCCCTGTCCCCCACGCCGCGTCCCGCGGCCGTGAAGAAGTAGGGGGCGGCGATGCTTCCAGGCTGCCGACGATCCCAGCAAAGGGGCACTTCCCTGCTGGAACTCACTGTGGTGATGGCCGTGATCGGGATCCTCGCGGTGGTGGGCACGGCCCCGTGGGACACCGGCGGGATCGAGTTGTCCGCCGCCCACCAGGAGATCCGCGGCAGTCTGGAACAGGCCTTCACGCTGGCCCGCGCCCGGGGCACCAATGTCACGGTGGCGCTGGGCAAGGCCAGCGGCACCGGGGAACATCTCCCCGTGCAGCTCACCCGCAAGGTGAAGTGGGGAAAGCCCGCCCACATCCCCCTGCCGCCGGGCATGGATGCGCCTCTGGTGGCGGCGAAGACGGGCGAGGCCCACGCCATCCTCACCGTGACGCCCCGGCACACGGCGCTGGCGAGCACCTGGTTCCTCAATGATGGCAACGAAGCCCTCTGCATGCGCCTCTCCGGCCGCGGCCAGCTGCAGGTGCTGCGCTGGAAGCGGGACCGGCTGAAGTGGACGAGGGTGTGATGCGCGCCACCGGCTCCACCTTCCTGCACCGCCTCGCCCAGCTCGCAGCCCAGCTGCTGCCCGCGCCCCTCTGCCCACCCCTGCGCGCCGCCCAGGCCGAGCTGCACCGCAGCCTCCACCTCGCCTTTCGCCTAGCCGCCACCCACCGCCGCGCGGTGGTGCTGGAACCCTGCCGGGAGGCCACGGCAGGACGCATCTCCGTGCACCTGCCCCAGGGCGTGCGTTGGGGCCGCCCCGCGGCCATCCCGCTGCCGCCCAGTCTCGCCGGCACCGGCTGGCGCGGCGGGCGCCCCCGCCCTATCACGGTCATGCCGGAACGCCGGGCGGCGGCGAACGTGTGGTTCCTCCATCACGGAAACGAGGCCCTCTGCCTGCGCCTGGATCTGGCCGGCACGGTGGAACTCCTCCGCTACCGCCCGCTGCTGGGCGCCTGGATCACCTGCTGAAGGAGGACTCTGACATGCGGATTCTTGATCTCTCCCCCGACCAGCGCCCCCGTGAACGCTTGCTGGCGGGCCAGGGTGAAGGCCTCGCTGACGCTGAACTGCTGGCCCTGCTCTGGGGCACGGGCCGCCAGGGCCAGAGTGCTGTGGAACTCGCCCAGGGCGTGCTGGGGCGGGCGGGTGGCCTCGCGGGGCTCCTGGCCCTGGGCTTGCACGACTGGCTGGAACAACCCGGCCTCGGTCCCGCCAAGGCGGGGCAGCTGTGGGCGGCCATCGAACTGGCGCGGCGCGGCAACCGCAGCACCGAGCGGCCCCGCATCACCAGCCCCCGGGCGGCCGGGGCCTACCTGCTGCCCCGCGCCCAGGGCTGGACAGAGGAGCGCTTCGGCCTGCTGGCCCTCAACGCCAAGGGCGATCTGCTGGCCGAGCGCATCCTCAGCCAGGGCACCGCCACGGCCACGCTCATCAGCCCCCGCGAGTTCTTCCGCGAAGCCCTGCGCTACGGCGCCACCACCGCCCTGGCCTACCACAACCACCCCAGCGGCGATCCCTCACCCAGCCGCGAAGACACCCAGTTGACCCGCCGGCTGCAGGCTGCGGGCGAATCCCTGGGCGTCCCCCTGGCCGATCACCTCATCCTGGGCCACGAGCGCTACCACAGCTTCCGGGCGGCCGAAGGGTGGGACTCGGCACCCTGAAGGGAGAGCCAGGTCCCACTCAACGCATACGCGCCCCGCGAAAGCGGGGCGCGTGGTGGCGGAGAGTGAGGGATTCGAACCCCCGAACGCTTGCGCGTCTTCAGTTTTCAAGACTGACGCCATCAACCACTCGGCCAACTCTCCGTACCTCCATCTTGAAGGCTGGGCGCGGGTTCGGGCAAGAAGCCTTGTGTCAGCCCGGTCTCAACGGTAATCTGATGGGCCTTGGAGAGATGCCGGAGTGGCCGATCGGGCTCGCCTGCTAAGCGAGTGTATTGGGTCAACCAGTACCGGGGGTTCGAATCCCCCTCTCTCCGCCATGGGAAGCCGCCGCAAGGCGGCTTTTTTGTGGCGGAGGGAGGGGGATTCGAAGTCACAGAATCGCTGGCAGGTAGGCCCCGCCGGAGGCAGTCCAGTGGACTGCCGGAGGCGATCAGGGCCGTGCCAGCGATTCGTGC
>JBBQEL010000068.1:0-14796 GCA_038320645.1 Holophagales bacterium | reverse complement strand
GCCTCCCTCCCGATGCGTTCGGGGGGTGCCGCCAGCAGCCCTGCCACCAGGGCCGGGAGCGCCTCTCGGGCAAAGCCTTCGCCAAGCCGGCGAGCGAAGAAGGCGTGCAGGGTTTCGTCGGGCTGGGTGGCAGCGGGAAGGAAGGGTTCCCCGAGCATCCGGAGCTTTTCGCCCAGACTCAGGTTGCGGCTCCCCAGCAGGCCCGACAGTGTGGTCGGACCGGCCTGCCGTCGCCCGTCCCTCCCCAGCCAGCGGGGACCTCGGGGACCGGGTCGGCGCAGGTCCAGCTGCAGATCGCGCAGCAGGCGGGCGAGGGCGCCACCCTGCCGCACACGCAAGGACTGGGGCCCGCGTTCCAGGCTGCCGGCTTCGCCCTGAGGGCCCGGCCAAGCCCAGGTCTGCGCCCAGCCGCCAGCGGTGCGCGAGGTTTCCCACACTTCTACGTCTCGGCCACGCCGACACAGCTGCCAGGCCGCCAGGAGGCCGCTGAGGCCGGCGCCCAGAACGATGACGCGGTCGGTTCCTTTCCCTCCGGTGGTATTCACATGGCTCCGAAAGCTAGCGCTTTCGGAGTATGGGACAGAAGGGCAGGGCGCTCTAGGCCTGGGGGCGGGTCTTGAGGCCGTGCACCTGAGTGAACAGGGCCTGGATGAGGGGCAGGTCCGTTTCCAGACTCCCACTGGGTCTGAACAGGGGCAGGAGGTGGATCACGTGGTCCCGGAAGTCGAAGGCCACCGGCAGGATGGGCACCCCGGCGCCGGCGGCGATCTGGTAGAAGCCGGACTTCCACTGGCTCACGCCCTTGCGGGTGCCTTCGGGTGCCAGCGCGAGCAGAAGCGAGGGAGTCGCCTCGAAAGCCCTGATGCAGTCTCCGACCACGCCATGGCTGGCCCGGCGATCCACCGGGATGCCGCCCAGCCAATAGAAGAAACTCTTGAAGAGTCCCTGGAACAGCGAGTGCTTGCCGAGCCACGAGGCGCGCAGCTCCGTCGCAAACACCAGTGCCACGCCCAGGGGGAAATCCCAGTTGGAGGTGTGGGGCGCCACGATGGCCACGTACCGGGTCTCCCCCGGGAAGGTGCCCTCGACCCGCCAGCCGGATAAGCGCAGGTAGGTTCGGCCGATGGCCCGCCAAAACCAGCCCCGGGAGTGATGAAGGGCCTCGGGCGGGGCAGGGAGGGGCGGGGACTGCGGCAAAGGGATCCTCACGGGAGGGTAGTGTCCTGGATTGTACGGATAGGAGTCGGGCCTCAGGTTAACCGACCTCCTCGGTGTACAGACAGTGGGCGCCTTCCGGCGCCCACTTTGTGCTTTTGCTTTAGGTTTACTTGGCAGCCACGTAGGCCTTGAGTCCGTCGGCAGTTGGCTTCATGGCCTTTTCGCCTTTGTGCCAGTTTGCGGGGCAGACTTCGCCGTGCTCTTCGCTGAAGTCCACGGCGTCGAGGAGGCGCAAGACTTCCGCCACGCTGCGGCCCAGGTCGTTGTGGTTCACGGTGATGTGCTTCAGGATGCCGTCCTTGTTGATGATGAACAGGCCGCGCAGGGCGATGCCGATGGGCAGCAGCACGTTGTAGTCCAGGGCGATGGTCTTGTTCAAGTCAGACACCAGGGGGAAGGTGACGCCCTGGATGCCGCCGTCCTTGCGGGGGGTGTTGACCCAGGCGTGGTGACTGAATTTGGAGTCGACGCTGACGCCGATGACCTGGGTGTTGCGGGCCTCGAACTCCTTGGCGGCATCGGCAAAGGCCAGGATCTCGGTGGGGCAGACGAAGGTGAAGTCGAGGGGGTAGAAGAAGAGTACGACCTTCTTGCCCTTGTAGTCGGACAGCGAAACCTGCTTGAACTCGCCGTTGACCAGGGCGTCGGCCTTGAAGTCGGGTGCGGGCTGGGTGACGAATGCGGCCATGGTGCCTCCTGAAGGGGTCTCGCCCCGGGTTTCGATGGGAAGAATCAGGCTACGGCGCAGCCCCCGGCCGTTCAAGAAAAATATCCGACCAATTCGGTAAAGAATATAGAACCTGGGGGTCCGCTGAAGTCCCCAGACGCAGCGGGTACGCGGCCTCCATGCTAATCTGCCAGGTTCCGAGGAACGCCATGCCCCAGATCCAGCTATCCGTTTTTTCCGAGACCGCCCGCCTCAAGCAGGTGGTGGTGCACAACCCCGGGCCCGAGGTGGATTTGATGGTGCCCGGGATGATGGAGAAGCTCCTCTTCGATGACATCCTCCACGGCGACCTGGCCCGCTACGAACACGGCCAGTTCCGGCAGGTGCTGGCGAAGGTGGCCGACGAGGTGCTGGACATCCAGGATCTGTTCACCGAGGCCCTGGAGACCGAGGGGGCGAAGCACGCCTTTGTCGAGGACCTCCGCACCCTGGTGGGCCTGCCGGACGACACCTACGGCCTGCTTGGCGACATGGCTCCGGCAGACGTGGCGCGAAGCGTCATCGGCGGTCTGCCCTGGGACGATATGCCGAGCCATACCCGCTGGGAGGAAGAGTTCGATTACCGCGTGCGGCCCATTCCGAACCTGCTGTTCATGCGGGATCCCGCCTCGGTCATCGGTGACGGCTACAGCGTGAACTCCATGGCCACCTGGGCCCGGGAACGCGAACCGCTGATCCTGAGCTACGTGTTCCGCCACCACCCCCGCCTGCAGCACCACACCGATCATGACAAGTGGTTCGATCAGGTGACGCCGCTGATCCGCGGCGAGATCAAGGCGCCGGTGAGCCTGGAGGGTGGCGACATCCTGGTGCTCAGTCACAAAGTGCTGGCCGTGGGCTGCAGCGAGCGCACCTCGGCCGATGCCATCCACCTGCTGGCCGAGAGCCTGCGCGCCCATCACGCCGAAGATCCGACCAGCTTCGACCATCTGCTCATGGTGCTCATGCCGAACAAGCGCAGCGCCATGCACCTGGATACGATCTTCACCCGCACCAGTGAGGGGGAGTGCCTGGTCTACCCGCCCTACTTCCTGGAGGGCAGCCGGGAACTGCTGAATGTGACCAGCATCGACCTGCGGCATCCCGAGCTGCGCATGAGCACCCGGCCGGGCCTGCTGAGGTCCTTGAAGGCGCTCGGCATCGACCTGAAGCCGATCTACTGCGGCGGGAAGGATCCCATCATGCAGCAGCGGGAGCAGTGGACCGATGGCGCCAACGCCTTCTGCCTGGCGCCGGGCGTCATCACCAGCTACGGCCGCAACATCGCCACTGCTGAAGCCCTGGACCAGGCCGGCTACCGCGTGGTGACGGCCAAGGACGCTCTGACGGACCTGAGCCTGGATCTGCTGGACGGCCACAAGTACCTCATCCAGATCCAGGCCGGTGAATTGAGCCGGGCCCGCGGTGGCCCCCGCTGCATGACCATGCCCCTCTCCCGGGAGGGTGTGTGAGTATTCACCCCACCCTGGCCAGGCTGGACCAGGCCCTGGCCGACGGCGCGGCGCCGGAGGTGTGGATCCGCTTCCCACGCCTGCTGGGCGATGTGGTGATGACCATGCCCTTCCTCCGGACCCTGCAGTCGCACTGGAATGCCGTGGCGGCGGCCCGGGGCGTGCAACTCCGCTGGATCGCCGTGGGGCATAAGGCTGGTGCGGCCCTGCTGGCCGAGGCCGATCCGGCCTTCATCGCCGAAGTCGTCCTGGAAGGGGGCGGGGCCGCGAAGCCCGATCCGTGGGCCCTGCTCCGGCGCTGGCGGAAACAGCCACCCGCGGCCTTCCTCAATCTCTCCCAGAGCGCCCGGTTGCCCTTCGCCGCCTGGCTGAGCCGGGTGCCCATCCGGGCGGGCATTGCCGACAACCACCTGCGCCTGCTCTACCACCACAGCATCAAGTACCGGGACCTGCATCAGCACATCGCTGCGCGGATGGAGCCCCTGCTGCTGGCACTCACCGGGGACGCCCGGTCCCTGTGGCTGCCGCTGGGGCCTTCGCTGCTGGGCGGCCGCACGGGGCTGGACCGGCTGCGGGCGGCCGGCTGGGAGGGGGGCGACTACGCCACCCTCGCCTTCGGCACCCGGGGCTACGGCAAGCGCTGGTTCCCGGAGCATCAGACCTGGCCCGAGCTCATGCGCCTTCTCCTGGCGCAGGGCGTCCGGCCGGTCCTGCTGGGGGGGCCCGACGAGGTGGCCCTGGGGGCCGAACTGGCCGCCCTGGTGCCGGGAGCCCTGAACCTCACCGGGCTCACCACCCTGCCGGAAGCCTGCGCCATCCAGGCCTCGGCCTGGGGCAACGTGGCCATCGATACGGGCCTGGCCCACCTGGCCGCGGCCACCGGTCGGCCCACGGTGACCATTTTCGGCCCCAGCCCCGAACTCTGGGCGAATCCCATCGGACCCCGTTCCGTGACCCTGCGCGGGCCAGCCGTCGATTGCGATCCGGCCATTCAGGCGGACTTTGCCACCTATGGCTCCGCCGCCCATCGCCTGGCCCCGGCCCGGCTGATGCAAACCTTGTTAATGCTGACCAAAGAATCCTGATTTGGGTTCCTGCTAAGATTGCCAGGCGCGCCTCGTTTCCCGAGGCGCCCCTTTTTTTATGGCCCCCATGAACCCTCCCGCCGCCCTGCCTGCCGGGCCGACCATCCGGCACCGCCTGGAGTACGGGGTCTTCCGCTTGCTGGACGGCGTGTTGGGCCGGTTGCCCTGGACCACGGTGCAGGCCCTGGGCGAGGCGGCGGGCACGCTCTTCTACCTGGTGGATCCCCGGCACCGGCGCATCGTGCGGGAGAACATGCGCTTCGCCGGGCTGGGGCTCACCGAGGCCGAGACCCGGAGCCTGGCCCGCGCCTGTTTCCGCCATTTCGGCGCCCTGTTCGTGAGCCTGCTGCGCTTGCGCCACGCCACGCCCGAGGAACTGGACCGCTGGATCAAAGTGGAAGGACTCGAGCACTTCGATGCTGCCCAGGCCACCGGCAAGGGCTTCATCCAGCTGACGGGCCACTACGGCAACTGGGAGGCCGTTGCCCTGGCCCAGAGCCGCCACGGCCGCACCATCGACGCCATCGGCCGGGAGCTCGACAACCCGCTGCTCGAGCCGATCTCGCTGGCCTTCCGGACCCGCTTCGGCAATCGGGTGATCCTCAAGGATGGCGCCATGCGGGAGACGCTGAAGGCCCTCAAGGCCGGCCGGGGTGTCGGATTCCTGCTGGACCAGGACGCGCTCACCATGGGCGTCTGGGTGAGATTTCTCGGCCAGTGGGCCTCGACCTTCGGCACCGCGGGCAGCCTGGCGGCGCGCTACGGGCTGCCGGTACTGCCGGTCTTCAGCTGGCCCAACGGCGACGGCACCTATACCGTGCGCTTCGAGGCGCCCTTCGAGGTGCCGGTCACCGGTGACCCGGCCCGGGACGCCTGGGTGGCCACCCAGCTCATGACAGCCCGCATCGAGGCGCAGATCCGCCAGGATCCGCGGTGGTGGTTCTGGATGCACCGGCGCTTCAAGACCCGGCCGGGCGAAGGCCATCCCCTTCCGGCTCCGCTTCCGCCCCAGGACTGGTTAGAATCAATGCAACCACCCCATGACTGATCGGGCCCCTCGGCCCGCCTTTTTTTGACCCTCTTTTTCCTGGAAATCCCCATGCCCAAGCACGTGCTCGTGAAGCTCGAGAATGAACTCAAGGTCATCAAGCAGGCCCTGCTGGTGGAGATTCCCCAGGAGATCGCCCTGGCGGCCGGGCAGGGGGATCTGTCCGAAAACGCCGAGTACGAGCAGGCCCTGGCCAAGCGCGATATGTTCCAGAACAAGCTGGTCACCCTGGAGAAGCGCATCGCCGAGGTGGCCAGCCTCGATATCAGCCGTCTGCCCAAGTCCCGGGCGGCCTACGGTTCCAAAGTCACCATCCTGGATCTGGATTCCGAAGAGGAATTCACCTACACACTGGTGCTTCCGGAGGAACTGGATGGCCATCCGCAGCATCTCAGCATCAGTTCCCCCATTGGCATGGCGCTGGTGGGCCAGGAAGAGGGCAACGAGGTGCGTGTCCAGATCCCCGCGGGTATCCGGCGCTTCGAGGTCCTGGCACTGAAGACCATTCACGATGTAGCCTAGTCCCGGCCCCAGGAGGGGAGCTTCAAAATGAACAAGTACAAGCGCGAACAGAAATGCTCCTTCTGCGGCAAAGAGCCCCACGAGGTGGAACAGCTCCTCGCCGGGCCCGAAGCCTTCATCTGCAACGAGTGCCTCGAGGCTGGCCAGCTCCAGCTGCGCATGAGCCGGCAGGGCAAGCCCCTGGGCAAGCATGAGGCCCGCCTCAGCCGGCCCAAGGAGATCAAGGCCTTCCTCGACGATTATGTGATCGGCCAGGAGCCCGCCAAGAAGCGGCTGAGTGTGGCGGTCTACAACCACTACAAGCGCATCCTCACGCCCCGGAAGGCCCTGGGCGGCACCGAGGTGGAGCTGTCCAAGAGCAACATCCTGCTGCTGGGCCCCACGGGCACGGGCAAGACGCTGCTGGCCCAGACCCTGGCCCGCTTCCTGGATGTCCCCCTGGCCATGGCCGACGCCACCACGCTGACCGAAGCCGGCTACGTGGGCGAGGACGTGGAGAACATCCTCACCAAGCTGCTGCAGGCCGCCAACTACGATGTGGAGCGGGCCCAGCGCGGCATCGTCTTCATCGACGAAATCGACAAGGTGGGCCGCAAGAGCGAAAACCCCAGCATCACCCGCGATGTCAGCGGCGAAGGCGTGCAGCAGGCCCTGCTGAAGCTCGTCGAGGGCACCGTGGCCAACGTGCCGCCCCAGGGCGGCCGCAAGCATCCGCACCAGGAGTTCATCCAGCTGGACACCGCCAACATCCTGTTCATCTGCGGCGGTGCCTTCGTGGGCATCGAAGACATCATCAAGCAGCGCATCCGCGCCAAGGCCGTGGGCTTCGGCTCCACCCCCTCGTCGAAAGAGGACAAGGAGAACCTGCTCGGCCTGGTCGAGCCCGAAGACATCATCAAGTTCGGCCTCATCCCCGAGCTGGTGGGCCGCCTGCCTGTGGTGGCGGGCCTTTCGCCCCTGGACCGCGAGGCCCTGGTGGCCATCCTCACCCAGCCGAAGAACGCCATCACCAAGCAGTTCGTGAAGCTCCTTGACATGGATGATGTGGATCTGAGCTTCGAAGACGGTGCCATCGACGCCATCGCCGAGCAGGCTCTGACCCGCAAACTGGGCGCCCGGGGCCTCCGCAGCCTGGTCGAGCAGATCCTCCTGGAGCCCATGTACGACCTGCCTTCGGACAAGCGTACCTCGCGCGAAACCCTGCGCATCACCCGGCAGAAGGTCGAGGAGGTGATGGGCCTGCCTTCCCAGCCCATCTCCGCCGCCGGCTAGGCGCGGTCCATGGCCGTCCCCAAAACCCTCACCCTGCCGGCCATTCCCATCCGGGACATGGTGCTCTTTCCGGGGGCGCGGGTGCCCTTCGTGGTGGGGCGGTCGGCGTCGGTGAAGACGCTGGAACTGGCCATCAAGGCCGGTGACCACCTGCTGATGCTCACGCAGAAGGACGCCAAGGTGGAGACCCCCACCCAGAGCGATCTCTATCCCGTGGGTACCCTGGCCCTGGTGGAATCCGTCATCGCCCTGCCCAAGGATTTCTACAAGGTGGGCGTGAAGGGCATCGCCCGGGTGAGCCTCCGGAAATACGACGATGCCGGCGAGGTCATCCAGGCCGAAGCCTACCTGCTGCCCGAACCCCCCTTCGTGGTGAAGGAGTCCCTGGCGCCCTTCCATCAGGCCGTGGAGGCTTTCCTGGGCCGCAACTCGGATGCCTCGCGGTTGCTGAGCATGGATCAGATCCGCGAATTGCCCCTTGGCAAGGCCATTGATACCGTGGCCGGGCTGGTGCCAGCCGAAGTGAAGCAGAAGCAGACCATCCTCGAATGGCTCGAGATCCAGCCCCGCCTGGAGGCCCTGCTCCAACTGCTGGAGCTGGATGCCACCCGCTCGGAGGTGGATCGCACCCTGGACGAGAAGACCCGCCAGCGACTCGACCAGGACCACAAGCAATATGTGCTGAACGAGAAGATGCGGGTCATCCAGCATGAACTCGGCAAGAAGGACGAGAAGGACGAGGGCACGCGTCTGAAGGACCAGATCGAGGCCGCGGGCATGAGCGTCGAGGCCAAGGCCAAGGCGCTGGAGGAGCTGGAGCGTCTGGAGGCCATGCCCGCCCAGAGTGCCGAGGCCACTGTCAGCCGCACCTACCTGGACTGGCTGCTGGCCCTGCCCTGGAAGGCCATGGCCGAGGAGCGGCTGGATCTGGTGGAGGCCGAACGGGTGCTGGACGAGGATCACTCCGGCCTCGACAAGATCAAGGCCCGCATCCTCGAACATCTGGCCGTCATGGCGCGCTTGCAGCAGGATCCCGCCCGGGTGGGCGACGACGGGACTCGCACGCCTCTCCGCGGCCCCATTCTCTGCCTCGTGGGCCCGCCCGGTGTGGGCAAGACCTCCCTGGCCCGCAGCATCGCCCGGGCCCTGAACCGGCCCTTCGTGCGCCTGTCCCTGGGCGGCGTGCGCGACGAGGCCGAGATCCGCGGCCACCGGCGCACCTACATCGGCTCCATGCCGGGCCGCATCATTTCGCTGATGAAGAAGGCGAAGGTCCGCAACCCCCTCATGCTGCTGGACGAGATCGACAAGATGGCTTCGGATTTCCGGGGCGACCCGAGTTCGGCCCTGCTGGAAGTGCTGGATCCCGAGCAGAACGCCGCGTTTCAGGATCACTACCTGGATCTGGGCTTCGATCTCAGCCAGGTGCTCTTCCTGGCCACGGCCAACGTGCGGCACCAGATCCCCGAACCCCTGGAGGACCGCCTGGAGGTATTGGAGCTGAGCGGCTACACCACCAAGGAGAAGCTGGCCATCGCCGAGAAGCACCTGCTCCCCCGCGCCCTCGAAGGCCACGGCATGAAGGACATGGGTGTGCGCTTCGAGCCGGCCGCGCTGGAAAAGCTGGTGCAGTCGTACACCCGCGAGGCCGGCGTGCGGCAGTTCGAGCGCGAGATCGCCAACATCCTCCGCAAGCTGGCGCGGCACACACTGCAGCCCGAAAAGGGCGTGCCCTTCGACCCCGTCATCACCGCCGAGCGCGTGCCGAAGCTGCTGGGGCCCGAGAAGATCCTGGAGACCCGCGCCGAGGACACCGCACCGCCAGGCCTGGTGAACGGGTTGGCCTGGACGCCCTCGGGTGGCGACCTGCTGACCATCGAGGCCGCCGTGCTGCCGGGCAAGGGCAACCTCAAGCTCACGGGCAAGCTGGGCGAGGTCATGCAGGAAAGCGCCAACCTGGCCCTCAGCTATGTCCGCGCCCGGGCCGAGCGCCTGGGCTTGAAGCGCGACTTCCTCGACACGGTGGATCTGCATGTCCATGTGCCGGAAGGCGCCATTCCCAAGGACGGCCCCAGCGCCGGCATCACCCTGGCCACGGCCCTGATCTCGGTGCTGACGGGCATCCCCGCCAGGGCCGACCTGGCCATGACCGGCGAGCTGACGCTGCGGGGCCGCGTGCTGCCCATCGGTGGCCTCAAGGAGAAGCTCCTCGCGGCCCATCGCCATGGCCGCAAAGCCGTGCTGATTCCCAGCGAGAACGCCCGCCACCTGGAGGAAGTCCCCGCCGAGGTCCGCGAGCAGCTCAGCATCCACCTCGTAAGCCACATGGACGAAGTCATCCAGTTGGCCCTCACGCGCACGCCCGAGCCGCTGCTGCCCGAAGGCACCCCCACCACTGTCCCCGTTCCCAACCGGGGAAACGAGGCCACGGCGCAGTAGCTGGTGGGCTGTGGGATGCGGACCCCGGGGCTCATGCTTTGTTTGCTTCTTCCTACCTGAGCCCGGCGCAGCCGCCATCAGCCAAGCCGGGCCAGCGTTCCTGCTACCCTGATCGCATGCGCTTTCTCTCCAGCCACGTCCTCCATTTCCTCGTCATGGGCCTGGGCATCGCCTTGGTACTGGGACTGTTGTACCCGACCACACGGCCGGAGCGGACGAAGGCCTCGATCCTCAAGCACGCGGCCGCCCTCATCGGCATTGGGCTGGCGCTGGCCTGGGTGATGTACCTGCTGCCCCGGCACCCGGTCCGCTTCTAGGGGGACGCCGTGGTCGAGAAGGTCCAGGGCCTCTGGGCCAAGGTCGAAGCCGGCTGGGAGTGGGCCTGGCGCCTGGCCGTGGACCTCTGGCAGGAGATCGCCCGCACGGTGCCCCTGGTGGGGCGCGTGGGATCCTTCGTCTTTGAAGTGCTGGCCAAGTACCACAAGGACGACTGCCTGAGCTATGCCGCCAGTCTCAGCTTCTGGCTCATCGTCAGCCTGGTGCCCTTGTCCACGCTGCTCTTCAAGGTGCTGGGCGCCCTCCTGGGCAGCAGCGCCTACGGCCCGGCCGCGCTGAAGACGCTGCAGGAAATCGTACCCTTCCTGCCCCGGGAGTTCGTGTTCGACGCCGTGGCCAACAGCCAGAAGATCGGCGGCATGGGCCTCTCCTGGGGCGTGCTGCTCTTCGGCAGCTACTGGGGCATCAGCCAACTCGACACGAGCCTCGCCCATGTCTTCGGCCTGCGCATCAAGAAGCACCGGCAGACCCGCAAGAATCACCTGCTGCGCCAGGTGGCCTTCCTGGTGGGCGGCCTGCTGCTGATGGTGATCTTCCTGGCCCTGATCATCGGCGGGGCCGTGCGGAGGTTCCTGCCCTTCAAGCAGACGGATTTTCTGCCCTACCTCGGGCCCTTGCTGGGCCTGCTGGTCATGACCGTGGTGCTGCAGCACCTGCCCCGCCTGCATGTGAGATTCCGCCACGCCTTCCTCGGCGCCGGCGTCGCCACGATCCTCTGGTGGCTGGCGAAGTGGGGCTTCGGCGTCTACCTGAACCACACCATGACCTGGGGCATCATGTACGGCTCCCTGCTGGGCATCGTGGCGGGCCTGACCTTCCTCTACTACAGCTGCGCCATCCTCCTGCTCGGCGCCGAAATCACCGCCGCCTTCTACCGCCACGAAACCGCCGCCACCACCGTGCCGGGTTGGCTGCGGGTAAAGGCCGGAGAGCCGCCGAAACCCTAGACCTTCTCGTTGTGGCTCAGTCCTCGTCGCGGCCGCGCTGGCTGGTCGGGATGTTGTAGCCGTCGGCTTTGTATTCGTTGATCTTGTTGCGCACGGTGCGGAGGGCGATGTCGAGCTGTTCGGCGCAGTGGGTGCGGTTGCCTTTGAGGGCGCTGAGGGTGGAGAGCAGCCAGAAGCGTTCGAGCTCGGGCAGGCTCAGGCCCAGGGGCAGGACCACGGGGGTGCCCATGGCGAGGCCCACCAGGGGCTTGCGGGGATCGGCCACCACCGCGCCCGCGGGCAGGTTGCCGGCTTCGCGCCGGGCGGCCACGGGGACGGGCGGGGTCCAGGCTTCGATCAGGATCGGCTCGGGTGGATCCTCGGGCAGGCCTTGGAGGGTTTCGGCGGGCAGCAGCCAGCGCAGGTCCTGCTGACTGAGGCGGCGGCCCTGGGTGAGCACCACGCAGCGCTGGATGACGTTCTCCAGCTCGCGGATGTTGCCGGCCCAGGGATGCCGGGTCAGCGCGGCGAGGAAGCTGGGCAGCAGCTCGGGCACGGGGCGGTCGTTCTCCCGGGCGTAGCGCTCAGTGAAGTGCGCCGCCAGCAGGTTCAGATCGCCCGGCCGGTCGCGCAGGGGCGGCAGGTCCAGCGGGATGACATTCAACCGGTAGTAGAGATCTTCCCGGAACCGTCCGGCCTTCACTTCGGCCTGAAGGTCGCGGTTGGTGAGCGCGATGAGGCGGACATCCACGGCGATGGGGCGACTGCCGCCCAGGCGATCCACGGTGCGTTCCTGGAGCACCCGCAGCAGCTTGCCCTGGAGGCCCAGGGGCAGCTCGCCCACTTCGTCCAGCACCAGGGTGCCGCCGTCGGCCTGTTCGAAGCGGCCCAGCTTCATGCCCGTGGCGCCGGTGAAGGCGCCCTTCTCATAGCCGAACAGTTCGGATTCCAGCAGGTTCTCGGGGATGGCGGCGCAGTTGATGGCCACGAAGGCCCCGTTCCGGCGCGGGCTGGCGCCGTGGATGAGCTTGGCCAGCAGTTCCTTGCCGGTGCCGCTTTCGGCCTGGATGAGGATGGTGGCGCGGCTGTCCGCGGCGCGGCGGGCCAGGGCCAGGGTTTCGCCCAGCACCGGATCCTGCGTGAGGATCACCGGGGCCTGGGAGGGCTCTTCGGCCTTGAGGTGGCTTTCGGCCTTGAGGGCCTTGTTCAGGGCGGTGGTGAGTTCCTCGGGGCTGAAGGGCTTGGACAGGAAGTCGAAGGCGCCGAGGCGCATGGCCTCGCGGGCGGATTCCAGGCTGCCGAAGGCGGTGATGAGCAGCACGGGCAGTCCGGGATCCACGGCCTTGAGGCGCGCGGTGAGCTGCAGCCCATCCATGCCGGGCATCCGCAGATCCGTGACCACGGCGTCGTAGGCGCCGGGCCGCACCATGCGCAGGGCCTCCTCGCCACCCCGGGCCTGCTCCGCGAAGAAACCGGACCGCTTGAGGCTCATGGCCATCCCGTCCCGCATTCCGGGATCGTCGTCCACCACCAGCACCCGAAGAGGAGTCGCCATAGCTGAGCACCCAGGCAGCCAGTGCGGCCGCTTCCTCCGTTATCGGGCCTGGGGGCCCGGACTGGAGTTTTGCGCTGGGCGGCGCTTGAGGATCCGGCGCGGCAACTGGCCGGAGGCGGGTTCGCCCCGCACCGGATCTCCGTGCCGGGCGATGAGCAGGTAGAGCTGGCGGCGGCTCACGCCCAGGCGCCGAGCCGCTTCCACGCGGTTGCCGTAGGCCCGGCGCAGAACGCGATGGAGCAGGAAGCGCTCCAGCTCATGGAGGTTGGTGGCCAGATCCTCGGCCTCGAAGTGCAGCGGACCGGTGGGACTTGCCTCGGGCAACTGGCCCAGCAGCCGCCAGCGCACCACCCGGTTGCGCAGCTCGCGCAGGTTGCCTGGGCAGGGCAGGGCGGCTAGGGCGGGCGGCAGGGGCGCGCGCAGGCCCTCCTCCTCCGCCAGATGGGTCAGGAGACCCGGGAGGCAGTCGGGATGCTCGTCCACGCCGGGCAGGCGCAGGAGGAGGCAGGAGGCATGGGCTGGCGCAGGTTCGCGGGCGGCCACGATGCCCCGGGGGTGCAGGGCGAGCCAGGCCAGGCCCTCTTCCGGGCTTTCGGCTTCGAACGAGGGCACGCTCCGGCGCCCGGCCAACGCCGCGGCCAGCGCCGAGGCGCCCGAACCTGGGGCACCGTGGACCCAGAGGGCCTCGGGCCGGTCCAGCAACTCATCCAGGTGAGCGCCCCACTGGGCGAAGCCTGGCAGAAGGGCCAGAGGCAGCAACGCCCTATCTCCCCGGGATCACGTGGAAGAGCACGGCGAAGACATGGCAGGCACTGCCGCCCACCACGAAGAGGTGCCAGAGGGCATGGTGGTAGCGCAGTTTCTCCAGGCTGTAGACGGCGGCGCCCAGGCTGTAGAACAGGCCGCCGCCGAAGAGCCAGTAGAGACCGTGCGGCGACAGGACCTTCCCGATGGGCACGCCGCTGACCAGGCCCACCAGAATGGGAACGGCGATGAGCCAGCCCATGAGCAGGTAGATAGTCGTGGATACCCAGCCCATGCGCTGCACGAAGCCCGGGTCCATGTCCGTGTCCGAGGGCCGGGCATGGAGGTGGTCCACCGCGGGGGGCCGGAAGATCTGCCTGGCCAGGCGGGTGTAGAAGATGGCCTTGAACACGATGCCCAGAGCGGCCAGGCCCCAGACGAGGCCGAAGAGGGTCCAGCCCCAGCCGGGCCAGAGCCGCCCGAGGGAGGACAGGCAGAAGGGCGTGTAGGTCCCGGCGATGAGCAGGAAAATGGCCGAATGATCGAAGACCTTGAAGACCAGCTTCACCCTGGGCCCGCAGAAGGCGTGGTACAGCGTGGACATGAGGTAGAGCAGGATCAGGCTCGATCCGAAGATGGCCGAGCCCACCACGTCCCGGGCCGTGCCACGCAGCGCCGCGAAGACCACCATGACCACCAGACCCGCGATGGCCAGGACCACGCCCAGGCCATGGGTGAGACTGTTGGCCAATTCCTCGCCGCGAGTCTGTGAGTAGTGTCCTGGAGAGGCGTCGGTGCGGGACATGGCCACAAGGATGACAGACTCCCTGAGGCCCAGGCCGGATCCCGTTCCAGTTCCGCCACGCGGGGTGGCCTACTTCAGGTGCTTGTCGAACCAGGTGATCATTTCCCACAGGGTGTGTTCGACGGATTCACGGGCGATGTAGCCGTGGGATTCGAGGGGCAGGGTGACATAGCGCACGGTCTGGCCATGGCCTTTGAGGGCCGCATAGAGGCGCTCGCTCTGGAGGGGGAAGGTGCCGGAGTTGTTGTCGGCCTCGCCATGCATGAGCAGGATCGGCGCATTGAACTTGTTGGCCGACAGGAAGGGCGACACCTTCAGGTACATCTCCGGCGCCTCCCACAGCGTGCGCCGCTCGCTCTGGAAGCCGAAGGGCGTGAGGGTGCGGTTGTAGGCGCCGCTGCGGGCGATGCCGGCCTTGAAGAGGGTCGAATGCGCCAGTAGGTTTGCGGTCATGAAGGCGCCGTAGCTGTGGCCACCCACGCCCACGCGCTTGGGATCGATGACGCCCAGCTCGTCGGCCTTGTCGATGGCCGCCTTGGCACTGGCCACCACCTGATCGAGGAAGGTGTCGTTCACGGTCTTGGGATCGCCCACCACGGGCATGGTGGTGTTATCGAGCACCACATAGCCCGAGAGCAGGAAGAACAAGTGCGAGATGCCGCCGAGGG
>JBBQEL010000067.1:0-15857 GCA_038320645.1 Holophagales bacterium | reverse complement strand
GGGCAGCGGTGGTCTCGTCCATGCGGCGCAGGGGGGCGAGGGTCGGGGCCTGGTGCAGGGCCTCGGGGTTCTCCTCGGCTTCCTTGGCGATGGCGAGCATGGTGTCGCAGAAGGCGTCGAGCTCGTCCTTGCCTTCGCTTTCGGTGGGCTCGATCATCAGCGCGCCGGGCACGATCAGGGGGAAGTAGATCGTGGGCGGGTGGTAGCCGTGATCGATGAGGCGCTTGGCGATGTCCAGCGTGTGGACATCGTGCTTGGCCTGGAGGGTGTCGCTGAAGACCACTTCGTGCAGGCTGGGCGAATCGATGTGCAGCGAATACGCACCCTTCAGCCGGGCGCGGATGTAGTTGGCGTTGACGATGGCCCGCAGGGTGGCCTCCTTCAGGCCGTCGGAGCCGTGACTCAGGCAGTAGGTCAGCGCGCGCACCAGGATCCCGAAATTGCCATGGAAGGTGTGCACCTTGCCGATGCTCTGGGGCTGATTCCAGTCCAGGCGGTAGCTGTGTTTCGGCACTTCACCCTCGCCCACCTTCACGGTGTCGCGCACAACGACGGGCACGGGCAGGAAGGGCACGAGCTTCTCGACGCAGCAGACGGGACCGGCACCAGGACCGCCGCCGCCGTGGGGCGTGGACATGGTCTTGTGCAGGTTCAGGTGCATGACGTCCACGCCGAAGTCGCCGGGGCGGGCCACGCCCACCAATGCGTTCATGTTGGCACCGTCCATGTAGACCAGGGCGTCCACACTGTGCAGCAGATCGCTGATCTCCTGGAAGCGGTACTCGAAGACGCCGACGGTGTTGGGATTGGTGATCATGGCGCCGGCGATCTCGGGGCCGAGTTCGGCCACGAGCGTCTTCAGGCCCTTGCGCACCTTGCCGTTCGCGGGGTCGGTCACATCGTCGAAGCTGATGGTGCCATCGGGCAGCGAAGGCAGCTCGACCACTTCATAGCCCGCCATGGCGGCGGTGGCGGGGTTGGTGCCGTGGCCGCTATCGGGGATGAGGATGACGCGGCGCTTGGCGCCCTTGGACAGGTGGTAGGCACGGATGAGCATGACACCCGTCAACTCCCCCGCGGCGCCGGCGCTGGGCTGCAGCGTGACACCGGGCAGGCCCGTGATTTCCGCCAGCCATTCCTGGAGCGTGTAGAGCAGTTCCAGGTTGCCCTGCACCAGCGCATCCGGCGCCATCGGGTGGCTGTCCGTGAAGCCCGGCATGCCGGCGACTTTTTCGTTCAGTCGGGGGTTGTGCTTCATGGTGCAGGAGCCCAGCGGATAGATGCCATCGTCCACGCCGTAGTTCCACTTGGAGAGCCGCGTGAAGTGGCGGATGACTTCGACCTCACTCAGCTCGGGCAGGGCATCGAAGCCACTGCGCTTGAGATGGGTGGGGCGGGTGTCCTGGGCCACGGGGACATCAAGTTTCGGCAGATCCATGCCGCGCTTGCCGGGGACGGAGCGTTCAAAGGAGAGGGGTTCGCGCTGACGCAGAAACATGAAATCACCTGGAAAAGTTCAATGGAGTTTGTCGGAAACGAGCGGTTCGATGAAGGACTGGAGGTTCGTCGCATCAAGCCGCATAGACCACCTGTGCAGATTCCAGGATGTGGCGGCGGCGGATCGGGTTGCGGCTTCCTTCCACAGCCCGCCTGGAAACCAGATCCACCTTCCGCCCGAAAAAGGTGGCCAGTTCCTCCTCCATGGCGATGAAATCCAGGAGGCTCCACTCGGACGATGCGGAGAAGCGAATGAGCACATCCACATCGCTGTCCGGGCTGAAGTCATCCCGCAGCACGGATCCAAAAAAGGCGAGTTCGGCCACCTGCCAACGGCGACACCAGACCTCCAGCCAGCTCTCATCGAACGGCAGGTGGGCGCGAATAGGCTCAGGGAGCGTCATCAGAGCCCTACACGTCAGCAGGAACGCGGGCCAGGATCTCGACGAGGCTCTCGATCATCTGGCGGGTGTGGAGTTCGGTGGCGCACCAAAGGATGCAGCCCGCGTATTCGGGGTAGAAGCGGCCCAGGTCCAGGCCCGGCAGCAGGCTCTCCTTGAGGCAGACCTCCTGGAGCGTGGCGTAGTCGCCCGTGTAGCGCAGCATGAACTCGTTGAAGAAGGGCTGATCGTCCACCACTTCCATGTCCGGCAGTTCTAGCAAGCGCTGACGCAGGTACTGCGCCTTGGCGGCGTTCTGCTGGGCGAGGCCTTTCAACCCTTCGGGACCGGCCAGGTGCATGAAGATGTTGGCCCGCAGCGCGACGAGCCCCTGGTTCGAGCAGATGTTGCTGGTGGCCTTGTCGCGGCGGATGTGCTGTTCGCGGGCGGTGAGCGTCAGCACGTAGCCGGTCTCGCCGTTGAGGTCCTTGGTCTGGCCCACCACGCGGCCGGGGATCTCGCGCTTGTGGGCATCCTTTACGGCGAGAAACCCGAGGAAGGGGCCGCCAAAGGTGGGCTTGTTGCCCAGGCTCATGGCCTCGCCGCAGGCCATGTCGGCGCCTGCCTTGCCGGGGGACTCGAACCAGCCGAAGGCGAAGGCCTCCTGCGTCACACTCACCAGCAGCGCGCCAGCGGCATGAATGGGCCCGGCCAGGGCCGTCAGGTCCTCCACCGCGCCCAGGAAGTTGGGGTAGCCCACCAGCACGGCGGCCACGTCGCCGTTGAGCTTGGCCTGCAGATCGGCCAGGTCGGTGACGCCATCCTTCAGGCCCACTTCCACCAGGTGCAGCTCGTCATGGGGATCGAAGTTGGTCTTGAGCACATCCCGATACAGGGGATGCAGGCCGCGGCTCACCAGCACGGTGTTGCGCTTCTTGGCCACGCGCACGGCCATGAGGGCCGCTTCCACGCAGGAAGTTCCGCCGTCATAGAGGCTGGCGTTGGTGACCTCCAGACCCGTCAAGTCGCAGATGAGGGTCTGGTATTCGAAGATGTGCTGCAGGGTGCCCTGGGCGATCTCGGGCTGGTAGGGCGTGTAGGCCGTGAACCACTCCTGGCGACTGCACATCGCATCGATGGCCGAGGGCACGAAGTGGTCGTAGGCTCCGGCGCCCAGGAACTGGGCGCAGAAGCGCGTGTTCTTGTTGGCCAGCCCCAGCATCTGCCAGGCCACTTCCTGCTCGGAGCCCTGGGTGGGCAGGTCCAGTTCGCGTTTCAGCCGCAGCGGTTCCGGGATGCCGACCAGCAGCGCCTCGGCATTCTGGACACCGATGGTGTCCAGAAGGGCACGATCCTCGACAGGAGAAGAGGGCAGATAGCGCATGGCAGCCTCGGGCAAAGAACGGTTGAAAGCCTAGGCTCCAGGGTATCAGGCGGCCTCCGGAAGCCGCCTATGGCAAGGGTCACAGACCCCACCACCGCAGACCGCCGGCGAGAGCCAGCTCCCCAACATACCCTTCTGGGGAGCCTCCCCACACCAACATGAAGGCTGGAAGTTTCCCCGTTTTTGAATCGAGGCCCATGCCTGGGGGATCGGTCTCTCCGAGGTCTTCCCCAGCAACAGCCAGAAAACCTAGTTATATTTTATGAACCCCACCAGGAGGCTATCGATGAATCGATGGGTACCCCCCCCCGTTTTTTCGCTGTTATTTAGAGTAGGCCTCCTGTTGGGTTGCCTCACGCCAGCAGCAGCCCAGATCGCACCCACCCACATCTCGGCGGCCCAGGTGACGGCCTGGTTCCAGGGTGGCTCGGCAGTGCCCGCCCAAGCGGTCCGGCCCGTGGCCCCCGCCCCGGGCGGGGCCGATCCCCTCGCGGGCGTCAATCCCGCCCTGGGCGATCCCGACGATCCGACGCCTCCCGTTCTGATCGTCGTCCAGACGCCGGCCATTCCCGGCCTGACGGTGCTCCCGTGAGAAGAGGCCAATCTGTTGCCTACGGATTCAGTGTCGCCGCATTCCTTCTGCTTTCCGCCTGCCATATTGAAGGCGACAAGGGCTTGGTTACCTCGCCGCCGACAGGAACCCCCATAACGTTCCAGTACGTTGGACCGACTCAGGTTGTGGCTGGATCCTATGGCGGGTATTGGGGAATCCTATCCTCCCCCCAGGTGTTTGGCGGTAACCGTCTCCACTTGACCGGACCAGGAACTCTGATGGATGGCGGTCGAAATGTACTCGACCTAACCAGTTCCAACCTCCCCAACGGGGGATGGTATGTCCCACCCGCGACCGTTCCAGCCAGTGGCACTACTGTGACCCTCAGCATGGAAGCCTATTGGCAACTCACCCAGCAATGGTGCCGCAGCCCAGATTTCACCATCCAAGTGGTTCAGCAGACCTCGCCTATGATTTTCCGACTGGGCACAAACCCTGACGGTAGCAGTTCCCCGTCAAATATCACCCTTCGTCCTGGTCAAACGTCTGATGCCCTTTCGGGAGGAACGGGAGCTTGGTGGATTTATGTTCATCCCTGGCCATTCGACCCCAAACCACAATTTCAACTAACCTCGAATCAACCTCAGGGTACTGATATCGGATCAGTAGACCTTGTAAGACCGCTGGACGGTCAAAATTGGACCTTCAATTTTACGGCGCCACCATCCATTGCTGGGCCTATTGACGTCAACATCCGGGCAATCCTTCACGACCCCTGGTTCAACCTTGATCCGCAAGTGGATTTCACCGTCCATCTGGTGCCGAACTGAGCAGGAAGGCTCGGGCCTAAGCGCCGATTCCACGAGGCCGAGCTTGGCCCGGTCGAGGCCGGGGGGCTCCCGGGGGGTGTGCGCGCAGCGCGGAATCCCCCCGGACAGCATCAATGCCGCTTCCACAGGTCAAAGGGCTGGGTCCCGATGAGCACGTTGAAGCTGCCCGAGGCCTGGCTGCTTTCCAGGGGGGTCCGGGTCTTGAATACGCCGTAGGACAGCTCCACATAAAAGCTGGACAGGGTGGTCCGCAACATCAGTCCGGCCCCCTGGGCCCGGATGGAGACTCCCGGATCCGACAGGGTGGAGGGCGCCTGGGCCATCCAGGCCATATCGAAGCGGGGGATCACCTGCACCGTGAGGCCCAGGCCCAGGTAGAGGCTGAGGGGAATCCCGAACCGTACGGCCGCGAAATTGGGGGCCATGAAGGCCACCGACCGCGAGCCGATGACGAAGGAGGGACCTCCCAGCACCCACCAGCGATCCAGGGGGAGCTGGTGGCCCTGGCCCCATTCCAGGTCCAGGTCGGCCCCGAAGAAATCCCCGAGGGAGGTCACGCCCCGGGCCCGGAAGTAGTTCTGCTGGAAGGCCCCTCCCGGCAGCGTCCCGGACACGACATTCCCCGAACCGAACCGGCCCCGCAGCAGGAGGCCTTCCCGGGGCAGCGTATGCCGGTCGAAGTTGTCCCATTCCCCCGACAGGTAGACCGCGTCCTGCTTGTTGGTGATGCGACCGTCATTCTCCCGGATGGCCGCATCCCGTCGGTTCAAATCGAGGCTCAGCCGGCCCGTGCCAAGGTTGCCGAACCGGAAGTAGGTTTTCAGGATCAGGTCGGAGGCGCTGATGCGCGCCTCCACGCCGTTGACGGGCAGTTCCTTCGCAGCCCAGGGCAGGGCCACCTCCAGGCGCTGCTGCCAGTAGTTGGCCCCCAGCTCGATCCCAGCGCCGGGGGAGAACCCGAAGGGGCTGCGCAGGGCCAGGGCCGCCTGTTCCTGCAGGCGGTTCCGGGCGGCGCTGAGTTCCAACTCCGTGCCCGGGAAGCCCAGGCTCAGCGCCCGGTAGGCCAGACCCACCTCGCCTCCCAGGGTGGTCTCGTAGCCCAGGGAGATGTCCAGTCGCTCGCGTTGCAGGGGCACCGGAATGAGGGTGATGGAGGTGCCGCCCTGGCCATCCGGCCGGATCCGGTACCGGAGCTCCGCCAGATGGAGACGATGCTCCGCCAAGGCGATGCGCTTCTGCAGGTTGTCCGGGCGGAAGGGGTGGCCCTTCAGGTCGCCGAGCAGGCGCAGGAGATGGATCTCGTCCACTGTCGAGCCTGGGGTGGGGAGGACCTCCACCTTGGTGATCACCGGTTCTTCCAGGGTGATGTGCAGCCGTCCCGTGTCGGAGTTGAAGCCGGAGCCCCGGGCATCCACCAGGGGGCTTCCCTCCATGAGGAACCGGTAGACGAGTTCGCTGATCAGGCGGCCGAAGACCCGCGGATTGAAGGGTTCGCCCACCTTCATGGCGCCCGCCGCGGCCGCCTGGATGACCGGCCGCCATGACTCCGGGGCCTCGATATCCACCGCCGCAATCGCGGGGAAGGGCTTCAGGTGGATGGTGAGGATGCGCTCCGGGTCCACCGTGGCCCAGGCCTCCTCGGCCAGGCCGTGGACCAGAATCTGCTGGAGGAGGACCTGGACATCCTGGACCCGGTACCCGGTCGTGCTGGGCTTGAGGGTATCCGCGAGGAGGCCCTGCAGCGGCGCGCCCAGCCCTCCGGGGCTATCGAAGGCCACCTGCATCACGCCCAGCGTCTCCTGGTTCAGGCGGCTCCGGAGGAGGACACCCAGCGCCTCCCGCCTGGCATCGAAACCTTCGCGGCCCTGCCGCACCAGCTTGGCGCTCTCAGTCCCGTAATCGAGGAAGGGCAGGTCGTGGATGTCCGGGCGAATGAGGAAGTCTGCCCCGGCGCGGCTTTCCCACTGGCGGCGCTCCACCACCAGATCGAGGCTGCGGGCCGCCACGGAGAAGATGCTCGCAGATGGGCGCCGTTCCAGGGGTGCGCTGATGTCCATGGCGATGACCAGGTCCGGGTGGAAAGCCTCCTTGGCCGTGAACACGGGGAGGTTCTCCACCAGGGCTCCGTCCACATACTGCTGGCCATCGATGACCACCGGCCGGAACCCGCCGGGGATGGACATGGAGGCGCGCACCGCCTCGACCAGATCGCCCCGGCCGAAGACCCGGCCCTGGCCGGTCTCCAGGTTGGTGGCCAGGACCCGCAAGGGGCGCTGGAGCTGGTCGAAATTCCCACCCGAGAAGTAGGCGCCGCGGGCCAGCAGACCCTGGAGCGTGTGCTGGATCTCGATGCCACTGCGCAGACCCTGGGCCAGGGACAGGCGGCCCTGGTGGCGCTCGATGGACAGGAAGGCGGAGTTCCGCTCCTCCTGCTCGCCCAGGGTCTCGCCTGGGTTGCGCCAGAGGGGTTCCAGGAAGGCGCGGGTCAGGTCCAGGCGGTTGAACAGATCCTCGATTTCCAGTCCCGAAAAGCCGCTGGCATAGAGGGCGCCCACCATGGCGCCGGCGCTGGTGCCGGTGACGCTGTCCAGGGGGTAGCCCACTTCCTCCAACCGCTGGAGCAGGCCGATGTGGGCCAAGCCCCGGGCCCCGCCACCGCTGAGAGCCAGTGCGACCCGTGGCATGCCGGGGATCTCGACCCGCGGTGCGAACCGGAACACCATGTCCGGCGGCTGGACCACGACCTCGATGCGCCGGGCTTGGTTCGGGCGAGCCTCGCTGGCGGACGGGACCCCCTGCCCTCCCAGGAGGGCGGGAAGGCCCAGCGCCAGCAGGGCGCGTTTCATGCGAGTGCCCCGCGCTGCGCCTCCATCAGGGCCGCGCAGCCGGCGAGCCCCAGGTCCATCAGACTGATGGCCTCAGCCCGGGTGAAGGAGCGCCCCTCGCCGGTGCCCTGGAGTTCCACCAGCTCCAACTCGCCACCGGCGACCGGCCGGGCCGCCACCAGGTTGCAGTCCACGGCGGCCAGGTGGTCTTCTTCGTATTCCAGGTCCAGCACTAGGCCGCGCCGGCCTTCGCCGGATTCCACGATGCCCGCGCTCACCGCCGCCACCTGGCGGACCAGGGCCGCTTCCAGCCCCTGGGAGCGAAGCGCCAGGGCGATGGCCACCCAGGCACCGGTGATGGCGGCGCAGCGGGTGCCGCCATCGGCGTTCAGCACATCGCAGTCCACGGTCAGCGTCCATTCGCCCAGGGCGGCCAGATCCACGGCCTGGCGGAGGCTGCGCCCGATGAGGCGCTGGATCTCCACCGTCCGGCCCTGCTGTTTGCCCCGGGCCGCCTCGCGGTCTGACCGGGTGTGGGTGGCCGCAGGCAGCATGCCGTATTCGGCCGTGAGCCAGCCCGTGCCCCGCCCCTTCATCCAGCCCGGCACCTTGTTCTCCAGGCTGGCGGCGCACAGGACATGGGTGCGACCCAGCTTCACCAGGCAGGAACCGGCGGCGTGCAACTGGACGCCGGTTCCGAGGGTCAGGGGGCGTAAAGCCTCGGCCTGGCGCATCAGCAGCACCCCTTCCATTCGATCTTCTCCACCCGTCCCTGGTGGCGCCCTCCCTCAAAAGGTGTTTCCAGGAAGGTTTTAAGGTAGGATTCTGCCTTGAGCGGATCCGTCAGCCGCTGGCCGAAAGCGATGGCGTTTGCGTCATTGTGCTGCCGAGCCAGTGCCGCGTGCTCAGCGGAGGTCACTAGCGCGCAGCGGATTCCGGCATGGCGGTTGGCCGCGATGCTGATGCCGATGCCGGATCCACAGACCAGCACTAGGCGCTCCCATTGCTCCCTGCCTTCCGCCGCCCGGTGCGCAAAATCCGGGTAATCCACCGAGGCCATCCCATCCGTACCGAAATCCACCACCTCATGACCCTGACTCAGTGCCCAGGCCTTGAGCCGTTCCTTCAGGTCGAACCCCGCATGATCGCTTCCAAAGCCGAGTCTCATCTGACACTCCCCCGCTCTGCATCCTACCGCCAAGCCAGGGCCGCTTCTTCATGCTGAATCCCTTCCTCCAGTACCGTCCGCAGGATCGGGGCTTCCTGCTCTGCATGCCCGAGGCTGTCGGCCCCGCCGAATGGGTCCGCGCCCTGCGCACGCTCCCGGGCGAACTTCAGGGGCGCGAGCGCCTCACCCCCGCCAAGGCCCAGATGTTCGTGGCCGATGGCTCCCTGGTGGAAATGCACGCCGTGCCCCTGCGCTGGCAGCGGGCCTACCCGTGGCTGTCCTCCCTGGCCCTGCGACCCGGGAATGCCGGCCCCACCCTGCGCTACTGGGCGACAGCCCTGCGCCTACTGCAATCGCTGGTGGTGCGCGGCGCCATGCTGCCCCAGCTCGATACCCGGGGCAATCCCTGGAAGGCCCGCTGGGGCGTGAGCCTCACCAGCCCCTCGGACCGCGCGGCCCTGCGCCAGCTGGCGGAAGCCATGCCCCCGGCGGCCCAGGCCTTCCCCGAAAACGATACCTGGGCCTTCACCAAGACTGTGGCTCTGGGCGACCTGGACGCCTTCGACATCGAAGACGACCTGGCCATGCCCTCCACCGCCGATGCGGTGCTGACGGCCTTCCTGGAGGACGGCGCCGACTTCATCATGCGCTTCGTGGCCGGCGGCCTCCGCGCCGGGGACGACCCACGCCTGGGCCTCATCCACCGGCTGCGCGGGCACAAGCGGGATCGGTTGCCCTGGGACGAGCGCATCATGGTGGCCCTGTCCCACCAACTCCCGGAATTCCCCACCACCGGCATCACGGAACGCACCCTGGGCGAGCAGCTGGCCCAGTGGAGCGAGGGCGCCCGGCCCCAGTGGCTGCGCCCCAGCCTGCGCCTCGAAGCCCCCGACGTGCCCACCGTCACCCAGGCCGTGCAGGATGCCGACCGGCTCGCCGAGGAAGGCTGGATCCTCAAGGTGGGCCTGGAGACCGAGGCCGGAGCCGATATCGGCGTCGCCAAGCTGTGGGAGCCCTCCACTGAACCCGACGTGCTGCAGGCCCGTCAGGCCCTGCTGCGCGGCCTCGCCCGCGCCGTGCCCTTCTTCCCGGCCCTGGAGCGGGCGCTATCCGGGCAGAAGCCCGAGGATCTGGTACTGCGGCCCACGGAAGCCTGGGGTTTCCTGACGCGGGGCGCCGCCCAACTGAAAGAGGCGGGGTTCCTCGTCCACATCCCCGAGGGCCTGGCCGATTTCGGTGGCGCCAAGCGCCTGCGCGCCAAGGTCCGCCTGGGCGCCCGCAATGTGGTGGATTCTGCGCCCATGGCCCAGGCCGGCCTCGAAGGCAGCGTCAGCGCCGACTGGTCGCTCATGCTGGGCGACGATGCCCTGAGTGTGGAGGACTTCGCGCAGATGGCGAGCCTCAAGCACCCGCTGGTGGCCTGGAAGGGCAAGTGGGTGGCCCTGGATCCCGAGACCCTCAAGCAGATCAGCGCCGTCCTCCAGGCCAGCCGAGGCGCCGGGTTCGAAAGCATGACCAAGGGCGAGGCGCTGGCCGCGGCCCTGACGGGTACCGCCAGCATCCCCGGTGTCAGCGAGGCCATCGAGGTGGAGGTCGCCGGGGATTTCGGCGCGGCTCTCGAGGATCTGAAGATCCTGCCCGACAAACCCATCACCCAGCCGGCCAGCTTCCACGGCCAGCTGCGGCCCTACCAGCTGCGCGGCCTCGCCTGGCTGGAGGGTCTGGCCCGCCTGGGCCTCGGCGGCATCCTCGCGGACGACATGGGCCTCGGCAAGACCATCCAGGTGCTGGCCCTGCTGCTGCACCGCCAGCTCCAGAAGCCGGACTTCGGCCCAGCGACGCTGCTCGTCTGCCCCACCTCGCTGCTGGGCAACTGGGAGCGCGAGCTGGCCAAGTTCGCCCCCACCCTGCCGGTCTTCGTGCACCACGGCAACAATCGCGACCGCCTGCCCGCCACGTTCAAGGCCCACACCCTGGTGCTCACCACCTATGGCGTCGTCCGGCGCGAAGAAGACACCTTCGCGAATCGCCCCTGGGGTGGCGTGGTGGTGGATGAGGCGCAGGCCATCAAGAACGCCGGCTCGGCCCAGGCCAAGGCCATCCGCAAGCTGCATGGCGGCTTCCGCCTGGCCCTCACCGGCACGCCCATCGAGAACCGCCTCACCGAGCTGTGGGCGATCATGAGCGCCGGGTTGCCCGGCTACCTTGGCAGCGAAGCCCAGTTCAAGGACCAGTTCGCCACGCCCATCGAGAAGTACCGCGATCCCGATGCGGCTAACCTGCTGCGCCAGCGCATCGGCCCCTTCATCCTGCGCCGCCTCAAGAGCGACAAGAGCATCATCCAGGATCTGCCGGAGAAGCTGGAGATGAAGGTCTTCACCACGCTCAGCCGCGAGCAGGCCGAGCTGTACCAGTACCGCGTCCAAAAGATGGATGAGGAACTCGACACGGCCACCGGCATCGAACGCCGCGGCCGCATCCTGGCCCTGCTCACGCACCTCAAACAGATCTGCAACCACCCCAGCCAGTTCCTGAAGGCGCAGGGGCCCTATCGCGGGCGCAGCGGCAAGCTCGACCGCCTCACGGAAATGCTGGAGGAGGTCGTCGAAGCCGGGGAACGCGCCATCGTTTTCACGCAGTTCAAGGAGATGGGCGACCGCCTCCAGATCCACCTGGAAGAAGCCCTGGGCTTCGAGCCGCCCTTCCTCCATGGCGGCACTACGCGGGAGGGCCGCGACGAACTGGTGCGCAGTTTCCAGGAGGACCCGGATTCGCCGCCGGTGCTGCTGCTGAGCCTCAAGGCCGGCGGCGTGGGCCTCAACCTCACGGCCGCCACCCACGTCTTCCACTTCGACCGCTGGTGGAATCCCGCTGTGGAAGACCAGGCCACGGACCGCACCTACCGCATCGGCCAGACGAAGAATGTGCAGGTCCACAAACTCGTCACCATCGGCACGCTGGAGGAGAAGATCGACGCCCTGCTGGAATTGAAACGGGATCTCGCCGATCGCGTGGTGGGCAGCGGCGAAGGCTGGCTCACCGAACTCGATGATGACGCCCTGCGCCGCCTGGTCGCGCTGGACCCCGACGCCGAGCTGCTGGATCCGGACGAAGGCAACGGCGACGAGCCCGCGCCCAAGGCCAGCGCCAAGCTGGGCCGGCGCAAGGCGAAGGAGGTGGCGCCATGATCAGCCACGCCGACCGCTTCGGTGCCACCTGGTGGGGCCGCCTCTGGATCAACGGGCTCGAAAAGCTCGGGGACGACTATGAGAACCGCCTGCCCCGCGGTAAGAAATACGCCGAGGACGGCCATGTCTCGCATTTCGGCGTGCAGCCCGGCGAAATCCAGGCCCGCGTTCATGGCCGCAAGACCTACAACGTGACCCTTGGTCTGCCCGCCCTGACCTCCGCCCAGTGGGAAAAGGCCCTGGATCGCATCGCCCTCGAAAGCCGGTTCGTGGCCTCCCTGCTCGCGGGCGAGATGCCCCAGGGGCTGGACGAAACCTTCCGCGAAGCAGGTGCCAGCCTCTATCCGCGCGTGCCCAAGGAACTGCAGACCCACTGCGACTGCCCCGACTGGGCCAACCCCTGCAAGCATGTGGCCGCCGTCTGCTATGTCATGGCCGAGGCCCTGGATCGCGACCCCTGGCTGCTCTTCGATCTGCGGGGCAAGAGCAAGGAAGAAGTCCTGCAGGCCCTCCAGTCGGCCCTCGATGCCGCTGCCGTGGCCGCGCCGAAGAAGCGCGGGCGGCCGCCCAAAAAGCAGCAGACCGTGGCGGATCTCCTCCGCCGTGAGCAGGCGCAGCCTGAACCCTGGCGCCGCTTGCCGGAAGAAGCTTACGACGCCCTGCCCATGCCCCTGCCCGAGGTCGTCATCCCGCGCGTGATTCCGCCGGATCCTTCCGTGTTCACCCAGCTCGGGCCCCTGCCCCACGCCCGCATCGAAACCAGCCTTTGCCTCGCGGCCCTCATGCACCGCACGGCCCAGTGGGTGCAGCAGCAGATCGAGGATGGCCCGCGTCGCCTCGAAGACGGCGAGGAGGATGGGGAACCCGAGCAGCCGGCTTCGCCCTTCGATGCGCCGCTCCAGCCCGCCCCCAAGACCGGCCGCAACTGGCGCCACAAGAAGCGGCGCTGGGGCAAAAAGGGCTGACAATACGAGGCCAGGTTTTCCAGGAGTTCCCCATGCGCACCATCGCCACCCCCCAGGCCCCCGCCGCCATCGGCCCCTACAGCCAGGCCCAGGTCTCGGGCAACCACCTCTTCACCTCGGGACAGATCCCGCTGGTCCCCGAGACCATGGAGATGGTCACCGGGCCCATCGAACCCCAGGCCGAGCAGGTGTTGAAGAACCTGGGCGCCGTACTCGCCGCTGCCAATACCGGCTGGGACCGCGTGGTGAAGACCACCGTCTTCCTCACCGATATGGCTGACTTCGCCGCCTTCAACGCCGTCTACGAAAAGGCGCTCGGCAGCGCCAAGCCCGCCCGCAGCACCGTCCAGGTCGCAGCCCTGCCGCGTGGCGCCAAAGTCGAGATCGAGCTGATCGCGGAAGTCTGATTTCGAATCAGCTCAAGCCCAGCCGCGCCTTGAGCCCGGGAGCGGCGCCGCGACTCACTTCCAGCTCGGCGCCACCCGTCAGACGCACCAGCAAGCGGCCCGAATCACCGGCCCGGACGCCGACGATGGCCTCGGGGCGGATCAGCAGGTGCCGGTGGCCGCGGACCACGCGGCTGCCCAGGGCCAGCTCGGCTTCCCCCAGGGTCTTCCAGGAGGTGCGCAGGCGCTCGCCCGCGAAGGCCCACACGGCTTCATCCTCGAAGGCGAAATGCGTGGTCTTCGCGAGATCCACCAGCACCAGGCCCTCCCCGGCCCTGACCGGAAAACGGAAGGGCCCCGTGGTTCGGGCTGAGGTGGCCCGCCCGGCGGCGGCGCGGAGCCGCTGCAGCGTGGCAGCGAGCCGCTCGGCCGTCACGGGCTTGAGCAGGTAGTCGGTAGCTGCGTGTTCGAAGGCTTTCACCGCGTGTTCGGCATAGGCTGTCACGAAGACGACCGGCAGGGGCCGCGGCAACTCCGCCGATAGCTCCAGCCCGGTGAGCCCGGGCATCTGGATATCCAGGAACAGGGCATCCACGGCCTCGCCCCGGGCCAGCCAGGCCAACACCGATGGTCCATCTTCCAGTTCGGCGACCACGTTGCAACCCGCCTCCCGCAGCAACCGGGTCAGCCGGCGCAAATTGAAGGGTTCGTCCTCCGCGACCAGCACCCGCAAGCCCTGACCGTTCATACCGGGACCTCCAGCTTCAATTCGGCCACGGTCCAGTCGCCCTCGCGATACAGGCGCAGCGCATCGGCGGGGTCGCCCAGCAGCGCCAGACGCTCCCGGAGGTTCCGCAGGCCGAGTCCTGCTTCCGCCACCGCCGCCGGGGCGGGTCCCGTGTTCGCCACGCGCACGCAGAGGCGTTTGCCTTCGAGTGTGAGCCGCACCACCAGCGCGCCACCACCCACGGCCTTCGAGACACCATGCTTGAGGGCGTTCTCCACCAGGGGCTGGATCATGAGCGGTGGAATCTCCAGGCCATCCAGCGCTTCGGGCCAGTCCCAGTCTTCGCGCAGACGATGGCCGAGGCGGAGGCGCTCGAGGGCGAGATGCCGCTCCACCAGCCGGCGCTCGTCGCCCAGGGGCGCCCGCAGGCGCGAGCCATGGTCCAGCAGGGCCCGCAGCAATTCGGACAGGTTGACCAGCGCCGCCTCGGCGGCCTCTGGATTCTCGCGCACCAATTCGGTCAGGCCACTGATGGCGTTGAACAGCACATGGGGATTCATCTGGCCCTGGAGGGCACGGGCCTGGGCTTCATTGGCGGTGCGCTGCGCGGCCGCTTCCCGGATCTCGGCCCGTTCGCGCTCAGCCAGGATCCGGCCCAGCAATAGCCCGAAGCAAAGGTGCGCCACGCCGAGCCCCCAGAACCGGGGGTGGATCGGAAGCCAGCGGGCTTCCTCCCGGCGATGGCCCAGCTGGCCTCCCCGGTGTGGGCCGCCCCGCTCCACCATGCCCTGCCCACGCCCAGGCTGGGCTGGGGGGCTAGCTACACCGAGCAGCAGGAGCGCGCCCAGGGTGAGCGCGGCCATCCAGGGCAAGGCCTGGACGGCCCCACGCAGGAGGCCCGCCATTGGAGCCTCGTCACCGGACCACTGCCAGGGCAGCGGTGTCAGCACCAAGAAGAGCCCCACCCACACGGAAGGAGTGAGGATCTCGATGAAGCCCGGCTCGGGAAGCCCCATCAAGGCGCGGGTGCTGTGCCACGCCAAGCCGAACAGCAGCGCGGCGCCCCAGGTCCGGGGTCGCCGCATCCGCTGCCAGGTGGACTGAAGAACCGCCGAAGCTCTCATGGTTCCTCAGGATAGCGAAGGGCCAGCCATCAGGACGGCTGCATCCGGGGGCCACCCGGCCCCACGCCCGTGCGGGGGCCAGAGCCTGGTCCCCGGCCGCGTCCACCATGGGAGCCCATGCCCATGGGCGCCTGCTCGAACTTGGCCTTCTGTTCGGCCGTGAGCAAAGGCAGGATTTCCTGCCGCACGGCCCGGCGCTCAAGCATCAGCTCGAACTGGGCGGCCGAAACCTTCTCATGCAGAACCTGGAGGGTCTTCGTGTCAGTGGCGCCGTTGGCCATGGCCTCGTGCATGGCCTTGCGGGCGACATCCGCCGCCTCGCCCTTGGCCTTCGAGGCCATCTGGTGACGCTCATGGATGGCCTTCACCTGGGCCTGCTGGGTCTCAGTGAGGTTCAGGCCCCTGAGGCCCCGGCCTTCACCGGGAGCAGCGCCACGACCTGGGCCGTGGCCGGGTCCGAAGCCCTGGGCGGAGAGGGTGGCGCCGAGGGTCAGCAGGGCCACTGCGAGGGCGGCGAAACGAAGCGGGCGGGTGCTCATGGGATTCTCCTTGGGTCGTGGGCGGTTCATCCGTCCACACCAGGAGATGCGCTTTCGCGGGTTCTGGTGGAGCCCTTCGGCCGGATAACAGGGCAGCACCCCCGAATGACAGCTGGTGGGGGTCGAATGAGGAAGGCCCCCTGCCCGCAGGAGAAGCGTCTGGTCGCTACCACCACAAGGCTGTGATCGCCGCCAGTGCCGACAGGATCTGGAGGATATTTGCTCCCCGTCTGGCGACCTGTGTATTTTCAATTTTTAACCGCCTCATCCTCTTTTTGGAGTTCTCTATGC
>JBBQEL010000066.1:0-18341 GCA_038320645.1 Holophagales bacterium | reverse complement strand
GGCTCTGTCCCGACCTGTCCGTGGAAGCCCTGATGGCCTTGGATCCGCTGGATCTCGAACTCGAGGAGGCCTGAGGTGAAGCCTCTTGAACTGATGGAACAGGGCCGTTTTCTCGGCGAGGAATTCCTCCTCTGGCTGTGGATGCGCAGCATGACCGAAGGCGGCGCCAGCGGTGGTGACAATGATGGCTCGGGCTGCTTCGTCGACGACGCCATCCTGCTCGCCTCCGAGCGGGGCGAAGTCAAGGAGATCTCTCTGCGCAAGGGCAATCCGGCCGAAAGCCGCGAGGCCTTTGAGGCCCTCAGCCGCGGGATGCGGCCCGCGAAGATGAAGCTCCGCATTCTGTCCGGCGATCTGGAATGGGTGTTCACGATCAACGCCGCCACCCTGGACATGGGCACCCTCAAGCTGCCACCCAGCACCGGCAAGGCCCCCCACGAGCGGCTCCACGACCGCCTCTTCCTGCTCGAGGAGGGCGCGGGCCATCTGGAGCGGCGCCTGAAGCTGTTCCTGCGCGAACGGGCCCAGGATTCCGAAGGCTTGCAGGAGTCTCTGCGAGCCTGGGTGCGGGCCGGGAAGTCCGGCGAAGCGGTGGCCACGGGCGAGGCCCCTTGGGAGGCGTGAGCTTTCTCAGGCCGGCAGGAGTGAGCCTTCTCAGGGCAGCAGGCCTGGGCCTGCTGGTGCTTCCGGCGGTGTTTGGCGCACCCCCGGTGCCGGAGCCGGCGCCCATCCTGGCCCAGGCCAGCACCCCCGACGGCCGGGCCATTCTCCTGCGGCTGCAGTTCCGGAAGGGCCTCAGCGTGGAGGGGAAGGCGCTGCCCCGCGCCTTCCTGGCCAAGGGCGTGGATGCCAGTGGCTGGGTGCCCTTCGCAAATCTCAGCCCCGAAGGCAAACGCTGGGCCCTGGCCGCCCTCTTTCCCGAGGACCAGTGGCGCCAGGAGGAGGTCCGGCATCGGATCCGCTTCCAGGAGGTGGAATCGGTCTGGACTCTTGCGGCCCTGTTCACGGGCCATGGCCAGAACTACGACAAGCTCATGGCGGAGAATCCGGAGCTGCCGGAAAAGCTGCGCGAGGGTGACAGCTGGCGCATCCCGCGTGGGCTGCTGTCGGTGGATCTCGGCGGTCCTGGCCGGAGCCCGGACCGCACCCAACCCGAGGACGAGCTCGACGACGAAGGGCGGGTGGCGGCCTACCGCGGGATGCTCTCCTTCAGCGAAGATCCCCAAGGCAAGTACGCGGCCTACCGCCTGCGCAAGGGCGAGGCGCTCTACTCCAGCGTGGTCATCCGTTTCACGGACCGGGTGGATCCGAAGGGCGTGAACGAGCTGGCGGACAGCATCGCCAAGCGCAGCGGCATCGCGGATGTACGGAACATCCAACCCGGCCAGCTCATCAAGATCCCCGTGAATTTTCTGGCCGACCCCTTCCAGTCCGAAGGCAGCCTGGGGCTGGCGGAGGAACGCGAGGTGCGCGCCGAAGTGCGGCGCACCGTGCGCGTGGAGGCGGGCCCCAAGCTGAAGGGTGTGCGGATCGTGCTCGACGCGGGCCATGGTGGCGTGGATTCCGGCGCCCGGGCCAACGGCATCTGGGAATCAGACTTTGTCTACGACATCGCCATGCGCGTGCGCCGCCTCCTCGAGCAGGAGACGGAAGCACAGGTGAGCAGCACCATCCGCTACCCCGGCCTGGGGTTCAAGAGCCGCGAGGAACTCCATAGCCCCAGCCGCGCGGCGGAGATCCTCACCACACCGCCCTTCGCGGTGGACGGCGAAAGTCCCTCGGCCGTGAGCGTCCACCTGCGCTGGGTCCTGGCCAACGATCTCTTTGCGGCCTTCCGCAAGGCCAAGGGGGATGCCCAGAAGACGCTCTTCCTGAGCTTCCACGCCGACAGCCTGCATCCCTCGGCGCGAGGTTCGATGATCTATGTGCCGAGCGCGGCCCTGGTGCCCTCCAGCTTCGCCCTGGGTGCCGCCAAGACCGGCCGCGTGGCCGAGGCGAAGCGCTCCGCCCGCGTGGCCTTCACCGGCCGGGAGAAATTGCAGGGCGAGGCCCGCAGCCGCCAGTTCTCCGAGGCCCTGCTGAAAGCCCTGCACCGGGACCGCATTCCGGTCCATGCCAACCGTCCCATCCGCAATGTCATCTACCGCAGCGGCGGCAAGTGGGTGCCGGCTGTCATCCGCTACAGCACCGGCGCCACCAAGGCCCTGATCGAAGTGGCCAACCTCACCAACGAGGACGACGCCGCGAACCTGCGCGATCCCGATTTCCGCGAGCGCTATGCGGCGGCGGTGGTGAACGCGATCCGGGCGTACTACCGGAAGTAGTGGTTCCGGCGAAGGTCTGGGCGGGGCTGCACAAAGGTGCCCTTTGTGCAGGTAGGAAAAGCGTTGGGGTGGGGTCAGAATGGGCGCGGAGGGCCGGATGCGAGTTCTGATCGCCGCACTGCTGCTGGTCGTCGGCCTTGGCTGCAAAAAGCCGGAGGCGGTCCCGCCGCCTCAGGCGCGGCTCATCGTGCGGTTCCTGGATCGCGATGCGGAGCTGGAGCTGACCGCCGTGCCAGCGGAAGGCCCCTGGCGGGTGATGAACGCCGGTCAGTGGGAGCCCCTGGAAGTCCGCTGGAAGGCAGGCGCACCGCGCATCGGCGCGGCCGTGGTGGGCCGCACCGCCCCCGACTGGGTGCTGCTGGAAGACACCGCCCAGGACACCCACCGCGTCGTCCTGCGCGGCCCCGGCCCCGAGGAACTGGCCCGCCGCAACGAGCGCATGGATCCCCAGGAGCGCGACGCCCTCACCCTGCTGGGCGTGCTGTGGGTATTGAGCTGGGTGCGGCGGTAGGTGGCAGACCATACCCTGAAGAAGGATGGCGGAATCCCCGCAGCCACGGGGCCACTTGGTTAAACTGGCTCTTCCCTGGAGGTACCTGTGACCAAGACTCCCCTGGTGGGCATTCTGATGGGCTCGAAGTCCGACTGGGACACCATGCAGCACACGGCCCTGACGCTGAAGGGGCTCGATATTCCTTTCGTCGCCCATGTGGCCAGCGCGCATCGCACGCCTGAGAAGGTGGTCGAGTTCTGCCAGGGCGCGGAAGGGCGGGGCATGAGGGTCATCATCGCCGCAGCGGGTGGGGCGGCCCATCTGGCGGGGGTCTGTGCCAGCAAGACCCACCTTCCCGTGCTGGGCGTGCCCATGAAGGGCTGGGCCACGGCGGGCATGGATGCGCTGCTCTCCACGGTCCAGATGCCCACGGGCATTCCGGTCGGGACGCTGGCGATCGGCAAGGCCGGCGCCATCAATGCAGCGCTGCTGGCCACTTCGATCCTCGCGCTCAGCGATGCCAGCATCCGCGACCGCTATCTGGCCTACCGCAAGGCCCAGACGGAAAAGGCGCTGAAGGATGACGATCTGGAACTGCCCTGATGGATCGGGTCCACCTCATCACCCTGTCGGACCGGGCTTCCCGCGGCGAGTACCAGGACCAGTCCACGCCCCTGCTGACCTCCTGGCTGAAGGGGCAGGGCGTTCAGGCCGTGACCGCCGCGCTGATGCCGGATGACCCCGCCGCCCTTGAGCAGGAAATCCATGTGGCGGTTGCCTCTGGCCTGCCCCTGATACTCACCTGCGGCGGCACGGGGTTCGGATCGCGGGACACCACCCCTGAGGCCACGCGCCGGGTCATCGAGCGCGAAGCACCTGGCATCTGCGAGCTCATCCGGGCCAAGGGCGGCCATCCCCTGGCCTATGCCAGTCGTGCCGTCTGCGGCATCGCGGGACGCACGGTCATCCTGAATCTTTCCGGCCGCCCGGCCGCGGCCCTGGAGCAGATCCAGCTGGCCTGGCCCCTGCTCACCCATGCCATCGCCGTGCTCCGCAAGGAAGGCGAGGCGGGAGGGCCCTGCACGTGAAGGTCTGGGCGCGCGTCAACCATGTGGGCTGGGTGCATCTCTGGCGCAGCCAAGCGGCCTACGCTGGGGCTGAGCCCTCGGCTCACTTCTTCCATGGCCGCAGCGATCCCCGCTGGTCAGAAGCCAACCTGACTGCCGAACAGCGGCGGGGTCTGGAAGCGGGAGAACTCCTGGAGATCGAGGATCCCGGCTACTTCGAAGACGAGGGCTAGTTTCCGGAGGGGGACCCCGCCACGGCGGCTTCCAGCCGCTGGTAGAGCGCCAGCAGGGCGCAGCTCAGCCAGAGATTGAGCACCCCGCCCAACAGGTTGAAGAACCAGAAGGCCGGGTGCTTCAGGCGCAGCAGGGCGCTGGGCCCCAACTCCGGGTCTGCCGCTGGCAGCAGGTGGTCCAGGGCATAGCTCGCCCCCATCTGATAGACCAGGGCCACCAGCATCATGGCCAGCACCGCCTGGAGGATCCGGGGCCAGTTCCGGGCCATGGCGGACTGGCTCCAGCGCAAGGCCTCGACCACGCCATCGCCACGCAGCAACAGGCGCAAGGGTGCCCAGCCGAACAGGGTCAGGAGCACGATGCCTGGGATCAGGAACAACAGCAGACCCAAGCCGATGGCCACGCTGAGACCAAGCCGCACCAGGAAGGTCCGCAGCCAGCGGCCATCGAAGGCGTCCTGCCATCCCGTGGCGGGATTCCCGGGGAGGTTTAGGGTTTCCGCATCCAGTTGGGCCTGCAGGCGGGGGATGAAATACATCTCGAGCGGCAGGAGCCCGGCGAATGCGAAGAGGGGTTGGAGGAGGAGGCTCGGACCGGCGCCTGCGGCGAGTTCCAGGGCTGGCCCCAGCTGGGCCAGTGCCATCGCCAGAACGGCCAGCCCCGCGGCGAGCGCCGGATGGCGGCGGAGCAACGCGAAGCCCTCGCGAAGGGCGCCAAGGTGGGAGGGCAGGGGCGGTACCATCCCATCAGCCTATCCCGGGCACGCCCTGGAACGCTGGGCTATGATCATCCGCATCATGTCGTACCAAGTCCCCTGCCTCCTGGTGGCCAGCCCCGCGCTCCTGGACCCCAACTTCCTGCATAGCGTCGTCCTGATCGTGGAACACGACGAGGATGGCGCCCTGGGGCTGATCCTCAATCGCCCCTTGCCCTTCGCCCTGGCCCAGGTTGGCATAGAGGGCGACATGGAGTACCGGGGGTCGGACGAGGCCACAGCCTGGCGTGGCGGCCCCGTGGATCCCCAGCGGGGCATCCTCCTGGTGCAGGGCGGCCTGCCGGAGGAAGAGGATACCGTCGTGGACCTCACCCATTTCGTAAGCCACCGCAAAGATCTGCTGGAGGCGCTGTTGGGCGATCCCCTGGCCCGCTACCGCCTGTTCCTCGGCTACGCGGGCTGGAGCCCCGGCCAGTTGGATCAGGAACTGGAAGCGGGTGCCTGGACCCGCCGTCCGCTCGTTTCCCAATGGCTGATGCATCCGGAACCCACCGGGCTCTGGCAGCTGGCGCTGGGTAGCGGTGCCAACGGTTGATTTTCTGAAATCCAGATATCCTGTGAGCACAAGCAACCACAGGAGAACCCATGGCGGGCATCTACAAGAAGGTCGAGATCGTAGGGACCTCGGAACTCGGTTTTGCCGAGGCGGTGAAGAACGCCGTGGAGGAAGCGGGGAAGTCGATCCGGCACATGGCCTGGTTCGAAGTCGTTGAGCAGCGTGGCCGGATCCACGATGGGAAGGTGGCCGAGTTCCAGGTCACCATCAGCATCGGCTTCAAACTGGAGCGCTGATCGGGGCAGCCTGGGCCTGCAGGTCAGGCTCTGCAGGTCCAGGCGCTGCCGGTGGCCCCAGGCGGCCGCCCCTCAGGCGACTGCTCCGATGGCCGCATGATGGCAGCGGTCCAGATTGCGGGCCACCAGTTCCACCAGGGCGGCGTCCACTTCCAGGCTGGTCTCCATCTCTTTCAGCAGGGCCAGGATCTGGTTGGGCGGCCAGGGGCCGCGGTAGGGCCGTCGCTGGGCCATGGCCTGGAAGACATCAGCCACCTTGAGGATGCGCGCCTCAAGGTTCAGGGCCTCCGGCCCGAGTCGGAACGGGTACCCGTCGTTGTTCAGGGATTCGTGATGCACTGCGGCCCAGAGGGCCAGATCCTCCAAGCCGCCGATCTGGCGCAGGATCTGGTACGAAGCGAAGCTGTGACGGCGCATCGTGGAGCGGTCCTCCGGGCTCAGCTGGCTTGGATAGTCCAGGATCTCGTCCGGGATCCGGAGTTTGCCGATGTCATGCAGAAGGGCGGCCACCTCGAGTCGCTCGATGCGCTCCAGGGGCAGGCCAGCTAGTTCGGCCAGACAGCAGGCCAGGCGCGCGACACCGAGCGAGTGCTGGGCGGTGAAGGGGGATTTGGCGTCCACGATTCCCGCCATGGTCAGCGCGAATTGTTTCAACTCCTTGGCCCCCATCGGGCAGATCGGACCCGGCGTTGCCAGGTCGGCGAGGGCCTGCGGCAGGTAGTCCTGGCCCTGGATGAGCCAGAAGGCTTCGGCCCTGGACACCTCCAGAAAGGCATCCAGGAGTCCGGGCTCGAAGAAGGTGTCCCGGTAGCCGGCCACCTTGGCGCGAATCCCGGCCATATGATGGAGGATCGAATCCGACCGGTGGTGGGGGATCGCCAGCGCGTCCACCCGGTCCGCCAGGTGCAGGAGGTTGGTGAGCCGACGCAGGGCCGGGGGCACCCGATGCGTCTGGAGGTCCTGCCAGTGGGTGTGGTGGTGGAGCACAAGGGGCGCCAGCTCCGCCAAAGGTGCGAACCGTTCCAGGATGCGGGCCCCCTTTTCACAGTGGGCCAGGGTCCCCGCCGGATCGAAGGCCTGGATGGTCTCCTGATGCACCTTCGTCGAAGACACCCCGCAGTCGTGCAGAAGTCCCGCATTCATCAGCAGATCCTGGTCGGCTTCGCTCCAGTCGAGCCGCCGTGCGCATTCCTTGGCCATGATGGCCACCCGCTTGCCGTGGCCCACATCGTCGATACCCACCAGATCCACGGCACTGGCGAGGACCATTACCATCTGCCGCAAGTCCATTTCCACGGGCGCTCCTGGCGAACCACTCGGACAGATTTCCCAGGCGATCTTGCCAGCCAACTTACCCCCAGGATGAAAGCAAGGCAGCGGGTCGAGGATAATCCCGCAGTCTCGAACCAGGCGACGGGGTAGCCTCGAGCCATGCGTTCCATTGTGTGGTTCCGGGGCAAGGATCTGCGGGTGGCAGACCACGGGCCGCTCACGGAAGCTGCGGCTGCGGGTGAGGTGCTCCCGCTCTTCGTGCTGGATCCGTATTTCTTCGCGCCGGAGCGTGCCGGAGCACTGCCCCACCGGATGCAATTCCTGCTGGAGTCGCTGGTGGCGCTGGAAGCGAATCTGGCGCGGTTGGGTTCGCGCCTGCTGGTGGTACCGGGGCGCAGCGTGGAAGTGGTGCCGCGCCTGGCGGCGGAATGGAAGGCGGACCAGGTGCTGGCTCATCGCTGGGTGGAGCCCTTCGGTCGCGAGCGGGACCGGCGCGTGGAAGCGGCTCTGGGCCGCGAAGGCATCGCCATCCGGTTGCACGAGGGCGAGACCCTCCTGCCGCCGGGCTCGGTGCGGAACGGCCAGGGCGCCATGTTCCGCGTGTTCACACCCTTCGGCCGGGCCTGCGGGGCGAGGCTGGATCTCGCCTCGGCCCTGCCCGCGCCGCGCACCCTCCCGCCGCTGCCCTCGGACCTTCCGGTGGATTCGGTGCCGGTGCCGTCTCTGGCGGACCTCGGCCTCAGGGCGAATCCGGACCTGCAGCCTGGCGGCGAAAAGGCCGCCCGGGCACGGCTGCGGGCTTTCGTGTCCGGCCCGCTGGCCAACTACGGGAGCGACCGGGATCGCATGGATCGGCCCGGCACCTCGCGACTCAGCGCTGACCTCAAGTTCGGAACACTCTCGGTACGCACGGTGTGGCAGGCTGCGGCGGCGGCCGGAGGGGGCGAATCCGCGGGGCGCTACCTCAATGAGCTGCTCTGGCGGGAGTTCAGCCACCACCTGCTGTGGGAATGGCCGGAGCTGCTGGAACGCCCCTTCCGCAAGGATTTTGCAGGCTTCCCGTGGCGCAAGGACGATCTCGCCTGGCAGGCCTGGACCGACGGTCGCACGGGCTATCCGGTGGTGGATGCCGCCGCCCGGCAACTGCGGGCCGAAGGCTTTGTCCACAACCGGGCCCGCATGGTGGCGGCCAGTTTCCTGACCAAGCATCTGCTGCTGGACTACCGGCTCGGGGAAGCCCACTACCTGCGCTGGCTCACCGATGGTGACTGGGCCCAGAACAGCGCGGGCTGGCAGTGGAGCGCGGGCTGTGGCTGCGATGCCCAGCCCTGGTTCCGCATCTTCAACCCCGTGGCCCAGGGGCTGAAGTTCGATCCGGAGGGCGCCTATGTCCGGCGGTGGGTGCCCGAACTGGCGGACTGTCCGGATGCCTTCATCCATGAGCCCTGGAAAGCGCCCGCGGGCCGGCGAAAAACGCTGGACTATCCCGGGCCCATCGTGGACCACGCCCTCGCCAGGGAGCGGTTCCTGGCGACGGCCAAGGGCTTTCTGAAGCGGGCAACACCCTGATAGAATGAAGCCCTCAGGGATGTCCCTATTTCTTCTGCTTTATTGACTTATGGGTATTGCATGCACACCATCCAATTCGACGGCAAGACCCCGGGCGCGGCGGAATGCGATCGCGAGACCGCGTTGCTCGCCGCCAGCACCAAGGCGGGAGTGCCCCTGAATCACCGCTGTGGAGGCCACGCCCGCTGTGGCACCTGCCTCGTCACCATCGTGACGGGGGCCGAACATCTCAGCGACAAGGGAGCCGCCGAAACCCGCGTCCTCCTGGCCCTCAAGGCCAACCCCGAACAGCGCCTCGCCTGCCAGACCTGGGCGAAAGGCGATGTCAGCTGCACCTACTGAACGCGCCCATCAGACCGGCCGGCGCCCTTCCATGGCGCGGTCGAGGGTGAGTTCGTCGGCGTATTCGAGGTCGCTGCCGATCGGCAGGCCCAGGCCGATGCGGGTGGTGCGGACGCCGATGGGTTCGAGCAGCCGGGCCAGCCAGCTGGCCGTGGCTTCGCCGTCCACGGTGGGGTTGGTGGCCAGGACGACCTCCTGGATGGCACCGTCCTCCAGGCGCTTCAGCAACTCGCGGATCCGCAACTGATCGGGCCCCACGCCGCGCAGGGGTGAGATGAGGCCGCCCAGCACGTGGTAGCGGCCCCGGAAGTGGCCGCTGCGCTCAAAGCTGAGCACGTTCGAGGCCTCCGCTACGATCACAAGGCTGGCGGGATCCCGGCGGGGGTCCAGGCAGATCGGGCAGGTGGGCTGATCCGTGAAGGCGCCGCACACCTCGCAGAAGCCCACCTTCTCGGCGGCCTGCTGCAGCAGATGGGCCATGTGCGCCATGGCCTCGGGCCCTTCCTTCAGCAGGTGCAGGGCCATGCGCTGGGCGGATTTGGCGCCCACGCCAGGCAGTTTCTGGAGGCTTTCAACCACGGCCTCGAGCGGTGGCGGCAGCTTCATGGGATCAAAGTCCCAATCCCGGCAGGTTGAGACCCGCGCCCATGCCGCCCATCTGCTTCTTCATCGTCTCGTCCACCTTGGTTGTGGCATCGCGGAAGGCGGCCAGCAGCAGATCTTCGAGCATGGAGGGATCCTCGGGATCCATGGCGTCCTTGGCGATGGAGAGGCCCACCAGTTCCTTGGAGCCGTTCAGAGTGATCTTCACCAGCTCGCCGCCGGCGGTGCCCTCGATCCGCAGATTGGCCTGAGTCTCGGCGAGCTTCGCCTGCATCTGCTGGGCCTGTTTCATCAGGAAGCGCATATCCATGTCAGTCTCCGGAAAGGGGGTCGGGCGCGGGTTTGGGGCAGCGCAGGTGGTGGGCCAGGCGCAGCATCAGAAAATATCCCACAGGAATGGCCAGGGCGCTCAGCACGAAACCGCCCAGCAGGTACGGGGTGAGGATGGGTTTCAGCATGGTGACGGCGGCATCGAAGCCCTCACGGGTGGCGAAGCTGCGCCAGCCGATGCTCTTCCAGTCCACGCCGCTCAGGTCCAGGTGCAGGCCCCGTCCCAGCAAGAGGTTGCCGAAGAAGGTCGAAGCCGTGGCGATGGGCACCATGGTCCAGGGATTGTTGGTGAAGGCGCCCAGAAAGGTCAGGGGCCGGTGGAGCTTTTTCACCAGGGCGCAGGACACGAGCACCAGGCCTGTGTGGGTGCCCAGGAGCGGGTTCCAGGCGATGCACAGCCCCAGGGCGAAGCTCCAGGCCAGGTGATGGGGCTCCAGAGCGGGATCCGCCAGGAACCGTTTGGTACGGGCCCAGATGTGGGTCTTGTCCTGGTGAGTCATGGGGATCCGAAGTGATCGAAGCTGAGGTCGGGCATGGGCCGGAGCGAAGCCCCATCATAGGCCAGCAGCGGCGATTCCCCGCGGGGCAGGGCTGAGCCCACAGGCAGGAGTGACAGGCCGAGCCGGGCCTCGAGGTCCGCCTGGGGCAGCGAACTGCCGAAGCAGCGGGCATAGTCCTCGCCGCCCTGGAGCGCGTCCGCGTCCAGGCCGGGATCCAGGACGATGCTGAGGCCCGAGGTTTCGGCCAGGTGGCGGAGGTCGCGGCTGAGGCCATCGGACAGATCCAGGCAGGCGTGGACTTCGGGTATGTCCGCCAGCCGAAGGCCCAGCCCCAGCCTGGGCCGGGGTGCCAGGTGTGCCTCCAGATCGGCGTCGGGTTGCGCGGGGTTCCAGCGCTGGCCCGCCTGGAGCTTCCGCAGGCCCCGCAGGCTGGCGCCGGGGCACTGGTCCACGAAGATCCGGTCCCCCGGCTGGAGGCCGTCCCGCCGCAGCCAGCGGGCCGCGAAGCCGAAGGCCGTGAGCCCTAGACCCAGGCCGGAAGGTCGCCCCACCGTATCACCGCCGAAAACCTGGACATTGGAGGCATGGCTCGCCTCGGCTAGGCCCGCCAGGAAGGTTTCGAGCCAGCGTGCGTCCATCTCCGGGCCCAGGGCCAGGGTCAGGGTGTACCCGAACGGCCGGGCGCCGGAGGCATCCAGGTCCGACAGGTTCACGGCCAGCAGCTTGCGGGCCAGGAGATCGGGAGGATGCCAGTCGAGGCGGAAGTGCTGGCCGGATTCCATGAGGTCGGTGGTCACCAGCAACCTGTGTCCGGCCGGCGTGGGGGGCAGGGCGCCGCAGTCGTCCACAAGTTCCCCGCCTCCGGGCAGCAGTTCCCGGATCCGGGCCAGGATCCCCGATTCCTTCAGGCGCATGGCTGGACCTCCGTCACAAGTCCAGTCTCCCACGGCCCCCCAGGCGAGGGGATGCTTGGTCCGGAGCGGGGGCGGTGCTAGCTTGATTGGGTTCGCCCATCAGGGCCCCACAGGGATTCAAGGAGACGACCATGGCCATCACCAAAGTCTGGATCGAAGAAGGCTGCATCGTGTGCAATGCCTGCGAGGCCGAATGCCCCGAGGTGTTCCATGTCACCGACACCAGCTGCAATGTCAACGGCGCCGTGCGCGAGGATGGCGTGGACAGCGAGAACCGCGACGAGATGAGCGCCCTTTCCGGCAGCAACGGCACTGACCTTGAGGCCGCCATCGAGGCCGCCGCCGCCAGCTGCCCCGTGGAAGTCATCAAATTCGACAAGGTCTAAGGGCTGAAACGGCTTTGCCGTTTCAGATCAAAACAGGGCGCCTTTGGCGCCCTGTTTTGCGTTTGCTGATGGCTGAGAGCTGGTAGCTACTCTTTCAGCCCCACATTCACCTCGAACTCGCCGAACTCGGTCTTGAAGGGGATGGCGATGCAGGGGACATCGCCGCTGCGGCTGATCTTGTGGCCCTTGCCGACGACCACGGTGGGCACGGAGATGGAAAGGCTGAACCCGTCCTGGATGAGCAGGCGGCGGGCATCCCCCACCACGATGTTGCCGATTTCGCCCACGGCATCTTCCACGCTCTGGTTCAGCTCATCAATCTCTTCCATCAGCATATTGCTGGCGATGCGGCAGGCCAGGCTCACGGGGAAGCTCAGGATGATCGATCCGGAGGTATCGCCGGTGATGCCGATGATGGCGGAGATGTCATAGGTGGTGATCAGGTCCTCCTTCACGGCCAGCCCGGATTTCTCGGCCACGATATTGGCCATCATCTCGAGGCTGCGGAGGGTGGATTCAATGAATGGATTGATGAAGGCGACGTTCATGGGACCCCGGTGATATTGGACTCGGTCTTGTTTCGGCCAATGAATGGCCCGGCATGACTTCTGGCGCGGAGCGGCCCTCCCGCGTCACCATGGAGGGTTCCGTCCGGGGGTTCCTATGCTCAACCGTCTTCAGGCCGATTTGAAAACCGCCATGCTGGCCCGGGATCCGGTCCGGACCCAGGTGATCCGGATGGCTCTGGCCGCCTATAAAAACGAGGCCGTGGCCAAGGGTCTGAGCCCGCAGGGCATCCTGGCCGATGCCGACGCCCTGGCGGTCCTGAAGCGGCTGGTGAAGTCCCGGGAGGATAGCGTCGCCCAGTTCGAGAAGGTGGGCCATCCGGACCGGGCGGCCCAGGAACAGGCCGAAATCGAACTCCTGAAACCCTACCTGCCGGCCATGATCGAGGGGGACGCCCTCGAAGTGGCCGTGAAGGCGGCCATCGCCCTGAGTGGAGCGACGATGCGGAAGGACCTGGGCCTGGTGATGAAGGCCCTTCAGGCTGCCCATGGCGGCACCATCGACGGCAAGGCCGCCAGCTCCCTGGTGCTGTCTCTGCTGAACTGAATTGAACTGAAACCGCGAATGGCGCAAATGGGCGCCATTCGCGGGTGATTTGCCCCCAGGCGCCTGCTGGTTCCTCTGTTTACATTCGCCCGCCCGCAGGGCGATTCGCGCCATTCGCGGTTCGCTTTCATCTCAGGGGATTTCGCACAAGCCTGGGTTAGACTCGAAGGTTCGAGGCACCGATGAAGCAATCCAAGCTCCTGATCCAGACCCTGCGCGAGACGCCGCGGGATGCCGATGTCGTGAGCCAACAGCTCATGATGCGGGCCGGCATGATCCAGAAGGTGGCCGCTGGCATCTACAGCTACCTGCCCCTGGCCTTCCGCAGCATCCGCAAGTTCGAGGAGATCGTCCGCGAAGAACTTGCCAAGGATGGCTGCCAGGAACTGCTCATGCCCGCCGTGCTGCCCGCCGAGTTGTGGCAGGAAAGCGGCCGCTGGAAGTTCTATGGCGATGAGCTGCTCCGCTTCTGCGACCGCAAGGCCAAAGCCGACCTGGCCGAGCGCCGCGCCCGGGGCGAAAAGCCCGACGAGCGCGACTTCTACAACTTCTGCCTGGGCCCCACCCACGAGGAAGTGATCACGGATATCGTCCGCAAGAATGTGCGCAGCTACAAGCAGCTGCCCATGAACCTCTTCCAGATCCAGACCAAGTTCCGCGACGAGCGGCGCCCCCGCTTCGGTCTGATGCGGGGCCGCGAGTTCACCATGAAGGACGGCTATTCCTTCCATGCGGACGACGCCTGCGCCGACCGCGAGTACTGGGCCATGTTCAACGCCTACAAGCGGATCTTCTCCCGCCTAGGCGTGAAGTTCCGTCCCGTGGAAGCCGACAGCGGCGCCATCGGCGGCAGCTTCACCCACGAGTTCCATGTGCTGGCGGGCAGCGGCGAGGACGCCATCCTCAGCTGCGATGGGTGTGATTACACGTCGAACATCGAGAAGACGGAGGCTCCAGCGCTGCGCGCTGGAGGTAGCGAAGCGCTGATGGCGCTTCGAAGGGACCATTTCCAGACCCCCGGAGTCGTCGGCCAGGTCGAGCAGGCGGCGGGCATGAAGGATGCTGAGCACGATGGGATGCCCATCACGCAGACCAGCAAGTTCTTCCTGTACCGGGCCACCTTCGCGGATGGCGCCACGAAGCTGGTGGGCGCGGTACTTCGCGGCGACCATGAGCTCAACCCGGTGAAGGTGAAAAATTTTATCAGTGCGGCCGAGATGGAACTGATGCCCCTGGACGAGGCCGAGGCCTTCACGGGTGCGAAGACCGGCTTCATGGGGCCCGTGGGCCTGAAGGACATTCAGATCCTCGTGGACAGCAGCCTTGAAGGTGCCGTCAATCTGACTTGCGGCGCGAACCGCACCGATTACCACCACTTCGGCCTGGATCCCAAGCGGGACCTGCTGGGCTGCACCTTCGCGGATCTGCGCATGGCCGCCGAGGGCGATTTTTGCACCCGTTGTGGGAAGGGCCAGTACCAGGCCTTCCGGGGCATCGAGGTGGGGCAGGTCTTCAAACTCGGCGTGAAGTATTCCAAGTCCATGTCCTGCACCTTCCTGGACGAGCAGGGCAAGGACAATCCGATGGTGATGGGCTGCTATGGCATCGGCATCACCCGCACGGTGGCAGCCGCCATCGAACAGAACTACGATGCCGACGGCATCATCTGGCCCTGGCCCATTGCGCCCTACCAGGTCCATCTGGTCTGCCTGGATCCTGGCAATGCCGAAGTCTCGGGCGTGGCTGCCCAGGTGGAAAAGGATCTGGAGGCGGCCGGCTTCGAGGTGCTACACGACGACCGCGAAGGCATGAGCCCTGGTGCCAAGTTCAAGGATGCGGATCTGCTGGGCTTCCCCCTGCGCCTGCTCGTGGGCGCCAAGGGCCTGAAGGATGGCATCGTCGAGCTGCGCGACCGGCGCACCAAGGAAGTCGTCAAGCTGAAGCCGGAAGCCGCCGTGGCTGAAGTCTCTGCGGCCCGGGACCGCATCATGCAGGAACTGGAAACAGCAGGAGGGCGCTGATGGCCGAAGGCCGGGTCCACCTCACCACCTTCATCGAGGGCGTGTTGGTTCATGGCCAGCAGACGCCCTTCGTTCTCCTGGTCCCTTCGCCCCACAGCCCCCACCGGGGCCTGCTCATGCCCGCCCAGATCCCCTGGTCGCCGGGCTTTCTGCCGACGGCCCTGCTGAACGCCCAGATCGAAGCCGCGTGGGGAATGCGCTTCCGGTTCGTGGATAACTCAGTACTGCCAGTGGTGTTCGATGAGCGCACCAGCCGCCTGCCGACGCCCTGGCTGCTGCGGCTAGAAGGGCTCGAAGGCCAGCAGCGGCTTTATCTCAGTCACCTGCTGCACACCAAGGCCGCCGAGGACCTGCCGCCGCCGCCCCCGCCCGGCGGCCAGTGGTTCAGCAGCAAGGGGCTCGAAAGCGCGGATCTCCTGCCCGGTATCCGGCGCCTCTGTCAGGCCGCGCTGGAAACGGTGGTTGAAGAGTAGGCTTCAGGCTTCATTCGTTTACACAAAAATCGGCGCCAGGGGCGCCGATTTTTGCTAAGGGCTACGCCCGGATCATTACATTTGTTCGAAGGCGTTGAAGAAGTAGCTCACTTCGAACTGGGCGCTTTCAGGCTTGTCGCTGCCGTGAGTGGCGTTGCGCCCGATGTTGGCACCGAAGCGCTTGCGGAGCGTGCCCTCGGCCGCATTGGCGGGGTTGGTGGCGCCCATCAGCTCCCGCCAGCGCAGGATGGCGTTCTCGCCTTCAAGCACCATGAGGGTCACGGGGCCCTCGGACATGAATGCCTCCAACTCGGCGTAGAAGCCCTTGCCCACATGCTCGTGGTAGAAGCCCTGGCAGACGGCGGGAGTGAGGCGCGTCAGCTTGAGCCCCACGATTTTCAGGCCGTTCTGCTCGATGGCGCTGATGATTTCACCGCTATGACCGTCCTTGACGGCATCGGGCTTGACGATGGCAAAGGTGCGTTCGATGGCCATGATTCCTCCAGAATCCAAACAATCAGTGTGCCCTGGGCCGTTAACTTCGGCAACCACGGGTGCTTGAAGCAGGCCTCCAGTGCTGGGAAAAGGGGCATTGGCGCGCTACAATCGATGGTTTACGCGACTGGAAGGTTCCATGCTCGACAACATTCTCAAAAAACTCATCGGCTCCAAGAATGACCGCGAGCTGAAGCGCCTGTGGGCGAAGGTCCAGTTCATCAATGTCCTGGAACCCGAAATGTCGGGCCTCAGCGACGAAGAACTGAAGGCCAAGACCCCCTACCTCAAGGCGAAACTGGCCAACGGCGCCACCCTCGAAGACATCCTGCCCGAGGCTTTCGCGGTGGCGCGGGAAGCCTCGAAGCGCGTGCTCAAGATGCGGCACTTCGATGTGCAGCTCGTGGGCGGCATGGCGCTGCATGAGGGCAAGGTGGCCGAGATGCGCACCGGTGAAGGCAAGACCCTCACGGCGACGCTGCCGCTCTACCTCAATGCCCTCGCGGGCAACGGGGCCCACCTGGTCACAGTGAACGATTATCTGGCCCGCCGCGATGCAGAGTGGATGGGGCGCTTGTATGGCTGGCTCGGCCTGAGTGTCGGGGTCATCCAGCACGGGCTGGACGATCAGCAGCGCCGCGATGCCTACGGCTCCGACATCACTTACGCCACCAACAACGAGTTGGGTTTCGATTACCTCCGCGACAACATGAAGTGGGATCTGGAGGAGTTCACCCAGCGCGGCTTCAACTTCGCCATCGTGGACGAAGTTGACTCGATCCTCATCGACGAGGCCCGCACGCCTTTGATCATCGCGGGCAGCAGCGAGGAGGACACCTCCAAGTACTTCCGCATCGATGCCATCGTGCCGAAGCTCAAGAAGGAAGTGCACTACAAGGTGGACGAGAAGGACCGCCAGGTGATGCTGTCCGACGAGGGCATCCATCATGCGGAACAGCTGCTGGGCGTGAGCAACCTCTACGATCCCACCAGCATCGAGACCCTGCATGGATTGAACCAGGCCCTGCTGGCCCACAACCTCTACAAACTGGACGTGGACTACATGGTCCGGCCCAAGGAAGACGGCAAGGGCATGGAAGTGGTCATCGTGGACGAGTTCACCGGCCGTGCCATGCCCGGCCGCCGCTGGTCCAACGGCCTGCACCAGGCCATCGAGGCCAAGGAGGGCGTGGAGGTCAACGCCGAGAACCAGACCCTCGCCACCGTGACCTTCCAGAACTTCTTCCGGATGTACCGCCGCCTCTCCGGCATGACCGGCACGGCGGAGACCGAGGCCACGGAACTGCACTCGATCTACAAGCTGGATGTGCTCGTGGTGCCCACGAACATGCCCATGGTCCGCAAGGATTTCGCCGATACGGTCTACTCCACCCGCACCGGGAAGAAGAAGGCCATCGTCGAGGAGATCCGGGATCTGCATACCAAGGGCCAGCCGGTCCTGGTGGGCACGGCCAGCATCGATAGCAGCGAGGACCTGGCGGACGCCCTCAAGGCCGCCCGGATCCCCCACGTCGTCTTGAACGCCAAGCACCATGAACGGGAAGCAGAGATCATCGCCCAGGCGGGTCGGAAGGGCGCCGTCACCATCGCCACCAACATGGCCGGCCGCGGCACCGACATCATCCTCGGCGGCAACCCTGAGGGACTGGCCCGCATCGAAGCCAAGAAGAAGGAAATCTCCCTGTACGACGAAGAGGGCCTCGAGACGGCCGAATTCTCCGCGCTCGTTGAGCGGATGCGCGAGCAGACCGCAGCCGAGCACGAGGAAGTGGTCGGGCTCGGTGGACTGCACATCTTGGGCACTGAGCGCCACGAAAGCCGCCGCATCGACAACCAGCTCCGCGGCCGGGCCGGCCGCCAGGGCGATCCCGGCAGCAGCCGCTTCTACCTGTCCCTCGAGGACGACCTGATGCGGATCTTCGGTGGTGACCGCATCAAGAACCTCATGGGCGCCATGGGGATGAACGACGACGAGCCCATTGAGGCCGGCATGGTCACCCGTGCCATCGAGCGCAGCCAGAAGCGCGTCGAGGCCCACCACTTCGAAATCCGCAAGCATCTGCTCGAGTACGACGATGTGATGAACAAGCAGCGCATCTTCTTCTACGGGCTCCGCACCGAAATGCTCAAGGGCAACACGCGGGACTATGTGCTGCGGGTGGCCGGCGAGATCGCCGAAGGCATCGCCAACGATTTCCTGCCAGACAAGGGCGAGCGCGACCAGGCGGGCTTCCGCGAGCGCGTGGAGCAGCTCTTCACCCTCACCGGGGAGGAGGTGGATGCCATCGGGCAGATGCCGCAGGCCCAAGGCAGCGAGGCCCTGTCGCCCCTGGTGCAGCGGTTCTACGAAGGCAAGGATGAACGCCTGGGCGGCGAGGGCATGCGCAGCTACGAGCGCTGGTCCATCCTGCAGATCATCGATGCCGCGTGGAAACGCCACCTGCTGGTCATGGACCACCTGAAGGAGGCCATCGGTTTCCGCGGCTATGGCCAGAAGGATCCGCTGGTGGAGTACAAGCGCGAAAGCTACGAATACTTCGAACAGATGCGCTTCGGCTACGAGGACGAGATCATCTCGTACCTCTTCCGCGTGGAACCCCAGCCCGCCTATGTGCCT
>JBBQEL010000065.1:0-18419 GCA_038320645.1 Holophagales bacterium | reverse complement strand
GGCACTTTCAGGGCCACCTTGCGGTTCACCCAGGTGTCCATGGCCAGGTACACAGTGCCGAAGCCCCCGGATCCGAGGCGATCCAGGATCTGGTATTTGCCTAGGGTCTGGTCCTTGGAAAGCACGTGAAACTGCTCCGATGTGATGTTCCAAGAATGACCTAAAAAGCCCCGCGGAGGCGGGGCTTTTTAGGTCTCGGGGAACAGCATCAGCCCAGGAATGCCTTGAGCGTCTTGGAGTAGCGCGGATGGCGGATCTTTCTCAACGCCTTGGACTCGATCTGGCGGATGCGCTCGCGGGTGACGGCGAATTCGCTGCCGACTTCCTCGAGGGTGTGTTCGGAGCCATCATCGCCCACGCCGAAGCGCATGCGGAGGACGCGCTCCTCGCGCTCGCTGAGGGTGTTGAGGACGTTGCGGACGGTCTCCTTGAGGCGCTGCTGCACGACCTGCTCCACGGGGGAGACCACGGTCTTGTCCTCGATGAAATCGCCCAGGTGGGAATCCTCCTCCTCGCCGATGGGCGTTTCGAGGGAGATGGGCTCCTGCGCGATCTTCATCACCTTGCGGACCTTGCCCACGGGCATATCCATGGCGTGCGCGATTTCCTCGCTGGACGGTTCGCGACCCAGCTTCTGCACCAGCTCGCGCTGGGTGCGGATGAGCTTGTTGATGGTTTCGATCATGTGCACGGGGATGCGGATGGTGCGGGCCTGATCGGCGATGGCGCGGGTGATGGCCTGCCGGATCCACCAGGTGGCGTAGGTCGAGAATTTGAAGCCACGGCTATATTCGAACTTGTCCACGGCCTTCATGAGCCCGATGTTGCCTTCCTGGATCAGATCCAGGAACTGCAGGCCACGGTTGGTGTAGCGCTTGGCGATGCTGACCACGAGGCGCAGGTTGGCTTCGATCAGTTCGGCCTTGGCCCCGCGGCTGATGCTTTCGGCGCTCTTGAGGCCGCTGAAGTCCTTGTGGAACTGCTCGCTGACGGTTTCGTACTTGATGAAGAACTCGGCCAGGGTCTTCTCGATGTGGGCCAGCTCGTCCTTGTACTTGTCCTTGAGCTTGGCGAAGGCCGGGTTCTTGAGCCGGTCCCGGAGCTCGCGGCATTTCCGCTCGCCGGCCATGACCTGGCTGTGCTGGTGGGTGATCTTGTCGATGAGGCGGGTGACGGCGAGGCTGTTGAGGCCCAGCTTGCGGATCTGGCGGGAGAGCCGGCCCCGGGCCTGGAGCACCTCCCGGTCCAGCTTGCGGCGCTTGGGGAGGGTCTTGGTGCCGGCCTCGACCTGGAGCTTGAGGTCGAGCAGATCCTGCAGCGCCTGGTCGTAGACCAGCATCTTCTCGAACTGGTGATGCACATGCTGGGTGGCGGAGGTGCTTTCGGCATCCTCATCGTCATCCACCTCGTCGGAAAGGCCCACGACCTCGCGGATCTTGCCCGGGTTCTCTTTCAGCATCTTGCCGATGTCGATGAGCAGGCTGGCGGCCAGACGCGACCGGGAGAGCGCGCGCATGACACTGCGCACGCCGACTTCGATGCGCTTGGCGATCTCGACTTCATCTTCGCGCTTGAGGAGGGGCACCGTGCCCATCTCCTTGAGGTACATGCGGACCGGATCGTTGAACTTGTCGCTATCGGGGCTGTCGATCTCGACTTCGAGATCCTTGTCGCTCTTGGGCACGCCCTCGACGAAGACGAACTCCGGCTCGATCGCCTCGCGGGCCGCCTGGGCCTCTTCCTCCGTCGCGCCGATGCCCACGCCCAGACGCGCGAACAGGCCCATGATCACTTCGAGATCATCGGGGCTGGAGGCGGTGTCGGGGAGGAAATCGTTGAGCTGATCGACCAGCAGGAATCCGTTTTTCCTTCCGATGGAGATCAGGGCCTTGGTCAGGGGGTAGTAGGTATCGCGGGGCGGCGTCGGAACCATTCGTACCTCAAAGAGCGCTACGGGCATCGGACCAGTCAGGGCAGTGGACCCGCCGGCCGAAGGGAATGCAGATCCCGGCCAATGTACCTGCCGGAAGCGGACCTTTCAGTATAGGGAATCCGCTGGATCCGGCAAGGGCTCAAAGCCCGGACCGCTCAGCGGGTTCCGCGCCGCCGGCGCGACAAATCCTTCTGGCGGCTCAGCAGCTCGTTCTGCCTGGCCATCACCCGTTCCGTGAGGCCCGCGTCCACCAGGGTCCGGGGATCCTGCAGGAGTCTGTTGTTGGCCTGGATCTCCCGATCGATGTAGCGGGCTTCGAGCTTCCCGATCTGGACCTCGGCATCCCGGCCGGCCTCATCCTTGCTGCTCGCCTGGGCCTCGAGATGGCGCACGGCCGCCGTCGCAGCCTCCGGCAGCAGGGTGCTGTCACCCTCGGCATCGAGCAGGGCCTGGAGCAGGGGGGCACCGGAGAGTCCTTCCCACCAGGCCGGGGGGATGTCCTGCACCCGCCGCCAGTGTCCGGCGGTGCTCAGCAGGATGAGGCTGCGGATGAGGTCGTCGAGCTCCACGGGGACGGGAGCGGCCAATGCCGGCTCATCCGAGGGACGGGCTGGCGCCTGCCTGCTTTTCACGGCCCGATCCAGTTCCTGCAGGGGCACCTGGAGCTGATGGGCCAGGCTGGCGAAGAGGTCGCGGCTTTCGGTGGTGCGGGGCAGGTAGGGCAGGAAATCCAGCAGATCCTTGAAGGCGCCCATGCGGTCGGTGATGCGACGCAGATCCTTGCCTTCCATGGAGCGGTCCACCATGAAGGCCGTCCAGTCGGGCACGGCGCGCAGCAGCTCGCGGAAGGCTTCGCCGCCCAGCTTGAGGCACCAGGTATCGGGATCCTCGCCCTGGGGCAGCTCCAGCAGGCGCACTTCGAAACCCAGGGGCAGGGCCATGCGCAGGCTCTTCTCCATGGCCCGGCGGCCCGCGGCGTCGCCGTCGAAGCAGAGGATGACCCGGCGGGTGAAGCGGCCCAGCTGCTTCAGGTGCTCCTCGGTGAGGGCGGTGCCCAGAGGCGCCACGGCCTGGTGGATGCCGTGCTGGTGGAGCTGCAGCACATCGAAGTAGCCCTCCACCACCAGCGCGCCTTCCTTCATGGCGCCCTTGGCGCGATGGAAGCCGAAGAGGGTGCTGCCCTTGTGGAAGAGCGGCGTGTCACGGGTGTTGAGGTATTTTGGCTGCCCTCCGCCGTATCGCGAGCTTTGCTCGCTCCCGCTCGCCTCGCTTGCGGACGTGGAGCCTCCACCCATGACCCGGCCACCGAAGGCCACGATGCGGCCCCTGGCATCGTGGATGGGGATGGTCAGGCGGTTGCGTAGGAAGTCGATCTGGGTGCCCCGCTCGCTGCGGCTGGCCAGGCCGGCCTGTTCGAGCAGTTCGCCGGAGAAATTCAGGCCGCGCAAGTGGTTGACCAGGATATCCCAGGCATCCGGCGCCATGCCGAAGCCGGCTTCAGCCAGAAAGGGCCCGGCATAGCCACGGTTCTGGAGGTAGGTCCGGGCCGCTTCGTGCCGGGCGAGTTGCGCTTCGAAGAAGGCCTGGGTCGCCTCCAGGGCCGAGCGCATGCGGGTTTCCAGATCCACTTCGGCGGTGGGACGCTCCCGCCGCTCGGGCATATCGATGCCAGCGGCCCGGGCCAGCTGCTCCAGGGCCTCGGGGAAAGTCATGCCTTCGCGCTCCATGAGCCAGGCGAAGGCATCGCCGTGTTTGCCGCAGCCGAAACAGTGGTAGAAGTTGCGGCCGGGAATCACCTGGAAGCTGGGGCTGCGCTCGGCGTGGAACGGGCAGAGGCCCACATGCGCCGAGCCCTGCTTGCGCAGCTTCACTGCCTGGCCCACCAGGGCCAGCAGGTCGGTGGCGTCCCGGACGCGCTCGACGATCTCGCGATCCCGCATTCCCTACGGATAGCACGAGTGCGGGCCCGGATCGAGGATTCATGGCATTCTTGGGGTTCTGTACGGTGGAATCCATGACCCAGCTTCTCGACACCATCCTGCTCTTCAGCCTGCCCGCCTCCGGCAAGTCGGAAGTGCGCCGCTACCTCGCCAGCCTGACGCCGGACCAGTGCCGGGACGATTTCCACATGGGCCAGACGCTGCAGCTGGACGACTACCCCTATGTCCACCTGATGCACCGGATCGACGATGAGCTGAAGGCCAACGGCCTCGAGTACGCCTATTACCACGGCCCGAACCGGCCCTTCCGCGACAACTGGACCTGGGCCGTCCTCATCGCGCTGCTGAACGAGGACTATGCCCACCTCATGGCCAGCAGCCAGACCTCGGTGGCCAGGGCCGCCCAGCACCTCTTCGACCGGCTGGACGCGGCCCACGCCCAGGTCGGGCTGGCCCAGCCCCTGGGCGAGATCCTCCACCGCATCCGCGTGCGCATGGCCGAGGCCCTGGAAGCCGAATGCCGCGCTGAGCTGGACGTGCTGAACCGCCAGAACGCCCAGGACAAGACCGGCCGCACCCTGGTGATCGAGGCCGCCCGCGGCGGCGCCAACGGCTCGGCCTTCCCGCTGTGCCCGCCCCACGGCTACTGCACCGCCTTCCAGACCCTCTCCCCGGCCATCCTGGAGAAGGCGGCGGTCCTCTATGTGTGGGTGGATCCCGTCGAAAGCCGCCGCAAGAACATCGAACGCGGACGCCCCGATGGCCAGGGCAGCATCCTCCATCACAGCGTGCCCATGGAAGTCATGCTCGGCCAGTACGGCTGCGACGACATGGCTTGGCTCCTGGAGCAGAGTGACCGTCCCGGCACCATCCGTGTGGAGCGGCTCATCCAGGCAGGTGACCGCTACGCCACGAAGGTCTACCACCTGCCCGTGGCCCGGTTCGACAACCGGAACGACCTCACCACCTTCGTCCGCGAGGATCAGAAAGTGTGGAAACCCGCGGACGTGAACGCCATCCACGGCGGACTGAAGGCGGCGTTTGATCTGCTAGCCTCGGGCGACCGCTAACCCCGCCTCAGTGGGCTCCAGCGCCCGCCTTGGCGTTCCAGATGCGGGTCATGATGAAGGCGCCGAGGAGGCTGAAGGGGATGATGCAGCCTACCCAGATCCAGGCGTGGGCAGGCTGGTGGCCCTGGGTGGCCACGCCATCCCAGCCGTAGGTCTTGAGAATCCAGCCCAGGCCAAAGCCCGTCAGGCCCGAGCCGATGTACTGGATGCCGTCCAGGGCGCCCGCCACGGAGGCCGCGGCCTTGCGTCCGCCGAAGTCCATGCTGGCGGTGCCGCTGAGCATGCCGTGGACGCCGAAGATGAACATCGCCGTGAGGCCCAGCAGAAGCACGGCCCAGACCTGGCCGCCGGTGGTGCCCTGGCCGAGGGTCAGGCCCAGGAGCGCCAGCATCACCGCCTGGATCAGATAGAAGAAGAAGGCCACGGGCGGGCGCCGCGACTGGAACAACTTGTCACTCATCCAGCCGCAGAGCAGGCCGCCGCAGATGCCGCCGCCCATGAAGGCGACGCCGGTCCACCAGAAGAGGTGGTCCTTCTTGCCCAGGTGGTAGATCTCCTGCAGGTATTCGGTGAAGTAGAGCATCACGCCCTGGCGCACGAACCCCGTGCAGAATTCCGCGAAGATCAGCGATACGATCACCGGGTTCTGGAAGACCTTCTGGATGAGCTCACGCAAGGGCAGGGGGGTATCCTCGGCGAGGTGGGCGTTGGACCCATCGCCGGTATCGAAATCTGGGTGCCCCGCGTGGCTGGGGCGGTTGCGCACCAGGAACCAGTCCACGGCGAACATGAAGGTCATGGCGGCGGCGGGTACGAACCAGATGACCGTCCAGCTGCGGGAGCTGGCCAGCAGCCAGGCGCCGATGGTGGTGGCCAGGAAGTAGCCCGAGCTGATCATGATCCCGAAGATGCCGCCGAAGACACCGCGCTCCTTGACGTGGAACCAAGTGCTGTTCACCTTCACCACGGACAGCGCCCCGAAGCTCTGGAAGTACATGTTCAGGCTCCAGAGCAGGCTCATGCTCACCAGGATCTTGGTGACATGGCCGTTCAGGAACATGAAGCCGATGATCAGGTTCAGCAGGGCGGCCCCCAGGGCGCCCACAAGGATGGCCTTCCGCCCGCCGATGCGGTCGGCGATGGGGCCGTTCAGGGCCACGGACAGGCCGTAGGTCCAGAAGCCGGCCGAGGCGATGAGGCCCATCTGGGCCTTGTCCAGGTGGTACCAGGCGCCGATGTCGTTCTTCACGATGTTGAAGTTGTAGCGGCCCATGTACATGGCCGCGTAGGTCAGCCCCAGGGGGAACCAGTTCAGGAACCGGCGCAAACGAAAAGCGGGACTGTGATCCAAGGGAACCTCGATGGCTCAAGGGTAATGGAGGCTCTCTGAAGTCCCAAGCGACGAGGCTGTAACTCCGGTCAAACTCACTCCACCTTGCGGAAGGCCTCGTCGGTTCCCGCCAATTCCCAACGGCCCTTGCGCCGCTCGAAGGTGGCGTGGCGTTGCTTGGTCTGGCCCACCTTCGCGTTTGGATGCATGCCCTGGAAGATGCCGAACTGGGCTGTGGGTTTGTCGAGCCGGACCTCGTAGGTCACCCGGGCCTGGTTGCCGGCAGGTTCCAGGCGCACGGCCCGGACGAAGATGGCCTCGGCGGCCGGCATCTCGAATCCCTTTTGGGCGGCCTTGATGGCCTTGGGGGCATCTCCCTTCAGGCGGAACGAGAAGGTCTCCCGGTTGCCCTCCGCCGTGACGGTGGTCTCGAACCAACCGCTCTTGTCGAGGCTCTCCTTGATGGTCACCAGGCGCAGATGGCCGGGGCTGCCCTTGTCGGCCGAGTCCGTCTCCGGCACCGTGATGGGCACCACCACCGGGTATTCCCTGCGAAGCAGTTCTTCGGCCTTGGCCCGCTCCAGCTTGGAACTGCAGGCGAGGCTGAGGAGCAGGACGGGCAGGAGCAGGGCAGCGCGCATGGTCGGATCCTTGTCAGTTCGCAAAGATGGTGACACAACCCGCCGGGAGATGGCGGCCATCCACGCCACCCGGGAGTATCCTATGACCCCTGACGATTAGGAGCCGCCGTGAATCCTGGCTATCTTGCCCACCTGAACCACGAACTTGAACTGCTCAAGGAGGCGGGCCTCTTCAAGACCGAGCGCGTGATCACCTCGCCCCAGCAGCCGCAAATGAAGGCGAACGGCCGGGATGTGGTCTGCCTCTGCGCCAACAACTACCTCGGCCTGGCCAACCACCCGGAAGTGATCGCGGCGGCCAAGCAGGTGATGGATGACCACGGGTTCGGCATGGCCTCGGTGCGCTTCATCTGCGGCACCCAGGACATCCACCGGGAGCTGGAACAGAAGCTGGCGGCCTTCCTGGGCTTCGAGGACACGCAGCTCTACTCTTCGTGCTTCGACGCCAATGGCGCCATTTTCGAGGGCCTGCTGGGCGAGGAGGACGCGATCATCAGCGACGCCCTGAACCACGCTTCGATCATCGATGGCATCCGCCTCTGCAAGGCCAAGCGCTTCCGTTACGCCAATTCCGACATGGCCGATCTCGAAGCCCAACTGAAGGCCGCGGATGCTGCGGGTGCGCGGTTCAAGCTGGTGGTGACCGATGGCGTCTTCAGCATGGATGGCTACATCGCCAAGCTGGCCGAGGTCTGCGATCTGGCGGAGAAGTTCGGCGCCATGGTGATGGTGGACGACAGCCACGCCGTGGGCTTCATGGGCGTGAACGGCCGGGGCACGCACGAGCACTGCGGGGTCATGGGCCGCGTGGACTTCATGACGGGCACCTTCGGCAAGGCCCTGGGCGGCGCCTCCGGCGGCTACATCGCCGGCAAGCAGGTGGCCATCGACTGGCTGCGGCAGAAGGCCCGTCCCTATCTGTTCTCCAACTCCGTGGCCCCCACTATCGTGGCCGCCACCCTGAAGGTGCTCGACCTCCTCAAGAACAGCCAGGGCCTCATCCGGCAGGTCCATGAGAACGCCAAATACTTCCGGGCCGGCATGGAGCAGGCGGGCTTCAAGCTGCTGCCGGGCGAGCACCCCATCGTGCCCGTCATGCTCTACGAGGCGCCCCTGGCCCAGGAGTTCGCCAAGCGCCTGCTGGACGAGGGTGTCTATGTCATCGGCTTCTTCTTCCCCGTGGTGCCCAAAGGCCTGGCCCGCATCCGTACCCAGATGAGTGCGGCCCACACCCGCGCCGACCTCGATCACGCCATCGCCGCCTTCACGAAAGTAGGGCGCGAGCTGGGCGTGATCAGCTGAAACGAAACTATAAGGTGATGTACCGGTAGGTCCCGGGATTCTGCTCTTTGATCAGCAACTGGATGGTCCAGCGGCCGTCGGGGTAGCGTTCGTACATCGTGGCGCTCATGACGGATTCCGACAGCCAGTGGCGGATGTCTTCGTAGCGCTCGAAGTCCGGGGGCGCCCAGGTCTCGCCCTCGGCCACCCCGGCCTGGGTGTGGCGCCCCGAGCCGGGTTTGATCCGATCCATCAGGCGTGTCAGTGAGGCATTCGGATCCTGCATCGTGCGCTCCATCCAGTCCGGTTCCATGTGAGCCTAGCCGTTTTGCCCGGAGCCATCGAGGGCCGCTTCAGGGTCGGACGCCGCCCGGCCCGGTGCCAGCGTTCCCGGACCGAGCGATTGGAGGAGGCCGAGCAGGGCCCTTTCGCTGGCCGCCTCCAAGGCCTTGGAAAAGTCGATCGCCACGCCCTGGGCGTCCACTCTGACTACCACTCCGCGGGCCACCACATTCCGCCCGTCCTCAAGCAGAATCGCCACGCCGCAGGCGGTGCCGACGGCCAAGCCATTGCCACCGCCATCCAGGCGGATGCCCCCCAGGCTGAGGTCGATGGCCATGGGGTAGGCGATGATCCGGTCCTCCACGATCAGCTTCACCTCATAGGCGATGGGGAACCGGGCGTAGCGCCGGTGCTCGGGGAAGGGGTTCATGGCGTCATCCAGATCGGGGCATGATAGCGCACCGGGACCCCGTGGGTCATTCGGCCTGCCCGTACCCCTGGTCGTGGACATCCATGACGGCCCGGCCCGAGGGATCGGCCATCTTTGCAAATGAAGCGTCCCAGCGCAGGGCGGTTTCCGTGCTGCAGGCGACGCTGCGCTCGAAGGGCACGCAATTGACGGCCGTGGCGCTGGGGAAGTGCTGCTCGAAAAGCTGCCGGTACAGATAGGCCTCCTTGGTTTCGGGGGTTTTGACCGGGAAGCGTTCGGCAGCGCCCAGCAGCATGCCATCGCTGATGTCCCGCTCGGCCGTGGCCTTGAGGGCATCGATCCAGGCATAGCCGACACCATCCGAGAACTGCTCCTTCTGGCGCCAGAGCACCTCGTCGGGGATCACCCCCTCGAAGGCCTTGCGCAGGGGGTACTTCTCGATGGGACGCGGGCGGGGGGCGTTGCGCGGCAGTTTCCCGGCGGGATCCATCCGCATGGCGATGTCGAGGAACTCCCGGTCCAGGAAGGGTACGCGGGCCTCCACGCCCCAGGCGGCGCTGGACTTATTGGCCCGGGCGCAATCGTAGAGGTGCAGCTTCTGGAGCTTCCGCACGGTTTCGGCGTGGAGTTCCTGGCCGTCCGGCGCCTTGTGGAAGTAGAGGTAGCCGCCGAAAATCTCGTCCGCCCCTTCGCCCGACAGCACCATCTTGATGCCCATGGCCCGGATCTTCCGCATCAGGAGGTACATGGGGGTCGAAGCCCGGATGGTGGTGACATCAAAGGACTCGATGTGGTGGATGACATCCGAGAGGGCGTCCAGGCCCTCCTGCACCGTGAAGTGGATCTCGTGGTGGATCGCCCCGATGTGCTCGGCGACCTTCTTGGCCGGGGCCAGGTCCGGCGCGCCTTCGAGGCCGATGGCAAACGAATGGATGCGGGGCCACCAGGCCGGGGCCGCGCCGCCTTCCTCCACGCGCCCTTCCCGGTATTTGGCCGCGATGGCGGCGATGACGGAGGAATCCACGCCGCCGGAGATGAGCACGCCATAGGGCACATCGCACATGAGCTGGCGCCGCACGGCGGCCTCCAGCGCCTCGCGGAGGGCCACGGGATCATAGGGCGCGGTCGGCACGTAGTCAGGCTCCGCCCAGTCCGGCTGGTAGTAGCGCTGGAAGCCCTTGTCCGCTTCGTGGCCCAGGTAGTAGTGGCCCGGCGGCACCTCGCGGATGCGCTCGCAGTGGCCGACCAGGGCCTTCATCTCCGAGGCGACGATCAGGTTTTCGTGTTTGTCCCAGCCCACATAGAGGGGGACGACGCCGATGGGATCCCGGGCGATGAGGAAGGTCTCGCGCTTGGGGTCGTAGAGCACGAAGGCGAAGATCCCGTTCATGCGGTTCAGGAAATCCCTGGGGTGGAGTTCATCGTAGAGGTAGAGGATCACTTCGCAGTCCGACAGGGTCTGGAAATCGTGGGCTTCCTGCAGGCCGCGTCGCAGGTCCTGATGGTTGTAGATCTCGCCATTGACCGCCAGGACGGTGCCCTGGAGGGTATCGAGGAGGGGCTGGGCACCGTGCTCGACATCCACGATGGACAGGCGCTCATGGACGAGGATGGCCCGGTCATCGCTGTAGATGCCGCTCCAGTCGGGGCCGCGATGCCGGATCTTGCGGGCCATGGCCAGGGCCTGGCGCCGGAGCTCGGCCGGGTTCGAGCGCGCCGGGTCGATGCCGAGGATGGTGAGGATGCCGCACATGGCTACTCCAAAAAGCAAAACCCCGATCCGCTTGCGCGAATCGGGGTGGTCCGGGGAAGCAGGTATCTAGGAGATGCCCTCGCCGGCCCACGCGCGATCCGCGCGAGGGAACCGATTGGGATTGCGGTTGGGCCGCTGGAGGGTGAGGGTCATGGGTTGCCTGGAAGCACCTTATCGGCCGGGTTCGCAAATCGTCAAGGAAGGAATGGAAAGGTTGGTCCTCCTTGCGCTTGATGATGAAATGGTTCGGTTGGAGGCACGCATGAAGGTCCTGTTGAAAACGAAACGCGAGGAAGGCATCTGGATGGGTGAAGCGCCCATGCCGGAAGTGGGTCCCAACGATGTGCTGATCCGCGTCCACAAGAGCGCCATCTGCGGCACCGACGTCCACATCTACAACTGGGACGAATGGGCCCAGAAGACCATTCCCGTGCCCATGGTGGTGGGCCACGAATACTTCGGCGTCATCGAGCGGGTCGGCGCCGAGGTCGAAGGCTACCAGCCGGGCGACCGGGTGAGCGGCGAAGGCCACATCACCTGTGGCCACTGCCGCAACTGCCGCGCGGGGAAGCGGCACCTCTGCCGGAATACCGTGGGCGTGGGCGTGAATCGCACCGGGTCCTTCGCCGAGTACCTGAGCCTCCCGGCCTTCAATGTGTTCAAGGTGCCGGACAACGTGCCGGATGAAGTCGCCGCCATCTTCGATCCCTACGGCAACGCCGCCCACACGGCCCTCAGCTTCGACATGGTGGGCGAGGATGTGCTCATCACCGGCGCAGGCCCCATCGGCATCATGGCCGTGGCCATCGCCAAGCACGTGGGCGCTCGGCATGTGGTCATCACCGACGTGAATGAATACCGGCTCGACCTGGCGCGAAAGATGGGCGCCACCGTGGCCGTGAACCCCACGGAAAAGAACCTGCCTGAGGTGATGCAGGAACTGGGCATGACCGAGGGCTTCGATGTGGGTCTGGAGATGAGTGGCAACCGCAATGCCTTCGAATCCATGTTGGAGGCCATGCACCATGGCGGCCGCATCGCCCTGCTGGGCATCCTGCCGGGCGACTGCGCGGTGGACTGGAGCCAGGTGATCTTCAAGGGGCTGATCCTGAAGGGGATCTACGGCCGCGAGATGTTCGAGACCTGGTACAAGATGGCCGCCATGATCCAGAGCGGTCTCGATATCACCCCCGTCATCACTCACCGGTTCGGCATCGACGACTTCCAGCAGGGCTTCGACGCCATGCGGAGCGGACAGAGCGGGAAGGTGATTCTGGATTGGGGCGTGCGTTAGCTCCTCGACCCGCAGCCTGATCTGCAAAATGCGGCCTTTGGCCGCATTTTGTTAACTGCGCACGAAGTGCGCAGATTGCCGCGAGGCTGACTGGAACCTTAACGGATGGGCTGCGGCTGGGGCACGGGCGGGAAGGCGGGTTCGTTCCAGCGGAGTCCGTCTTTGATCAGGAGGTCGGCGGCGAGGCCGTCGCCGCCCGGCTGGAGATCGGTGCCAAGGCAGGCCAGGTAGTAGCCATCGAACTTGGTGTTGAACTTCTGGCGGGCCGGGCCGCGCTTGGAGGGTAGGTCCTCGATGGGACGGGTGACATAGGCCCGGTAGAGAAAGGGGTGGCCCCAGGGCGTTTCGGGGACCTGTTCGAGGTAATCCGGCAGGAGCGAGCCCAGCGCGACGGGATATTCGCCTTTCTTCGTCTTGTAGCGGGTCAGGGCGTCGGCCACCCGCTTCATGGCGGCGTGAACCTGCTTCTGGCGGTCAGCCATATCCCGGTTCACGAAGGCCTCGATGAGATAGAGGTCCTTCTTGGCCTGCTGGGCAGCGTCGGAATCGGGGTAGCGCTGGGTCAGCTGCTTCATCATGGCGCGGGCTTCCAGACTGCGGCCTTCGAGGTTCAGCTTGCGCGCCTCCTCATAGAGGTTCGCGGGCAGTCTGGGATCGTCCGAGCTGCATCCGGTCAGCAGCAGCAGCGAAAGCAGAGTGGAGGCGGGGCCAAGGCGGGACATGGCCCGAACCATAGCAGAGCCGGGCACCTCCTTGAAGTGGGCCGTTCCGCTGGGTCGCCTTTAGTTCTGGGCCGGGAACGGCAGCTGGGGCTCTAAGATGAAAGAATCGAGGGGGGCGAAATGACGGACAGGCCGATGCTGGTGGGCATCGTGGGCGGATCTGGGAGCGGCAAGACTTCGGTGGCCGCCGAGCTGGTGAAAAGGCTCCTGGAGAAGGAGGTGGCCACGCTCCTGCTTGACATGGACGCCTACTACGCCCCGCTGGAAGTGGTGAAGGGGCGCTTCGGCAACCGGCCCGTGAACTGGGACCACCCTCACGCCTTCGATCTCGAGTTGATGGCCGCGCACCTGTCGGCCCTGCACCGCGGGGAGAGCATCCGGAAACCCGTGTACGACTTCACCCTGTCGGATCGAACCGGGTGGGAGGAGCCGCTGCCGCCCGGCAAGGTGGTGATCCTGGAAGGGCTGCTGCTCTATGCGCTGCCGGAACTGAGGGATCAGCTGGACATCAAGATCTTCGTGGACACTGACGCTGATATCCGCATCCTCCGCCGCATCCGCCGGGATACCCAAGAACGGGGCCGGAGCCTCGAAAGCGTCATGGATCAGTACGAGAACAGCGTCCGGCCCATGCACCTGGAATTCGTGGAACCCAGCAAGCGTTGGGCTGATCTGATCGTCCCCACCGGCGTTGAGAACCGCACGGCCCTGGATGTCATCACGCATCACATCTGCAGCCGGGTCCTGGGTGAGGGGGAGCCGCAGCGTGTTTGAGACGGGCATCCACCTCTCGGCCGAAGCCTTCCGGGACCTGCCGGAAGCCGTGCAGCGCCTCGATGTCCGTGAGCCCTGGGAATATGCGCTGGCGCGCATCCCAGGAGCCGTTCTCATTCCCCTGGGGGAACTCGCGATCCGGGTGGGTGAGCTCGACCCGGCCCGCCCCGTGGCCGCCTATTGCCATCACGGGATGCGCAGCCTGCAAGCCCTGCGCTTCCTGCAGAGTGCGGGAATCGGCGATCTGGCCCACCTGTCGGGTGGCATCGACGCCTACAGCCACATGGACCCGAAGGTGCCGAGGTACTGATGCGCCTGCTCCACCGCCACCCGGAGGGTTTTGACCCCGCGACGCCCTGGACCCAGGAGTCCGAAAGCGTGCGCCGGGATTCCCGGCTGTTCCGGCAGATCGTGGCCCAGCGCCGCAGCCCCCACACGGGGCGTCAGCACGCCTTCTACCGCCTGCTGGGGCCCGATTGGGTGAACGTGGTGGCCTTCAATCGGGCGGGGGAGCTGCTGGTGGTCGAGCAGTTCCGCCACGGCATCGATGCCTCGACCCTGGAGATTCCGGGCGGTGGCTGCGACGCGGGGGAGGCTCCCGAACTGGCGGCGCGGCGGGAACTCCGGGAAGAAACGGGTTACCGATCGGAGTCCTGGGTATCCCTGGGCTCCTGCACCCCCAATCCCGCCACCCAGAGCAACCGCTGCCACACCTTCCTGGCCCTGGACTGCGACCCCGACGGTGACCTGGAGCTCGATCCCGCCGAAGAGCTCCAGGTCTGGGCCTGTGGCTGGGGGGAATGGCAGGCGCGGATGCGGCGAGGCGAGGTTCATCACGCCCTGGTCCTGACCGCCTTTCAACTCTTGAGCCTCTGGGAGGGCTGGCCCTCCCTGCGCCACCGATTGGAGCCCTGAGTGATCCGCGAGGGCCTGTTCCTGTTCTGCTGCACCTGGCTGATGGCCCAGCCGCCGGGACCACCCGTGCCCTTCTGCCAAATCGCCGGAGCTCCCAATCCCAGGTTCGAGGCGGAGCTGGATCGGGCGCTCCAGTCGCTTGCGCCCGCCATGCGCAACCCCTTTTTCAAGGCCCTGCGGGCCCGGCAACGCGACCTGCATTACCGCATGCTCGAGGTTGAGCGCGGCCTCCAGCAGGCGCAGGCCCTCCGGAACACCCTCGAGCGCGAGAACTCCCCGAACCTGCCCCAGGCGCAGGCCCTGGTGGAGGGCCAGACCCAGCTGCTGGCCGCGCTCCGGGAGATGGACAAGGTCATCGCCCGGAAACGCTGGGAGGAAGATCCCCTCAAGCTGGATGCGGACGATCTGAAGGTGGATCTCTATGGTGGGTTCCAATTCTCCAGCCTGTTCACGGATCCAGACCAGAAGGGTTCCTTCTTCTCCAAGTCCCGGCCCTTCGTGGCCCTGGACATCCGCCAGGCCTTCCGTCGCCCAGCCCAGGACACCTGGTGGGAGGTCTTCAGCAGCCTCGCCTTCCAGTCATCCAGCTTCGAGACCTCGGAGACCCTGAACGTGATCACCACCAGCGGCCATTTCCGCGGCGAGATCGGCCTGTGGTGGATGCAGACCCTCACCGAACGGGTGAGCTGGGGCGTGATCGGCACCGCGGGTGTGGTCGGGTTCAGCCAGCCGGTGAACCAGGAGGACCTGACCAGCACTTCCCGGAGCGAGTTCCGCAACCGGTTCAAGGTGGGCGTCACCACCCGCCAGGAGGAAGGCGCCTTCAAGGGCTCCTTCGCCGAGTGGTCCTACCTGCGCGACCCCCTCTTCCGCTACCAGGACCGGATCTTCATGCGGGGGCGGGTCGTGCTCACCCAGTTCGGCTCCCAGGGCTCTAGCGGCGACTTCTACATGGAGGGGTCGGTCAACAAGGGCGGCCATGGCAAGGACGAAGCCGTGGTGCTGGTGGGCTTCCGGCTCAGCACCGTGGCCTTCTTCCGCAGCCTGGGCGGCGGCGCGAAGCCGTGATCGCTTCGGCGAAAAGCGGGGACAGGATTAACAGGATGAAAAGCTGGATTCACAGGATTAAGAACACCTGATGGAAGGTCCAAGGGACCTCCGGCGGCGTCGGATTTTCGGCGGCGTTCTGGACAAGGCAGCTGCTTTTTTGAATCCTGTTGATCCTTCCAAATCCTGTTAATCCTGTCCCCGCCTTTTCCTGCGCCCTGCCGAGGCGCTAGTCTGGAACCTGGACCCTGTTGAGGAGCGCCCCATGGCCAGTGAATGTTCCTTTGATGTCGTGTGCAAGGTGGACCTGGACGAGGTGAAGAACGCCTTGACCCAGGCCATGAAGGAGATCGGGCAGCGCTTCGATTTCAAGGGTTCGGTCTCGAAAATCGAGCTCAAGGACGACAAGGTGCTGGTCCTCTCCAGCGACGACGAGGTGAAGCTGAAGGCAGTCATCGATGTGCTGCAGACCAAGCTCCACAAGCGCGGCGTGAGCATCCGCAGCATGGTCTACGGCAAGATCGAGCCCGCCACCAAGGGCACCGTGCGCCAGGAAGTGACCATCAACCAGGGCATTCCCGTGGAGAAGGCCAAGGGCCTCATCAAGGCCATCAAGGATGCCAAGATCAAGGTCCAGGCCAGCATCCAGGGCGACCAGCTCCGCGTGAGCGGCAAGAGCCGGGATGACCTCCAGGAAGTCATCGCCCTCTTCAAGAAGGACGACCAGGGGCTTGATCTGCAGTTCACCAACTACCGCGGCTGAGGGCTGATGTCCCGGCTGGACCTCTCCCGCTACTTCCTCCCCATCGCTCCCAAACTGGCGGCCGTGGAGGCGGAACTACAGCGCATCCTGCAGAGCGATGTGGGGGTTGTGCAGAAGCTGGCGGCTCATGTCCGGGGCGGGCAGGGCAAGCGGCTTCGTCCGGCCCTGGTGATGCTATCGTCCCGGTTCTGCGGCGTGCAGAACGAGGAGGATGTGCGGTTCGGCGCCGTATTCGAATTGATCCACACCGCGACACTGGTGCATGACGATGTCATCGATCACGCCCAGCTCCGGCGGGGCATGCCCACCCTCAACCGGCTGTGGGGCAACACCCTGACGGTGCTGTTCGGCGACCTGCTCTACCTGGTGGCCATGGGCGAGGCCATCGCCGGGCGCAGCTGGCGGATGATGGAGATCTTCGCGGAAGTCACCACGCGGATGATCGAAGGCGAGCTCATCCAGAACGATGTGCTGTTCAAGCTGGACACCAGCCGCAAGGACTACTTCGACATCCAGGAACGGAAGACCGCCCTGCTGTTCAGCGGCTGTACCGAGGCCGGGGCCGTCCTGACCGGCCGCAGCGAGGACGAATGCCGCGCCATGCGGCAGTACGGGCTTGAAGTGGGCCGGGCCTTCCAGCTCGTGGACGACCTGCTGGATTACACGGCCACCAGCGAGCAATTGGGCAAGCCCGCCTTCAGCGACCTCCGCGAAGGCAAGCTCACCCTGCCCATGCTGACCCTGCTGGCGCAGGCGCCGGACGAGGTGCGGACCCTCATCCGCACCATCTGGGATCGGGGCGAGGAAGTGCCCATTCCGAAGGAAGAGGAAACCCGCCTGCGCGCCCTGATCGAGCGGCACGACACACTGGCTGAAACCCGGCAGCTGGCGCTGGCGGCCTCCCGCAATGCCGTGGCCCATGTGGCCGCCGTCCAGGGCGACCCGGCCACCGGCGCTCTGCTGCGAGACATTCCCGAGGCCCTGCTGTCGCGGAGCAAGTAATCTTTTTTACCTCGAAGGTGCCAGCCTTCGAGCAAGAGCTTACCCTTCGACCTCTCCCAGCCGCAGATCAAAGGGGATTCCCGCGCGCTTGCAGGCGGCGATGAAGGTCTCCTTGTCGGGGCACTTGAGGTAGGCCTCCATGGGCTCGACCTTGCGGGACTGGATGAGATCCACGAGGGCATCGTTCATGAGCCGCTGGCCGTAGCTGCGGCCGGTCTGCATGGCGCTGGGGATCTGGAAGTTCTTGCCTTCCCGCATGAGGTTGGCGATGGCAGGGGTGATGAACAGGGTCTCCAGGGCCGCCACACGCCCACCACCGATGCGCTTGAGCAGGACCTGGCTCACCACGCACTTCAGTGCGTCGGCCAACATCACGCGAATCTGCTGCTGCCGGTCGGCAGGGAACTGATCCACGATGCGGTCGATGGTGCCGATGGCGCTGCTGGTGTGCAGGGTGCCGAATACGAGATGACCGGTGGCGGCCGTCTCCAGGGCGATGGCGATGGTCTCCAGGTCGCGCATCTCGCCCACCAGCACCACATCCGGATCTTCGCGCAGGGCGGCCCGCAGGCCGCTCTTGAAGCTCTCCGTATGAGTGCCCACTTCCCGCTGGTTCACCAGGCAGCCCTTGCGGGGATGCACGAATTCGATGGGATCCTCGATGGTGAGGATGTGATCCTTCCGTTTCTGGTTGGCGATGTCCACGATGGCGGCAAGGGTGGTGGACTTGCCGCTGCCAGTGGGTCCCGTCACCAGCACTAGCCCCTTGGAAAGGGTCGCCAGGCGGCGCACAGGATCAGGCAGCCCCAACCGGTCAGGGTCGGGCAGCTGATTGGGAATGACCCGGCAGACGAGCCCCGGTCCCACCCGGTCCTGGAAGAAGTTCACGCGGAGGCGACAGCCACCGGCCTCATAGCTGTAGGCGAAATCCGCATCGTGATGGGATTGGAACCGCTCCCAGGCATGGGGCGTGGCCAGCGCCTCCATCATCTCCAGCAAAGTGGCGGGATCCAGGGGCTCAAAGCCCTCCAGCTCCTTCATGTCGCCATCGACGCGGATCAGGGGTGGTTCATGGGTGGTGCAGTGCAGGTCGGACCCCTTTTTTTCGATCAGGGTGGCCAGCAGGCGCTCGGCCAGAGGATGACCATGGGATTTCCTGGGCCGTGGGGTTGGCGGTGCGGTCCGGCTGGCCGCCGGGCGCTCTGGAGCGGGGGCCATGACTGAAAGGGTGGGGGCGGGCAC
>JBBQEL010000064.1:0-19803 GCA_038320645.1 Holophagales bacterium | reverse complement strand
CCCTTCCATGCCTTCGGCCTCACCACCACCACCATCCTGCCGCTGCTGCTGGGCCTGCGGGTGGTCTATCATCCCAACCCCACCGAAGGCCGGATGCTGGCGCGGATCATCGAGGCCTACCACGCCACACTGCTCGTGGGCACGCCCACCTTCCTGGGCGGGATCCTCCGCATGGCCGAGGACCGGCATCTGGAGTCCCTGCGCATCGTCGTGTCCGGCGCGGAAAAATGCCCAGATCAGATCTACGCCACCCTGGCCCGGCGCTGGCCGAAGACCACGGTGCTCGAGGGCTACGGCATCACGGAATGCTCGCCGGTGGTCTCAGTGAACCGGGAGGATGACCCGCGGACCGGCACCATCGGGAAGCCCCTGTTGTCCGTGGAATGGGCCATCGTCAATCTCGATTCAGGCTGCCGGGTCGATCCCGGTCAACCCGGGATGCTGCTGGTGCGGGGACCGAGCGTCTTCGCCGGCTACCTCAATCCGGACGTGGAATCCCCTTTCGAAACCTTCGAAGGACGGTCCTGGTACCGCACCGGCGATCTGGTCCGCCAGGACCGCGGCGTCCTGGTGTTCACGGGCCGGCTCAAGCGGTTCGTGAAACTGGGGGGCGAGATGGTGTCCCTCCCGGCCATTGAAGAGGCCCTGTCGCGGCGGTTCCAGGGCGACGATGAGACCGAGCCGATCCTGGCGGTGGAAGCCTCGCCGGAGGATTTGAATCCAGACCTGATCCTGTTCTCGGTGGCGGGCATCGCCCGGGATGAGGCGAACGCGGTCATCCGGGCGGCGGGTCTTTCCTCTCTGCATAACATCCGGGTGGTTCGCCAGATCGACCAGATCCCCACCCTGGGGACAGGCAAAACGGATTACCGCGCGCTCAAGGAACTGCTTACGGAATCCGCTGTCTAACCTTCCGATTGAATCAGCAGCGCAAGCCCGAGCCCCCCGCCAATGCCCAGGGTGGCTACACCCAGCCCGCCGCCGCGCTGGCACAACTGGTGGACGAGGGTGCAGACGATGCGGGCACCCGTGGCGCCGATGGGGTGCCCAAGAGCCACACCACCACCGGCCGCATTCAGCCGTTCCGGAGGTAGGTCGAGCTGGTGCCGACACGCCAGCAGTTGCGCTGAGAAGGCCTCGTTCAGCTCCCAGAGATCGACATCCGGTACCGTCATTCCATGGGCGGCAAGCAGGCGTCGCACGGCAGGCACCGGTGCCTCACCCATGTCCAGGGGATCCACGCCCGCCTCGCTCCAACCCAGGATCCGGGCCAGGGGAACCGCATCGCCCGCCTGATCCCGCCTAGCCAGCAGCAGGGCGGCGGCGCCATCTGCCAGTGCCGAGGCGTTTCCCGCGGTCACCTGGCCCTGAGGATCGAACACCGGTGCGAGCCGGGCCAAAGCCGCTGCGGTGACTACAGGCCGGATGCATTCGTCGTGATCGAGGTTCGGATGGGCCACGCATTCCGCGCTGAAGTCCGCTCGGGCCGCGCGGCGATGGCTGGCGGCGGCCCAGGCATCCGCCTCGGGTCGCGTGATGCCGCGTTTGGCGGCCAGCCGCTCGATCGTTTCGCCCATGAGCAGCCCTGTGACCGGACAGAGGAGACCGTCCTGGTGCATGACATCTGGCAGCTGGCGGTGGCCCAGGCGAAAGCCCCAGCGCAGGCCTGGCACGAGGTGTGGCGTGTCCGACATGGCTTCGCTGCCCCCGGCCAGGATGGGCGCAGGGGCGCCACCCTGGAGCCGCTCAACCCCAAGGATGATCGCCTGGAGGCTGGAACCGCAGGCCATGTTGAGTGTGAAGGCGGGCGTGTCGTGGGGCAGCCCGGCCTGCACTGCCAGAGTGCGGGCTGGATTCATGCCCTGCGTGTGGCTCCGGGCCATGCCCCAGAGCAGATGCCCAGGGCGGGGCAGGGAGGTGTCTCCGGTGATGGCCTCGACCGCCGCCAGGCCGAGGCTGACGGCACCGAGTCCCGCGAGGCTTCCGCCATAGCGGCCCTGGGGCAGCCGTCGGGCCGCAAGGATGACCACATCGCTGGGCTGCTTCACCGGGCGGGTTCCCAGTCGTCAGGAGTCGGTTCCCTCGGGCCTAGGCGGGCATCGGGTGGGAACCAGGCGTCCCAGAGGGCCAGATGGCGGGCGATGTATTCCCGGGTCCAGATCCGGAAACGGCCGGGCCAGGGGCGGTCGTCCGTACGGGCGGGGACGCCCCAGGCCATGAGCCCCATCCGATCCGCCAGGTACAGGGCCCGGGGTAGGTGGAAATCCGAGGTCACGATGACGACCCGCTGCTGGCCGAAGACGGCCTGGGCGCGCCGGAGGCTATCCCAGGTGCGGAGTCCGGCGTAGTCGCTGACGATGTGGGTGGGCGGCACGCCCTGTTTGACCAGCCAGCGGCGCATGGCCTGGGGTTCATTATAGGTGGGGTGCCGGTTGTCCCCGGAGACCAGGAACCATCGGACCTTGCCGTCCCGATACAGTTCCAGGGCCGTGCGGAGCCGTCCCTCCAGGATCGCGGTGGGTTCCCCGTCGCCATAGACCCCGGCGCCCAGCACCAGGACCGCTCCGCCAACTGCCGGAAGGCTGCTGGCGGGGTAGATCTGGAGGTGGTGCATGGCGGGGAACCTTCCCAGGGTCCAGAGCAGGTCTCCGAGGAGGGCCAACGCCGGGACCAGGACAAGTGGCCACCGGCGCTGCCAGCAGCGATGAAGGAAGGCGGAGATCGACATCGTGAGTTAGCATAGACCTTTCGCCCGCCCAGACCCACGGACCTCTGTCCCGCCCGAGACTTTTCAAACGAGATCTTGATGACCATGAGCCTTGCCCCCATCGCTGCCACCCTCCGGACCACCCGCATGGGCACTTCCTGGGCCCTGGGGTCCTTCGCACTGATCCTGGCTGCCGGTGGCATGGGCTGTTTCCGGGCCACCGGCGTAGCCCGCCCTTCCGTGGCCGTGGAGGAAATTCCGGCCTCTGGGGGGGACCGTATTGCGGGCCTGAAGGCCACCGCGGCCCCTGGGGATTTCTACCTCGGTAACGACTCGGTCCAACTGGCTGTCGATGGCGCTGCCTTCGGAGACCGCGAGGGGCAATTCGGTTCGGCCTCGGGTGGTGCCATCCTCGATGTGGGCTCGATCTCCCTGGACCATAGTTTCCACCGGGTGTCCATGCCGACGGATCTGCTGGAACGGCTGGGTCCGGTGGCGAACCAGGACCCTGATCTGCCCTTGGTCTTCGATCGTTACGTGCCTGGAACTGGCGTGAATTCCGTCCACTTGGACATGCTGGGCTACCTGCTGGATCCCAAAGGGAAGCTGGGTCCTGCCACGGTTGGACAGGGCCATGTCGCCGGTGTATCCGTGGTCCATCGGATCACTCTGAACAAGGGTGAGATTTTCTTCACGCTGGAAACGACGCTGACCAACAGCAGTGGGTCGGCCCTCCCGCTGAGAAATCTGGGGGATTCCCTGTCCCAGCGTGGCGGCGGCTTCCGTTTCATGGTGCCCGCCGTAGCGACCTTCGCCGGTACCCCGCTCAACACCTGGGGCGTTGAAATCCCGGGATCGGATTTCAATGCGCCTCTGACGACCAGTGTGCAGGCACCGATGGTGGCTTTCATGGGGGCCGAATCCGCGGGGAATACGGTGGATTCACACGCTTCGCTGGGGATTCTCCCTCTGGATGTGGAAACGGTACTGGTGGCGTCGGACCCCCAGCTGGCTCTCACTGAAAATCGCCCAAAATTTCCCGAGCGAATGGTGGTGGGCAGCCCTGCCGTGGCCAACCTGCCGACCGGGCAGGCGCTGACCTATCGCCGACGCCTCTACATCGTGGGGGGCCCCAGCTATGCCACGGTCTACCCGGCCCAGTCCACTACTGTCGTCAATCTGATGGTCCAGGCCCGCGCCGGTCTCCGTGGTGAGGAGCTTGGCGCCTTCCTATACAACTCCTTCGGCACGGCCATCCGTGGCGGGCCGCTGCAGACCGAGTTCAAGTTCGAGCGTTTCGTCTACCCCGGCAGCCAGGCCTTCGAACCCGCGGATCTAGCCGATCCCGCCCACCCCGCGAACCAGCCCGAGAACTGGCGTTTGGAGCGGGTGGAGTGGCGCGAACCGACCGACATCGTTTCCGCGAACGGTCCGATCGGGATGCTGCTCCCCGTCGTGTCCACGACGGTCACCGGGCAATCCCAGCGCTATCGCATGACGGCCCGGAACCGGGCCAGCATCCTGCCGCTGGTGCCGCTGTACCGGGGTACGAACGCCCTGGATGCGACGCGACCCATCCTGCCCACGGCCATCACCCCGTCGAAGACGCAGATCTGGCAACTCGCCGAAGCCCTGAGCCCCGAGCGCAACGAGGTGCTCGATTCCTCCGGAAACGTGATCCTGCAGAAGCAGACTGTCCACGGCTTCTCCGCCCGTCAGTTGGGGACGCTGGAGATCGGTGGCCTCAATCCGCTGCGCCTGACCTTCCAGGGGATCGGCGTCGCCGACCCTAGCCTCCAGCGGACGAGAGGGCTATCCAGTGTTTTCAGCGAGATCTACAAAACCAAGATCGGGGCCGGAATCAACTACGGTGCCTATCAGTACAGAGCCGGCAACCAGGTGTTTGGTGCCGCCTTCGGAGCCATGGCCTCTACGGCTGTGATGTACTTTCCACCTGGCAACTACCTCGCCTACGCCACCCGCGGGCCCATGTCGCACCTCGATTCGCTGCCCGTGCAGGCCTACGACGGCCAGGTGAATATCGCCCATGGATTTGTCGTGATTCCGCCCACGCTTCCCACTGGCTGGACCAGTTTCGATGTGCCTGCCCCGACCCAAGTGACCACGGGCGGATTCAATCCCGGTGAGCTGCTGAGTTCGGCCGTTGCCGAGGGCATCCAGGTACTGGCCCGCACCGAGGACGATGTGCTTACCGACGCGACCGCCTTGCGGAGGGAATTCCGTGAGGAGATCGACATCCCGGCCGTCACGGATGCCCAGCGCGTGCCACTTGGTAACGATCCTTTCGTGGTGGGCGCCCGCAGCGCCACCCTCGTGGACCGGTCAGGGGACGGGTTCGGGGTCGCCACGGCGCTCTTCACCCCGACTCCGACCACGGACCGCAATGGCGGCGCCCGGCCTTCCAAGGGCTGGAACTTGGCGGATTTCATCACCCAGGCCGAGGGGGGCTTCACCGTCATCCATCAGCCCCGGGGCAGCAATGGCCTGTTCAGCCTGCGTGGATTCGATCGCACCATAGCCCTGGGCACAGGCGTGAACGCCTGGTGGACTCAGACGGGTCCGGCTTCCCTGGGAAAGCGGGTGGGGGATTTCGACGCCATCGAATTGATCCGGGCCGAAGGCTGCAATCCAGCCGACCCCACGGCCTGGTACGCCGAGTTCACGGCACTCCGGGAGGACTGGTTCGCCATTCTGAACCAGCAGACCCCCACCGCCTTCACGAAGGGGCTCGGCCTCTCCTCCGCGCGGTACAGTCTGGACAACCCCGTGGGTCACGCCAGAACCTATCTCAATGTGGGTTCCACCACCCTCAGCCAGACCACTCTGGGTCCTGTGCTGACGGCTCTCCGCAGCGGTGCCGCCGTGGCATCCACCGGGCCGATGCTGGATGTGACGGTTGGCACCGTTGGTCCCGGTGGGCTCGTGACCGGGGCGGGCAGTACCGTGACGCTCAACATCTCGCTCTATGCGCCCGATTGGGTGCCGGTGGATGAAGTCCGGGTGGTGGTGAACGGATCCGCCACGCCCATTCAGGTTCCTCTGCCCAGCTTCACGGCTTCGACCACGGATTTCCGTCTCAGGACGGCCACTGTGACCATTCCCATGCCTGTGGGGAAAGACGCATGGCTGGTGGTGGAGGCAGGCGTCACCCGAGGCCAGACAGGTCCCTACCGGGCAGGCACTCCCTGGAACAAGATCATGAAGGGCCTCTATCCCATCGCCATCACCAACCCGATCTTTGTGGATGTGAACGGTGGGGGATACACTCCTCCTGGGCTCTAGGCTGGCAGGGGTGGATGATGGCGGACTGGCTTCCGGAACGGCTTCCGGAGGATATTGACGCGGAGCGGTCGTTTCTCGCGACCTGTTGCGCCCCGGGGGCTGGCTTCGTGGCGGGCGACGCGGTGTTTTCGCTGGCAGAGGAGGACTTCGTCCACCCTTCGCACCGGGCGGTCTTCCGGGCGCTGCGGACCCTCATCGAGGCGCAGGTCGAGGTCAACTCCCTCACCCTGAAGGACGCGCTGGATCAGGACGACAGCCTGAACAAGGTCGGCGGCTATCCGGGGCTGGTGGAGCTGCTGGCGGGTGAGGACGTGGAGCGTCCCCAGGTGCTAGCGGACGTGATCCGCCGCAAGGCCAAGTTGCGCCGCCTGGTTCATCTCGGAGCCCAACTTGTGCGGCAGGCGGCGGAAGAGGACGAAGCGCCCGAGGTTCTGGTGGACCAGACGGCCCAGAGCCTCTTCCACCTGGCCCAGGGCGATGCCAAGTCCAAGGGGTTGTTGTCCATCCAGGCCGTTGCAGAGGACGCCATGGAGCGCCTCGCGGACCGGATGGAAGGCAGGCTTTCGCCGGGAATCCGAGTGGGATTCAGCCGCTTCGACGAACTGACCCAGGGCTTCCAGCCGGGCAACCTCATCGTGCTGGCGGCGCGGCCCGGCATCGGTAAGACCGCCCTGGCCCTGAATTGGGTCCTCCGGGCCGCCCAGGAGCGGGATGGCCGGTCTGGGCACTGTGGAGCCTTCTTCAGCCTCGAGATGAGTCATGAAGAGGTCTTCATGCGCCTGCTCGCGGCCCAGAGCCAGACGAACATGAAGGACCTCCAGTCCGGAAGGGCCTCGGGACGCATGGAGCACGTGATGCGCAGCCGGGAGGAGCTGATCCAGTTGCCCCTCTACATCTGCGACCGGGCTTCCATCACCGTGCCCCAGATCCAGAACATGGTCGTGAAGCAGGGCAGCCAGAGCAACCGCCGGGTCGAGTTCGTCATCGTGGATTATCTGCAGCTCATCAGCAGTCCCGAGGGGAGTCGCGGCCTGAAGCAGAACGAGGCCGTGCGCATCGGCGAGATCAGCCGGGGCCTCAAGATCATGGCCAAGGAATTCGGCATTCCGGTGGTGGTGCTCTCCCAGCTGAATCGCGAAGTGGAACATCGCACCGGCGGCCGGCCCCAGCTCAGCGACCTCCGCGATTCCGGTGCGATCGAGCAGGACGCCGACATGGTGGCCTTCATCCACCGGAAGATGGTGCCATCGGCCACGGAAGAGCCCGACAATTCCGCTGAGCTCATCGTCGCCAAGCACCGCAATGGACCCACGGCGATCATCCCGCTGCACTTCCAGGGCGAATTCGCGATGTACCGTGAGCTGGAGCGGCACACGGCGGCTTACGGATAACTCGAAAGATGGCGGCTCCGATGGAAAAGGGCGGCTTCCGGGCCGCCCTTTTCCATCGGAGCCGGGAATCGACTACTCCAAGCCGAAGGTCGAAGTCTCCAGCTCCTTCTTGACGACGGCCATGAACAGATCCCCGGTGGCACCATCGACGATTCGATGGTCGAAGCCGAGACTGCTGAACATCATTTGCCGGATGGCGATGAAGTCGGTGCCATCGGGGCCGGTGATGACGACGGGGCGCTTCACAATGGCGCCCACGCCCTGGATGGCCACCTGAGGCTGGTTGATGATGGGCAGGCCGAAAGTGTCGCCATAGACACCCGGGTTGGTGATGGTGAAGGTGCCGCCGCTGATCTCATCCGGCTTGAGCTGCTTGCTGCGGGCGCGTTCGGCCAGGTCATTGAGGCTGCGGGCCAGACCGCCCAGGTTCATCATGTCGGCGTTCTTCACCACGGGCACGATGAGGCCCCAGTCCAGGCTCACCGCGATGCCGAGGTTGATGTCCTGCTTGTAGATGATGTTGTCGCCGTCCACGGACGCGTTGACCACCGCGTAGGCCCGCAGGGCCTTGCAGGCGGCCATCATCACGAAGGGCATGAAGCTCAGCTTGGTGCCGAACTGAACCTCGAAGGCCTGCTTGTGCTTGTTCCGCAACTGGGCCACATGGGTCATGTCGATCTCGAAGACCGTGTAGACGTGCGCCGAGGTGCGGCGGCTGGCGAGCATATTGTCCGCGATGATTTTCCGCATGCGGCTCATGGCTTCGACCTTCACCCGCTCGCCGGCGGAGAAGGCGGGTACGGCGGGGGCAGGGGGCACGGCCAAGGCCGGCGTCAGGCCCATGGTCGGGGCGGAAGGATCGTGCACGGCGGGCAGGACCGGCGCGATCCCGGCGGGCTCGGAAGGGCCGGCGGGGCCCTTGGCCAGATGGGCCTCCAGGTCCTCCTTGGTGACGCGGCCGCCCTGGCCTGAGCCCTGGATCCTGGTGAGATCAATGCCGTGCTGCCGGGCCATTTCGCGCACGAGGGGGCTGCTCTTGGCTTTCAGGCGTCCCTCGAGGCTGTTCTCATCCTCGGTGCCCATCGATGGCGCCAGCGCGGCAACAGCCAGGGACGCGGCAGGATCCACGGCCGGCGGTGCGGTCTGGACGGCGCTGCCAGCGGGCTTCTCGGCGGCATCACCGATACGGGCCACCACGGTACCCACCGGGACGGTGAGGTTCACTTCCACCAGGATCTCGAGCAGGGTACCGGAGGCCGGGGCGGGAATCTCCGCATCCACCTTGTCCGTGCTGATCTCGTAGAGGGTTTCGTCCTTGGCGATGGTGTCTCCCACCTGCTTGTGCCACTTGAGCACGGTGGCTTCGGCGATGCTCTCGCCCATCTGGGGCATGACGACGTCAAAGGCCATGGTTTGCTCCTAAGTGGAAAGGGGTGGGTGCTGAAGATGGTGGCGGGTGAGCGACTGGAAGGCATGGGCAGTCTCCAGCAGCATGACATCCGAGAGGGCCGGCCCGATGAGCTGGATGCCTGCGGGCATTCCGGCGCTGAATCCGGCGGGCATGGATACGCAGGGAAGCCCGGCCAGGGAGGCGGGCACGGTGAAGGCATCGGCCAGGTACATGGCCAGGGGATCTTCCGTTCTGGCCCCAAAGGGGAAGGCGACGCCAGGGCTTACGGGTGTGGCGAGGATGTCCACCGATTCGAAGGCCTGGTCGAAATCCCGGGCGACGAGGGTGCGCGCTTTCAATGCCTTCAGGTAGAAGGCATCGTAGGAGCCCTTGGAGAGGCAGAAGGTCCCCAGGAGGATCCGGCGCTTGACCTCGTCGCCGAACCCACGGTCCCGCGTATCGGCGATCATCCCCGGCAGGCTTTCCGCCTCGATGCGATGTCCGTAGCGGACACCATCGAAGCGGCTGAGGTTGCTGGACACCTCGCTGGTGCAAATCAGGTAATAGGTGTCGATGGCATAGCGGGTATGGGGGAGGCTCACCTCCCTGATGGTCGCCCCCTGGTCGGCGAGCGCCTGGAGGGCGACATCGAGAACCGTTCTGACGCTGGTCTCCAGGCCGTCCCTGAAATACTCGACGGGCAGGCCGATGCGGAGTCCTTTCAGGTTCGCCGGCCGAAGGGGGACCAGCCGCTCCATGCCGGGCAGGTCGGTGGAGGTGCTATCCAGGGGATCCCTGCCGGCCATGGCCTTGAGGGCCAGGGCGAGGTCGGCCGCGCTGGCGGCAATGGGGCCGACCTGATCAAGGCTGGACGCCATGGCTGTCAGGCCATAGCGGCTCAGGACGCCATAGGTGGGCTTGAGGGCGGTCACATTGCAGAAGGCAGCGGGCAGGCGCACGGAACCGCCGGTGTCGCTCCCCAGGGCCAAAGGCGCGTAGCCGGCAGCCACCGCGACTACGGAGCCACTGCTGCTGCCCCCTGGAACCCGGGTCGTGTCCCAGGGATTGCGGGCAGGCCCAAAGGCGCTGTACTCCCCACTGGACCCCATGGCAAATTCATCCATATTGGCCTTGGCCACGGGCACCGCCCCGGCTGCGAGCAGGCGCCCGACCACCGTGGCATCGTAGGGGGCCCGGTACCCGTTCAGGATTCGCGAGCCGCAGGACATGGGAAGCCCCATCCAGTTCAGGTTGTCCTTGAGCACGACCGGCAGGCCCAGGACAGGGGTGCGCTCACCGGCTCGAAGCCGGGCGTCGGCTTTCCGGGCCAGGAGGAGGCTTCGCTCCTCATCGGTGGCCAGGATGGCGTTGAGCCGAGCCTCCAGGCGCCGCATCTGGTCGAAGGACCTGTGGACCAGGGCCTCAGAGGACAGGTCGCCGGCATCGAGGCCTTCGCGCCAATCCACCGCCGTGCCCACCGTCATATCCACCCCTCCCGAGCCTTCTACTGTGCCATTGAGCCAGAGTCTCTTCCAGCCCGGGGTCGCAGGGATCTGGGGGCATCTCCAGGAGAGAATCGGCATTGTCTCAAAGCACAGGGCCTGCGCTTGGGACGGAAATAGGCTACCATCCTCTGCTCAAGCCCTGTCCTTCCATCCCGTTCGATAAGCTGGTTGAGTAGCTTTTCCTGGAATCTCATGAACCCATTCAATGTGCTGGAAATCCCACCCGATGCCTCGCCCGAAGACATCAAGGCTGCTTACCATCGGCTGGCGAAGCGGTGGCATCCCGACCGGTTCAGCGGTGACGAGAAGGTCGAAGCGGAATCCCGCTTCCGCGAATTGGCGGAGGCATTCAGCATTCTGAAGGATCCGGCGAAACGCCTCACACTCCAGCAGCAGATGCCCAAGGCCCAGCCAACTTCCGCGGGCGCGGCATCCCTGGAGCCGGAGTCGGCGCAGGAGCGGACGCCAGAAGATTGGGCGGCCATGGCGAAGGCCGCCTTCGACGAAGGGAAGGTCGACCAGGCCCGGGCTCTGATCCACTACGCCATCAGGCTCGATGAAAGAAAGCCCCAGTACCACTCCCTGCTGGCCTCGATTCTGGAACGGGAGGGGGGCGATCTCCGCGCGGCCGTGAAGGCGCTTGAAACGGCCGTGCGACTCGCGCCAAGGGACGCCGACAGCCACATCCGCCTCGCCCATCACTTCCAGACACTCGGATTGGCGGCGCGGGCCCAGCGGCACCTCCAACTGGCCAAAGAGATTTCTCCGAATCACCCCAAGCTTCGAATCCCCCCAGCCAAGGGAGCTAAGGGCTCCATGGGGCCAAGGGGTTCAGAATCACCTGGGAAGAAGGGCAAGGCCCCTGCCGAACCCGCTAGTCTCGTGGATCAACTCAAGGACCTATGGGGCCGATTGACTGGGAAGGGTTGATCATGGGGATCCGCGCAGCAGCACTTACTGATGTCGGTTGTGTCCGGAAACATAACGAGGACAGTCTGCTGGCCAATCCCGAACTGGGCTTGTTCGTGGTGGCTGACGGCTTGGGAGGTCACGCCGCGGGCGAGATCGCTAGCCAGATCGTCGTGGAGACCGTGGCGCGGTTCGTGGGGGAGACCGTAGAGAAGGACCGGACTTGGCCCGTGGAATATGATCCGTCCCTTACCTACGATGGGAACCGCCTGAAGGTGGCCATGCTCCTATCCGATCAGGCCATCGCGGAGGACATCCGGCGCAATCCCGAGCGGGAAACCATGGGCTCCACCGTGGTGGCTGGCCTCTTCCACGGGTCGAAGGTCACTCTCGCCCATGTCGGGGACAGCCGGGCCTACATCCTGGGACCGGACGGCATCCGCCAAGTGACCCGGGATCATAGCTGGGTGGCCGAGCAGGTGGCCAACGGGATCCTGACGCCATCCGAGGCCCGGGTGCACCCCTTCCGGAACGTCATCACCCAGGCTCTGGGCAACGGCGGTGAGCTGGAAGTAGAGGTCCAGGAAATCGCCCTTTCAGAATCGGAGCGACTCTTGCTTTGCTCCGATGGCCTGTCAGGAATGATCGGCGACAAACAGATCTGGGACATCGTGGAACACTCCGATAGCGTTCAAAGTGCTGTGGAATCATTAATTTTCGTAGCAAGAGAGCATGGCGGAGAAGACAATATCACGGCCGTCCTCGTGGGTTGGGAACCCCAGGAATCCTGACGCAATCCTTAGTTAACCTTGACCTAATCGATTCCGGCGGTACTCTTCCAATTACCTAATTTCTCCAAGTGAGGCATCCGGTGGGTCTTTTCGGAAGCAAAACCAAAAGTCTTGTCGGCTTGGATATTGGTTCCAGCTCGGTCAAAGTCTGCGAACTCCAGCAGATGGGTAAGGGTTCCAATATTCGATACCGGCTTCAGAAACTGGGCCAAGTGGCTCTGCCTACAGACGCCATCGTGGATGGGGACATCATGGATAGCAACGCTGTAGCGTCGGCTATCCGCCAGGTGCTCGCAGAACAGAAAATCAAGGCCAAGGAAGTGGCCATATCGGTGTCGGGCCAGCAGGTGATGGTCAAAAAAGTGACTTTTCCCCTGATGAGCCAGGCCGAATTGGCGGAGTCGGTGCGCTGGGAAGCCGAAAGCTTTTTCCCGGCAGGGCAGGGGTTGGACTCCTACGCCCTCGACTACTACCTCATCGAAGAACGCGCGGGTGACGGCAACATGGATGTGGTCCTGGTGGCCTGCCGCAAAGACAAGCTCGAGGCCTACGTCAGTTGCGTGGCCCAGGCCGGCTGCAGCCCCAAGGTGGTGGATGTCGATGTGTTCGCCATCCAGAACGCCTATGAAATCAACACCATGGGAGGTGGCCGGGATGAGGTTGTGGCCCTGGTGAATATGGGCGCCACCTTCACCAACCTGACCATGATGGTGGGTGGCAAGTCGGTCTTCTGGAGGGACATGGCCTGGGGCAGTGGGCGCTACTCCGAGAAGCTGATGGAAGATTGGGGCGTGACCCGCGAGGCCGCCGAGCGGTTGAAACGGAACCAGGCCTCCGAAGGACGCGAGCCGGAGGAGATTCAGCCTTCCATCAACGCCGTGTCTGATGCCTTCGCGGATGAACTCACCCGGACCCTCGATTTCTTCAAGAGCAGCTTCAAGGTGGATCGTCTGGATCGGGTGCTGGTCTCTGGCGGTGGCTCCATGGTCCATGGGCTCTTGGAGGTCCTCGGCGACCGGCTGCGCGTGTCCGTGGACCGCTTCAATCCCTTCCAACTCATTGAGGTCGACGGCCGGACCGAAGACCCGGTTACGGTCCGGGAGATCGGCGGCGGCGCTGCCGTCGTCGTCGGACTGGCCATGCGCCAAGTGGGGGACCGATGATCAAGATCAACCTGCTCGGTGATGCATTGGCCCACTCCGGGCCCAAGAAGAGCGGCGACAAGGCCTCGGCCGAGCCCGTCCAGGTCTATACCGGTGAAGGCAGCGGCAGGGCCAGCCTGCCCATCGCCGGCGTCGTGGTGGGTCTGGTCTTCGCCGCGCTGGGAGGCGTCTATTACCTTTGGCTGAACAGTGAGTTCACCAAGGCGGAGAAGCGGAAGGCCGACCTGGAACGCGACAAGAAGCAGTACGAGCCCTACATCGCCCTGGAGAAGAAGTTCCGGGAGAAGAAGGATGCCCTCCAGAAGAAGGAAGAAGTGATGACCACCCTCAAGCGCCAGCAGGCGCTTCCGGTGCACTTCATGGAAGAACTGGCGAACAGTCTGCCGGATGATGTGTGGTTCAAGAAGGTGACCCAGAAAGGCGCGATCATCACGGTCGAAGGGGAAGCCAGGAACTTTGAATCGATCAATGCCTTCCAGGGGAACCTGCAATCCAGAACCCGCTGGTTCAAGAAAATCAATTACCCCGGAGCCAAGCGGGGGACCACGGGTGCTTTTGAATTCACGATCTCCTTTGAACTCCAGAACGCCGTCTGAGGTAGGCCATGAATCCCCAACTTCAGAAACAGATTGGTGTGGGCGCGCTGGCTGGGATCATCCTGGCTGGCCTGGTCTACTTCCTCCTTGGTGGCAAGCGGTCTGATCTCGAGGCCACCAATGCGGATGTCAAGACGCTCCAGGACCAGGTCGACAAGGGCAAACTCCTGAAGGCCAGCTACGAGAAGCTTCGCGAAGAAGTGGCCAAGCAGGACAAGCGCATCGAGGAACTGATCAAGATCATGCCCTCGGATACGGACTCCGGTGAGATCCCCTACAAGGTCAAGAAACTTGCGGATGACGCCGGCATCGATCAGGTGGCCTTCTCGCTCAAGCCCGAGCGGAAAGACTCCTACTACACCGAGAAGCCAGTCGAGTTCGAGTTCCGGGTGGGCTTCCACTCTTTCGGGCAGTTCGCTTCCCTGGTCTCCGGATACGACAAGATCATCAACATCTCGAACATCGAATTCACCCGGAAGACTGATAACCGCAGCATCTACCCGGCTTCGGTGAAGTGCACCATCAGCGCCTTCATCTACAACCCCGAGCCTCCCCCGGCTGAACCCGTCAAGAAGCCAGCGGTGGCCGCCAAGGCCAGCGCCAAGGAGGACTGAGGCATCCCATGAGCGCACGCATGATTTCCATCTCCCTGCTCGTCGCCAACGCGCTGTTTGCGCAGGCCCCCGGCAAGCCCGCTCCCGCCCCGGCTCCGGCCGTTACGGCTGCCGTTGCCGAAGACGTGGCCATCATCAAGGCCACCCCCTACAAGCCGACCATCCAGAGGGATCCCTTCTCCGCACCCCGGGACGAGCGCCCGGCCGATGCGCTGGATGTCCTCGATGACATCGCCGTGAAAGGCATGATCCGAAAGGATGGCAAGAATTTCGCTATTGTTTCCGATAGCCGGGGAAATGTCCGATGGCTTCCCGTTGGGCACCGGTTCAAGGACGCTGAAATCACGGCCATCACCGACAAGGCCGTGACCTTCCATCAATGGGAAATGAACACGACCAATCGCTCTATATTTCGCACGATCACGAAGACGTTCAAGCGTGAGGAGGGTAAACGATGAATGCTCGCCTGAGTTCCTTGCTGGTCGCAGGGGGCGTGGTCCTGGCGGGGATCCACACGGGATCCCTCCATGCGTCTCCGTCCGTGGCGGCCGCCGTCCAGAAGGCCACTTTGCTCTCGACCACCCTCGAATCCGTAGGGACCGGAGCCAAGCTCATCCTCCGGATACCGGGTCTGACACAGCAGCCTGGCATTCAGGTCCTTACGAGCCCCCATCGCGTGGTGCTGGACCTGCCCGGGGTTGACCGCGGCACGGCCGTCACCCGGAAGGAACTGGCTCAACTCGCGCACCCGCTGATCCAGAAGACCCGGCTCGCCCAGTTCGCCACCGAACCCAAGGCCGTGACCCGGCTGGTGCTGGAAGTCCTGCCAGGAACCCAGGTTGTGGTCGCCACCAGCCCGGAGGGTGTCCAACTGCTGCTGACGCCCGGCGAAGGTCGGGTCCAGGCCCGGTTCGAAAGCAGGGCCTTGGCCATGCCGCTGTCTCCGGCCCTCACCATGCCCGCCCTGGAAGTCGCTTCGGCCCCCGTGCCGGAACAGGCTGCTGCCCCTGTCGCCGTCAGGACCCCAGTGATTGCCAGATCCCTGACTCCTCTCCCGGCCTTCGGTAGTTCCTTCCAGGTGCTTCCACACTTGGCTGCCGCCACGGCGCTCCCTGTGGCCAATCCCGATGCCGTCCAGGCTCCCGATCCCGAAAAACCCCATGCCGTGGCCGCGAGCCCCAGCCGCACCGCGGGCCGCACGCTTGGCGAGGGCCTTCCCAAGTATTCGGGCTCCAAGATCACCATCGACCTCCAGAACACCGAGATCCGGGACTTCCTCAGGATCCTCGCCGATACCGGCAAGCTCAATCTCGTGATGGATCCCGATGTCCAGGGCAATTTCGGATTCAAGTTTACCGATACCCCTTGGGATCAGGTCCTTGATGTGGTTCTGAAGAACGCCGGGCTCGGCAAGGAGATCCAGAACGGCGTGCTTCGGGTCGCCAAGGTCGACAAGCTGCAGAAGGAAGAAGAGGAACGCAAGAAACTGGATGAAACTAAGGCGTTGGCTGGGGAACTCCAGACCATCACCCGCCCGCTTTCCTATGCCAAGGTTTCCGAGGTCCAGAAGATCCTCAAGGACATGCTCACCAAGCGTGGTTCCGCCATCCTGGACGACCGCACGAATACCTTGATCATCACGGACCTGCCCCGCAACATCTCGGTGATCGACGATCTGCTCCAGACCCTGGATGTCCAGATCCAGCAGGTTCAGATCGAAGCCCGGGTGGTCGAGGCCAACAAGAACTGGCAGCGCGAATTCGGCGTCAAATGGCCCCAGTCAAATAACGGCAGTGTCGCGATCACCGGCGGCAGTTCGACTTCGAGCGGTGCCCCCTGGGTGGCCAGTCAGTCCCCGTTCTGGAACGGCATCCAGGGCTTCAACCGCCCGGTTTCCGGCCAGGATGCATCCATCGCCTGGTCCCCCGGCAAGGACGGCGCCACCTCCATTACCGCTCCCGCCGGCGAACTCTGGCTCTCCTTCCTCAGCAACCGCTTCAGCATCAACGCGGTCCTGCAGGCCCTGGAGAAGGACGGCACCCTGAAGATCGTCTCCTCCCCGAAGGTCGTCACCCAGAACAACAAGAAGGCCACGATTCTCAGTGGCGAGAAGATTCCCTATCCGACCCAGCAGGGCGGCGCGCAGGGCGGTGCCATCACGGTCGCCTTCATCGATGCGAACCTCCAACTCGATGTCACGCCCCAGGTCACCAACGAGGGCACCATCATCATGGATCTGAAGGTGGAGAAGGCCGAGGCCGACTTCACGCGCACCGTGAACGGGACCCCCACCATCATCCGCAAGGCCATCGAGACCCAGGTGCTTGTGCGCGATGGCGGCACGGCCATTCTCGGCGGCGTCTACATCACCAGTTCGTCCACCGGCCAGACCGGGGTGCCCTTCCTATCGAAGATCCCCCTTATCGGCTTCCTCTTCCGCAATGACACCAAGGCGGAGAAGAACGTGGAACTGCTGATCTTCATCACGCCCAGGGTCATCCGCCAATAGGCGAGCTCCACCAAAGAAAACGGCCCCGTTCGGGGCCGTGTTCTTTGGTGGAGAAGGGCTTATTTGGCGATGGGCAGGGTGCGGACCAGACGCTTGCAACTGTTGCAGAGGATGGTGAAGTTGTCCGCCTGTTCAAAGTGGTATTTGAAGCCAGGATCCTCATCGACCTTTTCCATGCGACCGAATTGATACTCGGCGATGCGGACGCTCTGGGGGGCGGTCAGGTCGGCGCCGCAGTGGGTGCAGGAGATGGCGGCCATGCTTGCTCCTCGGGTGAGTCTGGGGTTCAGGGATGGAAGAATTTCCAGAACCCCCAGCTTAGCAGAGCCAATGCAGCGAGGCCCACGAAGACCCGCAGCAGCACCTGGCCGATCCGATATGCGACATAGATCACCAAGAGCGCCGCGACCGCGCCGAGAATGAGCATTGGAGTCGTCATAGCCGTCTCCCATGAGCGTCCCAGGTGAAGAAGCCCTGGTGGTTCTTGAGACCCGAGGCGTCCTTGGCCACGCTCGCCTGGAGCAGCGCCGGGGGCTGGAACCGGGCCTCGCCCGAGGCGAACAGCCCTTCGGCGATGCGGAGCCGCAGGTCCAAGCCCACCCGGTCCGATAGTTCCAGCGGGCCCACCGGATGCCCGTACCCGAGGGTCATGAGGGCATCCAGGTCCTCGGCCGAAGCTACGCCCGCCTCCAGCAGCCGCATGGCCTCCAGGCCCTGGGCCAGGGCCATGCGGGCGGCAGCGAAGCCCGGCTGGTCGCGCACCTCCACCACCCGCTTGCGCAGAGAAAGCCCCAGGGCCCGGGCCCGGTCCACCCAGGGCCGGTGGGTTCCGGGCACCACGGCCATTTCGACGACGGCCATCCGGGGTACAGGCACGAACAGGTGGAATCCCACCAGACGGCCCTCCAGGTTCGCCCGTTGGGCCAGCCTCGAGATCGGCAGCGAGGAGGTTCCGGACAGGAGGAGCAGGTCCGGTGCTCCCCAGGCGGCCGCAGAGGCCAGGGCGGGGGCCTTGGTGGCGGCGTCCTCAGGAAGGGCCTCCAAGAGCGCGGAGAGGCCCTCCAGGGCCGCTTCCCCGAACGCCGCGGCCCCTAGCCTGGTGAGGGCTGCTTCTCTCGCGACGGGACTGAGGCGGCCCTTGGCCAGGGCACGGTCCCAGCGCCGGTGGATTTCCCCCAAACCTGCCTGGGCATGGTCGTGATCCCGCCCCAGCAACCGTGTTTCCAGCCCGCACTCGGCGGCCCATTGGGCGGCGGACAGGCCCAGGGCGCCTGGACCCAGAATGGCGAGGGCACCGTTCACCGAGCCGCTCCGGGCCCTGGGATGAGCAGGTCAAGAAGATCCGGATCAAGGGCCCCTTCGGTCATGGATTCGAGCCTCCTCCCGCTATGATGAACGGAAAGGGCCTCCTGTACTTCACCGCAACCCAAGCCCACCCGGGGCCGTCTTACTTCATGCTCATCGATTACGCCGCCATCACGCATCCGGGCAAGGTCCGGAAGAACAATGAGGACGCTTACCTGCTGAGCGCCATGGACGGCGAAGAGCCCATCATCAACGGGCCAGCGCGCGCCCTCAACATGGGTGATCCGGGTCTGCTGGTAGCCGTGGCGGACGGCATGGGCGGCGCGGCCGCAGGCGAAGTGGCGAGCCGCGAAGGCCTGGCTGCCATCTCCCTGTTCCTGTTTGGCCACTGGGGCCGCCTGGGGCCGGGCAAGGCCCGGGAGGCCGACCTGCTCAGGGCGCTGGAGACCGCTGTGGAAGAGGCCAGCGACGCGGTGCTGCGCTATTCCGATGATGACCGCACGGCCCGAGGCATGGGCTCCACGCTGACCGCCGCCATCCTCTGGAACGGCTGCGCCTATGTCGCCCAGATCGGTGATTCCAGGGCTTATCTCCTGCGCCAGGGCACACTGCACCAGATCACCGAAGATCAGACACTGGTGAACGATCTCGTGGCGCAGGGCTCCCTCACCAAAGAGCAGGCCCGTACCCATCCCCAGCGCAACATGATCACCCAGGCCCTGGGCTCGCCCCAGCCCCTGCGGGTGGCCCTTTCGCGCCTCGTGCTGCGGCTGGGCGACCGGTTGCTCTGCTGCTCGGATGGTCTGCACGGCGAAGTGACCGACGCCCAGATCCTCGCTGTGCTCGAGCAGGGCCTCAGCCCCCGGCGCAGCCTGGAATTGCTGGTGGACGAGGCCCTCGCCCACGGCGGACGGGACAACATCACCGGCATCATCCTCACGCTCAGCGATCCGGGCCTCGCCCTGCCCGTGGCGGGGGAACCCATCGACCTCCAACATCCGGGCCTCCACCCCCACGGGCGCGGGTTGTGGGAACGGTTCCGGGGCCTTTTTGGAGGCGGCGCCTCATGAGCATCCTGCAGGGGACCGTGTCCCTCAAACGCTTTCTGGTCATGGGCCCGGTGCCCGACGAAAAGGATCTCCAGGCCGGGCTGGAACAGGATCAGTTCCGCCCCTTCCAGGACGGGCTCGAGGAAGAGCGCATGGGCTGGTGCGATTGGCGCAATCCACTCATCACGCCACCGGATGCGGACTGGGTCAGCCAGGAGCGCTTCGCCATTTTCGGCCTGCGCATCGACACCCGCCGCGTGCCCCCCGCGCTACTGAAGGCCCACGTGGATCTGCGGCTGCAGAGCCTGCAGAAGGAGAAGGATCTCGCCTTCGTCGGTAAGGAGGCCCGCATCTCCCTGGCGGACGAAGTGAAGGTCGAACTGCTGCGCAAGGTGCTGCCGTCGCCCAAGGTGGTGGAGGTGGCCTGGGATCTGAAGGGCGGCATCCTCTGGACCACGGCTTCGTCCAGCAAGGCGCAGGGCGCGCTGACGACCCTGTTCATCAAATCCTTCGGTTGCGAGATCTATCCCCTGGCGCCCCTGGTGCTGTCGGGCCGGCTCTGCCCCGACCT
>JBBQEL010000063.1:0-19953 GCA_038320645.1 Holophagales bacterium | reverse complement strand
GGGCGGCCTGACGGAAGCAGGCCTCGGCCTCGGCCGGAGCGGTGGGCTGGAGCAGGATTCCGGTCAGCACCATGGCGAGGGGCTGGCCCCCGGCCGAAGCGGCCCGGGCCCAACGCAGGGCTTCGGCCGCATCCCGGGGCGTGCCCAGGCCGTAGGTGCAAGCCCGGGCCAGTCCCAACTGGGCCTGAGTGTGGCCCTGCCCGGCGGCCTGGCGGAAGGCCTCCACCACCTTGGCCGGATCGGGCCGCAGAAAGGTGTCGCCCCCCTGATAGAGGAGGCCGGTCCGGAACTGGCCTTCGGCTGAGCCCAGGCGCCCTGAGGCCAGGGTCCATAGGGTGGGCCCTTCTTTGATGACCACGGCGGTGGGCAGGGCGAACAGAAACACCCCGAGGCTCGACTTCAGGAGCCGCCGGGTGGAAGCCCAGCCCCGGCTGCCCGTACGGTTTAGGTAGAGCGCGAACCCCACACCCCACGCCAACGACACCCCCAGCGCCATCAGAACCAGGATGCCGCCCCAAAGCCGGACATAGTCCCAATCCATACAGCGTCTCCTAGGGGTGGTGGTGTCAGCTTGAGGGGAAAAGCGGTGACAGGATTAACAGGATTTCTAAGGATTAACAGGATTAAGGATAAAGGAAAAAGGCTTTAATCCTGTTAATCCAGCTTTTAATCCTGTTAATCCTGTCCCAGCTTTTCAATAGAGCCCCACGGGAGCACCCGTACGCCGTGGCGCATCTGGGTCTGGTCGCCGCCGTAGAGGAGCGTGGCTTCGAGGGTGGTGATCCCGGGGCGGTCGGTCAGATCTTCGCGCAGGCTGCGGAGGGGTTCGAGCCAACTGCCGTCGAGGGTCTGGCCGGATTTCATTGCCACCAGGTGGACGCGGGGACCATCTTCGAGGATCAGATCCACTTCCCGGCCCGAGACTTCGCGGAGGTGGAAGGCCGCCGGCTGAAGGCCCCGGTGATAACGCTGTTTCATGGCTTCGGCGGCCGCCCAGCTTTCGAACAGGGCGCCCCGCAAAGGATGGGTGTGGAGTTGGTCGGGGGACTGGATGCCCAGCAGGTGGCAGGCGAGGCCCGAGTCGAAAAAGTGGAACTTGGGGGCTTTCACCCAGCGCTTGCGAAGGTTCGGGTGCCAGGGCGGCAGCCGGAAGCCCAGAAAGCTGGTTTCCAGCACCGAGAGCCAAGCCTTGGCGGTGGGCTGGGTGATGCCGGCATCCGCGGCGAGGCGGGACAGGTTCAGTTCCTGAGCCGTGCTGCCGGCGCAGAGGCGGAGGAAGGTGGTGAAGGCCATCAGATCGCCCACTTGCAGGACCTGCCGGACATCCCGCTGCACATAGGTGGCGAGGTAATCCGACAGCCAGCGACTGGGGGGGATGCCCTGGTCATGGATGCGGGGGTAGGCCCCGGTGAACAAGGTGCTGAACAGGTCCAGCGGTGGCGTGGGGAACCGGCGGAGTTCCTCCAGGCTGGGGGGCAGCAGGTGGAGGACCGCCGTGCGGCCCGCCAGGGATTGGCTGATGGCCTGGCTGAGCCCGAAGTGCTGCGAACCCGTGAGGATGAACTGACCGGGTGCGGCGTTGCGGTCCACCTGCTCCTGGAGGTAGCCCAGCAGATCCGGGGCCTGCTGCACCTCGTCGAGGATGGCGCCGGACGGAAACTGGGCCAGGAACCCCCGGGGATCCTCGCGGGCAAAGGAGCGGATTTCCAGCGGCTCGAGGCTGGTGTAGGGCTTGTCCGGAAACGCCTGGCGGCAGAGGGTGGTCTTGCCGGATTGCCGCGGCCCCGTCAGGGTGACGATCGGGTACAACTCCGCCGAACGCAGAAGGACAGGAAGCAGGTTCCGCTCGATCATGGGTTCAGGGTAGGAGTATTTTGACCAATTGAAAATAGAATTTTTAATCGGTAAGTAAAAAAAGCGGGGACAGGATTAACAGGATTTCTAAGGATTAACAGGATTAAAGACAATGGGAAAAAGCTTTAATCCTGTTAATCCAGCTTTTAATCCTGTTAATCCTGTCCAAGCTTTTCCAGGAGTTCTCTTGCCCCGCGATGATTGGGATCGAGCTTGAGGGCTGCCTGGGCGGCTTTGCGGGCTTCGTCTTGGCGGCCCAGGTCGCGGAGGATCTGGCCTTTGCGCCACCAGGCGCTGGGGTAGCCGCCGGAGCCGCCTTCGAGGGGTTCGCGGAGCACCTGGTCCAGGGCGGTCTGGCCTTCGGGGCGATGCAGGCCGCTGGCGGCGGCCACCTTGCCCAACTGGAGGCGCAGCAGGCTGGGGGCGTCGACCTGGCCGAGGTGATCGTGGGCGACGGTCCAGGCGGTTTCGGGTTGGCCGGCGTGCAGGTAGGCATCGCTGACGGCCACGACGCCACGGGCACGGGTGCGCACGCCGGGCAGCAGGCGGGGGGCCTCCACCAGCAGGCGGGCGTTCTTTCCGGCTTCGCCCAGGGCTTTCTTGGCGGGGCGGCGGTCGAGGGCGTCCAGCCACTGGCCGACGATTTCAGGATCCTGCGGGGCCTTGGCCAGGGCGCGCTGGAAACAGGTCTCGGCCTCGCGCCACTGGTCCTCTTCCACCAGGATGAGGGCCTGCAGCAGGTCACCCCGGGCGGGGGCCACGCGGCGCAGGCGGTCGGCGCACTGGAGGGCCTTGCGGGTGGAGCCGCCCAGGAGGCCGGGCAACATTTCATAGGCCAGGCCCAGGCTCATCCAGGCGGGCGCCAGGGTGGGATCCGCCTCGGTGGCGGCGCGCAGATCATCCATGGCGCCCAGGGCACCGCGCAGGCTGCCGAGGTCGCGCTGGCGGATGGCCTCGCCCGCCCGCGCCAGGCCCCGGGCCAGGAGGGCGTCGGCCAGGCCGGGCTGTAAGGCCAGGGCGCGCTCTGCCGCCACCCGGGCTTCGGTGAAGAGCTGGATGCTGGCCAGGGCTTCGGACTTGGCCGCCCAGGCCCGGGCATCGTTCGGCTCCTGGCGCAGGCGCTGCTCGGCCTCGGCCCGGACCTTGAGGTACCGCCCCGCGTCCAGATCAGCCCGGTAGGTGGGGGCCTGGGCTTGGAGGAGGAGGAAGGCGGCGGGGGCGAGGAGCATCGGACTACAAGATACGGCGGGGACAGGCTGAACAGGATTCTTTCAACTGGGAGCGCGCAGGGGCCTCAGATCGGCCTCTTCCCGAAAGACCGCCACGATGGTCAGCGTTTCCCCCTCTTGCAGGTAGAGGAGGCGCAGTGGCTTCACGAGGATCTCCCGAAAGGGCTCGCCAGCTTCGAGGGAGATGGAACCCATATCTGGGAAGTCCCGGAGCTTGTCCGTCTTCTCGAAAACCCTGTCATGGAGGCGCCTGGCTGCGTCTGGATTGTCCCAATGAATGTAGTCGAGGACATCCTCCAGATCCCGGAGGGCCCGATCGGCCCATTGGACTTTCACTGGGCGAACCTGGCCAGGCGGAGCTTGGCCTCCTCCTGGGAGGTGACTCGACCTGCCCGAAGATCGCCGATGCCTTTGGCCACCAGATCCAGAATCTCCAGACGCCGCTGCAGGCTGTTCCAGGTCTCCACATCCACCAGGACAGCCGCCTCACGACCGTGTTCGGTCACCATCACAGCCGAGCGCGATTTCTTGAGGCTGGCAATCACCTCAGTGGCGCGGCGCTTGACCTCGGTGACCGGAACCAGCTTCATCATGGGAGCCTCCACGGCATGCAGAGTGATCCTTTTGTATCACTTCGTCAAGGCTTGGCAGGCGGGAACCCGAACCTGAGGACCCACGCGACGGTTCCTTTTCTGTTGGATGTGCAGTCGGAGGTGCTTGCTGGGCTCGGCACCAAGCTGGTGGTGCCGCTCTATGCCCTGGGCGTCGGGGGTGCCCAGGCGCTGTCGCGCCTGACTCCGGTGGTGCCGTTCCAGGGGCAGTCGGTGGTGGTCATGGTGCCCGAAATGGCGGGCATACCGGTGCGGGAATTGGGGGCGGTCGTCGGGGATCTCGCCGAATTGCGGGAGAAGATTCTTCAGGCGATGGATCTGCTTTTGACGGGGTTCTGAAGGTGGTTTGCGGTTCAGGAAAAGGTTTTTGCCGCTGATTTCGGTGATTGCGGTGATCAAGCAGGGGCCGGATGGTCTCCGCATGGGCCCGCCTTTGGCGGCTTCCGGCGGGGCCCGGAGTCACCCATGGGTACCCTCGCCGCGCCCCAAAAAAGGCGCAGCGAGGGTGCCCCTGGGTGGCGCCCATGCTTGAAGTTTTGATCATTATTGTTGAAATAAAAATGATTATAAATCTAGTAACTACTCTGCAGGGCCTCAATTGAGAGCACGGATGATCACTGTAAGTGGCGAACTACCTCTGCAGGATCGGGCGCATTGATCAGTGTTAGGCGGGGCCTGACTCAGGGCATGATCCGGGGTTTGATCTCTGCGATACCATAAGTGTCTGTTCGGACATGACTCGGGAGAAAAATGATGGTAACCAAGGGCGGATTGTTGGAAGGCAAGCGGGGGTTGATCATTGGCGTGGCGAACAAGCGGTCCATCGCCTGGGGCATCGCCCAGCGGGCGGCGGAGGCTGGCGCCCAGCTCTGTCTCACCTACCAGAACGAGCGGCTCGGGGAGAATGTGCGCGAACTGGCGGCGGAGCTGAAGCACCCTCTGTTGCAGATGATGGATGTGGGCAGCGATAGCCAGATCGTCATGGCCTTCGATGAGATCCGCAAGAAGTGGGGCACGCTCGACTTCGTGGTGCACGCGGTGGCCTACGCCCCCCGCCAGGCCCTGGAAGGGGATTTCGTGGACACCAGCCGCGAGGATTTCCGCGTGGCCCTCGATATCAGTGCCTACTCCCTGGCCGCGGTCGCCCATGCGGCCCGACCCCTCATGCCGGAGGGTGGCTCCATCGTCACCCTCAGCTACCTGGGTTCCGAGCGGGTGGTGCCGGGCTACAACGTGATGGGCGTGGCCAAGGCCGGCCTGGAAGCCAGCGTGCGCTACCTCGCCGCCGATCTCGGCCCCCAGGGCATCCGCGTGAACGCCATCTCCGCCGGTCCCATCAAGACTCTGGCGGCGGCCGGCATTCCGGGGATCGGCTCAAAGCTAAGGCACCACCGGGCCCACACGCCCCTGCAGAGGGACACTGATCAACTGGAAGTCGGGGATGCCGGTGTCTTCTTCCTGAGCGACATGGGCCGCGGCGTCACCGGCCAAGTGCTCTACGTGGACGGCGGTTTCAGCATCATGGCGGGGTGAGTACGGCAAAACCCGCAAAGCGGGGACAGGATTAACAGGATTGAAAAGCAGAATTAACAGGATTCAAAAAAGACAGGATTGAAAGTCTTTTTTATCTTTAATCCTGTTAATCAAGCACTTAATCCTGTTAATCCTGTCTCATCTTTTTTTGCAATGAGCCGAGTGCCTCCAAGTGGGGACAGGATTAACAGGATTGAAAAGCAGGGTTAACAGTATTCAAAAGACAAGACTGAAATATACAGAATTGAAAATTTTTTTATCTTTAATCCTGTTAATCAAGCACTTAATCCTGTTAATCCTGTCTCATCTTTTTTTGCAATGAGCCGAGTGCCTCGAGGACGTCGGCGACGTGGCCTTTGACGCTTACTTTGGGCCAGATGTGGCGGATGACGCCTTTGGGATCGATCAGGAAGGTGCTGCGGAGGATGCCTTCGAAGGCTTTGCCGTACATGCTTTTCATCCCCCAGGCGCTGAGGGGCTTGAGCAGGGCGCAGTCGGGATCGGAGAGCAGGTGGAAGGGCAGGCTCTGTTTGGCGATGAAGTTCAGGTGGCTCTTGAGGCTGTCGCGGCTGATGCCGTAGACCTGGGCGCCCAGCGACTCGACGCGGGCCAGGTTGTCGCGGAAGTCGCAGGCCTCGGTGGTACAGCCGGGGGTGCTGTCCTTGGGATAGGCGTAGAGCACCGTCCAGTGGCCCTGGAAGTCCTTGGCCGTGACCGTGGCGCCCTGCTCGTCCTGCAGGGAAAAGGCGGGGAGGGGGTGTCCGAGGAGAAGGCTCATGGGACTCCAGCAAAGCCAGACAAGGTTGAAAGCCTGGACAGGATTAACAGGATTGACAGATAGGATTAACAGGATTCAAAAACTTTTCCACGTAATCTTTAATCCTGTTAATCAAGCCTTTAACCCTGTAAATCCTGTCCCCGCTTTCGAAAATCTTCTGTCAGGAACCTGCTGAATCCAGCGAGAATGAAGGGCTGGTGACGACGATGAATCTGACCGAGTATCTGTCCGCTGAATGGAGGCCCGCCTTGGGCTGCACGGAACCGGCGGCAGTGGCCTACGCGGCCTGCCTGGCGGCCGGGCAGGGCCACGGCGAGCCCCGGATGGCGCGCTTGATCCTGGATGCCCGCACCTACAAGAACTGCCATGCGGTGGGCATCCCCAACAGCGGGCACAAGACCGGCGTGCTCTGGGCCCTGGCCCTGGGCGCCGTGCTGCCGGACGCCACGCCCGGGTTGCAGATCTTTGAATCCGTCACGCCGGAGGCCCTGGCGCAAGCCGCGCGGCTGCTGGACCGGGGCGCGGTCCATGTGGAAGTGGATGAGTCCTGCACCGAACTGCACATCGATTGCACCGTGGCCTGTGAAGGTGGCGTGGGCCGGGCGGTCATGGCCCAGGAGCATACGCGGCTGGTGCGCCTTGAGGCGGACGGCATCGCGGTGCCCGTGCCGACACCGGCGACAGGAACGGCCACCTCCGACTCAGTGCGTGAGCTGGTGGGGGCCCTGTCCCTGGCGGAACTGGTAGCGCTCGCCGGTACGATCACCGAGGCGGATCGCGCCCGTTTGCGGGAAGGCCTGGCCCTGAACCTCGCCATGGCCGAGCACTGCGTGGGCCACCTGCCCGCGGGGTTCGTGCCCGGTCCCGAGGCGGAGCCCCTGCTGCGCATCCCCCGGCTGGTGAGCGCGGGCGTGCTGGGCCGGATGTCCGGCGAACCGCTTACGGTGATGTCCCTGGCCGGTTCCGGCAACAAGGGCATCACGGTCTCCGTGGCCATGGGCCTCTGGGGCCTGCAGGCGGGGCACGCCGCGGCGCGCATCGAGGAGGCGCTGGCCCTGGCCTGCCTGCTGACCACGGCCACCACTCAGAAGCTGGGCACCCTGTCGGCCATCTGCGGGGCCTCGAACGCCGCGGGCATCGGCATCGCGGTGGGACTGGTGCACCTCGGCGGGGGCGGCGTGGCCCAGGTGGACCTGGCGATCCACAACATGGTGGGCAACCTGGCGGGGCTGATCTGCGATGGCGCCAAGATCGGTTGCGCCATGAAGGCCATGACGGGCGTGGAAGCCGCCTTCCGATCCGCAACGCTGGCTCTGGCAGGCTTCGGCATTCCCGCGACCGATGGCATCGTCGGCGCCGATGGCCTGGCCTCCCTGGTGAATCTGGGCCGCCTGGCCCAGCGCGGCATGGCCGGCGCCGATACCGAGATCCTCGACATCATGCAGGCCAAGCTGGGGGCGGGCTGAAGCAGAGGGCGCTGGTCGCGGAAAGCGCGGAAGAGCTGCGGAAAACGCGGAAAAAGGGAAAGGGTTCAGGGCTCCGCTTCATGGGCGCTGGAGGCACGACTTTCCGCCTTTTCCGTTTCTTTCCGTGGCTTCCGTGGGCTTCCGCGTTTTCCGCGACCAGCAATCAGTACTTCGATTTCCCAGGCGCTGAAACCCAGGCGAGGGTGAGCACGGCGGCCAGGGCGGCCCAGCCGAGGGGGGAGGGATCGGAGCCGAGCCTGGGCAACTCTTCGGCGAGCAGGCGGCCCAGGCTGTCGTGGCCGGGGCCCGGCCCGAGCCCCAGGGCCGACAGCGTCGCCTCGCCCCACAGGGCGGCCAGCCAGGTGCTGGGGAAGAGCGCGGCGGCCTGCTGCCAGCCCCAGGGTGCCCAGCGGTGAAGCGTCGACGGCCAGGTCGCCCCGAGCGTGCGCTCCGCGGCCCAGGCGGGGGAATGGCGGAAGGTATCGAGCCGGGTGCGCAGGGCGGGTTCCAGATGGGGGGCCGCGAGGAGGCCCAGCAGCAGCCAGGTGGTGGCCAGGGATAGGCCACCCGCGGCCGCGGCCAGGGGCAGCAGGAAGAGCAGGGGTGGCAGGCTGCGCAGGGCGGACAAGGCGCTCCGCAGCTGCTGCCCACGCCAGGCGAGGAGCAAGCCCAGGGTCAGGGCGAGCAGGGCACAGGCGCTGGCGAAGCCCAGGCTGCGGGCACCCGCCAGGAGCAGACGCAGCAGGGCATCGCGACCCAGATCATCGGTGCCCAGGGGATGGCGCAGGGCTGGGCCGAGCCCGCCCCGGAATGGGTCCAGGCCCTGCTCGGGGAGCAGCAGGGTCGCCAGGAAGGCCAGCCGCCACTTCATGCGCTTTCCCTCTCCCAGCGCTGGGAGGCCGCCCACAGCAGGGCCAGGAGCAGCACCCAGACGGCCAGTCCGGCCCGGTCCCGGCCGGCGACGCGGGTCATCCAGTCGGTACCCAGGCCGGGGATACCCAGCACCCGTTCCAGCACCAGGGTGGCCGTCAGCCAGATGGGCAACCGGGCCGCCAGCCAGCGGCCCCAGAGCCGCAGCAGTACGGTCCGGCGCACCTGCTGCACGGCCAGCCGGCCCCAGGCCTGGGGAAAGGGGTGTTCCGCAGGCATGGCCTGGGCCAGCCAGCGGACCTCGCCCGGCAGCGAGGCCACCAGGAAGGCCAGCAGCCAGGCCGAGGTTCCGGGCGGGCCCCAGGCGGCGGGCCAGAGGGCCAGCAGGAGCCCAGCCCAGAGCAGATCGGGCGGAGCCTCCAGCAGGGCGAGGGAACGGCGGGTGGCGAGACCGGGGCCGCCGCGCCAGGCCAGCCACGGCGCCAGCAGGGCCAACGCGCCGACGGCCAGGACGGCGGGGCCCAATGCGGCCCAGGGGAAGGTTGGGGGGGCGGCGCCCTTCCACGCCGAACCGGGCAGACCCAGCGCCAGACCCAGGCCCAGGGCCCAGACCAGCAGGCCCGGTGCGAAGCGCTTCACTACTTATTCCAGCGCCAGCCGGCGGCCCCGGGCGTACTCAGATACAGACCCAGCGGACTGGGTTCCACCTGGAGCTGCTTGGCCACCCAGATGACGCTTTGGAAATCGAGGATGGGCAGGGCGGCGGGGCTCTGGCCCCAGAGCAGCTGCAGGTCGCGCCAGGCCAGATCACCGGGTTGCTGGATCCGGGCGACAAGGGCGGCCAGCCGGGGCTGCTTCCAACCGGTGAAATTCATGGGGCCTTTGGGTTCCAGATACTCCAGCACGGCCCAGGGATGGGGATCGAAGACCACGGCCGAGCAGGCGAGCTGGAACTCGCCCTTCTGCAGGCGCTCGGCCAGCAGCCCCTGCTCGAGGGGCGTGAGCTGGAGGTCGAAGCCATCCCGGCGGGCCCGCTCGCGCAAGGCCAGCAGCAGCTTTTCGATGGATTCCTCGCCGGCGCCGTAGAGCAGCTGGAAGGCGCCGGTGCCCTTGGGGACCGGGGTGCCAGCCTCGATGGTCTGGACCTCGAAGCCCAGGGTTTCGGGCCATAAGCCGCGGCTCGGCCGGGCGTTCTGGCCCAGGAGCTGGGGCGGGAAGGCGTCCTTCCGCCAGCGCTCGAGCCATTGCAGCGGCCCGACCCCCTGCCGGCTCCACACTACCAGTTGGGCGTGCATGGGCTGGGTGACCAGGCGATGGGTGGCGGGGACTTCGTTCTGGCGTCGGGGCGCCGGGGCCCCGATGCTGAGCCAGCCCTTCTGGAGCGCGGTCATGACGCTGGCTTGATCCGGCAGCAGGCGAAAGCGGATGCCATCGATGCGGGGCTTGAGGAAATGCTCCCGCCGGAGAAAGACCCAGGCGCCCGGCTCCTTGCGGAAGCTGAAGGGGCCTGAACCCCGCTCTGGATGGCCCTTCTGGGCGATGGGGATGCGGGCCAATTCCAGGAGGAGGCGCCCGGCCGGTTTCGGCGTACGGATCCAGGGGCGGCCCTGCTCGATCCCCACTTCGGCGCCATCCAGGATGGCGCGCTTCGTGGGGCTGGCCTTGGGATCGCGGCGCAGCTCCTGCAGCGTCCAGGCCACATCCTCGGCCGTAACCTGGCTGCCATCCGTGTAGCGGGCGTCGGGGCGCAGCGTGAAGGTGATGGTGCCATCCTTCTGCACCATCCAGGCGGTGGCGAGGCGGGGCACCACCCGGCCATCGGCGCGGATGCCGACCAGCGCATCCCCCGCCAGGGACTGGAGGATCCACTGCTCGTAGCTATCCCCCTGGATGAAGTTCAGGGGCCCGGGATCCCGGGGCAGGGACTCTTCCACCACCTGGGCCTGGGCCAACAGGGGGGCGAACAGCACGCAGAGGGTCAGCAGGAGGTTGCGCATGGGGGATCCGGGGACTCCTTCCAGGATGCGACGGCGGGCAGGCCGGGGAAAGGTGCTTCCTGCCGGGCCGGGTCACAGACTCCCTGGCCCGGAGGCAGATAGGTGTTGCTACTCTAATTACCAGGAGGCCGCGTGGCGGATCTTTCGAAGTCGAAGCTCTGGTGGTGGTGGCCGTTGATGGCCCGGCACCGGCGCACCCTCCACTGGGGCCTGGTGGCCACGGTCTGGTGCAGCGTGGCGGCTTCGGTGGTGCCCTACTGGGCGGGCCGGGCGGTGAACGCGCTGGAGCACCAGGATTGGCACGGCTCGAAGGTGTTCCTGGCCTGGATGTTGGCCTTCACCGCCGTCGCGGGCGTCGGTCGCTACCTCATGCGCAATACGCTCATCGGTCTCAGCCGCGAGGTGGAGCGGGAGCAGCGCGAAGCCCTCTACGGGTTCCTCCTGGCCCGCCCCTTCTCGTTCTACGAGCGGCAACGGGTGGGCGATCTCATGTCGCGCGTCGGCGATGATGTGGGCACGGTCCGCATGGCCACCGGCCCCGGCCTCATGAGCTTTCTCCAGGTGCTGTCCATCCTGCCGGTGACCCTGGGCCTGATGATCCACACCAGCTGGCGGCTCACCTTGGCCGTCATGCTCCCCTTCTCGTTCCTGGCCCTGGGCTTCTACATCATCGGGAAGTGGAGCCACATGGTGCAGCAGAAGCTGCAGCTGGCCTTCTCCGCCCTGTCCACCTTCAGTCACGAAACCATCAGCGGTGAGCGGGTGGTGCAGGCCTTCGGACTGGAGGAGGCCCGCGTCGCGCAGTTCGGTGCCCTCAGCTACCGCCACGCCTCGCTGAGCATGAAGCAGTCGGTGATCTTCAGCGCCTACGCGCCGCTGTCAGCGTTGATCAGTGGTCTGTCGGCCCTGGTGCTGGTGGCCTACGGCGGCAGCCTGGTGGTGAAGGGTGCGCTGAGTCTGGGCGACCTCACCGCCTTCACGGGCTTCCTGGTGGCCATGGCCTGGCCGATGATGAGCCTGGGCTGGTCGGCGAATCTGTTCCAGCGCGCCCGCGCCGGTCAGGAGCGGCTGGAGCAGCTGCTGCAGAGCCCCGAGCGGGCCCTGCCGCCCGCCGAAAGCATCACCCTGCCTGCCGTTCCTGCCTCGCTCAGGCTCACCGGCGTGACCCACCGCTTCGAGACCGGCCGCGGCCTGGGCCCCATCGACCTCGACCTGGCGCCCGGCGACAGCCTGGCGGTAGTGGGGAGCATCGGCTCGGGCAAGACGCTGCTGCTCCAGGTGCTGGCGGGCCTGCGCGAGCCCCAGGGCGGCCAGCTGCGGGTGGATGGCGAGCTACTGGGCGACACCACCCTGCGCCGCCACTGGGCGGGCCTCGGCTGGGTGCCCCAGGAGGCTTTCCTGTTTTCGGACACGCTGCGGATGAACCTGGCCATGGGCCGGCCCGAAGCCAGCGACGAAGAAATCTGGGAGATCGCCCGGGTGGTCGCCATGGATGAACTGATCCGGCGCCTGCCCGATGGCCTCGACACGGTGGTGGGCGAACGCGGAGTGATCCTCAGCGGCGGCGAGCGCCAGCGCACGGCCCTGGCCCGCGCCCTGCTGCGCCATCCCCGCCTGCTGCTGCTAGACGACGCGCTCTCCGCCGTGGACGCGGAAACCGAAAGCCGCATCCTCGAAAATCTGCGGGGATTCCTCGGGACCTCCACCCTCGTCGTGGCCACCCATCGCGTCTTCGTGGCCGAGACCTGCGCCCGGGTGCTGGTCATGGAAGAGGGCCGCACCCTCCAGCTGGATACCCCCGGGGCCCTGGCCGCCCAGCCCGGGCTCTTCGCCCGGCTCAAGCGGCTGCAGAGCCTTGAGCGCGAGATCGTGAGCGGGAAGCAGCGCACCCACTGAGTCCCGATGTCATCCAACCCCTGCCATGAGCCGATGGGAAGTCCATGTCGAACCCCGAGGACCGCCGTCAGTACTTCCGGCTCAGCCTGGACAGCCGTTACACGCTGCGCTTCGAAGTGGAGGGCAGGGTCTTCCGCGGTGTGGAAATGACCAACCTCTCCACCGGAGGGGTGGGGCTTAAACTCAGCCACCGGGAAGCCATCCGCCTCCCGGCCGGCACCACACTCAAGGGCATCGTCTTCGAGCATCCCTCGTTGCCCAGAGTGAAGGTGGATGGGGAAGTGCGGCACCTCATCGGTCAGAACCTGAACAACGCCGAGGGGATGATCCTGGTGGGCGTGCAATACCTCAACCCCAGCCCGGGGGTGCTCCATCTCATCGAGGAGTTCATCGCGCGGCGCCTGGACATGGTCTGAAGCGCCCACCCTGATAGAGGGGCTCTCAGGGCTTGAAGGTGATGGAAAGGCCAGCGGGCGGCTTTTTCAGCCGGGTCCGGTGGCCTTCGGGATCGCCCAGCAGCCAGTCCTGGCACTGATCCTGCCGGTGGGCACTGCCCAGGTGGCCGCTGACGCCCAAGGGCAACACCAGGGTGGTGGCGTCGGGATCGTTCCAATCCACGACCATGCGCATGCTCTGGCCGAAGGCGGTGCCGGTGACCCGCACGCTGCGGCTGGAACCTCCGATCGAGGCCCGCGGTGGATCGAAGATCCGGGCGAGGAGGGCGCCGCCCATCCCGAGCGGGTGGCGCAGCCAGGTGCGGTTGGTCGTGCCCCAGGGTTGGTGCGGGCCCTGGCTGGACCGCTGCAGCGCGGCCTGGAGGGCTGCAGGCTTGTCGCCGAGGCCTGTCTGCCGCCAGGCTTCCGGGTTGGCACGGAGGGCGGCGAGGAGCATGGCTTCGGAGTTGTGCCAGTGGAAGTCGCCAGGCTCCACGCTGGTGCCCGCCAGCAGCTTTTCCAGCAGCACTGCCCGCAGGGCCTTGTTCAGGGCCAGGGCCTCCGGGAACAGGGTGCTCCCGGCGGCGGCGGCCCCATCCCACTGCTGGAAGCGAGCCCGGGCGTCCTCGGGCAGGAAGGGGCGCCAGGCCTCCATCAGCTCGCGGTGGGCCAGGCTCACCTCGTCCCGCTGCAGGCGTTCCATGGCCTTCCAGTCCAGCGGCTGTGAAGGATCCAGCTGGTCGAGGATGCGGCGGGCCCGGGCCGGCGAGGCCCACTCCGTGGCCACGGGGAAGGGGAAGGATGAGCCGATGGTGCGGTTGTTGGCGGTGACGATGAGGCCCGTGGGCGGATCGAAGGTGCGCGGCATCTGGGCCATGGGCACGAAGCCCTTCCAGTCGTTGGCCGGGTCGGTGCCATCCCTGGGTGTACTGCCGTCATCGCCCTTCCGACGGATGGGCACGAGGCCGGTGGCGCGGTAACCCACATGACCGTCCCGATCGGCGTAGACGGCGTTCTGCGCAGGGCCGAGCACCAGGTCCATGGCCGCGTTGAAGGTGACCCAGTCCGTGGCGAACAGATGGCCCGTGGGCATGGCCAGGTTGGCCGGATCCAGCGCTGACCACTTCAGGCTGTAGCCAGCGGCCACCTGCGGGCCGTGGGGCCCCTCGGCCACTTCCACCATCGTTGCGGCCGCGCCTTTCACGGCGATGCGTTCCTTGCGGTGCCGGATCGCCTTCTCCCAGTAGAGATCCTGGACATCCGTGCCGATGTTGGTGAAGCCCCAGGCCACGCGGTCGTTGTGGCCGATGATGATGCCCGGCAGGCCGGGCAGGGCCACGCCCTGGACAAAGCGGCCACCGACTTCCAGGCGCATGGGCAGCCACAGGCCGGGAGCGCGGAGACCGAGATGCGGATCATTGGCCAGCAGGGCCTTGCCTGTGGCGCTCCGGCGACCCGCCACCGCCCAGGCATTGCTGCCGATGCCATCCGGCCGGTGTCCCAGGGTGGTGCCGAGCGTCAGTGGAAGGGGCAGCTCTGTGGCGATGGGCCACTCCGTCGGTGCGAGGACCGGCCGCACCGGGCGTGGCTCCGCAAAGAAGGCCTGGGTGCTCGGCACTGGCGCCGGAGTGGTATCCGGGACCGTTGGGCTGTCCTGGTCCACCACGCGGGGCATGAGGAAGTCCCGGGTGGCGGGAGGCAGCTTGGCCAGGCGTTCGGCCTGCAGTTCGGTCCTCCAACTGGAGGCCAGATCCTCGTGCATGAGGAGCAGGGTGCGGAGGGAGTCGGCCACCGTCCAGGGGCGGGGGCGGAAGCCCATGAGGCGGAACTCCAGGCCCCAGCGGCCTTCGTGAGCTTCGATGAAGGCGTTGATGCCCGCCGCCAGGGCTTCCAGGTTGATCCGGTCGTTGGCCGAAAGCTTGGCCACGGCCGCTTGTGCCACCTGGGCGAAGCCGTAGACGCGGTGGAGGCGGTCCAGGGGCAGGGCGCCGGGACCGGCGATCTCTGCCAACTCCCCCCCGGCGGTGCGCCGCTGAAGTTCCATCTGGAAGAGGCGCTCCCGGGCCATGAGATAGCCCTGGGCCCGGAACGCATCTGGCAGGGTCGCGGCGCGCACGGTGGCCACGCCGCGGTCGTCGAAGGTCACTGCCACCGCGCCCTGGAGACCGGTGAGCTGGCGGGAAGTGAAGTCCGGCAATTGGCGGCGCACCTGCCACCAGATCCCCGCAGCTATCGCCGCCAAGATGAGGAGGACGCTCAGGAACCCATATTTCGCGCGGGACCGGGACGGCCTGGGTGGCGCGCCATCACTACTGTCCGAAGGCTGGGTCTGGCCAGGACGGTCTTTGCGCAGGGCCATCCGTGGCTGCGGCATGGTGACTCCGGGAATGCCCGAGCCTAGCATTGCCCCACCTCCTCCACGGGGCATTGGCTTGTGTGAACCCGGCCTCCGCCGGAAGGGTCGTGGACTAACGCTCCAAGGCCGCCAAGCGCAGGTGCAGGCCCAGCCCGTAGGTGGTGCTGTCCAGAGCGCCCCCTTGCGCGCGGGCCTTGCCCACCGTGGCGTCGAGCCCAAGGCCGTGCGGCAGCTCCAGGCGCCAGCCTGCGCGCAGGGAGGTGAGCAGCCCGCCGCCGGAGCGAAGCCCGCCGCCGCCGCCCGCACCGAGGGCGGCTTCGAGGAAGAGCCGCTGGCGCTGCCACCGGGGGGTCTCGCCACCCAGGCCCGCAAGGCCGGTGGAGTAGCCACCGGCGCGGCCACCGGTGGCACTGCCCGCTTCGCCGCTCAGGTAGAAGGTGTCGCCGAGCCGGCGGTCCAGGCGGAGCGTCATCAGCTGGATGGGCCCTGCCGTGCCGTCCTGCCTCTGGGCGTGGCGATAGACGATGAAAGCAGATCCGGCGCGCCAGTTCGCGAGCTCGAAACCCGCCAGGGTTTCGCCCGCCTTCCAGGGTGCCGGGACAGAGGAACGATGCGAAAGCCGGAGCGTGACCGTGCGACTGCGGAAGGAGCCTCCGGGGGCCTCCAGGAAGCCCAGGCTCGCGGCGCCCCGCCAGCGGCCGGTGCCGAGGGTGAGGGCGCCTTCGCCCGCGAGGAGGAAGCCACCGCCGGTGTCCAGGTCGCCCCCACCGCCCAGGCCCGCGCCCAGGCGCGCCTCCAGGCCCAGGGGGCCCGCGAGGGCCGTGCGCAGGCCCAGGCCCGCCAACGCCTGGGCGTAGCCGGAACTCGAGCCCTTGACGGCGCCAGCTGTGGAGAGGAAACGGAAGCCGGAGCCGCGCAGTTCCGTGGCGAGCGAAACGCCCGCCAAGTCCAGGGGCTGCTGAGGCGTGCCGCTGCGGGTGCGGGATGAGGCTGAAGGGTCCACGCGCAGTGTCTCGAGTTCGAAGCTGCGACCCCCCCAGCTCACAGGGCCGTCGAAGGCCGCTCCCTGGCCGCCTTCCGGAACCCAGAGGTGGTCGGCGGAGAAGGCCACGGTGAGCGCGGCCTGGGTGCTGTTGATGCCGCCATTGGGAAAGCGCACGTGGCTCAGCTGGGCACCCAGGCGGAGCTTTCCCAGGAGGAGCACCATCCCCAGATGCGGCCGCACCATGAGCCCGCCGCCCTGGGGCGCCGCCGCGCCCCCGCCACCGCCCACGAAGAGGCCCGCATCCCATTCGAGGGGCAGGCCCGGGAAGGGGCGTCCCCGCCGGCCACCTTCGATTCCGAAAGTGAAGAACCCGCCGCGTTCACCTCGCACGGCACCATAGAGGGCCGGGCCCAGGTGGAGGCGGCCGAAGTCCGCCGTGGTGGACAGGCCCACCAGTCCGAGCGCTTCGTTTCGGGGCAGGTGCAGGGTCTCGGCGCTCAGGGTGGTGCGGAGTTGCAGGGCCTGCGGAGAGCCTTCCGCCAGCAGCAGCGAGGACGAGGCCAGCCCAAGAAGAAGGCGCTTCACGTCCCTTCTCTGAAGGTCACCTTGTTGATCTCGGCAAAGGTCGTGATCCCCAGCCGCACCTTCTCGATGGCGCTCTCCCGGAGGAACTGCATGCCGCCCCGGCGGGCGGCGGCCTTCACTTCGCGCACCGGGGCGCGCAGGACCAGCAGTTCGCGGATCTCGTCGTTGAGCCCCATGAATTCGATGATGGCCTGGCGGCCGCGGAAGCCCGTGCCATGGCAATCCACGCAGCCGACCCGGTCGAAGAGGACCGCGCTGCGCAGCCAGGCCTCGTCCACGCCGTTCTCTTCCAATTCCTGGGGCGTGGGGGCCGGCGCCGGGCGCTTGCACTTGGGGCAGAGGACCCGGATCAGCCGCTGGGCCAGGATGCAGTTGAGGGACGAGACGAAGTTGTGGACCTCGACGCCCATGTGCTGGAAGCGGCCCAGCACATCCAGCACGTTGTTGGCGTGGACGGTGGTGAAGACCAGGTGGCCGGTGAGGGCGGACTGGATGGCGATCTGGGCCGTTTCGGGGTCGCGGATCTCGCCCACGAGGATCTTGTCGGGATCGTGGCGCAGGATGGACCGCAGCCCCAGGGCGAAGGTGAGGCCCTTCTTCTCGTTCACGGGAATCTGGGTGACCCCTTCGAGCTGGTATTCGACCGGATCCTCGATGGTGATGATCTTGTCCTCGGGGGCCTTGATCTCGCTGATGACGGCGTAGAGGGTGGTGGTCTTGCCGGAGCCGGTGGGGCCGGTGACGAGGAACATGCCATAGGGCTCGCGGGCGAAGCGGCGCAGGCGCTTCAGTTCATGGTCGGAGAAGCCCAGGATCTCGAGGGTGAGGGCCTGGAATTCCTCGGTGAGGTTCTCCTTGTCGAGGATGCGGATCACCGCGTCCTCACCATGAATGGTGGGCATGATGCTCACGCGGAAATCGATGGCCCGGCCCCGCACCTTGAGCTTGAAGCGCCCATCCTGGGGCTTGCGTTTCTCGGCGATGTCCAGCTCGGACATGACCTTGATGCGGCTGATGATGGGCGAGGCGAAGCGCCGGTCGATGGGGTCGGCGGCGGAGTAGAGGCTGCCGTCGATGCGGTACTTGATCTGGAAGCCCGTGCTGGTGGTTTCCAGGTGGATGTCGGAGGCCCGGCGCTGCAGGGCGTTGAAGATGGTGGTGTCCACCAGGCGGACGATCGGGGCCTCGTCCTTGTCGGTCAGGCGCTCCAGATCCAGGACTTCGTCGTCCAGATCCTCTTCGTGGAGCACCTGGATCTTGAGGGCCTCGCCTGCCTCATCCATGACCTTTTGGCCGCTCTCGGATTTCTTGAGGACTTCCTGGATCTGGGCCAGGGGGGCGCCAGCGAAGCGCAGGGGCCGCTTGAGCCGCAGCCGCAGCATATCCTGGGTGGGGATGTCCAGGGGATCGGCCATGGCCAGCCACAACGCACCGTCGCGTTCCTGGACGGGCACGAAGTGATGCTTGAACATCAGATCGAGCGGCAGCGCCTGGAAGAGCGCGAAATCCACGGGCTCGCGGGTGAGGTCGAGGGTGGGGTAGAGCTCCTTGGCCGGCCGGAAGTCGGTCAAATTGCGGTCAGCGGCCTCGGCGGCCTCGACGGGACTCGGGGGTTTCGGCAGGGACATGGAAGCATCCTACCGGAATCCCCGGAGCTGCGCCCGGCGCCCGGCGCGCCGGAATCGGGCATGGGTCACAAAGGAGGGCGCGCCTGGCTTCGAGCGTTGACCTGCGCGGGACCGGCACCCCACAATGACTGGTCCTGGAGGCTCCATGCGTGGGTACGCGTCCATCCTGCTGCTGATCCTGGTAGCAGTGGCCCTGCCGATCATCATCTGGAATTTATCGTGGCTGCTGCGCCCCAGCTGGCCCAGTGCGGCCAAGTACTCATCGTACGAGTGCGGCATCACCACCACGGGCGAGGCGCGGGCGAAGTTCTCCGTGCGCTATTACCTGGTGGCCGTGATGTTCCTCGTGTTCGATGTGGAAACGGTCTTCCTGATGCCCTGGGCCATCCAGATGAAGGAACTGGCCGTCTTCGGCGCCATCGAGCTGGGCCTGTTCCTCTTCCTGCTGCTGTTCGGCTACGGCTACATCTGGTCCAAGGGAGCCCTCACATGGGAATGAGCATCAACCAGCCCTCGACCTTTGAGCACTTCCTCATCACCACCAAGGTGGAGAAGGTCATGAACTGGTCCCGCGCCACCAGCGTGTGGCCGGTGACCTTCGGCTTGGCCTGCTGCGCCATCGAGATGATGGCCGCGGGCGCCAGCCGCTTCGACTTCGACCGGTTCGGCGCTGGCATCTTCCGCGCCACGCCCCGCCAGGCGGATCTGATGATCATCGCCGGCACCGTGACCTACAAGATGGCCCCGGTGATCAAGACGCTCTATGACCAGATGCCCGAGCCCAAGTGGGTGATCGCCATGGGTTCCTGCGCCACGGCCGGGGGACCCTTCGACTCGTACCACACCATCCAGGGCGTGGACAAGGTCATCCCGGTGGATGTCTTCATCCCGGGCTGCCCGCCCCGCCCTGAATCGCTCATCTACGGGTTCATGAAGCTGCAGGACAAGATCATGACCAGCAGCCTCGCCGACCGGTACAAGGACATCTTCGAGGAGGTCGGCTGATGGCGGAACCGATCGATCCCCAGACACCCGAGGCCTCTGCAGCCCCCGAGGCTCCCGCGGGACCCTATGTCTACGACTACGCGGCCTCCCCCCAGCGCCAGATCGTCCTGCCGAAGACCGTGCCGTTGCCAAGCCTGAAAACCTACCTGGCCGAGCAGAAGGCGGCGGCCGCGGCCGACGAGGCCAAATGGGTGAAGATGCAGGCCGACTTTGAGAGCGCCAAGGCCAAGGCGGAAGCCGAGGGCAAGGACGCGCCCAAGCCGCCGGTCCGGCCCGTCCCCCGCAAGGACGACAACGACCTGAAGACCCCCGTGCCCCAGGCGGCGCAGGATGCCGACCTGCTGACGCTGGTGGCTCTGCTGGGCGACAAAGTCGAGGAGATCTTCGAGCAGGCGGGCGAACTGGTCTGCCAGGTGAAGAAGGAGGCCATTTTCGAGGCGCTGAAGCTCTGCCGCGACGAAGCCGCCCTGAACTACGAAATGCTGGCCGACGAGTCCGGCACCCACTATCCCGCGGCCACGGACTTCGCCTTCTCGGTGGTCTACCACCTGACGAGCATCAGCCGCCGGAAGCGCCTCCGGCTCCGCATCCTGGTGCCCGAAGGCTTCGTGCCTGAGAGCGCCTGTGCCATCTACCCCGGCGCCAACTGGATGGAGCGGGAGATCTACGACATGCTCGGCATCCGCTTCGCGAACCACCCGGACATGACCCGCATCCTCTGCCCCG
>JBBQEL010000062.1:0-21210 GCA_038320645.1 Holophagales bacterium | reverse complement strand
GGATGCTGTCCCGGATGCCCTGGCGGGTACCCCGGTTTTCGGTGGCCAACTGCAGGCCGAAATAGCGCTGGGCAAGCTCGGTGGTCAGCTCTCCCGCCAGGCCTCGGCGCTGTTCAGCGGCCGAGCTCACGCCCGCCCGCGCCGCTCGCACCCCAGCCTGGATCCGGCCACCCATGAACAGGGGCAGCGTGGCATTCAGGGTCACATGGTTGAAATGGTCGTCCTGGACCTGGCTCTGGAAGGGCGGGATGGCGGTGGGTGGCACACTGGGGTGGAGCTTGAGCATCGCCTGCCGGATGGGATCCAGATCGATGACAATCGGCTGGTCGATGCGCGTGCTCCTCGCGGTGAGGCTGATATCAGGCCACCGGCGTCCCCGTGCCACCGCTGCTTCCGCCCCCGCGCGCTCCACGACCGATTGGGCGGCCATGACGCGCTCATTGGTGGCCAGCGCCTTGGCCAGGGCCGATTGGAAACTCAAGGCGATCGGCAGGGGCTCCGAGGACCGCAAGGCCATTCCGAACGCGAGGAAGGCCCCGAGGGTCGTGAGCTTGGATCGCCGCATTGAGAACCCGCCTATCATTTAGGATATCAGCCCCACTTGGCTCTCTTCCTGGCCAAACCAAGAAAAAAACGAGTATAGACCTGGGCGTCTCCTGAGCCCATCCTTGTCCGTTGGCCGGGACTCCCAGGGGGAGCCTGGACCGGAGGATGCATGCTGCGCCACTTCCTGCTCGGTAAGATCCATCGCGCCACCGTGACTCGCGCCGATGTGGACTATGTGGGATCGATCACCCTGGATCCCCTGCTCATCGAAGCCGCGGGCTTCCTGGAGAATGAGAAGGTGGACATCTACGACGTGACCAATGGGTCGCGCCTGGCCACCTATGTCATCCCGGGCACGCCGGGCTCGGGCGAGGTCGGCATCAACGGCGCCGCCGCCCACCTCGTCCAGAAGGGCGATCTGGTCATCATCGCGGCCTACGGCTGGATGAGCGCCGAGGAGGCCGAAACCGCGGCCCCCAAGGTGGTCTTCGTGGACGAGCGCAATCGCATCACCGAGCGCCGCACCCAGGAACGCACGCCCCTCTGCGTGTCGGCGTTCACGGACTGAAAAGCTGGGACAGGATTAACAGGATTAAAGGCTGGATTAACAGGATTCAAGCCTGGGCGACTTAGTCTACGCAGAAGGAAGTCTTTTGCCGGTGATTGCGGTGAGCAAGCAGGGCGCGGCTGACGGATTTGCCGGGGGCCGCCTTAGGTTGCGGCGATTCCCTCCGGGGGATGTTGTTCCCAGTTCAGGACCTTCAACCCCTTCACCCGCCCGAGATGCTTGGTGTCCCCTGATATCAGGGTCATTCCAAGGGCCAGGGCGGTGGCCGCGATCATGGCGTCCTCAGCCTCGATGCGATTCCCCTGCTTTCGCAGCAGGGCTTCGATCCTGGCCCACTGGAAAGCCTCTTCCCGCCCGAAGGTAAGCACCTGGATGGGCTGAAGAAAAGCCTCTACTTTGGCCAGTTCCCGGCTTGGGTTGTCAGCCAAGTGACTGCCGAGCACCAGTTCACCCACTGACACCGCAGACACTGCCACCGAAGTGAGCGGGATGACTCGGAGCGCCTGGAGTGCCCACGGCTTCCGCCGCAGGCAGGCGATGCAGACATTGGAATCGAGAAGGAAGCGCGTCATCAGAGGCTTCCCTTCTCTCCAAAGAGGCGCTGAGTGCGGTTCTCCCGGGTTCCGGCAGCAGTGCGCTCGGGAAGCTCGATGGTGGCGGCCTCCCAGCTGTCGAAGTAACCCACAGGCCAACCCAGGGGATCGGCGTGCTTCAACACAAGGGCTTCCCCGTCCCAGTAGGCCACAACCCGTTCGCCAGGTTCAAACCCGAGTGCTTTCGGCAGGCGCAAAGCTGAGGAGTTGCCGGATTTAAAGACCGTGAGTTCGAGGGGTCCGGATTTCAGGATGGTCATGAGATGCCTCGTGTTAATTGTATACACGTAGAGTATACACAATCAATGAACGTTCGCCAAGGACGCCCAGTGAAGCATCCCGGTGAGGAAAACCTTCCGCCACTGATTACAGTGGTTGCAGTGATCATGCGGGGGGTTGCGCCACACTTCTGCTCAAAGCGTTTCGGAAGGACACCATGGACATCAAACCCATCCACACCGAAGCCGACTACCGCTCGATGCTGCGGGAGATCGAAACCCTGATGACGGCCTCTGCAGGGTCGCTTCAGGGTGATCGCCTGGATGTTCTCGTAACCCTGGTGGAGGCCTATGAGCGCAGCCACTTCCCCGTGGACCTTCCTGATCCGATTGAGGCCATTCGGTTTGTGATGGACCAACGCGGACTGTCGCCGAAGGACCTCGAACCTGCCATCGGGCGCCTGAACCGGGTCTATGAGGTTTTGAACCGCACCCGCCCCCTGACGCTGCCCTGATCCGCAAACTCCACGACTCCTTCGGGATCCCCGCCGAGAGCCTCATCAAACAAATCGCGTAATCCCTTTCAATGCTCACCTTGTGAACTCATTGATCCCAATTCCCTTCCCCCCGCCATTCGCAAGGTTCGCCATTTCAGATCTTTAAATCCTGTTAATCCAGCTTTTAATCCTGTTAATCCTGTCCCCGCCTTGCCCATTGTTCAGAATAAAAACCAAATCAGGAACCTTTGGGGGTTGGCGCGGCATCCAAGGGTCATGGTAGAAAAGAGTCACCCTTCGGTCTGGTACGGCCCTGGGGCCCGCGGTGGGGGCAAGGCGCCTTCCTGCAAAGTTCTGAAAGGTTGTTTTTATGGAAGTCCGGAAGTCCCTGGTGGTCAATGCGACCCCCCTGGAGACGCGCATCGCCCTGCTTGAGAACGGCCAGCTCTGCGAGCTGTTCCTCGAACGGACGATGAACAAGAGCCAGGTGGGGGATATCTACAAGGGCCGGGTGGCCAAGTTGCTCCCCGGTATGCAGAGCGCCTTCGTCAACATCGGCGGCGTCAAGGACGGGTTCCTCTATCTGGATGACCCGGTCGCCCAGCGCCTCGGGGCCGACCTGTCCGCCGACGAGGAGAGCGAAGAAGCCGCCGAGGATCTGCCGCCCACGCCGCCGCCCCTGCCGCCCCTCAAGGAAGGCGAAGAGACCCTGGTCCAGGTGGTGAAGGATCCCATCGGCTCCAAAGGCCCCCGGCTGTCCCGGCATCTGAGCTTCCCCGGCCGGTTCCTGGTCTTCATGCCGGGCATCGACCACATCGGCATCTCCCGCAAGATCACCGATCCCGCCGAGCGCGATCGCCTGCGCGAGCTGATCCGCAGCCACGCCCAGCCGGGCGAGGGCTTTATCGTCCGCACCGCCGCCATCGGCGAAAAGGATGAGGATCTGGTGGGCGACGTGGCCTTCCTGCGCCAGATGTGGCAGGAGATCCAGGCCAAGGCCGCGACCGTGCCCGCCCCCGGCCTGGTCTGGCAGGATCTGCGCCTGCTCCAGAAGGTGCTGCGCGACAGCTTCCGCGAGGAAGTCTCCACCTTCTGGGTGGATGATGCCGAGGCCCATCGCCAGGTCCTGGCCTTCCTGGACAAGCTGCATCCCGAATGGGCCAACCGGGTGAAGCACTTCACCTCCGACCTACCCATCTTCGAGGCTTTCGGCATCGAGGCCGAGATCGATTCCGCCCGCCAGCCCAAGGTGTTCCTCCGGCACGGGGGCTCCATCGTCCTCAACCAGACCGAAGCGTTGGTCAGCGTGGATGTGAACACCGGCAAGTTCGTCGGCAAGAAGGATCTCGAAGAAACCGTCTACCTCACCAACCTCGAAGCCATCCCCGAGATCGTGCGGCAGCTGCGGCTGCGCAACCTCGGCGGCATCGTGGTCATCGACTTCATCGACATGGTGGAGGCCGCCCACCGCGACGAGGTGCTGGCGCGCTTCACCGAGGAGCTCAAGCGCGACCGCAACCACGCCCGGGCCGGTGGCATCTCCGAATTCGGTCTGGTGGAACTCACCCGCAAGCGCACCGGCCCCTCGCTGGAGCGCCTGCTCACCCAGCCCTGCCCCACCTGCAATGGCGTCGGCCGCACCGTGAGCCCCGAGACCTCCCTGCTCAAGGCCTACCGCGAGCTGGTGCGCCTGGGCGAGCGCCTGCGGGGCGCCGAAGTGCGCCTGACCCTGCACCCCGACCTGGCCGCGTCCCTCCACCAGGAAGCCCGCGAAGGCCTCCTCCAGTTGGCCCGCCTGCTGGGCGCCAAGATCTCGTGGATCGAGCGCGCCGATACGCCCCGGAACGCCGTGGTCATGGACCTCCAACTCCCCGGCCAGGACAGCGCCAGCGCGTAAGAATGGCTTGGGCGCCTCTGCAACCCCATCCATACCGCTAGGTTGGGTGGGGTAGTTCATATCCCCCAAGTGTTACAATAGGACATGCTTCCTGAAGAACGTCGCAGACAAGGCACCTCCCGAATTAAAAGGCTTCACGAGCCCGAAGCCATCGAGCTGGACCCCTTCGCTGACCAGACGGCTCAGGCGCGAATGGAAGCTCTGTGGGACCTTACTCTCGAATACCTCACCTGGACCCGACCCAATGAGCGTGAACCCCGACTTCAGAGATCTCTTTGCCGCGTTGAACGCCGCACACGCTGAATTCCTCATTGTCGGCGGGTATGCGCTTGCGGTTCATGGCGCCCCCAGATTCACCAAGGATCTTGATGTCTGGATCAAGGCGAATCCAGAGAATGGCCAAAAGGTTTGGAACGCTCTTGATGAATTCGGTGCGCCATTCCTCGACTTAACCCTTCAAGATCTTTCCGTCCCAGGCATCGTCTTCCAGATGGGCCTCCCACCGAACCGGATCGACATCATCACGGTCATCGATGGCGTCGAATTCCATGAAGCCTGGGAGCATCGACTAACCTCTGCATACGGTGATCAACCCGTGATGGTCATTGGCCTGGACGACCTGATTCGTAATAAGGAAGCAACAGGTAGGCCCCAAGATAGCCTCGATGCCCAGACCCTTCGAAAATCCCGGTCATAGCCTCCTCGTCGGCCTCTCTTCCGCGTAACTTGGACCTCGCCTGCATTCCCTTTCGCTCTCTCAGCATCTCGCTTTTTCGACTTCGTTCAGCGACCCGGTGCAGACGGGGCCAGCCAGCCTCCTTCGTTAGCACGCTGCCCTGATCAGCTCGTTCAGAGGCCCGGGTTGAGACGGAAAGGTCCCTTGACAAGTGTAGCCATTTGGCTACACTTGTTTCTATGAACACGCTCATCCAATCCCATGAGTTCGCGTCCTGGTTGGCGGGGCTCAAGGATCTGGGTGGGAGGGCTCGCAGCGTTGATCGTTTGGTTCGAGCGGAAGGAGGTAACTTCGGGGATTGCAAAGTGATTGGAAATGGCATTTCAGAAATGCGCATTCATCACGGTCCAGGCTACCGGGTTTACCAACTTCCAACGGAGACACCCATGACCAACCTCACCCGCTTTGATGTCACCGAATACCTCGATAGTGAAGAGATGGTCGCCGAGTACCTTTCAGTGGCCATGGAAGACCCTGATCCAGATCACTTCCTCCAGGCTATCGCCGCTGTCGCCCGCGCAAGAGGCATCACGCAATTGGCCAAAGATGCGGGGGTTTCTCGAGAGAGCCTCTATAAAACACTCGCTCCAGGTGCCAAGCCCAGGTACGAAACGGTATTCAAGCTCATGCATGCCCTCGGGGTTCAGTTCAAGGTCGAGGCGGCTCACTGAGCCTTGTCGCAAACCTTGAAGCCAAATTGGTCCTCCTGTCCACTTGGTCAACCCTCTTCGCTTGAAGGCTCTGTGCGCCTCAGCCGAGACAGGTTGGACAGCGCATGCCTTCCTGCAGGCCCTGGATCAGTTCGGGGACGCGGTTGAGGCTGCGCACTTCGTAGATGGAGGCGTCCGGGTCATGGGCGGGCCGCGGCAGGGCCTCGCGGTTCACCCAGATGGCCGTCCAGCCGGCGGCCACGGCGCCTTCGACATCATCGGTCCAGCTGTCGCCCACCATGGCGAGGTTGCCGGGGAAGAGCGCCAGTTTTCGTTGCACCGCCTCGAAGGCCGCGGGTTCCGGCTTCAGGGCCCCCAGCTCGGCGCTCAGCAACTGGGTGCGGATCCGCTCGTGGATGCCCAACCGATGCAGCAGCTCCAGGCCAAAGGTCTGCGTGTTGGACAACAGCGCCACCCGGGCCAGATCCCGCACCCCCCCCACCGCTTCCGGCGCGCCGGCGAAGCACTCCGCCTGCCCGCTTGCATCCAGAAACGCCTGAGCCATGGCGGCCACCTGGGCCTCATTCAAGTCGGCCCGCTGCTGCCAGGCCGCCAAAAAGGCCTCCACCGAAGAATAGGGCCGCACCATGCCATCCCGCACCAACTCCGGGAACAGGCCAGCCTGCTCGGGCCGCAGGAGTTCCTTCATCCGCTGGAAGGGGCTGCCCGCCGGGCTGAAGACCAGCGTGTTCCAGAGGTCGAAGACGACGGCGCGGATCATCTTGGGCTGTGGGCCGTAGGCTGTGGGCTTTGGGTGATTTGTCCCCTTCCATCCTCCAGCAACCGCACCCGGGTGCTTCCCGGATCAGGTTTCATAAACCACCTTGGCTTCCCTCAGGACCCGCTCACGGAAGTGCCTGCTGAGATCTTCGGCTGTGTTCAGATCCACCGGCAACCCCAGCATGTCCTGGAGTTCTTCCTGGAGCATGAAGAACCCCAGTCCCGGCGTCATCCCAGGCTGAAAGGACACCAGCAGATCCAGGTCTGAGCCCGCGCGGGCCTCGCCCCGGGAGGCGGATCCGAAATAGGCCAATCGGGCCACGTGGTACTTCTGGCAGAGCCCCTCAAGGCCCCCTTGGTGGGAGGCCAGAGGTTCGGGCAAAGGTGTCGTCAATCGCTGGGCCATGGCATCACTCCCGACAGTATGCAGGATGAACCGGGATCCTTCACCTTCAGCCAACCCCATCAAAACTGGTCATCGCCCGCTCCCCTTGCTGGTGCGGAACGGTACGCCGAACTCGATGCCCATGATCTCGAACCGGGCCTGGCCTTCCAGCCGCCAGGTGGCGGGCTCGTGGCGCATGACCGCACCCGAGAGTGGTCCCCAGGCGGTCTGGAGATCCCGGTAGCCCAGCACCACATCCACCTTCAGCACGCTGCGGCTGTTCGGCGCGATATCGGCGCCTTCCGGAAAACCCACCGAGCCCAAGGCGTAGTCGGCCCCCTGCGCCGCCAGCTTCAGGTCGCCATTCACGCGGCGCGTGCGCAGGCGCTGGTCCGAGGGATTGTCCACGCCCACCTCCAGCCGCAGGATCAGCCGGGACTGCTCCAGCGGAAAGGCCAGTTCCATCCGCGGCTCCACCCGATCCAGCGTGAAGCGCAGCTGCCGCGCCGCCTCCTCGTAGCGCAAGACCGGGCTGATGGCCTCGCAGCCCATGGACAGCAGGCCCAACCCGGCCACCGCAAGGACCTGGAGAATCATCGCAACCCTCACACGCTGCCGAACAACCTTCGAAACCACGGATACCCCCAAAAGAGACCGAAGACTGAATGCTGAATCCAGGCACCTGAAGCCTAAAGCCTAATACCTAAAGAACAGTGAGCGCCCCCTCGAACTTGCCAAGGGCTTTGTCGAACCTGGCGAGGGGCAGATGGCCCGCCACCCGGGCGATCTCGAAAATCAACTTGCTTTGTGTTTACCGGCCCATTCAAGCAGCGCATTGCGCATGGCAGCATGGCAGCATGGCAGCATGGCAGCATGGAGGGTAAGGCCGGCAGCTTGCGCCTGTGATTGAAATGAATCCCAGAAAGCAGCGGGCATTTTCACGGCTTTGACTTGAACCGGAGCTTCTTCACCTTTGGGTGGGCGCCCAGGAACAACTCGGATGCGGAGAGCCGCCGTGAGGGGTATATTCCTGTAGGCCTCGGCCAAGGCAGCATCTTCGGCATGCCTGGCTTTAAGAATTTCAGGTGATTCACCTGTGCCCAAAGAGGCAAGGAATTCTGCCTCAGTCATTGTTTTGAGTCGCTTGGCGGTCATGTGCGCCTCCGTTTTCGAGAAATATGAAAAGCCGTTGTGATGCGGATGCCCTCTGGGAATGTTTTAGAGAAAGCGATTCGGTAAAGCCTGCCCTCGACCGTGCCCTCGACCGTGCCTTCGGCTGTCTCTTTGTCCACACCGTGGGCAGCGATCTCCGCCTCATTGACCTCATCCCAGAAGAACCGCAACTCTGCCTCCACCGATAATGGCAATACCTTTAATTGTCCTGTCAAGTCGGCCCTCTGCTTCGTGGGCGACCTCAGAAGGAAGCTGAACCGATCAACGGCCCGCTTGCTTAGCCCTCAGCCTGGTCCTGATGCCTTCCTGGATGTCGGCATCGGTCTTGGCAAGCCCCTTGGGCAGCTTGAGGGCGCTGCACATCCACCAGAGAATACTGGCCCGCCTTCTCGAGGATCAGGTGCCCTTCCAGGGTGTTCCAGGTGATGAGCTCTCCCGGCGCCAGGCCGAACTGCCGCATGACACTGACAGGAATGGACACCTGGCCCTCGGCGGTGATTCTGGATTGTGCAAGGCTCAAGACGCTATCCCCTCCCACGACAAAATCAAGCCATCACCTTGATACTGCAAGCTTGCAGGTGGTATGTTTTCAATCTGAATCCTTGCCCTTTTGCCCCATTAGGGTATGTTGATGTCCGAGGTTCTCCATGCTCCTGATTCCGGATGCCCGTCGCCGCGTCACCTTGCCCACCAGCTTCCGGGCGGGGCAGCCTGTCAACTTGGAACCCCAAGAGGACGGCACCTTCCGCCTCGTGCCCATGGTCGCCATTCCCGAACATCAGCTCTGGGCCTGGCGCCCCGAAGTCCAGGCGGCGGTCGCCCAGTCCTTCGAGGAGCCCACCATCAGCCTCGACAGCCCCGAAGGGCAGGCATTCCGGCAGAAGCTCGTGCCATGAAGGTGGAGATCACTCCCAGTTTCCTGGCCTCCGCCATGCTCCAGGAACTGCCCGTCCGCCGGGGCATCCTCAAGATGGTCGAGCTTGCCGGGATGCTCACGATGAGTGAGCTCTTGAACCATCAGGGCGTGCATCTGGAAAAGTTGACCAATCTGCAAGCGCCAGATGGCTCGCCCCTGTACTCCCTGCGGGCGACACGCTCTGCCCGTGCCTTGGCCACTGTCCAGGGAAATACTCTGACCCTGCGCTACGTAGAACCAGATAACGACAAGGCCTACCACTGAGGGACTGGCCTTCCTGCTACGGCTTGGGCGGGCCCTCAAACCCCGCGGTAGATCACACAGTTGTCGGTGGTTTCGTAGACTTCGATCTGGCAGAGCAGGGGCAGGTCGGGCTTGAGCTGCTCCCAGATCCACACCGCGATGTTCTCGGCGGTGGACAGGGGGATCAGATCGTTGAGGAAGCGGTGGTCCAGCCGCGAAATAACCTTCTCCACCACCACCTTCGACAGATCGTCGAAGTCGATGATCATGCCCGTCTCGGCGTTCACCGTGCCTTCCAGCAGCACGAACAGCTTGTAGCTGTGCCCGTGCAGATTCCGGCACTTGCCCGGGTGGTTGTAGATGAAATGGGCCGCTTCAAACCAGTACTCTTTGCGCAGGATCATGGCACTCACGAATGAAAGGCCCCGCAGCGGCGGGGCCTTTCATTCTACCAGCAGAGCCGTCCCGGCGAGCGTCAGCGCCACCGGATGGCGTTCAGCAGCAGGGCTACCGGCGTCAAAGCCGCCAAGTCATCCTGCCAGGCCGTATCCCGGCGGATCCGCTGGGGCACGATGACCGTGTCACCCGGCTCCACCGTCTTCCCGTTGACCCAGGAATCCACGATGCGGCCATCGGCCTTCACGAGCCGGATGTTCCAGGAATCGGCATTGTGGGTCAGCCCTCCCGCGGTTTTCAGCAGATCCGCGACCGTGGTCCCCGAGGGGATCTTGTAGGTTCCGAAGGGGCTGGCGGTCTCCCCGACCACATAGGCCGTATCCGTCTGCCTGGGGATGATGACGTCATCCCCATCCAGCAGTTCCACATCCAGGTCCTTGTCCCCCTTCAGGGCGCCTTCGAAATCCACCACCATGCGGTTCAGATTGCTGGCACTGAGGCCGTGGAGGATGGGGGGGCGGAACAGGGCCATTTTCTGGCTCTGACCAGATGAGGCCTCCTTTTCCACCAGCAGTTTCGTTTCATTCAACCGGCTCAGGATCTCGGCCACACCCTTGGCATGGGGATCCGACCCCGTCTGCAGGGAGCGCAGGAAGATCCCCGCCTTCGGCATCGCCTCCGGCATCAGCCCCCCGGCCCGCTGGATCAACTGGCTCAAGGTCGGCTTGTCCTGGTCCAGCACATAGGCTCCGGGCCGTGCCACCTGGCCGGCGATGCGCACCGTCCGGTGCGTGCGGTAGTCCGGTTTCTCGTAGAGGCTGAGGATGTCGTAGGGCTCGATCTTCGGATTCACGCCGTCATCCTTGAGGGACACGGGGCTGCCTGCTTCGCTCGAAAGCAGCTTCTCCAGTTCCAGCCGCACCACCTGACTGGGCTTGCCATCCTTGGTGTGGGCCAACTCGGCGTAGTAGCGGTTGGCGGACAACTGGGGGATGCCGGCGCGGAACACCAGGTCGGAAGCCCGCATGTTCTCCGTCCAGTCGAAGGTCCCGGGATGGGTGAAGGGTCCGTTCACCGTGACTTTCCGGGGCAGCCGGAACTCCGTGACCGAGAACAGCGACAGCTGATCCCGGGGGCTCAGTTCAAGATCGTGGGCCGGATCCCCGGCCATCGCTTTGGCCACATCGAACACCAGCAGCTCCTGCCGCTCGTCGGGGTAGGTGCGGATCACCTCGCCGCGCCCTAGGTAGGTATCCGGCAGCAATTGCTCCTGGCCCCGCAGCAGATCCTTCACGCGCAAACCGGCACGATGGGAGAAGCGCCCGGGCACCCGCACCCGGCCCGCCACATCCACCACGCCTTCGGTCCGCTCAGCCTGGCCAAGGGCCCGCAGCACATCACTGGGGTAGAGGCGGGTCCCCCGCAGGGTGGCCTCGCTGTTTACCAGGTTCTGCACGCTGATGACCCCGTTGGGATCCACCCGCTGCAAGGTGATCAGGCTGGCGTAGGCCGAGGGCAGCAGCCCGCCCATGAACCGCACCGCCTCCCAGGCTGTTTCAGTCGGTTTCAGTTCAAGCTGGATCCCTGCCCCAGCGGCGCCCCCAGTGGGGGCCGCCACCCGCAGGAAGGCGCCTTCCATGAGCACGCGGGTGCCCACCACGGGGACGAACAGCACATCGCCGCTCTGCAGGCTGAAGTTGACATTCCCCCGGCCCTCGGCGCGCAGGGGGTACAGATCCAGGCGGTGGATCGGCTCGCCGCCCCGCACCACGCGGATATCGCGGAAGCTGCCCGCGGAGGTGGGGCCACCGGCCAGGCTGAGCACATTCACCAGGGAACTCAGGCTGGGCACCAGGTAGCTGCCCGAACGGTAGACCTCGCCCATGATGAAGACCCGCACCTCGCGCAGCTTCAGCACCTGCAGATCCACCGTTGTGCGCGAGAACTGCCGGGAGACGAGCCCCAGCACAGCCTTCCGGGCCGCCCCCAGGGTCAGGCCCGCCACCTTCACCGAGCCCACCTTCGGAATGAGGATCTCCCCGCGCCCGTCCACCTGGGCCGGCACTTCGAAGGTCGCGCTGCCAAAGACATTCACGCCCAGCTGATCGCCCGTGCCCAGCACATAATCCTCGGCGATGCCCCCTTCGGTGGTGGCCGCGGGGTTAGCCTGGCGCGTATCGAAGAGATCGGAGGCGAAGCGCCTGGGCCCCTTGTCGCGGGCCTTCAAGGCTTTGACTTCCGCTTCGATCTGGGCATTCTCCCGCTGCTGGAGTTCCTCCTTGGAGAGCCCCCCACTGGTCGGGCTGGGGAGGGAAGCCTCATTGGCCCCCCTGGCGGTCTGCGCCCCCTTGTTCGGTGTGGTGTCCGGCGTGGGCACCGTCGGGCTCTGCGGGGCCGCCACGAACTGCTTCAGGTTCTGCAGGTCCAGTTCCGGCGGCGTCTGCGCCCCGGCCGCGAGACACGCGCACATCAATCCCAGACGAATCGTCAGACGCATAGCCATTTCCTTACGCAAGGGTCACGCGGAACCAAGAGTTAAAGCTAGCACGGGCCAAGGTCCCAGCCTCGCGTCCCGCACCTAGGCGACATCGTTCGAGGAGTCGGAGGCTGGCTCCAGTTCCTTCCGGAGCCGCAGGGGCACTGGCATCTTGAGGGGATTCACGCGGTTGCGGAAGGCGCCCAAGGCCAGCACCACCAGGCCCACCAGGCCCAGGAGCGACAGGGCGTTGTACCCCAGCGCGCGGGTCATGGGGAGCACTGCCAGCACCAGCAGCAACAGCGCCACCAGCCAGCTCCGGCGCACCCCCAGCTGGTCCACCAGGAAATGGTGCAGGTGGCTGCGGTCGGCTGCGCTGAGGGGCAGGCCTTTCCATTTCCGCACGGCCACCACCAGCGTGACATCCACCGTGGGATAGGCGAACACCCATAACATCAGGTTCGCATTCGTCACCGCAAAAGCCTTGGCCGCCAGCACCGCGAATAGCGTGCCCAGCATCAGGCTGCCGCAATCGCCCATGAAATGCCGGGCTTTGGGATAGTTCAGCAGCAGAATCGCCAGCAAACCGCCGGTGAGATAGCCCCCCGCCGGGGCATAGCCCATGACCCAGGCGAGGACCGCCAGAAAGATCAGACTGAAGCCCATGGATAAGCCATTCAGACCATCGATCAGATTGAAAGCCTGGGGGATGGACCAGAACCACAGGGTGAGCAGGGGCACCGTCATCAGCGGGTGATCCGGCAGGGACAAGCCGAGGAATTGCACCTGGCTGGTCGATCGGCTCAGGTCGGGGGCGATGTTCAGGGCCAGGACCAGGGCCACGCCGAGGCCCAGGAGGGCCTTGTAGCGGGAGCGCAGGTTGAACCGGTCATCCAGAAGGCCGATCAGGGCCATGGTGTGGATCCCCGCCCACTCCACCCGATCGAGTGGCAGGGGGCACTTCCCCAGGGCCAGCAGCCCCGCGAGGAACAGCCAGAGCGCCAGGCCGGCCGTGCGGGCCGTGGGGGCGCGGTGCTGCTTGCGCGGATCCGGAAGATCCATCCACCCCAGGGGCGCCACCCAGCGGATGCAGACCAGCGACACCACCAGGGTGATGGTCACGCCGATTGCGATGGAGATGATGGTCGAATCCAGGATGATGGGCATTCCGGGGCACCGGGGCCAACAGGGGTGAAAGAGCGAAGGCTGCTGCGAAAGGGACAAGGATTGAAACAAGATAGAGACTGCCATTGTCCTGTGCGCTTATATGTCTACGCAAGGTAATTTCCGTCACGACCCATCAGGAGATCCCGTGGATTTCAGGCCAGCAGCCACCCTGAGCGGCTGGAAGGAATGGACCTTACTTCCTCGGGCGACCCCTGGCCCGCCCATAGGAAAATCATGGCCACAGCTTTGGCCGTGGGAAAGCAATGGGTTGGCCACCGATGAACACCGTTAAACATCGATAAAAACTGATGAAAAAGCTATTTAGCCGCTGATTTCGGTGAGTTCAGTGATTGGGGCCGTGAGCACTTGAGTGGGTGTCTTCCGGCCCTGCCGGAAGCCGCCTCCGGCGGGCCCAGGCGCCGTACAGCCGTACCCCGCTGTATCACCGCAATCACCGATATCAGCGGCAAAAAGGTCTTTCCCACCAGGCAGCCCCGCCCTCAACGACCAGCCAAAGCCTTCCAGCCCAGAAGCTGCTATTCTGAACCCTGCCGATTTTCACCTGCTCCCCTTCGGCGGCGACCTCTGCAGGAAGCCCACCTCCCCAGCCTGGTTCAGGATTCGGTGGACGGGTTTCATGGAGCGATCGCGGGAGACCCGGACGCGTGAGCCGGGCTCGGGGGAGCCCATTGGGCCGACTGGCCCAGGAGCTTGCATGAACGCATTGAAATTCACCCCCACTACCGTATCCATGGACCTGGGCGATACGCCCATCTCCATCGAGACCGGCCGCATCGCCAAGCAGGCCCACGGCGCCGTCGTCGTCCGCCAGGGCGACACCATGGTCCTCGTGGCCGTGTGCTACGGCACCCCCCGCGAAGGCATCGACTTCTTCCCCCTCACCGTGGACTACCGCGAGCCCGTGCTGGCCGCCGGCAAGATCCCCGGGGGCTGGTTCAAGCGCGAAGGCCGCCCCACCACCAAGGAAACCCTCACCAGCCGCCTCATCGACCGCCCCCTGCGCCCCCTGTTCGAAGAGGGCTACAACGGCGACACCATGGTCACCGCCTCGGTGCTCAGCTATGACGGCATCCACGCCCCCGAAACCCTCGCCATGGTGGGTGCCTCCGCGGCCCTGATCATCAGCGAGATCCCCTTCGTGAACCCCGTGGGCGGCGTCCGCGTGGGCCGCGTCGAGGGCCAGCTCATCGTCAACCCCACCGTCGAACAGCGCGCCCAGGGCGACATCGATCTGCTGGTGGCCGGCACCGCCGATGCCCTGGTGATGGTCGAGTGTGGCGCCAAGGAAGTGCTGGAAGCCGACATGGTCAAGGCCCTCAGTTTCGGCCACGAGCAGATCAAGCTCCTCGTCCAGCTGCAGAAGGACTTGCAGGCCAAGGTGGGCAAGCCCAAGGTCGCCGCCGTCAAGGCCGTGAAGAACGAGGCCCTGTACAAGGAAGTCTCCACCGCCTTCGCCGAGAAGCTCTTCGCAGCGCTGACCATGAAGGTGAAGATCGATAGCTACAAGACCATCGACGGCCTCAAGAAGGAAGCCGTCGCCCAGTTCTGCGCTGACAAGCCCGAACTGAAAAAGGATCTCGTGGCCTGCTTCGACGAGCTGAAGGAAACCCTGTTCCGCAACGCCATCCTCAAGCAGGGCGTGCGTCTGGACGGCCGCAAGTTCGACCAGATCCGCCCCCTCAACATCGAGATCGGCGTGCTTCCCTCCGCCCACGGCAGCTGCCTGTTCACCCGTGGCGAAACCCAGGCCTTGGTCACCACCACCCTGGGCACCATCAACAACACCCAGATCATCGATGGCCTGGAAGAGGAATACCGCAAGAAGTTCTACCTGCACTACAACTTCCCCGGCTACAGCGTGGGCGAGTGCAAGCCCAACCGCGGGCCCGGCCGCCGCGAAATCGGCCACGGCATGCTGGCCGAGCGCTCGATCTTCGCCGTGATGCCTTCGCCCGAAGAGAACCCCTACACCGTGCGCGTCGTCTCGGACATCACCGAGAGCAACGGCTCGTCTAGCATGGCCACCATCTGCGGCGGCACCCTGGCGCTGATGGATGCCGGCATCAAGCTCAAGGCCCCCGTGGCCGGCGTGGCCATGGGCCTCGTCAGTGACGGTGCCAAGTTCGTCGTCCTGTCCGATATCGCTGGCCAGGAAGATCACTACGGCGACATGGACTTCAAGGTCGCCGGCACCGAGAAGGGCATCACCGCCCTGCAGATGGACATCAAGATCGGCGGCATCACCACCGAGATCCTCACCAAGGCGCTCGATCAGGCCAAGGCCGGCCGTTTGCACCTGCTCGATCTCATGGGCCAGGTGCTCGCCGCCCCCCGCGCCGAATACGCTGGCAACGCCCCCCAGATGCAGAGCGTCCAGCTGCCCAAGGAAAAGATCCGCGACGTCATCGGCAAGGGCGGCGCCACCATCCGCAACATCATCGAAGTCAGCGGCTGCGAAGTAAACATCGACGACAACGGCCTCTGCCAGGTCGCCGGCCCCACCCAGGAGAAGCTGGCCATCGCCATGAAGATGATCGCCGATCTCACCCAGACCGCCGAAGTTGGCAAGACCTACCTGGGCAAGGTCGCCAAGGTGGTCGAGTTTGGCGCCTTCGTCACCATCCTCCCCGGTCTGGACGGCCTGCTGCATGTCAGCGAGCTGGCCCACCACCGCGTCAAGGATCCTGCCGACGAAGTGAACGAAGGCCAGGAGATCATGGTCAAGTGCATCGGCATTGACGAGAAGAGCGGCAAGATCAAGCTCAGCCGCAAAGCCCTGCTGCCCAAGCCCGAAGGCGCCGACGCCGAGCCCGAAGGCGACGCCCCCGCCGCCGACGACCGCCCCCGCCGCCCCCGTGCCCCCCGGCGCGATCGGTAGGCTGCACCCGCAGTTCGTCATAAAAAGGGGGCTGCGGCCCCCTTTTTTGTGCTCGCCGCAGATGTAATGGAATGGACTTTAGCCGCTGATTTCGGTGATTACGGTGATAAAGCAGGATGCAGACGGACGCCGGCTGGGCCCGCCGGAGGCGGCTTCCGGCAGCGTTGGAAGTTACCCAGGGGCACCGCCACCGCACCCCATAAAGGCGCGGTGACGGCGTCCCCGGGTAGAGCCCATGCAAGGTACGAGAACGGCCCCATCACCGTGCATCACCATGCATCATCGGCTAAATTACTCTTTATCAGCTTTTATCGGTGTTCATCGGTGGCCAATCCTTCTTTAATTTTTGACCCATGGCGATCGACCAATTTATATAATGCCGACAAATTGTAGGCATTTCGTCTTTATTTTCAGGACATAGCGCCTACTCTTTGTCCAGGAGGTAGCTCATGCGACTGACGTCCATGCGGGAGTTCCAGAAAAAAGGGAATGAGGCCATCACCGCGCCCAGGCACGAGGTCGTCTTGCTGACCGGGCGCTCGGGGCCCTCCTACTTCCTGGTACCCGTCTTCGACACCGATCTGGCAGCCCAGGCAGAGCAGCTCCAGCAAGCCATCGCGCTCGCCAGCCTGAGGGAATCCCAGGACGCCGCCGTGACGACTGGACTGAGCGCCATCACCATGGATGAGATCAATGAGGAAACCGCCGCCGTTCGAGCCGAGCGCCGGGCGCTCAAGCGGAAGCCCGCATGATCCGGGTGGTCCTCGACACGAACGTTCTCGTGTCAGCCGGGATCTCAGCCGGTGGCGATTGCGACCGCATCGTGCAGGCGCTGTTGCGCGGGGAGATCCGGTGCGTTGTTTCGCCCGGCATCGTGGACGAGTATCTGGATGTGCTGAACCGCGGCAAGTTCACCCGCTATGGCTTCCCGCCCCCCTGGGTACAGCACCTACTCGGCCAAGCAGAGCGGCTACTGACTGATCCGGTGGACCTGCCCGAGGCACCCGATCCCGACGATGGTCTGTTCCTGGGTGTTGCTCAGCAGGTAGGCATGCTTGTGACGGGGAACCTCAAGCCTTTTCCCGAAACGATTCGCGGCACCGCGACGGTGGTATCTCCCCGAGCCTTTCTGGACCAGCTCAACCCTGGTGGTCCCCTACCTTCGTGACCATCCGGCCGCAGCAGTGCATAGGGAGGAGAGAGGACGGCATCGCCAAGGGGGCTCAGGCCCCCTTTTTCATGCCTTCTGGAAGTCACGGCGTCTACGGGATTTTGAAACCAGACCCTAGTCCTCGACCGGATTCCAGAGCCCCGACACCGGCACCGCCCACAGCCTGGGACCAAAGGCCAGAACTTCGGTACCCGTGTAGAGCACGACACCGCGATGGAAGACATCTCCCAGGGTCTCGGAGAGGCCCTGGAGGCCTCTGAAGTCCTTGGGCTGGAGGGTGGCACTGGACTTCACCTCCAGGCCCACCACGCGCCCATCGGCCCGCTCCAGCAGAAGGTCCACCTCCTGACCCGGCAGGGTGCGGTAGTGGAACAGCCTGGCCCGGTTCTTGGACCAGCCGAGCAGCTTGCGCACCTCACCCGCCACGAAACTCTCCAGCAGACCTCCCAGCAAATCCGGGTGGCTCGTCAGGCGGTCCAGTTCGGCCCCCATCAGGTGGGCCAAGAGCCCGGTATCCCTGAGCATGAGCTTTGGCGACTTCACCAGGCGTTTGCCTAGGTGGCTGCTCCAGGCGGGCAAGGTGGTGAGGATGAAGACCGCTTCCAGGAGGGCCAGGTACCGCTTCAGCGTGTTGAGCGGGATGCCCAGCGTCCGCGAGAGTTCGGAGAGGTTGAGCAGGCCCGCCGAGCGCACGGACAGCAGCTCCAGGATGCGCGGCAACTGGGTGATCCCCTCGATCTGGGACAGATCCCGGACATCCCGCTGAAGCAGGGTCTGCAGGTAGCTCTCGAACCACTGGCTGCGCCGCCGTCCAGCGGCCCGGCCCCGCGCCTCCGGAAAGCCCCCCGCCAGAATGGCCGCCAGGAGGGTCTTCCTATCCAGAGCCAGGTGCTGCAGGGCCAGCGGGCTCTCGGCAAAGAGACGATCCACCAGGTTGCTGGAATGCCCATGGATCTCGCTCTGGGATAGGCCTTCCAGGGTGATCAACTCCATGCGGCCCGCCAGGGATTCCGAGAGCTTGGGAAGGACCAGCACATTGGCCGAGCCGGTCAGAAGGAAGCGTCCGGGCCGCCGGTCCTTGTCCACATCAGCCTTGATCACCCGAAAGAGTTCGGGGGCCAGTTGGATCTCATCCAGAACCAGCAGGCCTTTGGCTTGACCCACAAACCCCACCGGATCCACCTCGGCGGCGCGTCGAACGGCCTGATCATCCAGGCTGAGGTAGCGGCCCTCCGGGTGGGATGCCAGCAGAGCCTTGGCCAGGGTGCTCTTCCCGACCTGCCTGGCCCCTTGAAGGAGGACCACGGGGGTATCGCTCATGGCCTCGGCCACCAGGGGGGTGAGGTGTCGTTGAATCATGGTTAAAATATGCCATATCGTGGCAAATATTCAATAGGCCTAGAAGATTGAATGGGTTTGCCCATAAGGCTCATTAACAGCGGGGTGCCTTCCCATGGCCTTCCACGCAGGCATTCCGAAGGCGTTGCAGGACGCTGGCTGGCCTCTTGGTGCCTCGTTTCTTGGTCTCGCCAGCCTTCAGCTAAATCTGGCTTCGCAAAAGGTATCTGTTATATTGATACTAGGCTCTGTGCCCAGAGGCTGCCATGAAACCCACGGCCATCATTCCTCGATTCGACGCCTTCCTCGCGGCGCGGGGCCTTGCCTTGGAGGCCGTCATCACGGGAGGGGCCGCACTGGCACTCCTGGGGACCATTACCCGTGAAACGCGGGATTGCGACCTCATCGAGCCAGAATTGTCCTCTGAGGTGCTGGAAGCCTCCAGGGCCTTCGCAGCCGGGCTGCGAGACCAGGGCGAGCTCCTGAAGGATGAATGGCTGAACAACGGCCCGGCCTCCCTGGCGGCGCTCCTGCCGGAAGGCTGGAGGAAGCGTCTCCAACCCATCTATGAAGGAAGGTCGATCCGCCTCTGGGCCCTGGGACGGCCCGAGCTGCTCCTAAGCAAACTCTGGGCGCTATGTGACCGGGCACTGGACTTGGGTGATTGCCTGGCCCTTTGCCCCAGCATGGATGAACTGGCCCAAGCAGAGGTCTGGATAGCAGCCCAGGACATCAACCCCGACTGGCCCACCCATGTGCGGGCCACGCTCCTCGACCTGGCCCAAAGGCTCGGCCATGGCCTTTAAGCGGCTCACAGCACCCCCGGTGGTCCTCGAGGGCGAAGCTCTGACAGCGGCCCTGGTGGGCATCGGGATGGCTTTCGCCGCCGAGGCCATGCCGAATCCCAACATGGAGGACACCCTCCTGGCCGCCTCCATCGAAGGTCTGGAGCACGAAGATCTCCGCGTGCTCGCCGTTTTGATGACCTGGCTTGAGGTTCATTCAGCGTGGATCAATGCGGACCGCTTGACCCTGCTCGCCAGGCAGCGCCCGGGCGGGCGGGTTCGGGCTTTCTGGAGTGCTGTGGCCCTCTGGCTCCACAAGGATCGGCGGTGGGCCCGTCTGGCCAGGGTCTACGAGGGGCCGCGCCTGGATCTGCTGGCCGCGGGTGCGGAGTTCCATCTGCGCCGCTCGGGCGAGGATCCGCGCTTCGAGGGCGGGCCGCTCCGGGTGCCCGCAGGCATCCTCCGGGACCGGAAGGGGGATGTGCTCACCCCGACTGAGCTGGGCCGATGGCACGGCACCTACCGCCACCGCATCCTGCTGGGGCCCTCGTACCGGGCCGACATGTGGGCCGAGCTGGACAGGGACCCCGACTTATCCGCCGCGGAACTGGCCCGGCGAACGTATGGATCCTTTGCCACAGCCTGGCATGTGAAGCGCGACTGGGAGATGCTGGAGAAGGCCCAGGCTCGGTAGGAGGCCCTGCCCCGATTTCCGAAGCTGGGCCCTGGCTTTGACGGCCTTCTGACCCGCCTTGAAGGTAGCCACCCGGTCATGGGTTACATCCCGAAGCCAATCGCCCAGGCTTCGGCTTGGGACTACATCTCCACGCGACTGCGACGGCCTGACCTCGTCAGCTACTTGATCGGCCTTGAAAAACCCACTCTGGCCGCCAGCCCAACGCACCCCAAGGGACCTGTGCGACCTGCCATCGGCACTCGGAAATCAGGCACGGCACTCTCCTGGGGCGGAGGGAGGCTGTAGGGCGGTGCAACCCGCAACCCACCAGGTCCAAATCAGGACAAAAAGTCGCCTGATGTGGGCGAGGATCTTCCGCAGGTTATGCCCGGCGGCGCACAGGATGGCATTTTGCGCATCTCCGAGGACGCCCTTCAGCCAGTTCCTCCCCAGCTTCCCGTCTGCTTTCTGGTGACCGATTTCTGGCTCGATGCTTGATCTGCGCTTCATCTCCTTCTTCAATGCTTTGCTGATACCTTTCCGGCTTCCGGCAATGACGACCCGACACGTCTCTGGATCCACGCCGTGCCCCTTGTAGCCGCGATCCACATGGCATCGCTTGGGCATCTTCCCCGTCATTTGAGCCACCTGCTCAAGTTGTTCTTCCAACGTGTGCCCGTCATACGGGGTGCCTGGCAGAGACATCGCGCCCACGACGAACCCACCCCATGCTGTCGTCGCCAGACTGGTCTTGATGCCAAACTCGTAGGGCTTGTGCGCCTTCCCCTTCGCGATGCACTCCACCTCGGGCGCATGCATCGAGTAGACCTTGCCCTTGGTCTTCTTCTCCTGCGTCAGCACCAACTCTGCGAGGATCATCGTCCGCTTGTGCTGCGCGTAGGCCTCGTCGCTCAGCTTCCGCTCCAGGTCCCGCTGCACCCGCCCTGCGTAGGTCTTCAGGTTGGCCGACGTCAATTAGGAATGTGCACGGACGACAACTACCTTTGTGCATTTGAAGGAGCGAGGCGAAGCCGACGCTCTTGTTGATTCCAGACGATTTGGAACGACGACAATTACAACGACAACTACAAATGTGCCGC
>JBBQEL010000061.1:0-21216 GCA_038320645.1 Holophagales bacterium | reverse complement strand
AGGCGGGATCGCCCACGGCCCAGCCCACGCGCAGGCCCGGCGCCCCCCAGCCCTTGCTCACGGAGCTGGTGACCACGCCGCGGTCGGTGACGTCGCGCAGGCTGGGCGCACGCACACCGAAGTGCAGGTCGCGGTAGACCTCATCAGAGATGAGCAGCACGCCCCGCGCCGTGCAGACATCGGCCACGCGCTTCAGGGAGGCGATGTCCCCGCCCCCGCCGGTGGGGTTGGAGGGCAGGTTGAGGACCACGGCCGAGGCGTCCGGCGTGGCGTCCAGCACGGCGATGAGTGCGTCGGCATCCAAGCGGAAGCGGTCCCGAAAAAGGGGGTAGGGAACCGGCTCCGCGCCCGCCATGCGGGCCAGGGCGGGGTAGGCCACGAAGCCAGGATCAGGCACCAGCACCTTCGTGCCCGGGTTCACCCAGGCCTGGAACAGTGCGAAGAGCGCCCCCTGGGAGCCCGTGGTGATGAGCACCTCGTCCAGGTGCGCGCCATGGAAGGACGCCACGGCGCGGCGCAGCTCCGTAAGCCCCGCGTGGGGCACATAGACGCAGGGGCCGGGGTCGCGCAGCAGGGCCTTGCGTGCCACCTCCGGCAGATCCCAGGTGGGCTCACCCAACCCCAGGGGGATGGCCCCGGGCGGCGTGCCGTCCGTGATGGCGCGGATGGGTGACGGCTTCAGCAGGGACAGGCGGAACGCGGGGTTCATCGAAGTTCTCGCACAAGAATGCTTTTCGTTGATGGGTTGAAAATCTGGCTAAGTAAGAATTCAATATCCCCTTCATCCCTTTCATCCCTGTGAATCCGTTCTAAAAAACATGAATAAACAGGGATGAAGGGGATAAGGAAATCAGGTACCAAGTCTCTGCCTCCGAATGTTGGGTGAATTGCTGCCCCACCACACTGAACCATCGTGGTGACCTCGAAACTATCGAAGCGCCTGTTCCAGGGCAGTGGCCGCGTCGGTCTTGTCGTCGCGGTACTTCACGATACAAGGGGCCGCCAGCTGCAGTCCGTGGGCCTTGGCGTAGTCGCCCGAGGCGGGGCGCGAGCCCGGTACCACCACGGCGCCTTCGGGCACTTCCTGGCGCAGTTCGCAGCCGTTCACCAGGTCGTAGATCACGGTGCTGCCCGTGATCACCACACCCGAGGCCAGCACGGCGCGGCGGCGCACGACGATGCCTTCAAACAGGCCCACGAGGCCGCCCACGAAGGCATCATCCTCAACGATCACAGGCCGGGCGCCGGCGGGCTCCAGCACGCCGCCGATCTGGGCTGCCGCGGAGAGATGCACGCGCTTGCCGATCTGGGCGCAGCTGCCCACCAGGGCGTGGCTGTCCACCATGGTGCCCTCGTCCACGAAGGCGCCCACATTCACATAGGCCGGCGGCATGAGCACCACGCTGCGGGCGATGTGGGCCCCGCGCCGCACAGCGGAGCCGCCGGGCACCAGGCGCACGGCATCCTCGAGCCCGAAGTGCCGGGGTGGATAGGCGGTCTTGTCGAACATGGGGAAACCGGGGCCCGCCATCTCCACCAGACTGGTGCGGCGGAAGCCGCAAAGGATGGCCTGCTTCACCCAGGTGTTGGCCTGCCAGCTGCCGTCTTCCTGGCGTTCGGCGGCGCGGATGGTGCCGGTCTCCAGGGCCACCAGCAACACCTGGTGCATGGCCGGGGCCTCAGGATCCGCCGCCAGTACCTCGGCAGGCCGGGTGAAGAAACTTCGGATGGAGTCGAGATCTATGACCATCACATCACTCCAGGCATGGTGCCATCAGCGGCAAGGCAGAGCGCCTCGGCTAGGCAGATTCGAGTGGCGGCCGAGGCGGGTACGAGGGGCAGGCGCACCGTGTCCTCGCCCAGCCCCAACAATTTCAAGGCCGCCTTCAAGGGGATGGGATTGCTTTCGAGGAAGAGCGCGTCCATGAGGGGCAGCAACTGCTGGTGCAGACGCAATGCCTCGGCCCCGTTGCCCTGCCGCGCCGCAGCGATCATGCAGGCGGTCTCCCGGGGAAAGGCGTTGCCCAGCACGGAAATCAGGCCCACCGCGCCCACGGCGATGGCGGCCAGGGCCAGATTGTCATCGCCGCACAGCAGGGTCTTGCCTGGGGGCAGCGTGCGGGCGATCTCGGCAATCTGCGCGAGGTTGCCACTACTCTCCTTCACGGCCACCACCTGGGGATTCTCCCAGAGCCGCGCCAGCACCGCGGGCGTCACATTCAAGGCCGTGCGGCCCGGCACATTGTAGGCGATGAGCGGGAAGCCCGGCGCGGCGTCGGCGACAGCCGCGTAGTGCGCCACCAGCCCATCAGGCGTGGGCTTGTTGTAGAAGGGTGTCACCACCAAGGCGCCCGCGGCACCGAGGGTTTGGGCGCGCCTGGTCATGGCGGCGGCCTGCCGGGTGGCGTTGTGCCCGGTGCCGACCACCACCGGGCAGCCGCCGCACTCCTCGAGGCAGGCGGTGATGATGGCGTCCCGTTCGGCCTCGAAAAGCGTGGTCGCTTCACCGGTGGTACCCAGGGGCACCAGGGTATCCACGCCCCCGGCCACCACATGGCGCACCAGCTTGCGGAACATGGGCAGATCCACCTCGCCCGAGGCGGTAAAGGGCGTCGCCAGGGCGACAGCGAGGCCGGCAAGCTCGAGGGTCATGGGGTGGCTCCGAACCAGGAAGGACTGTTGCTGTTCATGGGTTCACATCACGGAAGAGCGGATCCAGCAGATCCGCGGCCACCTGATCCATGGTGAACACGCCCTTGCGGCCCTGCAACCAGTGGGCGGCGCGGATGGCGCCATCGGCGTAGGGCCGGGGGCTGCGGGCGGCATGGCTGAGCTCCAGCACTTCGCCGGGGCTGTCGAGGCCCACGATATGGCTGCTGTAGGTGTGCCCGGCCCGGATGCTGGAGACATTGAGCTGGTGGGCCAGGACCGGGACACCCACGGCGGGGATCACCCACTCGGTCTTGCGGGGACAGCCCTTCAGCAGGGTGGCTGCCAGCTGTTTCGCCGTGCCTGAAGGGGCATCGTGTTTGCGGGCGTGGTGGTGCTCCACCAGGTAGGGATCCACCTCTTCATCAAGCGCCGCGAACCTTGCCAGCAGCAGGCTTAGACGGGAGTACAGCGCCACCGTGAGGGAGAAGTTCGGCGCCACCAGCACACCGATGCGATCTCCCACCCGGGCCTGCAGATCCGGAATGGACCAGCCGGTGGTGCCGACCAGCAGGTTGGTGCCCGTGTCCAGGGCCCAAGCCAGGCGGGCGTCGACCTGGGCGGCCACGGTCGCCTCCAGGGCCGCCTCCACAGGGATCGCCGGCGGCGCTTCCCGACCCACTTGCCAGGCCAGATCTGGGCCTGCGGCCTCTGCCAGGGCGGACCCCAGACGACCCCGGCCGAAGACACCCAGCTTCACAGCTTCCTCCCTTCACCTGTCAGCACCCGGTGCATGCGCCGCAGGGCCTCCGGCATGTGCTCCTGCTGCACCACCAGACTCAGGTTGATCTCGTTGGCCCCCATGCTGATCATTTCCACATTGATGTCGCCCAGCGCCGTGAGCAGCTGCGCGCCCAGGCCCGGCGTGGATTTCAGGCGCTCGCCCACGGCGGCGATGATGGACCGGCCCTCGTGGATCTCCACCGTGGCGAAGGCGGAAAGATCCTGGATTAGCGGCTTCAGGGGCGTGTCGGCCTCCACCGTGAGGGAGACGCTCACTTCCGCCGTGGCCACCAGATCGACGCTCACGCCCCGGCGTCCGAACACTTCGAAAAGTCGCGCCAGAAACCCGCTCTGGGCCAGCATCCGTGAACTGCTCACGGTCAGCACCGTCACGGGCCCGCGGCTGGCCAGGGCGGTGATGGGGCGGCCACTGCGGACCTGCGCTGAAATGGTGGTGAACCGGCCCTCGGGCTTCTGGGTGTGCCGCACGGTGACGGGAATCCCCGCCTCCACTGCCGGCTGGATGGTGGCGGGGTGGAGCACCTTGGCGCCGAAAGCCGCCAGCTCTGCGGCCTCCGCGAAGCTCAGGTCCGGAATGGGCAGGGCCCCGGGGACGATGCGTGGATCGCAGGTGAGCACGCCTTCCACATCCGTCCAGATCTGCACTTCCTCTGCGGCCAGCGCCGCGCCGAAGAGGGCCGCCGAATAGTCGCTGCCGCCACGGCCCAGCGTAGTGGTAAGGCCGTCCCCGGTGGCGCCGATATAGCCCTGGGTGACCACCGCCCGGCCCATGCCAAGCAGGGGCCCGAGGTGCCGGGCCGCCAGGCCCTTGATGGCTTCCTGCTGGGGCACTGCCTCGCCGAACACGGCGTCGGTGTGCATCACGGTCCGGGCATCCACCCAGGCAGCGCCCACCAAGGCCGCAAAGATCCGCGTGGAGAGCCGTTCACCCACGGAGGCGATGGCATCCATGCTCCGCGGGCTCAGTTCGCGCAGCATGGCCACCCCGCGGAGCAGCAGCTCCAGCTCACCGAAGAGATCGGTCAGGGCCACATCCAGGGCTTCGGGCACGGCGCCGGCGAACAGCTCGTCGGCGACCTGCCGATGGGCCGCCATGAGGCCCTTCTGCCGCTCCATGGCCCCGGCCAGGTTCCCGGCTTCGGCTGTCCTGGCGGCGTCGAAGAGGCCATTGGTGCTCTTGCCCATGGCCGACAGCACCACCAGCGGCGACCGCGGCAGCGCCGCCTGCACCAGCCCCGCCACCTGCCGCATGCAGGCCGCATCCGCCACGCTGCTGCCACCGAACTTGAGGACGATCATCGAATGTACCCCTTCGCGTGGGCCAGCTCGGCATTGAGGATGCTGCCACCGGCCGCACCCCTCTCAGTGTTGTGCCCGAGCAAGGCGAACTTCACCCCGAGGATGGGACAAGTCCGGATGCGACCCACATGGACGCTCATGCCTTCATCCCGCTCCACATCGCGGCGCACCTGAGGGCGGTCCTCCAGGGTGTGGACATGCACCGGCACCGCCGGGGCCGAGAAGAGCCCCAGGCGCTGGGGTTCCGGCCTCCAGGCCAGCCAGGCGTCGCGCACATCCTCGAGGGTGGGATTACCCCTCAGCTTCACGCTGACGGCTTCGGTGTGGCCCTCGATGACGGGCACGCGGTGGCAGAGCGCACTCACCAACAGGGGCGCCAGGTCCACGGTCTTGCCGTTGAAGCGGCCCAACATCTTGGGCGTCTCCTCCTCCACTTTGGGTTCCTCGTTGCGGATGAAGGGGATCACGTTGCCGAGGATGTCGAGGCTGGCCACACCGGGGTAGCCTGCGCCGCTGATGGCCTGCATCGAGGTCATCAGCACCGCCTCGATGCCGAAGGCCGCCTGCAGGGGCGCCAGGGCCATCACCAGCACGGTGGCCGTGCAGTTGGCGTTGGTGACGATGCCCCCGGTCCAGCCGTGGTGGTGGCGCTGGATGTCCAGCAGGCCGAGGTGCTCGGGATTCACCTCTGGCACCAGGAGGGGGACATCTGGGGACATGCGGAAGGCGGCGGCGTTGGAAAACACCATGGCCCCGCCGCGCGCGAAGGCCGGCTCCAGGTCCATGGCCGGGGCCGTATCCAGGGCGCTGAAGACCACGGGCGACAGGGCGAACGCCGGCGTACCCTCGGCCATGATCTGATCGCCCAGGCCGCCGTAGGGCTCACCCTCCAGCCGCCAGGCGCAGGCCTCGCGGTAGCGCTTACCCGCGCTGCGCTCGCTGGCGGCGAGGTGCTCGATACGAAACAGGGGATGGTTGGCCAACCGGCGGACGAACCGCTGGCCGACGACGCCGGTAGCGCCCAGAACGGTGACGGGAATCTTGGTGGTCATGGTTCAGTCTCCCAGGAAATGCAAGGCCAGCCGGCGGTTCAGGTCCACGCCCGCTTCCAGCTCGGCGAGATGGATGTGCTCATCCAGGGTGTGTGCGACGGTGATGCTGCCGGGCCCGGCCAGCACCACCGTGCGCTCCGGCACCAGCGCCCGCAGGGCAGGGGCGTCCGAACCGAAGGGCATGGGCGCCTGTTCGAAGCCGGGGACCGGGGGATACCGGTCAGCCGGCTCGTCCAACCGCAGGTCCACGGTGCTTTCGGCCGGGGCCAACCGGCGGACCTCGTCGAGGAAGGTGCTGCCCGGCACCACGCGAGCCAGGAGATGCGCTTCCGCCGAGGCGGGCACCGAATTCAACGCCTGCCCCGCCTGCAGCAGGCCGAGATTCCAGAGTTCCGGACCCAGGTGCGGATCCTCCGGCCGTGGTTGCTCCCGGAGGCGCTGCAGCCAGTCCAGCAGGTGCCAGGTGGCATTGCAGCCCAGTTCGGGGCTGCCGCTGTGGGCGGCCCGGCCTTGGCAGTGCAGGCAGACATGCTGCACGCCGCGCTGGCCGGTGGCCAACTTCAGGCCTGTGGGTTCGCCATTGATGAGCACCTTCAGGTCTTGGAGACGATCCGCCAGGGCCAGCGCGGCGGCGGCGCCAGCACTATCGGTTTCCTCGCCCACCACGCCCAGCCAGGCCAGCCCATCGCGGCCTTCGGCCAGGAGTGTCTTCACCGCTGCGAGCTGCGCGACGATCTGCCCCTTGGCATCGCAGGCGCCCCGGCCCCAGAGGAGCTCGCCCTCCAGGCGCGGGGCGACATAGGGCGGCACCGTGTCCAGGTGGGTGGAGAACAAAACCTGGGGCCGTCCCCATAGCGCCAGTAGATTCGTCCGGCCTTCAGCCACCGGCTGCTCCACCACCGTGGCGCCCAGTTCCGCCAGCAGCGTCCGCAGCGCCGGCAGCCCCGCATCCTCGCGGCCCGAAGGGGTCTCGTCGGAACAGAGGGTCAGCAGGCGGGTGGTGAGCCAGCTTCGGAGATCTGCGGGGGAAGCGTTCATGGAAACCTCGGCGTGCCGACGGTGCCCTCAGGAACGCGGTGGGAAGGAACCCGCCGCCGTGCCTCAGGCCCTCCGCGCCGGGTGACCGGCACGACAGCCGCCGGGCTTTCGCCTCGTCGTCCAGGGGGCGCGTCGATGAGTCGCGAACCCTTCGGCGATCCTCCCCTTTCCCAACGGGTCACAGGGTTCATCGCCCTCGCCGCCGGTACTGATGGGAATCGCTCCTCCATCGGAAGCTCCACCTTCCCACGGCCCAGGTCCCTGGCGCAACTCCGGGCACAGGGCCTCCCCAAGGCCAGGCATCGTTCAGCCTTGCTGGCCCGGCACCAGGGCATCGGCCAGGCGCCGCACATAGCCGCTCAGATCGGTCACGGCCCCCACAGCCTGGGGCGTGGTCCGGAGCAGCTGGAAGTAGCCCGCATAGGCTGCATAGGCGAGCAGAGCGCGTTCCCGGGCCTCCTTCTCTGACAGCCCGAGCGCCCGAAACGCCTCAATGCCGAAGGCAAGGCGCCGCTCCGAGGCGCGCTGGAGGTAGGGCTGCACCCGCGGGTCCTCGTTGGACACCGCCAGAGCCGCGAAGAACTTCCCGTTCTCCAGATCCTCGAAGGCGGCGAAGAGCAGTACCCGCAGGCGTCGCCGGGGTTCGGCGATGCCCGCGTAGCGGGTGACCACATCGGCGCTCTGATCCTGTTCCCAGGCCTCCAGCGCGGCGTGGATCAGTTCGTCCCGGTTGTGGAAATGCCAATAGAAACTGCCCTTGGTGACGCCCAGCGCCTGGGCCAGGGGCTCCACGGCCACCGCCTGCACGCCCTCCTGGGCGATGAGATTCGTGGCAGCCTTCACCCAGGCCTCCCGCGACAGGGGGGCAGCAGGTCGGGCCTTCTTCTGTGGTGGGTTCATGGCGGCCTTGACAGGTGATGCGAACAACCTACCATACCATGCCGTATGGAAACCATACGGTTGCGTATTGAAACTGGAGATCCCATGAAAACATCGTTCCTGTCCTTCGGCACCGCCTTGGCGCTTCTCACCATCCTTGGCTGCAATTCACCCGAAACCCGGGTTCGGCGAAGCAGCCTCATGGACTACCTCTACCCAAAACAGAAAGAGGCACCGGCGCCCAACCCCGCGGGCGCCCGGCTGAAGCTACCCATGCGGCTAGGCGTCGCCTTCGTGCCCGGGACAACAGCTCGTGGCGCGTTCAGGGTCTTCTTGCCCCGGGGCAGGAGAAACCGCTCTTGGATTTGGTAAAGCAGAGCTTCAAGGACAAGCCCTGGGTCTCTGAGATCAAGCTCATTCCGCGGGCCTACCTGCGCCCCGCGGGCGGGTTCCAGAACATGGACCAGGTGGCCCGCAGGTACGGCGTGGATGTGATGGCGCTGGTCGGTGTGGATCAGGTGCAGAACACCGATCGCAGGTGGTACAGCTTCACCTACCTCTCCATCGTCGGCGCCTATGTCCTGCCAGGCGATGCCAACGATACGAACACCCTGATCGACGCGGCGGTCTACGACGTCGCCAGCCACACCTTCCTGTTGCGCGCCCCGGGCCAGAGCCGGATCAAGGGCAGCTCCACCTGGGCCAATCGCGAGGTGAAGCTGCGCGAACATTCCGGCCAGGGCCTGCACGAGGCCATGACGGAACTGGCGAAGAACCTGGACGCGGAAGTGGCTTTCTTCAGGGCCGAGATCGCCCGCGGCGAGCGCAAGGATGTGGATGTCGTGGATCGCCAGGGGGTGTCCCTGCGGCAGAGCGGGGGCCGCAACTTTGGCGGCAGCGTCAGCTGGATCGAGGCCCTGGGCGCGCTCCTCATCCTGGGCATCGCGTTCCGGCTGCGGCGGACCTGATGGATCCCTTCGCCCTTACCGCCGAGGCCCTGCGTGAACCCTGGCGCCTTTGGACGGGCCACCTCACCCACTTCGGCTGGGAGCACGCCCTGGCCAACGCACTGACTTTCGGGGTGCCCCTTCTCCTGACCGACCGGCAGGAGCGCGCCCGGATCCTGTTGTCCCTGCTCGCGGTCGCACCACTGCTCAGCCTAGTGGTGCTGACTGGCTTGGGGACGGGCCAATACCGCGGCGCCTCGGGCCTGGCCTGTGCCCTTTGGGCCATGGTCAGCCTGCGGCTGGCGGAGCGCCAGGAAGCCACACCATACGGTCTGTTGATGTTGGGGGGATTGCTCCTCAAACTGGGCGCCGAAGCCGTGCTTGGCACCGGCTGCTTGGTCCGCCCCGAGGGCTGGCAGTCCCTACCCGCCGTCCAGCTTTGGGGCACGCTCCTCGGCCTGGCCTTTGCGCTTCCCGCCAAACGCCGTACCCGTCACGCGGGGCTGCCCTGTCCCGGAGTGAAACCCCTCTGACACTGGTCATCGGCGCGTTCCACGGGGCTACACTGATGCCTCGGAGCGCCCATGTCCCTCATCATCGCCGGCAAGACCTTCAGCAACCGCCTGGTTCTCGGCACCGGCAAATACAAGGATTTCGCCACCATGCAGGCCTGCTACCGGGCTGCGCGGGTGGAGATGGTCACACTGGCCGTGCGCCGGTTTGATCTGACCGCCAAGGGCGAGGACAACATCCTGAACTGGATCCCCAAGGACATCGCCCTGCTGCCCAACACGGCCGGCTGCTATACCCGCGAGGACGCTCTGCGCCTGGCGCGGCTCGCCCGCGAGGCCCTGCAGACGGACTGGGTGAAGCTCGAAGTTATCGGCGATGCGAAGAGCCTCTACCCCGACAACGAGGAGACGCTCGAAGCCGCGAAGATCCTCGTGAAGGAGGGCTTCATCGTGCTGCCCTACGTGAACGCGGATCCCATCCTTGCGAAGAAGCTCTGCGACATCGGCTGTGCCGCGGTGATGCCGCTCGGCAGCGCCATCGGCTCGGGCCTGGGCGTGCAGAACCCCATGACGCTGCTGCTCATCAAGGAGGTCGTGGCGGCCTACAAGCTCCCCATGATCGTGGATGCAGGGGTCGGAACGGCTTCTGACGCCGCTGTGGCCATGGAGTTGGGCGCCGATGGTGTGCTGCTCAACACCGCCGTGGCCGAAGCGGGCGAGCCCACTCAGATGGCCCAGGCCATGGATCTCGCCGTGCAGGCGGGCCGCCTCGCCTTCGAGAGTGGCCGCATGCCCAGGCGCCTCTACGCCAGTGCCAGCAGCCCCATGGCCGGCACCATCGGACGCTGACCCATGCCCGATTACCATCTCGCCCCCCTGGAATGCCGCGTCCTGGGCTGCCTGCTGGAGAAGCAGCTGAGCACGCCGGATGTGTACCCGTTGTCCATGAACACACTGGTGAACGCCAGCAACCAGTCCAGCAACCGCGATCCCATGATCGCCGTGACCGAACCCGAGGTGCAGGAGGCCGTGGACCTCCTCATCGGCCGGGGTCTTGCGGAACACTGGCCCGGCCGGGTGCTGAAGATCGCCCACACGGCCAAACCCACCTGGAACCTCTCCGTGCAGGAGGCCGCCCTGCTGGCGGAGCTGCTGCTGCGCGGGCCGCAGACCTCCGGTGAGTTGCGCACGAACACCCGGCGCATGTACGCCTTCCCCGATCTCCCCGAAGTGGAGGCCTGCCTGGCCGTGCTCATGGAGGCCGAACCGCCCCTGGTGGTGCGGCTGGCCCGGGCCCCCGGCGCCCGGGAGGCCCGCGTGGCGCACCTGCTGGCGGGCCCCGTGGAGGCGGGGGGCCCCATACCCATGGCTGAGGCCCAACCCGCGAAGGCTGCCCGCATGGATCAACTGGAGGCAGAGCTTGTCGAGCTCCGCGAGGAACTCGCGGCGTTACGCAACGAGTTTGAAGCCTTCCAGGCCCAGTTCTGACCGATCTTTTTATTTCAACATCAAGAACCTGTTCTCGTAATCGCTGCGCGACCGCGTTCTACCTGGCCCCGGGCCCAGGCGCCTAATTCGGACACTCTCTACCGTTGAACCCCAAGGGCTTTCAGCCCCTCGACCAGGGTCTCGAAGCGTCCAGGCTCGGCCTGAAGCACGAGCTGGAAGACCTTCGGGGCCAGATCCTCGGCCACGGCCCCCATCACCGCCAACCAGGTGGCGAAGGCTCCGGGTGGTGCGTCCTGGAGCACCTGGTCGGCCTCCAGCACCAGGAAAGTGCCGCCCTCGGGCAGATCCGCCAGGGCATCCCGCAGGGCGTCCCAGGTGCCGCCGAAGTGGGGAGGAAACTGGGCGGCGGCGGCCCATTCATCCAGCAATCCTTGGCGGGTGCGCATGCGGGAGCCACGCAGCCACCACACCTGCGCGTGCCCAGCAGCGGCGGCGACCAGGGCTCCGGCGGAACCCCGCCAGGGGCGGACCAGGGGGCCACCCGAGTCGGCGAGAAAGGCTGGTTCCGTCATTTCACCTCGACGAACGATTTGTAGTGATCCGCGGTGTACCAGGCGTGGCCCATCCGGTCGGTGATCAGACGCTCGGCGCCACGGTTGCGGCCTGCGGCCTTGGGCCGCACATCCCATTCCTGGTATTCGATGCGCTTGCGCCGCGCATCGTAGCGGGGCAGCAGCCCTTCGTAGTTGCCGAAGATCCGCCCACCCACATAGCCCGGCGGGGCGAAGCCATGCTGGCGGATGTAGGCCAGGGTTTCCCGCGCATGGACCGGGACCGGATCCTGGGGCGCGACCTGCACCTGCACCGGTGGGGTGCTGGCGTTCTGGGGGCCACAGGCGGCCAGCGGCCCAAGGACGCCCAGGCAGACCAGGCCTGCGGCCAGGTGCGCCAGGATCCTTCGCCAGCAGGTCATGCGGCCTCCAGTGGGGTGTAAGAAGTGTAGCGCCTAGGAGCCCGTCTGATTGGCCGTGGTGATGGTCTCGAGACCCTTCGCATCCGGGCCTGTTTCAGCCCGGCGCAGCAGGTAGGCGAACAGGAAACCGAAGAAGCCGAGGCAGCTGAAGATCCACATCCCGAGGCGGTAGCCCGTGGGATTCGCCGCACTGGCGGCCGAGTGATCGTTGGCCCAGCCGATGAGGAAGTTGAAGCCGGCCAGACCCACATTCTGGATGAGCGTCATCAGCCCATAGGCGGTGCCCAGCTTTTCCTCGGGGACCAGGTAGGCCACCGAAGGCCACATGACGGCCGGGATCAGGCTGAAGGCGATGCCCATCAGGGCCATGGGCAGGTAGAGGCTGATATGGGTGTAAGCCATGAGCAGGTAGACCGGGATCAGCAGCAGGCTGCCCGCCATCATGAAGAGGGCCCGCTTGCCCACGCGATCCACCATCAGGCCGAAGAGCGGCGTGCCGATCATGGCGAAGAGGGTGAGCATGGAGGATAGGAAACCGCCCGTTTCGCGGCTCACACCATGGGCGTCCTGGAAGTACTTCACGGCAAAGGTCTGGAAGGGGAAGATGCCGCTGTAGAAAGTGATGCACAGGGCCACCACATACCAGTAGGTGGGGCTGAACTTCAGCAGGTCGCCCCACACCACCTTGTCGGTGCCGCCCTGGGAACCCAGCGTGTAGCGGCGTTCGGCGCTGTTCTCCAGCAGCCAGTAGATGCCCGCCGCAATGACGCACATGGACGCGAAAACGGTGGCGATGAGCAGGGGCGTGCGCCAGGAGCCGAAGGCCCCGTGAGCCCAGGTGGGGCTGTTCAGGGCCGCGAATGAACCGAGTCGGGCGATGAGCAGGTTGATGCCGAAGGCGAAGCTCAGCTCCTTCCCCTTGAACCACTGGGCTACAGCAGCGGTCACCGCCACGATGAGGCTTTCCGCACCGAGGCCAAAGACCAGGCGCCCCGAGGCCATGACCCAGAGCTTTGGTGAAAGGGCGGTCAGTGCCGCCCCCAGGAAGCAGAGCACCCCAAAGATGAACGTGGCCCGCTTCACCCCGATGCGGTCGATAAGGATGCCGCCCAACAGCACCATCACGATGTTCGGTACGCTGTAGATCCCCTGCAGCAGGCCGATGTTGCCATCCGTAAAGCCCAGTTGCTTCTGCAGCACGTCCGCCAGGGGGCTGATGGCGTCGTAGACGTAGTAGTTCCCGAACATGGCCAGGCTGATGACCACCAGCACCAGCCAGCGGAAGGCCGGGGGCGGCGCAGGGCGTTCAAGGGCGGGTGCGGCGGACGACATGGAACTCCAAGACAGGGCGACCCTCCATCCTGCCAGCAAGGAGGCGGGCGTTTACAGACTTCCCGCCCCTGGCGGATAGTGGAAGGCCATGGCCACCCTGCAACGCCGCACCTGTCCCAGCTGCCACACCCACCTTTCGCCGCTCGCGGCGGATTGTCCGGAGTGCGGCCTGAGCCTGGCGCCGCCCCGGCAGGGCCGTCCGCTGCTGTTCCAGGCCTCGGCCCTGGCCCAGGTGACCTTCGACCCGCCGCCCCGGACCCTCACGGCCCCCGCCCTCGGTCGGGTGGCGCCCATCGCGGTGGAGATGAGCGCTGAGGAACTGGCCCTCCCCGGCGCGCTCGATCCGCGGCCTGAACCGCTCGGCCAGGCCCACCAAGCCACCCTCGGCGGCCACGAACCCGCCGCGAGTTTCTGGCCCCTGGTGCGGGTCGAAGCCGCCGAGGCGCTGCTGCTGGTCTGCGTCCAAGGTCTGGCCCTGCTGCTGCCGGCCTGGCTGCTCGGGATCTCCCCGGTCCGCCTGGTCCTCGGCGCCTGGCCCCTGATCATCCCCTACCTGGTCGCCGTCTCCTGGATCCTGTTCATGGCGCCGCTGGTGCTGACGGGCCAATCCCCTCTCATGGGCTTCTTCGGCGTCACGCTGCCCGAGAATACGCCCGAGCGGCGCATCACCTTCTCACTGGTCCATATGCTATCCGTGTTCTGCTTCCCGCTGAGTTTTCTGTGCATGGTCCTGAGCCCCCGCCACCAGACGCTGGCCGAGATGCTCAGCGGCCAGGAGCTGCTGGCGCGTCCGGTATCGCGGCTGCGGTGATCCGGGCGCTACTCGACGATCGGTTCGAGGTGGTAAGGAATGGAGATCACCACGGTCTTCGGTTTCATGAGCAGCGTGCCCTTGATGCGCCAGGCGGTCTGGTTGTGGAGGATGTTGGCCCACCAGTGGCCAGTCACGAACTCGGGCAGGATGACTGTGATGGTGTATTCCGGCTCGGCGCGCCGCATCCGGTCCAGTTCTTCCATGATGGGTTCCACGATCTTGCGGTAGGGGCTGCGAAGGGCCCGCAGGGGAATGCCCTCGCAGTAACGCGGCCAATCAGCCCGGAGGCGCTCCAGAGCCGCGCTATCCCGGCCGTTTTCATCCGGGAAGTCCACCGTGAGGGCCTCCACCTCGCCGTGGTCGGCGATGACCTTCGCGTAGTTGAGCGCCTGTACCACACCCGAATGGATGCCTGAAACCAGCACCACCACCCGGTTCTTCCGGGGGCTGATGAAGTCGGCCCGGCTGCCGGCCAGAATGGACTTCACGCGGATGTAGTGCCGGTGGATGTTGTAGAACCCGAACACCATGATGGGCAGCACCAGCACCACCACCCAGGCACCGTGGGTGAATTTCGTCACCACGATAACCATCATCACGATCAGGGAGGTGATGGCGCCGGTACCGTTGACTGCAGCCTTGAGCTGCCAGTGCTTGCCACCCTTTTTCCTCCAGTGCTGGACCATCCCCGTTTGCGAGATCGTGAAGCCCATGAACACACCCAGGGCATAGAGCGGGAGCAGGTGGTGTTCCTTGGCGTTGAAGATCCAGACCAGGAAGGCGGACAGGATGGACAGGATGAAGATGCCATTGGAAAAGACCAGCCGGTCCCCCTGGCTGCCGAACTGACGGGGCAGGAACCCGTCCCGGGCCATGATGGCCGCCAAGCTCGGGAAGCCCGCGTAGGAGGTGTTCGCGGCCAACAGTAGGATCAGCATGGTGAAGGCCTGGACCAGGAGGTAGGCCGCGTGGGGCAGGCCGGGCCCGTCCCCGAGGATGCGCCGGCTGAGCATCGAAAGCAGGGATTCCGCCCCGCCGGTGTAGGTCACACCCATGTGGTTCGCCAGCCAGGTGATCCCCAGGAACATGGTACCGAGCATCAGGACCATCAGGGTCATTGTCTTCGCGGCGTTGCGGGAGGTGGGCTCCCGGAAGGCGGACACGCCGTTTGAGGTGGCCTCCACCCCCGTGAGTGCCGTGCAGCCGGCCGCATAGGCCTTCATGAACACCCAGACCCCGATCCAGCCGGGAAAGGGCGGGGGTACGATTTCATGGTGCTCGGCCGCCTGCATGTTGCCCGTGAAGTAGCGCCAAAACCCCAGTCCGATGACGCCGAACATGCAGATGACGAAGCCATAGGTGGGAAAGGCGAAAACCGCCCCGCTCTCCTTGATACCCCGCAGGTTCATGAGGGCCACAAAGGTGATGACCGCCACGCCCAGGAACACACGGTGGGCGTCCATGGAGGGGAAGGCGCTGGTGATGGCCGTAACGCCGGCAGAGACGCTCACGGCCACCGTCAGCACATAATCCACCAGGAGGGACGCGCCGGCGACCTGGGCCGGCAGCTCCCCCAGGTTCTCCCTGGCGACGACGTAGGCGCCACCCCCGCTGGGATAGGCGAAGATCGTCTGGCGGTAGCTCACCGTCAAGATGACCAGGAGCAGGACGATGCCCACGGCCACGGGCCAGGATTGGGCGATGACCGCGGGGCCGAAGGCCGCCATGGCCATATAGGGGGCCAGGGCCGCCATGATTTCGCCTGTGGCGTAGGCGACGGAAGAGAGTGCGTCCGAACTGAACACCGCGAGGGCGACGGGGTTGCTGATGCGGGCTTCGTGGCTCTCCTCGCTGGCAAGGCGCCGGCCCAGGAGAAGTCTTCGGAAATTGGCCATGGTGCGGAATCCCTGGATCAGCGGGCGGTCGGCCAGGAGCCGGCGCGCGTAACGGCGAGACGCATCTGCCCAGAGGGCTGAAGTTGCTCGCGGAAAAAGAATAGGGCCGGGAGCGCCGGCCGCGCCGTGCTGGCGCGCCTGCTGCCGGTGGCCACGAAAGCCTTCGCGCCGCGGAAGAGACCTTCCTTCACCTGCATCAGCGCCGCCACAAAGCCCATTGCCACCAGCGCCCAATCCAACCACGCCATACCGTGCCCACTCCAAAGGAACCCATTATGGCCCTTGCGGCCCATCACCGGGGCAAGGGTTGACCGTCGCCACAGCGATTTTCGGGGTGGGCCTGCGGGCGGCGCCAGGCGAGCGCCTCGACCAGGTGCTGTTGATCCGGGGCCACGGGCCAGAGCCAGCGCTCCCTCCGGGAGAACCCGCCTCCACCCGCAGCCAGGGTGGACGGCACCTCCAGCCCGGCGAGAGGATCGCTGGCATCGAGCCCCTCACCCATCTGGACCTGCCGGGCCCAGGCATCCTCCCAGGGGCCCAGAGCCAGTGGTCCCTGGCCGAAGAACACGGCCCGGTCGTGGACCAGCCAGAGCCCCGCGCCACTCTCCTCCAGCGCCCCCAGGAACGCCCCGATCGCCCGCCGCGTCCAGGCCTCCAGCGCCTCCGCCAGCGGGTCGGTCCGTTCCGGGTCTACTTCCCGGGGCAACCCCCCGAGGGTGACTTCCACCAGACGCTCGGCTACCACGCCGAACTGGCCCATGACATTCGCGGCCAGGATGGCCCCCGGCCGGTGTTCGGCGATCCAGGCGCGAAGGGCTGCGGGCTCCGGGTGCAGGGAGGGCAGGAGACCCGTCAGCCGCTTCGCGGCGATCTCACGATCCCGGCGGCGGCCCGACCAGGGTTCGGCCAACGACCGGCGCGCCGCCGCTTCCAAACCCGCGAGACCGCCGGTCAGATCCCCGAACATCCAGGGCGCCCAGCGGCGGTGCCGAAGCGCGGTCCTGACGCGGCTCCAGGGATCGGCATCCCAGCCCGTGGTCTGCGGGGGCGCCAGGGCCCACGGCACCTCCAGACCCGAACCGGCCCCGAGAATCAGCACGGGGCGCCCCGGATCGGCCGCCTGTAGTCCCTCGCCCAGGAAGGCCCGCACCCGGTCCAGGTGCTCACTCCACCCGGAACGGTCCCGGGCCAGGAAGGCGAACTGCTCCTGGCGCAGCAGCCTAGAGAGCGGCTTGGTCATTCCGGCATCTTACGGGAAACTGGAGGATCTGGAGCCCTGATGCCCCGTTTCTCAAAGCGCGTGGGTCGTGAAGTGCTGGCAGGCCACCCGCGCCTGCCCGAATGGATCACCCGCGAGCGGGTGAAGCTAGGCGATCTGCACGCCATGAAGAAGGATCTGCGCGACTCGCACCTGCACACGGTCTGCGAAGAGGCCCGCTGCCCCAACCGCACGCACTGCTTCAGCCACGGCACCGCCACCTTCCTGCTCATGGGTGACACCTGCACCCGCGCCTGTGGCTTCTGCAGCATCCAGAGCGGCAAGCCCAGGCCGTTGGATCCCCATGAGCCCCTTGAGACGGCCGAGCGCGTGGCCGCGCTCGGTTTGCGCTTTGCGGTGCTGACCAGCGTGAACCGGGATGACCTGCTGGATGGTGGCGCCGCCCACTTCGCCGAGACTGTCCTCGCCATCCGCCGCCGCAATCCCGGGGTGGGTGTGGAAGTGCTGGTGCCAGATTTCCTGGGCGATCTCGAGGCCGTCGCCCGAGTAGTAGCCGCCGGACCGGCCGTGTTCAACCACAACACCGAGACTGTGCCGAGCCTCTATTCGGAGGTGCGGCCCGCCGGGCGTTTCGACCGGAGCCTTCGCGTGCTGGCGCACGCGAAGGACATAGGGAAAGCCTTGTACGGATCTTCCTTCCGCACCAAGAGTGGTCTCATGCTCGGCCTCGGTGAAACCGAGGCCGAGCTGCTCACCACCTTCGAAGCCCTGGCAAAGGCCAACGTGGACATCCTCACCCTGGGCCAGTACCTGCGGCCCACGCGCCACCAGCTACCCGTGAAGCGCTATGTGCACCCGGACGAGTTCGCCGACTTGGGGCGGAAGGCCAAGGCCTTCGGCTTCACCACCGTCTACGCCGGCCCCCTCGTGCGCTCCAGCTTCAACGCCCACGAAGTGGCCGGTCTGGAAGGCATCAGCGTTGCCTGATGCCAGTCGCAAAGCGCGCTTCGACAATCGGGGCGATGGGGAGGGGGCCGTATTTCCCGAATGCGGTCTAGATTGCAGCCATGAAATGGAACGCCGCCCTCATCCTTTCCGCCACACTGCTGGCCACCCCCTCCTTCGCGATGGCCCAAGTGGCTCCAGCGACCCCAAACCCGGTCCAGGAGGATACGGTGAATCGGAAGGCCGTCATCCACAGGTACAATTCCGGCGTCCGCAAATACCGGGCGGGAGACCTCGACGGCGCGATCGAGGACCTCACGAAGGTCATTGAGCTGGATCCCCAGCATTGGAAGGCCTACGGCAGCCGTGGGGTCGCCAAGCGCGACAAGAAGGACTACGCCGGCGTCATCGACGATCACACACACTCCATCCAGATCAATCCGAAGAACGCGGGCGCGTGGGGCAACCGCGGCGTGGCCAGGCGAGATGCCGGCGACATCGAAGGCGCCCAGGGCGATTACGCTCGGGCCCTCGAGCTGGACCCCAAGGACTACTGGACCTACAACAACCGCGGCACGATCAAGGCCGATCGCAACGACCTCGCGGGTGCCATCGACGACTTCACGACGGCGATCACTTTGGCCCCGAATTACGCCGAGGCCTACGACAACCGCTAAGTCTGCAAGAAGCGCCGTGGCGACCTGGAGAGCGCCGCCATCGACAAAGCGAAGGCAGCCCAGCTCGATTCACGATACGCCGAGCCCAAGGCGACGAGGCCCTGAGAGCCATCTTCTGGGATTTCTTCCGGTCAACACCGCGGGAAAAGGTTCAGTCTCTGCGGGGCTCCACCACAATCGCCGCGGGTTCGGCGGGGCAGGAGAACACGCAGAGTCCGCAGCCGGTGCAGATGTCCGCATCCACCTCGGGATGGGCCAGGGCATCCCCTTCCACTGACACCATCCGCAGGGCCTCCTCAGGGTACGGGCCGCGGTCCACGCAGACGCGGCAGGCCCGGGGCTCGCGGTCCGGGGTGCCCCAGGTGACACAGTGGTTTTGCTTCACGATGGCCGTGCCCATACGCACGGCCCTGGGTCCCTCGCTCGTAGGTGAGTTGGTAATTCAAGAAACCCTCGCTTCCGTCGATAAAATCGTCTTGAGACTTTTTCGAAGGAGCTGTCGAATGGCCCATCTGCCTAGCTCCACTGGCCATGACTGGTTGCGCCGCTTTCGGATCGGTAGGAAGTTGGCGCTGCTTTTGGTGCCTGTCCTGACGTTGTTGGTGGTTCTGGGAGCCTGGTTGACTGGAACCCTCTGGGGCCGCTATGAATCTGCGCGGGAGACCCAGGCTCTGGCCCTGCAATGTGTGATCACTGGCCGGGTCGTGCATGCCATCCAAGCCGAGCGAGGGCTCAGTTCCGGGTTCCTGACAGGAACCGCTAACAGTGAGGCTCTCCAGGCCCAACGGCAGAGGGCTAGCCAGGCCATCGTCGCGGCCCGAGCATCGGCTCAGGACACCGCGCTGGAAAAGGTGAATGGCCTGTCCGGCCGCCTGGAGGGCCTTCGAAAGCAGGTGGATGGTCGTTCTCTGCCGGCCCTCGAGGCGAACGCAGCCTATAGCCGCGAGATCGGCGCCCTGCTTGATGATCTGAATCTGATTAAAGCGGGTCCAGAAGCCCAGGCGCTTCAAAGGCTCCAGTGGGCCAAGGAAGCCGCGGGACAGGTGCGAGCCACAGGCATGGTTGCAGTCACAGGTGGCTCCCTCAGCCTCGCCGCCCATGGGCGTCTGGCAAGCCTCGCCGCCCTGCAGGAGGATCGGTTGCGTCAGGCGGGCGCCCTGCTCAAGGAATCGGGCTCTATCTCGCTGGAGGATCTGCTCACTCCCGCCAGTTATGGCGCACTCCAAGAGATGCATCAGGCTTTGCTGGACCAGCCATCAGGCCCCTGGGGGTTCACGCCTGATGCCTGGTTTAAGGCGGCCACAGAGCGGGTTGACCGCCTCCATGGCGCGGAGGAGGCGATGGCCAGCCATTTGGCGGAGCGGGTCAAGGCCGACGCGGATGGGGCTCAACGAACCTTGTTGATCTTTCTGGCGATGCTGATGGTGGTCATCGCCATCACGGGATTCCTGATCCGTGCCGTGACCATCGGGCTCATTCGGCCGCTCCAGCTCCTGGCGCAAGCCTTGAAGAAAAAGGACTTGAACCTTCGCCTTGATGCAAGCGGGAAGGACGAAATCAGTGAATTGGCCCGGGCCTTTAATGATTTCCAAGGGCACCTGGGGGAGATCATCAAGACCATCCAGCATGCTTCAGCCCAAGTGGCCTCCCTGGCCGGCCAACTCGTCGCCGGGGCGGAGGAGACTCAGCGCGCCACTGACCTCGTGGCTCGAGGCAGCGAGCATCAACGAGGGGCCATGGACCAGTCGTCCGCGGCCATCCATCAGCTATCCGCCTCTGTTGAACAGGTGGCCAGGACTGTGGAGGCTGCCCTGAAACGGGCCGCCTCTGCGCAAGCTGAGGCCACCACTGGCGCGGGGTTCGGGCGGGAAACCGCTCAGGCCATGGCGGGGATCCAGGGGGCCACCGAACGCATCGTTTCGGCGGTCCGCGTCATCCAGGATATTGCCCGTCAGACGAACCTCCTCAGCCTCAATGCAGCCATCGAGGCGGCCAAGGCGGGGACTCTAGGCAAAGGGTTCGCGGTTGTGGCCGAGGAAGTGCGCAAACTGGCGGAACGAAGCGCCACCGCCGCCCGTGAAATCGAAAGCCTTATCGCCCAGACCCGGGAGATCGTGGACACGGGAGTGAACAAGGTCACGGGCACCTCTGCATCCCTCGAAAGGATTCTGGTGGAGGTTTCCGGCCTGGCCCGGCAGATGGAAGAAATAGACCTGGCCTCACGGGAACAGGCCCATGCCAGCAGCGACATCACCAAGCAGACCGAGGGGGTGCGAGCCACCAGCGAGCAGAATGCCGCTGGTGCGACCGAATTGGCAGCCACTGTGCAGGAGACCGTGCGGCACTTGGACGCCTTGGCCCAGGTTTCTGAAGCCTTGGGCCGGGAAGCGTCCGCCTTTCACCTGAGCTAATCTGGCGCCATGGACTGGAGGCCATGGCCCAGTGGATAGACCGCTGCCTCGAGGCGGGGATGGATGACAACATTCCCAAGCCGGTCCGCGCGGTTCGGGCACTGACGCAGGGCCACCTTCGGACCAGGCTGGGCCCCTCCGGAATGAGGCTCGCTCCTTTGCCCCTTCACCCCCGCCGCGGCTCCACGACAATCGCCGCGGGTTCGGCGGGGCAGGAGAACACGCAGAGTCCGCAGCCGGTGCAGATGTCCGCATCCACCTCGGGATGGGCCAGGGCATCCCCTTCCACTGACACCATCCGCAGGGCCTCCTCAGGGTACG
>JBBQEL010000060.1:0-21333 GCA_038320645.1 Holophagales bacterium | reverse complement strand
CTTGTGTCTTGCGCAGTGGCAGGTTACTGCGCGCCGTCGGGGCTGAATATGATTCCGACCGCCGATGTGCTGGAGGCGAGATGCCGCCGATGGTGGTGAAGCGGTTCGTGGAGCCGCTCACCTGGCCGGCGGTGCTCGCATCCGTGAATTCCATCGGGTAGGCCCAGATCACCGCGGGGCGCCGCTCGCCGGCCTGGTAGTCGGGTGGGAGGTACAGGGTGAAGCTGAGGGCCACCCCATCGGGCCGTGTGTACTTCACCAGCTTCTTCTGGATCTTCCGCAGCTGGGGCAGGGGATCCTGGAAGGCCGTGAGGGCCTTGTTCTCCTGGCCGTGCAGGACGAAGTTCGGCGCCGCGGACGGGCTTTCGCGGCGCGTGATGAAGCGGCCATCCGGCAGCAGGGCGATCAGCGCTTCGAAGACGCCTTCGCCACAGCGGAAGCGCCGCTCGGTCTTCAGCGTGGCGGGATCGAGGCGGTCGAGGAAAGGCCGGTCACCGTCCGCCGTCGCGCCAGCGCCACTGAGGAATAGCGCTCCCTCCAGCTGGCGCAGGGCTGTCTGGCCATTGGGCAGCAGCCGGGTGAGGAAGGTACCGGGATCGCGGTACTTGTCGTTGCTGCTCAGATCGAAGGCGAGGCGGGCCTCGGCGGGTTTCGCAGGATCGATCAGCCAGGTGCGGACCCAGCGGCGTTCCCGCTCGTACTCCCGGACCACGGCGAGATCGCCCCGCTCGCCCCACTCCAGGCCCATCAGGCGGGCCTTGAGTCGGATCAGCTCGGTGGGCGGGGTCTGGAAGGGCGCAGCCTGCATGAGGAGACGGTCGCGGAAGTCGGCTTGGCGCTTGGGATCACCCCCATCGAGTGCTTCGGTCCAGGCCAGGGTTGCAGGCTCGGTGGGCCGCCAGTGGAGGCGGCGGGGGCCCATGCGCACGCCTTCAAGGGGCAGGCCCTCGGCCAGGGGCAGCTCGGCCGCGGTGTGGACGACGACGCCCGCGCGATCCCAGACTTCCTCGCGCACGGGGAACTGTGCGGCGGGCACCAGGTAGGAGAAGGGCCGCTGGAGGCGGGCGACCAGGAGCAGCTGGCCGTTCGGAGCGGGCTGGACCGCCGCGTAGAGACCGGGTTTGCCGAGGGGTGTCACCTTGCCAGTGGCGAGGTCCACGCGCACCAACTGGGACTGGCCGAGGAATGCGAAGCGCGCTTCGTCATGGGCGTTCCTGAGGAGATCCTGGAAGGTGGCCGAAGGCGCGCCCTTGCCCGCGTTCTCCTGGATGCGGGGGCCGGTGGGCACGGCGGGGGCCTCGGGCTCGGGGCCCTGGCCCGCGGGCACGGTTTTGCAGAGCAGGCTGCCGTCAGCCAGCCAGTCCAGGGGATGGCCCTGGATGGCGTTGAGCTTCAGGCCCCGGATCCGGTGGAGCTTGCCGGTGGCAGCCTCGCCGATCCACAACTCGGTGGCATCGGCCGTGGCGCCCGTCAGTACGAAGCGGGCGCCGTCCGGAGACCAGCGGGGCTGCCCGAGGCTCACGCCGGCCGGCAGGGCGATGGGGCGGGCCGGGCCGCCCGCCAGAGACTGCATCGCCAGGGCTTTGAGGCGCTGGGGAGCGTGTGGCCCGCGGGTGCGGGGATTGAAGCGGAGGCCCGCGAGCCGCGCCATGGGTTGGGCCAGATCCTGGATGGAGGGCTGCCGGTCGAATTCCGCCAGGAGAAACCGGTCTCCCTTGGGACTGGCGAGCAGAGACGGCGTGCCCGGCGCGTCCAGCACGGCCTGGATGGCCTTGGGGGCCTTCTGGTAGGGCGTTGGCTGGGCCAGCAGGGATAGGTACAGGAAGGGTGCGAGGGCGCGCAGCATGGAAACTCCGGGGGGTCGCCCCCATGATGCCACGAGTCACGAGGTATTCGGCTGTACATGACGAAGCCCCCTCGCGGGGGCCTCGTCATTGGATCCGTAGCGGTTACTCTTCGCGTTCGGCCTTGTTGAAGGCATCAGCCAGGGTGGCCTTTTTGAACTCGGGCTGGCGGGCCTTGGCGGCGTCCATATCGCCCTTCTCCATGTCCTGCTCCAGCTGCTTCACAGAGAGGCCGATGCGGCGCTCGGTGGGATCGAGCTTCACGATCTTCATGGTGAGATCCTGGCCGGCGGCGAACTCCTTCTGGATGTCCTCTACCCGCCTGCGGCTCAGTTCGGACACGTGGACCAGACCCTCGATGCCATCGCCGAGGTCGACGAAGGCGCCGAAATCGGTCAGGCGGGCGATCTTGCCGGTGATGACGGTGCCCACATTGTGGTTCTCGAAGAAGATCTCCCAGACATTGGGTTCCATCTGCTTCACGCCGAGGCTCATGCGCTGGGCCAGGGGGTCCAGGTTGAGGACCTTGGCGGTGACTTCGTCGCCCTTCTTCACGATCTCGCCGGGGTGCTTGATCTTCTTGGTCCAGCTGAAGTCGGACACGTGGATCAGGCCGTCGATGCCCTCTTCCAGTTCGACGAAGGCGCCAAACTCCGTGATGTTGCGCACGGTGCCCGTGACGATCATGCCGGGCTGGTACTTCTCGGCGATGGCCATCCAGGGGTTGGGGGTGATCTGCTTCATGCCCAGGCTGATGCGGCGGTTCTCGGAATCCACCTGCAGGATGATGGCCTCGACCTGGTCGCCCAGGTTGACCATGCCCTTGGCGGACTTCACCTTCTTGGTCCAGCTCATCTCGGAGACGTGGACGAGGCCTTCGATGCCGGGCTCAAGTTCAACAAATGCGCCGTAGTCGGTGATCGAAACGACCTTGCCCTTGACCGTGGCCTGGATGGGGTAGCGATCCTCAACGGAAAGCCAGGGATCCGGGAACTTCTGCTTGTAGCCGAGGCTGACGCGCTCCGTTTCCTTGTCGTACTTGAGCACGGCCACTTCGACCTTGTCGCCCACCTGGAACATTTCGCTGGGGTGGTTGAGCCGGCCCCAGGACATGTCGGTGATGTGCAGCAGGCCATCCACACCGCCGAGGTCGACGAAGGCGCCGTACTCAGTGATGTTCTTGATGGCGCCCTCGACCAGCTTGCCTTCCTCGAGGCCCGCGAGGGTCTCTTCCTTCAGGCTGGCATTGATGGTTTCGAGGAACAGCTTGCGGGACAGCACGATGTTGCCGCGGCGGCGGTTGACCTTGATGACCTTCATGTCGAAGGATTTGCCGATGTAGGGATCCAGGTTGCGGACGGGCTTCATGTCCACCTGGCTGCCGGGCAGGAAGGCGCGGATGCCGATGTCCACGGCCAGGCCGCCCTTGACCTTCTCGAGCACGGTGCCGTGCACGGTCATGTTGGAGCGGAAGGCCTTTTCGACCTCGTCCCAGATCTTCATCTTCTCGGCGCGCTCGCGGCTGAGGCGCACATTGCCGTTGGCATCCTCGAGCATTTCGAGCAGCACTTCGACGACATCGCCAACCTGCACGCCCTGCGTGCCGTCGGGGTTGTTGAACTCGTCGAGATTGACGGTGCCCGAACCCTTGTAGCCGATGTCGACGATGACATCCTTGCCGCGGATTTCCACGACGGCGCCACGGACCACTTCCTCTTCGCGGAGGCCGCGGGTTTCACCCTGCAGCGCGGCCATGAATTCCTGGCCCTCTGCAGAGTCATCCTCCTCATACGCCGCGTCCAGCACGGTGATGCGGCCCATCTGCTTGGAGCCCTGACCCTTGATGATTGCTTCTAACTTGGACATTAAGTCCACCTCGTTTGGTTGCGCCCGCTCGTTGGCAGTGCGCTGGAATCCCGGCACACGAAGTCCGGCAGAACGGACAGGTTATCCCAGCGGGGGCCCTTTGACCATGAAAATGGCTGAAACGGGCCCAGGCCGCTCAGAGGGTGTCGCTCAGACCGAGATCACCACGATCTCCGGATCCACTTCCTTCTGGAGCATGCCCTCGATGGCGACCAGGGTTCCGGTGAGGCTGGCGGGGCAGCTGCCACAGGCGCCGACATAGCGGATCATGACCTGCTTCTCATGGCGGCCGATCAGTTCCAGGCCCCCGCCATCCGCCGCCAGGGCGGGGAGAATGGCGCTTTCCAGCACCATGCGGATGTCGCGGAGCAGGGGATCGTTCTCGTCCTCGACCTTGCTGAAGACCTTCGGCGCTACCGGGGGCCCGGTAACGCCGCCCAGGCCTGCGGCGGCACGGATGGGGGCGGCCAGCAGGGGCAGCATCTCGGGCCAGCCCTTGTCGTCGGTCTTGGTGACGGTGAGGAACTTGTCCTGCATGAAGACCGAGGTCACATGCCCGACCGCAAAGAGGCCCTTGGCCAGTTCGTCATGCTCGGCTGTTTCCGCATTGGGGAAGGACTTGGGGAAACCCACAGCCACGGCATCCTTCAACACGAACTTCACGGCGTTGGGATTGGGCGTGTACTCGATCTCGGCAATTTTAGGCATCAGGGACTCTTAACCGCGGATGACGCGAATGGGCGCTAATGAAAGGAGCTTGACCAGTTCAGCTCTGCACGACACTGCCACCGTGCAGACTGTGTTGTGGCTATTTTGATTCGCGAACATTCGCGCCATTCGTGGTTCCTATTCAGTAGAGGCTTCGGCCTCGCCTTTTAGCGCGGCGTGGAGGGTGGCCCAGGGGAGGACGGCGCACTTCACGCGGCTGGGGAGGTCCTTGACGCCGGAGAAGAGGGTGAGCTTGCCCAGCAGGGGCGTCTGGGTGCCGGGCTCCAGTTCGCCGCGCACCATGCCGCGGAACTGTTCGGCCATGGCCTCGGCCTCGGCCACGGGCTTGCCCTTCACCGCCCCGGTCATGAGGCTGGCACTGGCGACATCGATGGCGCAGCCGCTGCCCGTGAACTTGATGTCCTGCACCATCCCGTTCGCCACGACCAGCGTCAGGCTCAGCTCGTCTCCGCAGAGGGGATTGTGGCCTTCGGCGTGATGCGTGCAGCTCTCCAACTTCCCGAAGTTCCGGGGCTTCTTGTTGTGCTCCAGAATCACCTGCTGGTACAGCTCGCGGGGGTCACTCATCTGAACAACTCGATGGCTTTTTCGACTGCCGAAACCAGGATGTCGACTTCTTCGCGGGTGTTGAAGTAGGCGAAGGAGGCGCGGGTGGTGGCGGGAACGCCGAAGCGGGTCATGACCGGCTGGGCGCAGTGGTGGCCGGCGCGGACCACGACGCCGTCGCCATCCAGCAGGCTGCCCAGGTCGTGGGGGTGGATGCCCTCCACCACGAAGGAGATCACGCTGGCCTTCTCATTCGCGTTCCCGAGGATGCGCAGGCTTGGGATGCGGGACAGGCGCTCGGTGGCGTACAGCAGCAACTCATGTTCGTAGGCGGCGATGCGATCCAGGCTCAGGGCCGTGATGTAGTCGATGGCGACGCCCAGCCCGATGGCCGCTGCGATGGGGGGCGTGCCCGCCTCGAACTTGCCCGGGGCGGCCATGTAGGTGGTCCTTTCCCAGGAGACAGAGCGGATCATGTTGCCGCCGCCGTGCCAGGGGGGCATCGCCTCCAGGTGGGCCAGTTTGCCGTAGAGCACGCCGATGCCCGTGGGGCCGGACAGCTTGTGACCGCTGAAGACGTAGAAGTCGGCATCCAGATCCTGCACATTCACCTGCAGGTGGGGCACAGCCTGGGCCCCATCCACCAGCACCGGGATGCCCTTGACGTGGGCCCGGGCGATGATCTCCTTCACCGGATTCACAGTGCCGAGGACATTGCTGACATGGACCACGCCCACGATCTTCGTGCGCTCCGTGAGCAGTTCGTCGAGGGCTTCGAGGATCAGTTCGCCGGCGTCGGTCATGGGGATGACCTTGATCGTGGCGCCCTTCTCCTGGGCCAGCATCTGCCAGGGCACGATGTTCGCGTGGTGCTCCATGGCGGACAGCAGGATCTCGTCGCCTTCCTTCACATGTACGCGGCCGTAAGTCTGCGCCACCAGGTTGATGGCCTCGGTGGTGCCGCGGGTCCAGACGATCTCCTTGATCGATCCGGCGCCGATGAACTTGCGCACCTTCTCGCGGGCGGCCTCGTAGAAATCGGTCGCCTCCTGGCTGAGGGTGCTCACGCCCCGGTGGACATTGGTATGTTCCTCCCGCTCGTACTTGGCCATGCGCTCGATGACCTGGATGGGCATCTGGCCGCTGACGGCACTGTCGAGGTAGATGACAGGCTTGCCGTGCAGTACGCGGGAGAGCAGGGAAAAGTCCTTGCGGATGACCGCCACATCGAGGGGCTGAAGGTCAGCGCCAGGGGTCGTGCTCATGTCAGGTCCCCCAGCGACACCGCCTGGGTGCGGGCCAAGACGAGCTGGCGTAACGCGCGGCGCAGGCTGGCGACGGGGATGTGAGTGAGCACATCGGCCGCGAAGCCGTAGGTGAGCAGGTTCCGCGCATCGTCGGCGTTCAGCCCGCGGCTCTGCAAGTAGAAGAGTTCCTCGGGATCGAGCTGACCCACGGCGGCGCCATGGCTGCACTTCACATCATCGGCGTAAATCTCGAGCTGGGGCTTGGTGTCCACCCGGGCTGCCTCGGAGAGCAACAGGTTGCGGCTCTGCTGCTTCGCATCCGTGCCTTGGGCGCCGGGGGCCACGCGGACCTGGCCGTTGAAGATGGCGCGCGCCTTCCCGTCCACAATGCATTTGTGCAGCTGGTGGCTGGCACTGTTCGGCTCGGCATGGTGCAGGAAGCTGTGGGTGTCCGCGACCTGATCGGTGTCGAGCAGGGCGAGGCCGTCGAGGGTAACCTGCGCACCCTCGGCCAGACGGATCCAGGGCTGCTGCCGGGAGAGCCGCGCACCGAAGCTCAGCGTGCGCGAGTGGTATTGAGCGCCCTTGGCGACCTCGGCCCTGAGCGTGCCAAGGTGGTAGGCCTCCGGCGATTCGCGCTGCACGCGCTCATGGTGCAGGATGGCGCCTTCAGCCACGCGGATCTCGATCACCGGGGCGCTCAGGTAGGTACCCGCGCCATGGTGTTCCTCGACCAGTTCCAGTTCGGCACCACGCTCCAGCACCACCAGCACGCGGGGGAACACGGCGGCAGGGGTCTCGGCTTTCGTGATGAAGAGCAGGTGCAGAGGCAGGGCCACCTTGAGGTTCTTCGGCACCAGGATCACGGCGCCATCCCCGAAGCGGACCGTGTTCAGATCCTCGAAGAAGCCTTTCTCGACGCCGTGGCCCATGCTCCCGAGGGCATGGCAGGCTTCGCTGGCGGTGGACATGGGGAAGAAGCGCACGCCGGCAGGAACCGCCGAGGCGCAGCTGACATGGGGCGCGTGGTGGCCATTCACGAAGACCTGGCGGGTGCCCACCATCTCCGGCAGAAGGTAGCCGCTGATGTCCACCGCGGCGCGGGGGGCGGGGCTGAAAGAGATTCCAGCCAGGACCTTCAAGTCCAGGTATTTCCAGTCCTCGTCAGCCGTCGTCGGCAGATCCCGGTCGGCCAAGCGAGCCTCGGCGGCCTCCCGCAGTTCCTTCCACTCGGCGGGCCTTGGGCCGCCGAGCAGCTCTGCGACCAGGGATGTGCCAGCGACCATCGAGGTCATCGGGCGCCCCCGGCAGCGGCTTCTTCCAGCACCCAGTCGTAGCCGCGCTCTTCGAGCTCGAGGGCCAGTTCCTTGCCGGCGCTCTTGAGGATGCGGCCACCGGACAGCACATGGACGAACTGGGGCTGGATGGTCTCCAGGATACGGGGGAAGTGGGTGATGATGAGCAGGGCACGGTCGGCCCGCTGCAGGCGGTTCACGGCATCGCCCAGCACGCGCAGGGCGTCGATGTCCAGGCCGCTGTCGAGCTCGTCCAGGATGGCGAGCTTGGGTTCGAGCACCGCCATCTGGAGGATTTCGTTGCGCTTCTTCTCGCCGCCGGAAAACCCCTCATTGAGGCTGCGGTCCAGGAATTCCTCCTTCATGGCCACGAGTTTGATCTTCTCGTGGATGAAGTCGTCGAACTCTAGGGGATCGAGCTCCTCGCGGCCCTCAGCCTCGGCCTTCTTGTTGTAGGCCAGGCGCAGGAAGGAAGCATTGCTCACGCCGGGCACTTCGATGGGGTGCTGGAAGCCCATGAAGATGCCGGCCCGGGCCCGGGCATCGGGTTCCAGGTCGAAGAGGTTCTGCCCCTCGAAGAGGACTTCGCCACCGGTCACTTCGTAGGACGGATGACCCACCAGGACCTTGCCCAGCGTGGACTTGCCCGAGCCGTTGGGGCCCATGATGGCGTGGATCTCCCCCGCCTTGATCTCCAGGTCGATCCCCTTCAGCACCGGCGTGCCGTTGATCGAGGCGGTCAGGTTTTTGATCGAGAGCATTCAGAACTCCAAAAACAAAACATCAACCGCGAATGACGCGAATTTCCGCGAATGGGGTCCTGATTTTTTTGCGCCCATTCGCGTCATTCGCGGTTCCATCTTTAGCCCACGCTTCCTTCAAGTTTCAGGGACAGCAGCTTGGTGGCTTCGACGGCGAACTCCATGGGGAGCTCACGGAAGACGTCCTTGCAAAAGCCGTTGATGATCATGCTGATGGCTTCCTCGGCGGGGATGCCGCGCTGCTGGAAGTAGAAGAGCTGCTCTTCGCCGATCTTGCTGGTGGTGGCCTCGTGCTCCACCCGGGCGGTGCGGTTCTGCACCTCGATGTAGGGGAAGGTGCTGGCGCTGCAGGTCTGGCCGATGAGCATGGAATCGCACTGGCTGAAGTTGCGGGCGCCCTCGGCCTTGGGCTGCACCTTCACCAGACCGCGGTAGCTGTTGGAGCTGTCGCCGGCGCTGATGCCCTTGCTGATGATGGTGCTCTTCGTGTTGCGGCCGATGTGCACCATCTTGGTGCCGGTGTCTGCCTGCTGCTTGTGGTTGGTGAGGGCCACACTGTAGAACTCGCCAATGCTGTCGTCGCCCAGCAGGATGCAGCTGGGGTACTTCCAGGTGATGGCGCTGCCGGTCTCCACCTGCGTCCAGCTGATGCGGGAGGCTTTGCCCTTGCAGAGGCCGCGCTTGGTCACGAAGTTGAAAATACCGCCCACGCCGTTCTTGTCGCCGGCGTACCAGTTCTGCACGGTGCTGTACTTGATGGAGGCGTTGTCCAGGGCCACCAGCTCCACCACCGCCGCGTGCAGCTGGTTGGTGTCGAACTGGGGTGCGGTGCAGCCTTCCAGGTAGCTCACGCTGGCGCCTTCCTCGGCCACGATGAGGGTGCGCTCGAACTGACCTGAGTCCTTGTTGTTGATGCGGAAGTAGGTGCTCAGATCCATGGGGCAAGTGACGCCCTTGGGGATGAACACGAAGCTGCCGTCCGTGAACACCGCGCTGTTGAGGGCCGCGTAGAAGTTATCGGCGGCAGGCACCACGCTGCCCAGGTATTTCTTGATGAGCTCGGGATGTTCCCGCACGGCCTCGCTGAAGCTGCAGAAGATGATGCCGACCGTGGCCAGCTTCTCCTTGTAGGTGGTGGTGACGCTCACCGAATCGAAGACCACATCCACGGCCACGCCCGCCAGGGTGGCCTGTTCATTGATCGGTACGCCGAGTTTCTCGAAGGTCCGGAGCAGCTCCGGATCCACCTCGTCCATGGAGGCGTACTTGGGCGTCTTCTGCTTGGGTGCGCTGTAGTAGACGATCTTCTGGAAGTCGGGCCTGGGGTAGTGGACATTGGCCCACTCCGGCTCGGTCATGGTCAGCCAGTGGCGATAGGCCTTGAGCCGGAACGCCAATAGCCACTCGGGTTCGCCCTTCTTGGCCGAGATGAAGCGGATGACCTCCTCGCTCAGCCCGGCCGCGACGCTATCCGCCTCGATGTCCGTCACGAAGCCGTACTTGTATTCCTGACTGGTGACCACATTCAAGGTGGAGCTCATGAATCTCTCCCGAGTCCTACCATTCTGGAATCTCGACCAAATTTGTCAACTTAATATGCTCCGGCCCCGGTCATCCCTGGGGCGCCTCATCCAATTCCTTCATGAGGCCAAGGATCTGGGTTTTAACCCCCTTGGCCTGGGTCTCGTCGAGATCGCCGGGGTCGGCGTCCAGACCCTCCTTCAACAGCGCCCGGGCCTGTTCGCGCTCGCCCAGCCCCGCCAGGGCCGAACCGAGCTGGAAATGGTTGACCAGGGTCGCCTCCTTTTCGATGAGCGGGTCCAGGAGGTCGAGGACATCCTGGTGGCGCTTGAGGGCGAGGAGGTACTGGCCAAGCAGGGTGCGGGCGCGGGGTTCCAGGCCAGGCAGGGGATGGGCATGGAGCCGGCGGACCTCGACGAGATCCTGATTTGTGACCTGGCCGTTCATGAGGCGGTAGGCCTGCCGCATCAGGGCTGCCTCCCAGGCGCCAGTGCTCTTGGGGTGGCGCGTGAGGTAGGCGTCCAGGGCCCGCGTGATCTCGGATTCGCGCTTGCGGTCCATCAGGTGCTCCAGCGCCAGGCGCAGAGCCAGGAAGCAGAGCCGGGGATGCCGGTCGGAGCAGGCGAAATCGAGGGCAGGCTTGAGCTGCTTCTCGGGATCCTGCAGGAAGGCCAGACGCAGCTCCAGCCAGTCGGAGCGCTGGCTTCGGCCCTTCCGGCGAACGCGTTTGAGCAGCACTCCCGCGCCTTCCGGCTGGTGCTCGTCCAGCAGGGCCTCGGCCTCGTCCAGCATCAGCTGGGTGCCGGTCCTGCCGTCCCGGGCCTCGCGCAGCTGGGGGTGATTCTCGGCATCCACCATGAGCAGCAGGTGGGGATCGCCGGGGTTCTGCAGCAGCAGTTCCTGGAGGATGGCGAAGGCCTTGGAGCGCTCGTCCTGCAGCAGGTAGGCTTCGGCCAGGGCTTCGCGCACATGCAGGTCGCCGGGCATGTAGGCGCTGGCGTCCTTGAGCACCGGCACGGCGAGCAGGCTCTCGCCCCGCGCGAGATGGACCTGGCCCAGCAGCAGCAGGGTTTCCCCGTCCTTGCGGCGGGCCACGGATTCCTGGGCAGCTTCGAGCGCGCCCTGGAGATCGTCCTGGTCCAGGAGCAGTTCAGCCAGCATCATGCGGGGCTCGGGATCCTCCGGACGCAGGTCGGCGGCCTGGTGCAGGGCCTCGATGGCCTGATCGGCCTGGTCCGGCAGCTCCTGGAGCAGTTTGGCCAGCAGCATCCAGGCTTCGAAGTGGCGGGGGCTCAGGCCCACGGCCTTGCGGGCCATGGTTTCGGCCTCCTCGAAGTTCTGGGCCGCTTCGTGCAGGGAGGCGGCGGTGAACATCAGCTCGTAGTTCTTGGGATCCAGCGGGATGGCCTGGCCCAGGCGATGGGCCGCGCTGGGCAGGTCGGCGGCTTCCAGCAGGGCCGTGGTCTCCAGCAGGGCCCGCTTGAGCTGGGACATGGATTTGGGGCGGGCGATGGGCAGGATACGGGCCCGGTAGCGGGTGAACAGTTCCCGGGCGCCGATGAGGTGCAGGTTCTCCTCCACTAGGCTTTCCCAGCGCTCGGAGAAGGCATGGGCGTCGAGCTGGCGATGCTGTTCCATCTCCTGCACCAGGGCCATGAGGCCGTTGCGCAGCATCACTTCGCTGCGCTCCAGCTTGCCCAGCTGGTCGGAGACGGTCTCCAGGTAGGTCTCCACCCGGCGCAGGGTTTCCTCGAGGCCCGTGATGCGCTCCAGCAGGTGTTCTTCGAGATCCTCGCCGCCATCCGTATCCTCGGCCTCGTCCTCCCAGGACTGGTCCCCGGCCATGATCAGGAGTCGCGTGCCACATTTGAGGCAGGTTTCCCGATCCCCCGGGTTCCAGGAGAGGCAGTTCTGGCAGAAGGAACCGGGCAGATCGTTGGCCATGGGACGAGTCTACCGCCGACCGGCGCTTCGCCCGGCCCCAGCTTGCGCCGGGGCCGGGGGAGGGCTGCCTGGCCGGTTTGCAGGGGCCAGGGCCGGGCAGCAGGTTCGTCAGAAGGCGGACTGCAACTGCTTCAGCATGGGCGCGAATTCCCTGGGCAGGCGATCGGAGAGCTTGTTGAAAAGTTCTTCGTGCTGCTGCAACTCCCGCCGCCACTCGTCGGGGTCGACGGCCATCACCGCCTTGAACTGGGCGCTGCCGAAGCCCGGGATGCCAGCCGTGTCCAGATCCGCTTCCAGGGGCACCCAGCCCAGGGGTGAGGCCACGGCGTGGGCGTGGCCGTGGACGCGATCCACCGCCCATTTCAGCACCCGCATGTTCTCGGAATATCCGGGCCACATGAACTTGCCGTCGGGGTTCTTGCGGAACCAGTTCACGCAGAAGATCTGGGGGGCGTGGGCAGTGTCCCGGCCCATCTTCAGCCAGTGGTTGAAGTAGTCGCCCATGTGGTAGCCGCAGAAGGGGAGCATGGCCATCGGATCGCGGCGCACTTCGCCGCTGGCGCCCACGGCGGCGGCGGTGGTCTCGCTGCCGATGGTGGAGGCCATGTAGACGCCGAAATTCCAGTTCACGGGCTGGAAGACCAGGGGCATGGTGGTGGCGCGTCGCCCGCCGAAGAGCAGGGCGCTGATGGGCACGCCAGCAGGATCCTCCCAGGCGGGATCAAGGCTGGGGCATTGGCTGGCGGGGGCCGTGAACCGGGCGTTGGCATGGGCGGCGGGCTTGCCGCTGGCCTTGTCATGCGGCTGGCCCTGCCAGTTCGTAAGGCCCTCCGGCGCCTCGTCGCTCATGCTCTCCCACCACACATCGCCATCCTGCGTGAGGGCGACATTGGTGAAAATGGTGTTACGGGTGATGGTGAGCATGGCGTTGGGATTGGACTTCATGCTGGTGCCCGGGGCCACGCCGAAGAAGCCGGCCTCCGGGTTGATGGCATAGAGCCGGCCATCCGGCCCGGGCTTGATCCAGGCGATGTCGTCACCCACGGTGGTGATCTCGTAGTCCTGCATGTCCTCGGGGGTGCGCAGCATGGCGAAGTTGGTCTTGCCGCAGGCGCTCGGGAAGGCCGCCGCCACATAGGTCTTGGGCATGTCCGGACCCTTCACGCCCAGGATGAGCATGTGCTCGGCGAGCCAGCCCTCGTCCCGGGCCATGACACTGGCGATGCGCAGGGCGAAGCACTTCTTCCCCAGCAGCGCATTGCCGCCGTACCCGCTGCCGAAGCTCCAGATGCTGCACTCTTCGGGGAAGTGGACAATGTACTTCTCCTTGTTGCAGGGCCAGGGAACATCCTTCTGGCCTGCTTCCAGAGGCATCCCCACGGAGTGCAGGGCGGGCACAAAGGGGCCGTTGCCCAGGACATCCCAGACCTTGCGGCCCATGCGGGTCATGATCTTCATGTTCACGGCCACATAGGGCGAATCGGACAGCTCCACGCCGATGTGGGCGATAGGGCTGCCGAGGGGACCCATGCTGAAGGGGATGACGTAGAGCGTGCGCCCCCGCATACAACCCTTGAAGAAGCCCCGGAGGGTCTTCTTCATCGTCGCGGGCTCCATCCAATTGTTGTTGGGGCCGGCATCCTCTTTGACCTTGGCGCAGATATAGGTCCGGTCTTCGACCAGCGCCACATCGATGGGATCGCTCCAGGCCAGGTAGCTGTTGGGGCGCTTCTCGGGATTCAACCGCCGGAAAGTGCCGTTCTCCACCATCAAGGCGCACAGCCGGTCATATTCCCCGTCGGACCCATCGCACCAGTGGATGGCCTGGGGTTGGCAGAGGTCGACGACCTCTTTGAGCCAAATGAGAAAGGCCTGGTTCTTGACGAATCCGGGGGATTGCAGGGACGCAAGATTCATAGACATTCCTTTGAGGTGTATAGAACGGGTGTCTCCTGGACGCAAACGAGCAAGTCTACGGGGCTCTGATGAAGTGGGCAAGTGTCGAAATGACATAATTTCTAAAAAGTGAACCTCAATGTCATGAATGGTTGCAACCAGTTGAACACAAGCAGCCTGGAAGGTTTTATCCTGGTGCCAGCAAGGAAAGCCCATGAGCGATGAGCAGGACAAACTCGACAAGCGGCAGGAGGCCATGGAGTGGGTGGGCAAGGCCTACCAGTTCCACATGAAGGGCGAAGTGGAGAAGGCCATCGCCCTCTACACGAAGTCCATCGAGATCCAGCCCACGGCGGAGGCCTACACCTTCCGCGGGTGGGCGCGGTCCTTCGAAAAGGATTATGCCTCGGCCATCGAGGACTGCCACCGGGCCATCGATCTGGATCCGGAGTTCGGCAACCCCTACAACGATATCGGCGCCTACTACGTGGAGCAGGGTGAGCCCGACGAGGCCATCCCCTGGCTGCGCATGGCGCTCAAGGCGAAGCGCTACGAAAGCTACTGCTTCCCCCACTTCAACCTGGGCCGCGTCTTTGAAGCGAAGGGCCAGTTCGACAAGGCGTTGGAACACTTCCGCCACGCCCTGGAGGAGAACCCCCGCTACGCCCTGGCCGCCAAGGCCGTGGAGCGCGTGAAGCACAAACTTGCCGTGCGGAATCCCGAGGCGATCGGCTGAAAGCCGCCACGCCCAACCAGAGCGCAAGCTGAGGACTGCCTGGAGGATGGGAGTCATCAGGGGCAATCATGCGAGTTGGAAGTCGTATGAAACGAATTTTTACGACCCACCAAGTCGTTTGATCTTTTGTTGACTCGCAGGTTGTTTTTGATCAAGGATGGTGGAGTCCGACTCCAGCTTGGCCTTTGAGTCGGTTCCAAAGAGTGCCTTCAAACGAATTGGTTTCGAGGTTCTTGATGCGGGACGGGGGCGCGCATGAGCGAAGCCGATCGGACCCGCCCCTGCAGGAGGAGGATCCGTGAACGCCACTGGTGTGTGTTCCTGCGGTAACGAGGCCAGCGAGGCCGATCTGCTGCTGCGTTTGGAAGAGGCCATCGGAATGTATCAATGCGTGCCCGGGGGCCTCATTCCGGTGTTGCAGATCACCCAGGGCATCTATGGCTACCTGCCCGGCCCGGCGCTGCAGCGGATCTCCTCAGGTATGGGGAAGTCGTACAGCGAGGTCGCCGGGGTCGCGAGCTTCTACAGCTTCTTCTCCACGCAGCCCCGCGGCCGCCACACGATCCGCGTCTGCATGGGGACGGCCTGCTATGTGCGCGGGGGCAAGGGGGTGCTGGCGGGCTTCAAACAGGCCCTCGGCATCGAGGTCGGCCAGACCACGCCCAACCTCCAGTTCACCCTCGAGGTGGCCCGCTGCCTGGGTGCCTGTGGCATCGCGCCCGCGTGTCTGGTGGACAGCGTCGTCCACCAGAGCATCAAGCCCAACCAGATCGCCACCATTCTCCAGCAGTACGAGTAAGAACTCTATGTTGCGGAGTCGGCCATGACCCGGATTGATGCCCTTCATGTGTGCTCTGGCGCGGGATGCGTCGCGGCGGGCTCGGTGCCGCTGGCGGCCCAGATGCGGGAGGCCCTGGCCGCGCGGGGCCTGGATGTGCGGCTCGTGGAAACGGGCTGCCTCGGCCCCTGTGCCGGTGGTCCTGTGGTGCTGTGCCAGCCCGAAGGGATCCTCTACCAGAAGATCACCCCGGAGGATGTGGCCGAAATCGTCGAGCGCACGGTGCAGCGCGGCGAGGTGATTGAGCGACTGGTCTGCCATAAGGCCGAGACCGGTGAGGCCATGCCCCGCATCCAGGACAACCCCTTCTTCAACCGCCAGGTGAAGATCGCCTTGCGCAATTGCGGGGTCGTCGACCCCATGAGCATCGATGACGCCATGGCCCATTCAGGCTACGAGGCGCTGAAGAAGGTCCTGCGCTCCATGTCGAGTGAAGAAGTCATCGCCGAGATCAAGGCGTCCGGTCTGCGCGGCCGCGGGGGCGCGGGTTTCTCCACCGGCCAGAAGTGGGAGCTGTGCCGCCGCTCGCCAGGGACTGTGAAATATGTTCTATGCAATGGCGACGAGGGTGATCCAGGTGCCTTCATGGATCGCAGCCTGCTGGAGGGGGATCCCCACAGCGTCATCGAAGCCATGATCATCGCGGGCTATGCCATCGGCGCTAGCCAGGGCTTCGTCTATGTGCGGGCCGAGTATCCGCTGGCCGTGGAGCGCCTGGAGTTCGCCATCCGACAGGCGCGGGAGCGGGGCTTCCTGGGGTCGGACATTCTCGCCAGCGGGTTCTCCTTCGAACTGGAGATCCGCATGGGCAGCGGTGCCTTCGTGTGCGGCGAGGAAACGGCGCTCATGACCTCCATCGAAGGCAAGCGCGGCGAGCCGCGCCCCCGCCCGCCCTTTCCGGCGCAGGCAGGGCTCTGGGGCAAGCCCAGCATGCTCAACAACGTGGAGACCTACGCGAACATCCCCGCCATCCTGCTGCGCGGTGCAGCCTGGTACGCGGGGTTCGGTACGGACCAGTCGAAGGGGACCAAGGTCTTCGCCCTGGCCGGCACGATCCGCAATACGGGGCTGGTGGAGATCCCCATCGGGACACCCCTGGGCGACATCATCTACGAGCTGGGTGGCGGGATCCCCAATGGCAAGAAGTTCAAGGCCGCGCAGCTGGGCGGGCCCTCGGGCGGCTGTGTCCCGGTGCAGCACCTGAATGTGCCCGTCGACTACGAAGCCCTGCAGGAACTGGGCAGCATCATGGGTTCCGGCGGCCTCATCGTCATGGACGAGGACACCTGCATGGTCGACATGGCGCGGTTCTTCCTCGACTTCGTGCAGGACGAATCCTGCGGCAAATGCCCACCCTGCCGGATCGGCACCAAGCGCATGCTGGAGATCGTGGATCGCATCTGCACCGGGCAGGGGGAAGCCGGCGACATCGAGAAACTGGAAGAGCTGGGCCGCATCATCCGCGAGACCTCGCTGTGCGGATTGGGGCAGACGGCGCCCAATCCGGTCCTGTCCACGATCCGCTACTTCCGGGCCGAGTACGAAGCCCACATCCACGAGAAGCGCTGTCCGGCCGGGGTCTGTCCGGATCTGGTGCGGGCACCCTGCCAGAGCGCCTGTCCGGCCAATGTGGACGTGCCGGGATTTGTCGCCCTCGTGGGCGAGAACCGCATCGTCGAGGCGCTGCGGCTGCATCGGGAGCGCAATCCCTTTGCGGCGGTCTGCGCCCGGGTCTGCTTCCACACCTGCGAGGACAAGTGCCGGCGCGGGCTGGTGGACGAGGCCCTCTCCATCCGGGGCATCAAGCGCTACATGGTGGACGCAGAAGCCACCATGCAGCACCCCGAAGTCCGGGCCAACGCGACCAATGCGAAGCGGCGCGTCGCGATCATCGGCGCGGGACCGGCCGGTCTTTCCTGCGGGTACTTCCTGGCCCGCCTGGGCTACCGCCCCCATGTCTTCGAGGCGGAATCCCGCCCTGGCGGCATGCCCGTCCAGACCATTCCGGCCTACCGGCTGCCCCGGGAGATCCTTTCCCTCGAGGTGCGCATGATCGAGCGGATGGGCGTGCACATCGAAACCAAGCGCCGTCTGGGCCGGGATTTCAGCCTCCAGGATCTCCGCGACCAGGGGTACGAGGCGATCTTCCTGGCCGTGGGCGCACCGCTGGGACAGCATCTGGGCGTCCCGGGCGAAGAAGCCGCGGGCGTCGATGACGCCATCCGCTTCCTGCGGGAGTACAACATCCGCGGCTCAGTGCCCGTGGGCCAGCAGGTCGTGGTCATCGGTGGCGGCAACGCGGCCATCGACACGGCCCGCACGGCCATCCGCCTGGGCGCGGAGTCCGTGACCGTGCTCTACCGCCGTACCCGGGAGGAGATGCCTGCCTACGCCGAGGAGATCGAGGAGGCCGAGCACGAAGGCGTCCAGATCCGCGTGCTCACGGCGCCCATGGAGATCCTCGCCTGGGAGGGACTGGTGACTGGCGTGAAGTGCCAGACCATGGCTCTGGGTGAGTTCGACCGCAGTGGACGCCGGCGGCCCACTGCCGCGGCGGAGGCGCCGTTCGTGATCGTCGCCGATCAGGTCATCACCGCCATCGGCCAGAGGCTGGAGCCGAAGGACATCCTGGGGGACCTGAAGGTGGCGCTCAACCAGCAGGGCTTCATCGCGGCCGATCCCCACACCGGCCGTACTTCGGTCGATTGGCTATACAGCGGTGGCGACGCCGTGCTGGGGCCCGCCTCGGTGGTGGATGCCGTGGCCGGGGGCGAGCGGGCCGCCGTGGCCATTGATGCCCAGTTCACGGGCGCCGACCATGGCTTCTGGCGCAAGGAGAAGGCCTGCGATGTGGCCTTCGATCCCGATGCGGAGCTCGCGCACTATGCCCGCTCCCACATGGAACTGCTGCCCGTCGAACGCCGCCGGGAGAACTTCAGCGAAGTGGAGCAGCCGTGGACCGAGGAAGTCGCGGTCAACGAGGCCCACCGCTGCCTGAGATGCGACTACCGTTCGTGCGAGGAGTGAGGTTTCCATGATCAAGCTCACAATCGATACCCGCGAGGTGGTGGTCCAGGAGGGCACCTCAGTGCTCGATGCCGCCCGCCAGGCGGGCATCCAGATCCCGTCGCTCTGCTACCTGGAAGGGGTCCACGTGGTGGGCGGCTGCCGGGTCTGCCTCGTGGAAGTGGAAGGGGCCAAGGCCCTGCAGGCTTCCTGTTCCATGCCCGTTTCGGAGGGACTGAAGATCCGCACCAGCACGCCCAAGGTCCGGGCCGCCCGGCGCACGGTGATGGAGCTGCTGCTTTCCGACCATGACGGCGATTGCCAGACCTGCGGGCGTTCCCACGATTGCGAATTCCTCGCCGTGGCCCGGGATCTCGACATCCGCGAGCTCCACTTCACCGGCGCCAAGCACCATCGTCTGATCGATGCCAGCACGCCGGCCCTGGAGCGCGATTCCGCCAAGTGCATCATGTGCCGGCGCTGCATCACGGTGTGCAGCGAGATCCAGGCCACCAGCGCATTGTGGGCCCAGGATCGCGGCTTCGAATGCGTGGCGGCCCCGGCCTTCGGCCAGGATCTGGATCGCGTGGCCTGCGTGCAGTGTGGCCAATGCGCCGCAGTCTGCCCCACAGCGGCCATTACCGAGAAGGATCACATCGAGCGCGTCTGGACGGCCCTGGGCGATCCCACCAAGCACGTCGTCGTCCAGACCGCACCAGCCATCCGGGCGGCCCTGGGCGAATGTTTCGGCCTGCCGCCCGGCTCCAGGGTCACGGGCCAGATGGCCGCGGCCCTGCGCCGGCTGGGCTTCCATGCGGTCTTCGATACAAACTTCTCGGCCGATCTCACGATCATCGAAGAAGGCACCGAGCTGCTCATGCGGCTGAAATCGGCCCTGGTCGAGCAGAAGGGGGATGCGCTCCCCCAGTACACCAGCTGCTGCCCGGCCTGGATCAAGTACGCAGAGTACTTCCATCCCGACCAGCTGCCCCGTCTCTCCACGGCCAAATCGCCCCAGCAGATGTTCGGCGCGCTGGCCAAGACCTACTACGCCCAGTCCATCGGCATCAGGCCCGAGGATATCTATGTGGTTTCCGTGATGCCCTGCACGGCCAAGAAGTTCGAGGCGCAGCGGCCGGAGATGAATGCCAGCGGCGAACAGGATGTGGATGCGGTGCTCACCACGCGGGAACTGGGCCGCATGATCACGCAGTCCGGCCTGGATTTCACGGCCCTGCCTGATGAGCCCATGGATCAGCCCATGGGCATGAGCTCCGGCGCGGCCGATATCTTCGCCAACACCGGGGGTGTCATGGAAGCCGCCCTGCGCACGGTCTGGAGCCTAGTCACCGGTCTGCCGTTCCCCTTCGAGAAGCTGCACGTGGCGCCCATCGAGGGCCTGGAAGGCGTGAAGGAAGTCTCCATCACGATCCCCAGTGCCGTTCCCGAATGGAAATTCCTGGAGGGCCAGACGCTCAAGCTGGCCGTGGCTCATGGCTTGGCCAATGCCGAGCTGCTGATCCAGGAGGTGAAGTCCGGCCGGAAGGACTTCCACTTCATCGAGGTGATGTCCTGCACCGGCGGCTGCATCGGCGGTGGCGGTCAGCCGCGGTTCACCACCAACGAGGTGCGCCGGGAGCGCATGAAGGCCATTTTCTCTGAGGATGAGGGCAAGCAAATGCGGATGTCCCACGAGAATCCGGCCATCGCCGCCCTGTACCGCGACTTCCTGGGCGAACCCCTCGGTAAACAGTCCCATCACCTTCTGCATACGCACTATCAAGCCCGACCGATCCACCACTGAGGCAGACGCGAGAAACCGTCAGGAAAACGCGGGTGTCCACCTGCTCCAGGGGGCGTCCAGCCTGAATCTGTGCTGAACTGGTGGGGAGGATCGCTATGATGTTCACCATCGCCCACAGCCCTGATTCCGACGACGCCTACATGATGGCGCCCCTGGCCCTGGGGTGGCTGGACCCCGAGGGTTTCGACATCGCCTTCGTGCGCAAGGACATCGAGCAGCTCAATGCCGAGGCCACCGAAGGCCGCTACGATGTCACGGCCATCAGTTTCGGCGCCTACCCCGAACTGCAGAACACCTACGACCTGCTGACGGCCGGCTCGAGCATCCAGGAGGGCACGGGTCCCCTGGTGGTGAGCCGGGCGCCCATGGACGTGCCCGCCTTGAAAGGCCTCACCATCGCCATCCCGGGGCGGCGCACCAGCGCCTACCTCTCGATGCGCAAGTGGTGCGCCGAGCATGGCTTCGAGCCCAGCGTCGAGTTGCTCCCCTTCGATCAGATCCTGCCCGCCGTGGCCGAAGGTCGCTTCGAGGCGGGCCTGCTTATCCACGAAAGCCAGCTCATGTACCGGGAGGCGGGCCTCCGCCTGGTGGTGGATCTCGGCGCCTGGTGGAAGCACGCCTATGACCTGCCCTTGCCCATGGGTGGCAACGCCATCCGCAAGAGCCTGCCGGCCGAGTTGAAGCAGCGCTTCGCCGTGCTCATGCGCAAGAGCGTCGAACTGGCCCGCGCGCGCCACTGGGAGAGCGTGGACTACAGCCAGTCCTTCGGCCGCGGCATGGACCGCGACATGATCGGCCGCTACGTGAATGCCTGGGTGAATGACTTCACCGTGGATCCCGGGCCGCGCGGCCGGGAAGCCGTCAAGAAGTTGCTGGGGCTCGATCCGGTGTGGATCCAGGGTTAGGAGGAGACCGGGCTGAGATGGCCCGCTGGATTCGGGCCGTCACCTCCTTTGCTGGCACCCCGTCGAAGCCTTCGGCGGATCCCATCAGGCAGGTGGCCGAGGCCTATCTCCGCTGCGGTGATCTACGGGAGGGCTTCCTCCGCATCCATTGCGCGGGCTGCGGGCATGACCGCCTGGTGCCGTTCTCCTGCAAAGGGCGCGGGTTCTGTCCATCCTGTGGGGGTCGAAGAATGGAGGAAGGCGCCGCGTGGCTGTGCGAGCGCATCCTGCCGCCCGTACCCCTGCGCCAGTGGGTGCTGAGCCTGCCCAAGGTGCTGCGCTACCTCCTGGCCTATGACGGAAAACTCTGCCGTGCTGTGGCGAAGGCCGCCATGCAGGAGGTGTTCCGCTTCCAG
>JBBQEL010000059.1:0-21695 GCA_038320645.1 Holophagales bacterium | reverse complement strand
CCTCACGGTGGAAACCCACCTGCCGGGCTTCGAAGGCGATCTGTACGGCGCCCGCCTCGAAGTGCGCTTCCTCCACCGCCTACGCGGCGAGGTGCGGTTCGCCTCCGTGGAGGAACTGCGCGTCCAGATCGCTCAGGATGTGGCGGAAGGCATCACCTGGTGGGAGTCGCGCCAAGCCTGAGGGACTGGGTGGTCACGGAAGGTGCGGAGGCTCGCGAAAGACGCGGAAGAGGAGAGGGTTGCTTCCCTGGTGCTTCCCCAGGTTTTCTTCCTTTCTTTTCGCGCACCTTCCGTGTTTTCCCCAACCAACGCTTGGGGATCAGCTCGCGGCGTCCACCCGCCACCGGGTGAGGGGCCGCTCGGTCAGATCCCAAATCTGGATGCCGAGCGGCAGGCGGCCCACCCCGAGGCGCCCCCGGATCTGGGCCTTGGCCCCATCCAGGCTTTCAGCCTCGATGGGGCCGTATTCCATGAAGTAGCCGCTGAACTTGTAGCCGAAACTGCGAAGAGAGGTCCGCATGAGGGCTCCGTCTATTCCGTTCACCCATTATTCGTTTTTTATTCGTGCCTGTCAAGGCCTGGAATCGAAAATAAACGAGGGGCGGCTCCCCGGTGCCTTGTCAGTGTCATCTGCAGCACTGGACAAGGGCTGTCGCATTCACACCCGGTTTACCGAAAGCGCAGGCCCACTCGGCCCCGGAAGGGCGGCGGCAGGGGCAGTGGACCGAGGACCACCCGGCCACCCTCGCAGTCGTCGTAGCGGTCGTAGCGGTCGTGGGGGCGGTACCAGCCCTGGTCGCGGTAGCGGCGATCATCGCGATACCAGCCGTGGCCGCGGCGTTCCCAGCGAGCTTCGTCCCAGCGCTGGCGGGGCCCACAGGACGTTTCGATCACCGCCTCGCGGCGGGAGCCGCGCCCATAGCCCTGGGCGGACACGGGAAAGGCCACGAGGGCCACGAGGGCAAGCAGGACCAGGCGTCGCATGGGATCTCCTTTTCAGCCCGGACCCTTGAGGAGCCCAGCAGCAGGAGATTTCACAACCCGTGCCAAGCACGTAAACACAGCCTCATCCAGTAGTTGCGAAAAGGTTGAGCCCGCCGTCCAGCGCGAATTGCAACACACAGCCGGGCCGGTGTGGCAGGTGGCGACGCCGGGGAGCGGCCCCGTCACTTTTCCCGGCGGTCCCCCACCACCACGGCGGGCACGCCCGCCACGATGGCCCAGTCCGGTACATCCCGGGTGACCACGGCACCCAGGGCCACCACGGCGTGATCGCCGATGTGGACGCCATCGGTGACGCCGGCGTTGGCGCCGATCCACACATCGCGCCCGATGCGGATACCCCGCGAACGCACGGGCTGGTCCTTGATGGCGCGGTCGGCTTTCAGGCCGTGATCGAAGGCGTAGAGCGCGGCGCCGCTGGCGATGCGGGTGCCGTCGCCGATGACGAGGCCCTTCCGCCCGCCATCGAGCCGGGCCCCGGTATTGACGCTGACGCCGTTCCCGAGCGTGAGGGGGCCGTGGAGGAAGGCCAGGGCGGCGATGGCGCAGCCGTCGCCAAGGATCACAGGGCGGCCGGGCTCGCCGAAGATGGCGGCGTCCGGCGCGATGAAACAGCCGACGCCCAACTGGACGGTTTCCTGGGCCAGCAGCTGTGCCTGCACCTCGGCCTGCCAGGCTTCGGCCCAGGCTCGGTGCCGGGGCTTCAGGGCGAAGTAGAGCCAGGGCATCCAGGCCAGCCGCCGCTGGTGCTGTTCCCGCAAAGGCTCCATATCGCGCATGGCGTCATGGTAGCGGGGAAGGGTGCTTGCCGCCGCCAGCCGGTAGACTTCCCCCATGCCCCACCTCGGCCCCCTCCCCACCTGGTCCTTCGCCCTTGGCGTGGCGACGTCGCTGTTCTCCGTGCTCAACCCCATCAGCGCGGCAGCCATCTTCGCGGGCTCCACCGCGGGCATGGACACCCGGGCTCTGCGCCGCAGCTCGAAAAAGGCCGCGCTCACGGCGGGTGCAGCCATGCTGGCGTTCGCCCTGGTGGGCCAGTTCATCTTCAGCCTGTTCGGCTTCACGGCCCTGGCCATGCGCTTCGTCGGTGGCGTGCTGGTGCTCTACCGCGCCCTGTCAATGCTCTACGGCGAGGATCCCCGGGAGCGCCATACCGAGGACGAGAAGGCCGAAGTCAGCCTCAAGCTGCCCGAGGATTTCGCCATCATCCCCTTCGGCATCCCCCTGCTGGCCGGGCCCGGCACGCTATCCACGGTGATGGGCATGATCGCGGGCGTGGGCTGGCTGGAGTACGGCGTGATCCTGCTGGCGATCCTGCTGAACACCTGGATCGTCTACCTCTTCCTGCGCCGGGCCCCGGCGGTATTCGCCCGCCTGGGGGCCATCGGCACCAAGGTGGTGAACAAGCTCATGGGCCTCATCCTGGCCGCCGTGGCCATGCAGTTCCTGATCAACGGCGTAAAGGGCCTATACCTCGAGATGCAGCAGACGCCACCGGCCGTGGTGGCCTCGCCGAAGTGATTTCCTGAACATTCAAAGCGGGAACACAGAGGTCACAGAGGGCAACAGAGGACAGAGAGAAAAGCAGGGGAAGCCCCCGTTTTCAGGTCTCTTCTCTGTGTCCTCTGTGGGAATTCTGCGTCCTCTGTGTTCCGCTTTTGAATTCTAAAACCTACTTCAGGGCGGCCTCGATGGCAGCCTTCAGTTCGGCACTGTCGGGGGCCACTTTGCTGCTGAAGGCTTGGAGCACCTGGCCGTCCTTGCCAACCAGGTACTTGTGGAAGTTCCAAGCGGGTTCGCCGTGCTTGGCGGTGAGGAACTGATATACCGGAGCCTGACCGGCGCCCTTCACCTCGAGCTTTTCGAAGAGCGGGAACGTCACGCCGTAGTTCTTCTGGCAGAAGGTCTGGATCTGGGCCGCGCTGCCGGGTTCCTGGGCCCCGAACTGGTTGCAGGGGAAGCCCAGGATCACCAGACCCCGATCCTTGTAGGCGGTGTAGAGCTTCTGGAGCCCGGCGTACTGGGGGGTGTAGCCGCACTCGCTGGCCACATTCACGGCCAGCACCACTTGGCCCTTGTAGGCGGAGAGGGCCTGGGGCCTAGCGTCCAGGGTCGTGACGGTGAGTTCATGCAGAGACATGGGTTGGATCCTGTCAGCGGCGGTTAGGGCCTGGGTGGCGAGGAGGGCGAGGGTCAGGGTCAGCACAGGGCGCACGGGGCCTCCAGGGTCTGCTTCTTGGGTGCCGATGGCGGAGTCGCCGTGCCAGACCACCGGCGGGAAGGAACCAGTGGGCGATCTGGAAGCCCCATCGGGCGCCCCCTCGCCGGGACTGGCAGGCCCCAGTCATGCTGGAGCCATGCGCCTCGTCCCGCTCCAGCAGCATTTCCGGTCCCGCCTGCGGAAGCGGATGCCGTGGGTGGTCGTACTGGTATTCACGGTGGTCGTCACGGCGCTCCAGTTCGTGCTGGCACCCACCGGCCCAGAATCCCGTTCGCCCGGGGTGCTGCTGAATGCGCTGCTCATGCCCCTGGTGGTGTCCTTTTGCTACGGCTTCCTCGCCCCCCTGCCCTGGCGCTGGAGCGGCGATGACCGGTCCCGGCCCGCCATCACACGGGGCCTGGTGCAGGCGCTCGCCTTCAACACCGCCGTCGTCCTGCTGCTGGTGGCCCTGAGCTGGCTCATGGTGCGGGATGCCGGACTCAAGGCCGAGGCCCTGGGCCTGGCCAAGGGCCTCAAGCCGACCTTCGCCCACCTCCTGGCCATCAACCTGCTGGGTGGGGTGCCTCTGATGACCATCATCGGCGCCATCATCTCCTTCTCGGTGATCACGGAGGAAGAGAAAGCCGCGGCGGAGGCCCGCCTGGAGGAGGCCCAGTGGATGCTGCTCCGCGGCCAGCTGAGTCCCCACGTCCTGTTCAATGCCCTGAACGGCCTGGCCGAACTGGTGCGCCTGGATCCCGGGGCTGCCGAGCAGGCCATCCTGGATCTGGCTGAGCTCTACCGGGCCCTGCTCCGGCATGGCGACCGGCCCCGCGCGCCACTGGGCGAGGAGCGGGCCCTGGTGCAGCGGTTCCTGGCCGCGGAGGGGCTGCGGTTCGGCCCCCGCCTGCGGGTGGCGTGGGACTGGGACGCGGGCCTGGATGGGGTGGAGGCCCCGCCCTTCCTGCTGCAGCCCCTGGTGGAGAATGCGTTGAAGCACGGCATCGCCCCGCATCCGGCCGGCGGCGAGCTGGTCATCAGCCTCCGCCGGGAGGGGGCTGGCCTGCGGTTACGGGTCGCGAACACGGGCCGGGGCCTGGGCCTCGTGCCGGGACCCGGTGTCGGCGTCCCGAATCTGGAGGCTCGCCTGAGGCTGGCCTATGGTCCTGGGGCGATCTTCCACCTGCGCTCGGAAGGGGCTGTCACCGTGGCTGAAGTCCACCTGGAACGCCCGGAGACCCGTCGATGAAGCCCCTCCGCGTGGCCCTTGCCGATGACGAACCCCTGGCCCGGACCCGCCTGGCGCGGCTGCTGCGCGAAGCCGGTTGCGAGCTGAAGGCCGAGCTGGCGGATGGCGCCGAGGTGCTGGCCTGGCTGCGGGAGCCGAAAGAGGTGGATGCACTCTTCCTGGATATCCAGATGCCGGGGGCCACGGGGCTGGAGGTCGCCGCGGAACTGGCGGACTGCCACCACTGTCCGCCCGTGGTCTTCGTCACGGCCTTTTCGGAGCACGCGGTGCGCGCCTTCGAAGCCGCGGCCGTGGATTACATCCTGAAACCCGTCTCGGCCGAGCGGCTGGCGAAGACCCTCACCCGCCTCCGGGAGGTCGGCCCCCGGCGGGCCGAACCCACGGGGCCCAGGCCCCCGCGCTTCCCCGTGAAGGCAGGCGAAGGCCATGTCTTCCTGGAACTGAAGCGGACCACCCATTTCGAGGTGGAGGAGGAAGTGGTCTGGGCCTGGGCTCCAGTGCAGGGCGCGCCGAGCCGCCACCGCACCGCCTGGACCACGCTTTCCGAAGTGGAAGCCGCCTTTCCGGGGGCGAACCTCCTCCGCATCCAGCGGCACCTGCTGCTCCGCCCGGAAGCCGTGCTGGGCTTGAAGCCGCTGGAAGGGGGGCGGGCCTCGGTGCGCGTGGCCGAGGGTCTGGATCTGGAAGTGAGCCGCAGCGTCACGCCCAGGATCAAGGAACTGCTGGGCCTCTGAGTGGGTGCCGCTAGGATGGACCCAGGAGCGCCGGCCCCGCCCATGTCAAATCCCTTCCAGCTCCATCCGAAGCCATCCGTGACCGCCACCACTGGAGCCATGCGGGTGGTGCTGCTCTACGCCGGGTTTTCGGGGCTCTGGATCCTGCTGTCCGATCGGGCCGTGGAGGCCCTGGTGCGCGATCCGGCCACCATGACCCTGGCCAGCATCTTCAAGGGCTGGTTCTTCGTGGCCGTCACCGCCGTACTACTCTTCGTCATGGTGAAGCGGCTGGTGGCGAGCGTGGCGAGCCGCGAGGCCAAGCTGCAGACCCTCATCCACGCCATTCCCGACATGGTGTGGCTGAAGGATCCGAACGGCGTGTACCTCGACTGCAACCGGGCCTTCGAACGGTTCTTCGGCGCGCGGAAGGCTGACATCCTCGGCAAGACGGACTACGACTTCGTCCCCCGGGATCTGGGGGACTTCTTCCGGCAGAAGGACCAGGAAGCCATCGCGGCGGTCGGCCCCCGGGAGAATGAGGAATGGATCACCCTGGCGGAAACGGGCCAGCCGGTGCTGCTCAGCACCCTCAAGACGCCGATGTACGACGCTGACGGGGCCCTGGTGGGCGTGCTGGGCATTGGGCGGGATATGAACGAGCACCACAAGCTGGTCGCGGAACAGGCGCAGTTGCAGACCCAGCTGCACCAGGCCCAGAAGATGGAACTGGTGGGCCGCTTCGCCGGTGGCGTGGCCCACGACTACAACAACATGCTCGGGGTGATCCTGGCGAACGCGGATCTGGCCCTGCATCAGATGCCCCTGGAGCGGCCTGAGCGGAAGCACCTGGAGGAGATCCTGCGGGCCTCCCGCCACTCGGCGGACCTCACCCGCCAGTTGCTGGCCTTCGCCCGGCAGCAAGCCGTGCACCCCTGCCTGGTGGATCTCAATGAGGCCGTGGCCGCCCTGCGCGGCGTCCTCGGGCGGATGGTGGGGGCTGAGATCCAGATGATCTGGACCCCGGCCCCGGACCTCTGGAAGGTGCAGGTGGACCCGACCCAGCTGGACCAGATGCTGACCAACCTCGTGGTGAACGCCCGGGACGCCATTGGTGGACCAGGGCAGATCGAAGTGGCCACGGGCAACCGGCGGTTATCCGAGGCCGATTGCGCGGCCATGGTGGACCTCCAGCCGGGTGATCATGCCTGGCTCAGTATCACGGACGACGGCTGCGGGATGACCCCCGAACTGGTGGCGCGCATCTTCGAGCCCTTCTTCACCACGAAGCCTGCGGGCAAGGGCACGGGCCTGGGGCTGGCGGTGGTGCATGCCGCGGTGAAGCAGAACCAAGGCGCCCTCCAGGTCGAGAGCGAACCCGGCCGGGGCACCTGCTTCCGGATCTACCTGCCGCGGGCTACTTCCTGAGCTTCAGCAGGTCCAGGACGATCACCAGGGTCATCAGCGAAGCCAGCAGCAGGAAGCCGCCGGTGAGGATCTTCTCCTTGAGCTCGATGGTGAGGTCCTTGCGGCGCAGCTTTTCGAAGGTGAGCAGGGCCATGTGGCCGCCGTCGAGGGCGGGGATGGGCAGGGCGTTGAGGATGGCCAACTGCAGGCTGATGGCGCCGCACATGAACAGGAAGACATCCCAGCCGGTCCTCGCGGCTTGGCTTCCGGCGCGGATGATGCCGATGGGCCCAGCCACCTCGGCGCTCTTGGCCTGGAAGGTGACGAGTTTTTTGAGAAAGCCGAAGACCTGCCCACTCATCTGCCAGGTGGTGGTGGCGGCGAAGCGGCCGCCCACCAGGAGATCGCCCCATTGGAACGGGCGCCGTTGGAAATCGAAGGTGACAGGGCCAGCGGATAGGCCGATGCGGCCAGTGCCGTTCTCTGCCAAGGGGGTGACCGAAAGGTTGAGCGCCTTGCCGCCCCGGACGATGTCGATGGGAAGGGGCTGCCCGGCATGTTCTCGGATGTAGGCCACGGCCTCATCCCAGCGACCCGCTGGGAAGGCGATGGGGCCCAGGCGGCGGAGTTCGTCCCCAGCCATGAGCCCGGCAGCCTCGGCGGGCAGGCCCTTGATCACCTGCTCGATCACGAGGGCGGATCCAGGCCGGGGTTCGGCCTTGGTGACGCGGGCCTGATCGGCGCCCACGAAGGTGAACAGGATCAGCGTGGTCGCCAGGTTGGCCAGGATGCCGCCGCTGTAGAAGAGCATCCGCTTGCCGTAGGGCTGCTGGAGAAACCCGTAGGGATCGTCCGCGCCGGGATCCTCGGGGTTGAAGCCCGCCAGCTTCACATAGCCACCGAGCGGCAGCGCCGAGAGGCGGATATCGGTCTCGCGCCACTTGAACCCGAACAGCCGGGGGCCGAAGCCCAGGGAGAACACTTCGACGGGCATGCCCATGTACTTGGCCGCCAGGAAGTGGCCGCCTTCATGGAGGAAGATCAGCCCGCCCAGCATGAGGATGGGGCCCCAGAAGCCCGCGCCCGGCATTTTGAGCGCGAAGGCGAAGACGACAACCAAGGAAAGGGAAACAGTCAGAGGCAGGCGAAGGCGGTTCATGGGCACCCGAAAGATCAGGCCCTGGCTTGGACCCATCCTTCAGCATGACGCCTTGCGGCCCGGTCTGCATCCAGCACTTGTCCGAGGGATACCAGCGGTGCAATGGGCAGGCTGGACAGGGTGTCCCGGTTGCAGGCCTGGATGTCCCAGAAGCCCAGCCGGCCTTGGAGAAAAGCGGCCACGGCCACTTCGTTGGCCGCATTCAGCAGAGCCGGGGCGGTGCCCCCGGCGCGGAGGGCTTCAAAGGCCAGCCCCAGGCACGGGAAGCGCGCCAGATCTGGGGCCTCGAAGGTCCAGGCGCGGGCCTCGTCCCAAGGGTAGGCCGCCACGGGACCGGGCTGCTTATCTGGGTAGAGCAGACAGTACTGAATGGGCAGCTTCATGTCGTTGGCGCAGACCTGAAGCTGGTAGCTGCCGTCGTGGAAGCCCACCATGGCGTGCACTTGGCTCTGGGGATGGACGGTGACGGCCACCTGCTCGGCGGAGAGCCCGAACAGCATCGAGGCCTCGATGACCTCCAGTCCCTTGTTCATGAGGGTGGCGCTGTCGATGGTGATCTTCGGCCCCATCTTCCAGGTGGGGTGGTTGAGGGCCTGCTCGATGGTGGCGGTGCGGATGCGCTCCAGGGGCCAGTCGCGGAAGGGCCCGCCACTGGCGGTGATGCGGACCTCGCGGATGGAGGCGGGGTCGCGGCTGTCCAGCAGTTGGTGCAGGGCCGCGTGCTCGCTGTCCACGGGCAGCAGTTCGCCGCCCCCCGCCAGGGCCGCCTCATGCATGAGGGCGCCACCCACCACCAGGGATTCCTTGTTGGCCACGCAGACCCGGCGCCCGGCGCGCAGGGCGGCCTCGGTGCTGGCGAGGCCCGCGGCCCCCACGATGCTCGCCACGACGGTGTCCGTGTCGACATGCAGGGCGCAGGCGAGGAGGCCCTCCGGCCCCCAGTGCAGCTCCGGCCGGTAGCTGAGGTTCGAGCGCAGCCAAGCCGCATCCTCCTGTGAGCCCACGGACACACAGCGGGGCCGGAAGGCCTCGCACTGGGCCTGCAGCAACTCCCGGTTCCGCCCCGCCGCCAAGGCCACCACGGCCAGCCGCTCAGGGTGGGCCGATACGACATCCAGCGTGGAAGTGCCGATGGAGCCCGTACTCCCGAGGATCGCCAGATGCCGCATTTCCCTCCTGAAGCCTGAAGCCTGACGCCTGAAGCCTGACGCTTCTGACCTCAGTTGAAGCCCTTGACGAAGTGCAGGTAGGCAAACAGCACCGGCGCGGCAAAGACCAGGCTGTCCACGCGATCAAGCATGCCGCCATGGCCAGGGATGGAGACGCCGCCCACGTTGGAATCCTTCACGCCGGCGCTGCGCTTCCAGGTGCTTTCCACCAGATCGCCCAGCTGGCCGGCCACGCCGAGCAGCAGGGCCAGGGCCACAGCATCCACGGCGGTCCATTCGGTGCAGACCGTGTAGAGCATCAGGAAGGCGCCGATCAGGTTCCCGCCCAGATTGCCGAGGGCGCCCTCCCAGCTCTTCTTGGGGCTGACCTTCGGGGCCAGCTTGTGGCGGCCGAAGTAGCTGCCCACAAAGTAGGCGGCGGTATCCCCGAACCACGTGATGATGAAGAGCGCGAGGATGAGCCGGCTGCCGGTCTTGGGCAGGGTGCCCTGCAGCATGAACAGTTTTTGCTGGAAACCCAGGCCGAAGCCCAGATAGAGGGCGCCGAGCCAGGTGATGGCCTGGCTGGGCAGGGCCTCGTCCAGCTTGGGATCGAAGAACAGGGCCCCGAAGTGGATGAGAATGCCCCCAAGCGTGAACACCAGCCAGAGGGGGAGCGGATCCTGGTTCCCGGTGGCGAGGAAGAAGTGGGCCATGATGCCCCAGGCCACCAGGAGGCCGGACACCAGGGAGGGGTTGAAGCCCCGGGCCCGAGCGATGAGGGTCATCTCATGCATGCCCATGCCCATGGCCCCGGCCATGACGACTAGGTAGGTCCAGGGAGCCCAGGGCCGATCCCCGAACCAGAGCAAGCTGAAGAAAAAGACACCGAAAACCAGGGCCGTGGTGACGCGCACGGTCATGTTCCTGGTGTCCACCTTGGGCGTGGTGCGTTCCATCAGATCCCCCCGAAGCGCCGTTCACGCTGGGCATAGTCGTCGAGTGCTGCCTTGAGTTCCGCGGGACCGAAATCCGGCCATAGGAGGTCGGTCATGTACAACTCGGCATAGGCGGATTGCCAAAGCAGGAAATTGGAGATGCGGTGTTCGCCGCTGGTGCGGATGAGCAGATCGACATCGGGAACTCCGGCAGTCCAGAGACGCGCCCCCAGCGTGGCTTCGTCCACCTGGTCCGGGGACAGGCCGTCCTCCACACAGCGCCGGGCGGCCTGGGCCAGTTCGAGCCGCGAGCCGTAGTTCACCGCGAGGTGGAAGGTCATCCCTGTGTTCGCGGCGGTGGCCGCTTCCAAGACCTTCATGTCCGCGAGAACGCCGGCGGGCATCCCCTGGTGGGCGCCCAGGTGGTGGAAGCGGATGCCCTTCTTGGCAAGCTGGTGGACGAACATCCGGAGGTACATGCGGAGCAGCGCCATGAGCGCACCCACTTCCTGGGCCGGGCGCTTCCAGTTCTCCGTGGAAAAAGCGTAGAGACTCAGATGCCGGATGCCCGCATCCGAAGCGGCCTCCAGAACGCGCTCCATGGCCTGCACACCGGCCTTGTGACCCTTGATCCGGGACCACCCCCGCTGCGCCGCCCAGCGGCCGTTGCCGTCCATTATGATCGCGACATGGGTCGGGACGGTCATCGCGCCGGAAACCTCTTAGAGTGTGAAAAAGGTCATCCTAGCACGGGGTCTGCCGTAGAGATTGGAGAGGGGGCCTGCCCTGCGATCCCCCCGTGGTAGGCTTGACTCCACCATTTTCCCGGCGAACCCATGGTTCAATTCAACACCCGTGCCAACGAGATCCTGCTCAAACTGGTCTATTACGGGCCGGGTCTATCGGGAAAGACCACCAATCTGCAGTCCTTGCACGCCATGTGCTCGGACCAGCAGCGCGGCGAGATGTTCTCCGTCAATACCCAGGAGGATCGGACCCTCTTCTTCGATCTGCTCCCGATCAACCTCGGTTACATCTATGGCAATGCCATCCATCTCCAGATCTATACCGTGCCGGGCCAAGTGCAGTACGACGCCAGCCGCCGGGTGGTGCTGGGCGGGGCCGATGGTGTGGTCTTCGTGGCGGATTCCAGCGAAGCCAAGATGCAGGACAATGTGGATTCGCTGTCGAATCTGTATCACAACCTCAATGCGAACCGCCTGAACATCAAGCAGATCCCCTTCGTCCTTCAGTACAACAAGCGGGATCTCCCCGATGCCATGGCCGTGGGGGTCATGAACCGGCGCCTGAACTTCCGCAGCGTCCCCTACTTTGAATCCGTGGCCAACCGCGGCACGGGCGTCCTGGATACCTTCCTTTCCATCACCCGCGAAACCGTCGGCTACACCTTCAAGAAGTACCACCTGGACAAGAAGATCAAGGATTTCGACGAGATGCTGAATCTCATCGAATCCAATGTGCGCACCAGCATGCGCGAGCTGCCGCCGCCCCAGGAATCGCCGGCGACGCCCTCCATCGAGACCACGGTGCTGCGGCACAGCAACGTGAGCGTGGCCGATCTGGTACCAGGCAAGGTGGCCGATGCCCAGGAACTGCTGGAGGACGCCCTCAAATCCAACATGGAGACCGCCCGGCTCTATTCGGAGCTCAAGCAGGTCAAAGGCACCCTGGAGAAGAAGAACGAGGAGATGAGCCAGCTCTACACGCAGCTGGACCGGGCCAACCAGGACAACCTCAAGACCCGCCGGTACCTCGAAGGGCTGGTGCAGAACATCGGCGAAGCCGTCATCTCCTACTCGCAGGACGGGAAGATCCTGACCTGGAACATGGCGGCGGAACGCATCTTCGGCTATTCCCGGCCCGAAATCGTGGGCCGGAGCATGGCCCAGTTGACGCCCGACAGCCTGCTCGGGGAGTTGGATCAGATCGCCCAACAGGTGGCTCGGGGCCAGGTGGTCCGGGACATGGCCACCACACGGCTGCGCAAGGGCGGCGTGGCCTTCCCCGCCAGCATCACCTGTGCGCCCGTCCGGGGCAGCGATGATCGCGTCCTGGCCTACTCGGCCCTGGTGCGGGACATGACTGAGCAGCGGGAGTTGCAGGACCGGCTGGTCCTCTCCCAGAAACACGAGGCCCTGGGCCGGCTGGTGCCTTCGCTCTTCCATGAAGCAGCGAACCGCCTGACCCCCGTTCTGCTGGAATCGCGCCTGATCGCGGAGTCGGTCCTGGATCCTCATCAGGCCGAACAGGCGGCGCGTCTGGTGCAGGCCGTGGTGTCCGTCCAGGACCTGTTGCAGCCCCTGCAGACCGTGTTGAACCCGCCCTCGCCCCACCGGGCGCCGGTCCAGTTGAATGAGCTCGTCCGGGAAGCCATTTCCCTGGTGGACGCGAGGGCGCAGCGCATGGGGATCACCATCGAGCAGAATCTGGAGGCCTCGCTGCCGGAGACCGCGCTCGATCCTGGACTGATGGTCCAGGCGCTCACCAACCTTCTGCTGAACGGGCTCCAGGCCATGGCCCTCACACCCGTGAAGCAGCTGCGCATCGCCACCCGGAGCTCCGGCGACAGTCTGCAGGTGGTGATCCAGGACACGGGTTCCCCGCTTTCAGAGGCCCGCCAGGCGAATTTGTTCGATCCGGCCTGTGCCGCCACCACGGAAGCGCTCGGCCTGCCCATCGCCGACATCATTGCCAAGCAGCACGGTGGCCGTCTGGGCGTCCGCAGCCAGGAAGGGCTTGGCAACGCCTTCCTCCTCGAACTGCCGCACATGGTGCCCACGCCGGTGCCCGCGCCAGTGTCCAAAGGCGCAGGGATCAAGGGCTCCCGGGCCCTGGTGGTGGATGACGAAAGCTTCCTGCTCGAGTGCCTCGTGGACGCGCTAGGCGCCTGGGGCATGGAGGTCGCTTCCAGCACCCGCGGGGATGAGGCCATTCAGCAGCTGGAGGCCGGCGAATTCGACGTGATCGTCTCCGATATCCGGATGCCGGGCCTCTCGGGGATGGATCTCTACGACTGGCTGAAGGTCCAGCGCCCCGCCATGACGCGACGGATCCTCTATACCACTGGGGATTCCTTCGACGTCAAGACGCGGGAGTTCCTGGAATCGAACCAGGTGCCCTACTTGGGTAAGCCCTTCGATCTAAAGCAGCTCAAGCAAAGTCTGGAGCGCCTGCTAGAGACTTCGGCCGAGGCGTGAGGTTGTCCCCTGCGGCATACTGGGGACTTCCACAGCACCCTCACCGAGGAGTCTCCGATGCAACGAAGTTGGGTGATTGCCATCCTCATGGCTTCGGGCCTGTTGGCGCAGACGCCACCGCCCGAACCGCCGCCAGCCCCCGTCCCCGTCCCCGTCCAGGCCCCGGCGCCTGAACCCAAACCTGCCGAAGTGAAACCAGAGCCCGCCGCCGCTCCCGTGGTGGAGGCCCCCAAGGCCGTCGAGGCGAAACCCTTCGACCAGCTGCGGCCCACCCAGCGCAAGCTGGCCTACACACTGCACCGGGCGGCCCTGTCGGCCCACGAGCTGGGCCTCTACCGCAGCCATCCCCTGGCCCTCGAAGTGCGCGACGCCCTCGAAACGCTGGCGAATGCCAAGCACGACATTCCGGAAAAGGCCCAAGGGGCGCTGCCGATGGTCGACGCCTACCTGGCGAAGTTCCGTGCCAACCATGGCCTCTATGACGCCGATGGAAAGAAGCTTCTGCTGGATGGCACCTGGAAGGACCTGCAGACCGCTGCCCGCGCCGCCGGCAAGACCGGCCCCAAGGGTCTGGAACCCAGGCTGCTCAAGCTCAAGGGCCTGCTGTTCGACGCCAAGGTGGATGGCATCGCCCCCTCCTGGGCCGAGCCCGAGTTGCCCGCCAAGGGCATGAAGGCCAAGGCCGTGAAGGGCCCCAAGGCCCCCGAGGGCTTCTCGAACCAGAAGGCCATCACGGCCCTGTGGGTGAAGCGCGCCCAGGCCTGGATCGAGAACACCACGCAGGAAGTGGAGATCAAGGGTGAGAAGAAGTCCCGGCGCGTGGCCGATCCCGCCCAGACCAAGGCCCTGAACGATCTGGCGGCGTGGCTGGAGAAGGACGACCTGGACCTGCTGCGCGATCCCGGTTTCGGCTGGCTGGATCTGCGCCGCTTGGGCGCCACCCCGGGCCTGACCCTGCTTGCCAGGGCGGGCGACATCGCCGCCTCCAAGGCCCCCGAAGGCGCCGCCGGTGAACTCGTCCTGCTGCCCGTGTTCGAGCCCGTGCTGGGTGAGAGCAAGTTCAACAAGGGCGAAGAGAAGCGCACCGTACTGGCCGAGGTGAAGCAGGGCGCACCCGCCGCCAGCCTCGCCGAGCAGATGGCTGCCATTGAGAAACAGGGCCGCAGCAGAGAGCTCGAGGTCAAGTAGGGTTGATTGCACAGAAAGGCGGGGCGCGTTTGCGCCCCGCCTTTCTGTAGAAGAGACAGCCTAAATATTTGTCTAAGGTTTGGTCAACTTCACCTTTTCGCCTTTCGGCGGGGCGATCAGTTCGAGGAAGTGACGGACTTCCACGACGCCTTCCTTGTCGTCGAAGAACAAAGGATTCGGAAGAGACTTGGCAAGACGTGCCTGCTTGACATAGCGGGTGCGTTCGACAAGCCGTTCGTAGTGATCGGCAGGAAGGATTGTGGTTTTGTGGGTTTCGGGATGATACCGGAACACCACAAATACATAATCCGAGCCGATGTACTCGTCTGTTTTTGGTGGCCAATATCCCTGATCAATGATCCGTTTCTGCTCCTCAGGATTAGAGTCTGCCCATGAGGCCGCCATCATCCCACGCGTCCATACATTCGTTTCGCGGATGACCATCGGAATGCAGACATCCCCATCTCGTGTGAAAAAGGGATTTCCTTGGAATACAGCGGGTTGAGCAATCTTCTTGCCATCCGGCATCACGACGAAGTCGGTGAACTTGTCTGAGCGATCCTGCCAGAAGCGTGAAGCCACCTCCTTGAGGGTTCCGAATTGCGAATCCACCTCCAGGATGCGGCCATCGCTCAGGAACAGAATGTGAGCGTGGTCCTTTACGATGCTGACCGCAGTGAGGGCTGGCTGGAATTCTTCGTCAAGCAAGGTGTCTGTTTTTTCGGCGGTCAGATCCAAAGTCTGGATCTGGTATCTGCCCGGCTTTTTGCCTTCGGGCCGGGTGGTTCGCTCCATGACCACATGCAGGTTATCGGCCCCCAGGAATCTGAGATTGCCTTTGAGGCTGACATGCGGATGCATGAACCATTGGGGTCCCATGGGGGTCGCCAGGGAGAACCCGTAAAGCATCCTCATGACGGTCCCGGGGGTCTCCACCATGTAAATGTACTGACCGTCGAATTGGTAGGTCGCTCGGCCTCGGGACTCCTTCGGGATGGAGGGAAGGTCCTCGCGGGACGAAAATGCTAGTTTTTTGGGATTCCATTCAACAATCGAAAAATCGTGCAGGGTCAAGTCACGATCAGTTCTATACGTGGAGTGAAAATCCTGTGAGAAAAGACAGGAGGCAAGGAGCAGGAATATCACTCGTCTCATGGCAATCCTTTATTACTGCAAAGTATTGTGTTTTACCCCGGGCTCATTACCCTTGCCGTCACACTTGCATTTATTGGGAGCCGTACAAGACTCGATCGCGGCGTAGCAATATCCATGATAGTCCCACTTGTTAACAGGTTCCGGGCAGCTACCTAAGGGGCAAATGGTCCCGCAGCCGCTTGCGGAGGATCCAGCACCAGCAGGATTCCCCAGGCCCGAATCACACATCGGTAGCCCTGGGATTCCAATGACGCTGCAGGGATCAACGCTCGGCGCTACGTTATCGATGGGTTGTTGTGCCATTGCGGGCAGAGAACCCAAGATAAGAATGAACAATAGTCCTCTTAAGATATTGCAGATAGGCATAGCCTCAGGGTTTGGCCACCCTTGGTGCCGCCTCTTTGGGTTGGGCGACCAATTCCAGAAATTGCCGGACTTCGGCTACTCCACCCATTTCCTGGAGGAAAAGGGGGTTTGGGAGGGCCTTGGCAAGGCGGGCTTGTTTGACATAGGGGGTGCGTTCAATCAGCGATTCGTAATCTTCCACGGGAATGACCGTGGTTTTGTGTGTTTCAGGATGGTACCGAAGCATGGCGAGGACATAATCTGATCCGAAAAATTCTTCGGATTTTGGGGGCCACAGGCCCTGTTTGATGGCCCGTTCTCTATCCTCCGCGGGGGATTCTGCCCATACGGCTTCCAGCATAGGGCGGGTCCAAACGTTCGTTTCGCGGATGAGCATCGGCACACAGATATCGCCATCCCTGGAGAAAAAGGGGTTGCCTGGAAAGACTGGGGGCTGGGGGAGTTTTTGCCCATCTTGGCGTTCCACAAAATCGACCCATTTATCGGATTGTCCTTGCCAGAAGCGGGAGGCCACCACCTTCAGCCCTCCGAAGGTTTCATCAACCTCCAGGATCCTGCCATCTGTCAAAAAAAGTACATGGGCGTGGTCCTTCACGGCGCCGATGGCTTGCAGATCGATACGGAAGTCTTCCTCAAGCAGGGTGTCCAATTTTTCGGTTGTCAAATCGAGCCGCTGAATGAGGTACTTCCCAGGCTTGGTTCCCTCAGGCCGAAGGCGCTGTTGAACGATCGCATGGAGGTTGGAGGCACCAAGGAATTTCAGGTCGCCCTTAAGGTCTACTGGTGGGCGCATAAACCATTGCGGGCCACCGGGAGTCACCATGGAAAACCCATAAAGGATCCTCATGGTATTCCCAGGGGTTTCCACCATGTATAGGTGCTGGCCATCGAACTGGTAGTTCACCCGGCCCCGGAAAGCCTTCGGAATTGTGGGAAGATCTTCTCGGCGCGAAAACACTCGGTTTTTGGGGTTCCATTCAACGACCGAAAACTCTTGTACGGCACATTCGCGATCGGCCCGATAAGTCGAATGAAAATCTTGAGAGACCAAGCAAGAAGCAATATACAGAAATAACGACAGGGTTCGTACCACCAAGACCTCCTGTATTGGTTACTGTGCAACGCTGTGTTTTATCCCCCGCAGGTATGCCGGGGCGCTGCCAAGCCCATTACAAGTGCATTTTACGGGGGAGGTTGTGCACGATTCGATGGGCGCCCAGCAGGGGCCATTGTAGAGGGGTGAGACAATATCCCAGGTACAGGGGAAGGGGCATGGGGTTCTACAATCGGCCGCGCTGCCTCCTGTACCCAAGTCGCTTGGGGCACAAAGGGGGAGGCCAGGAGTCCCAAGTGTGGTGCAGAGTTCGTCACCTGGCGCAACATTGTCAATAGGTTGCTGTGCCATTGCGGGCAGAGAACCCAAGATAAGAATAAACAAAAGTAATCTTAGGAAATTGCGGGTAGGCACAGTCCCTCCGAACACAGAATGAACACGAATGGCCCTCAGGCCAACTGGCCAGGAGTATAAAACCGGGGGGGGGGGGGATTGCAAGCAGAACAATCCGCGGGCTTATTCCTCGCCCTTCCGCTGCCGCCCTTCGGGATCGAACTGGTAGCCGACGCTGCGGATGGTGTGGACCCAGCGGGGGTGGTGGGGATCGTCCTCCATGACGCGGCGGATGCGCACGATGAAGTTGTCCACGGTGCGGCTGGTGGGGTAGGCGTCCTCGCCCCAGACCTTGTCCAGGATGTCCGTGCGGCTCACCACCTGGCCCGGGCGCTCCATGAGCAGCTTGAGGATCATGGATTCCTTCACGCCCAACAGGAAGGGACCGCCGGGGCCTTCGCCGCAGAAGTTGTCGAAGTCCACCCAGTAGGTGCCGAAGGGTTGCCGGCTGTTGATCTCGCGGCTCTTGTACCAAGACTCGCGGCGCAGGATGGCGCGGATCCGCAGCAGCAGTTCGCGCACCTGAAAGGGCTTGCCCAGGTAGTCGTCGGCGCCGGTCTCGAAGCCGTGGACGCGGTCGTCATCGGTGTTCTTGGCGGTGAGGAACAGGATGGGCGTGAAATTCTTCGCCTCCCGCACCTTTTCGCAGATGGTGTAGCCATCCATGCCCGGCAGCATCACATCGAGGATCACCAGATCAAAGGTCTCCGCCAGGATCTGCTGCAGGGCCAGGTCCCCCCGGGGAATCCAGGTGCAGGCGAAGCCCTCCAGTTCGAGGTTGAGCTTGATGCCTTCCGCGAGGCTGAGCTCGTCTTCCACCAGCAGGATCTTGGGTTCGGACATGGGAAACTCCAGGGCTGGCTTTGTGACGACCCCTCTGATCCTACTAGAATGAGCCCTCGGAGCACCCATGGACCCGTACCTCAGCATCGTGATTCCCATCTACAACGAGGAGGAGAACATCCCGGTCCTCTGGGAGCGCCTGGCCAAGGTCATGGCGGGGCATTTCGCGGATCCGGCCAAGCCCTGGGAGATCATCTTCACGGATGACGGCAGCCGGGACCGCAGCCTGGCCATGCTCATCGACATTGCCAAGACCGAGCCGCGGGTGAAGGTGGTGGAGTTCAATCGGAACTACGGCCAGCACAGCGCCATCTTCGGCGCCTTTGCCGAGGTGCAGGGCCAGATCGTGGTCACGCTGGACGCGGACCTCCAGAATCCGCCCGAGGAAATCCCCAAGCTGGTGGCCAAGGTCGAAGAAGGCTACGACGTGGTGGGCGGCTGGCGCCAGGGCCGCCAGGATAACGACAGCTTCTTCCGCACCATGCCCAGCAAGATCGTCAATGCCGTCACCCGCAGGACCACCGGGGTGAAGCTCCACGACTATGGCTGCATGCTGCGGGCGTACAGCCGCGAGGTGATGGACGCCATGTTGCTCTGCAAGGAGCGGTCGAGCTTCATCCCGGCCCTGGCCAACAGTTTCGCCAAGCGCATCACGGAAGTGCCCGTGGCCCACGCCGAGCGAGCCGCCGGGGAGAGCAAGTACGGCCTGTGGAAGCTCATCAACCTCCAGTTCGATCTGCTTACCAGCTTCAGCCTGCTGCCCCTGCAGATGTTGAGCGTCTTCGGCGTGATCACCGCCCTGGTTGGCTTCCTGCTGTTCCTGGGCCTGGTGATCTACCGGTTCCTGCACCCCGAGGGCACAGCCCAGGGCGTGTTCACCCTCTTCGCCATCCTCTTCTTCTTCGTGGGCTGCCAGTTCGTCGCCTTCGGCCTGCTGGGGGAGTACATCGGCCGCATCTACCAGGAAGTGCGTGACCGGCCGCGGTACATGGTGAAGAAGGTCCACCAGACCAAGTAGCTGTCTACTCGGGGGACTGGTCGCTCCAGCCTTCGCCGTTCTCTTCCTGGGGTTTCTCGGGGACGCGGTAGCTTTCGCTGGCCCAGGCACCCAGGTCCTGGAGCCGACAGCGCTCCGAGCAGAAGGGCTTGGAGGCGTTGCCCTCCCAGGCGGTGGGCGTGCGGCAGACAGGGCAGGGGCGCAGGGTCATGGCTATCAGCATATCCATCTTTGCAGTGCAGCCAAATAAGAAGAAAATTTGAGTCCACTTATGTAGATTGCCTTGACAACGCAGCCACAGCCCCTATTCTCAAAGGAACCGCTCCAGAGAACCTCCGGACCGGATTCCAATTGAGGAGCGATCATGGGCAGGATCATCGGCATTGACCTCGGTACCACCAACAGTTGTGTGGCTGTCATGGAAGGCGGGATTCCCAAAGTGATCCCGAACCCCGAGGGCGCGAACACCACGCCTTCCGTGGTGGGCTTCAACCCCAAGACCACTGAACGCCTCGTGGGCGTCTCCGCGAAGCGCCAGGCGGTGGCGCAGCCCAAGAGCACCATCTATTCCATCAAGCGGTTCATGGGGCTGCCCTTTGCCGATTCCGACAAGGAACAGAAACTCGTGCCCTACTCTGTCGAGCGTTCCGACAAGGGCGGCTGCGTGGTCGATGTGCTGGGCAAGAAGCTGAGCCCTGAAGAAATCAGCGCCGCTGTCATTACCAAGATGAAGGAGGCTGCCGAAGCCTACTTGGGCGAAAAGGTCACGGAAGCCGTCATCACCGTGCCCGCCTACTTCAACGATGCCCAGCGCCAGGCCACCAAGGATGCCGGCGCCATCGCGGGTCTGGAGGTCAAGCGCATCGTCAACGAGCCCACGGCCGCGGCTCTGGCCTACGGCCTGGACAAGAAGAAGGACGGCACCATCGCCGTCTTCGACTTCGGCGGCGGCACCTTCGACATCAGCATTTTGGAAGTCTCTGAAGGCGTGGTCGAAGTGAAGTCCACCAACGGCGACACCCACTTGGGCGGCGACAACATCGATCAGGCCATCATCGATTGGATGGCCGACGAGTTCCAGAAGACCGAGGGCATCGATCTGCGAAAGCAGGCGGATGCCATGCAGCGCCTGAAGGAGGCCGCCGAAAAGGCCAAGATCGAGCTGTCCAGCACCACCCAGACCGACATCAGCCTGCCCTACATCACGGCGGACGCCAGCGGTCCCAAGCATGTGAATCAGACCCTCAGCCGCGCCAAGTTCGAGCTGATGATCGAGCCCGTGCTGCAGAAGCTGAAGGTGCCCTGCGAGAACGCGGTGAAGGACGCCAAGATCGCCCATCACGAGATCGACGAAGTGGTGATGGTCGGCGGCTCCACCCGCATCCCCAAAGTGTTGGAGATGGTGAAGCAGATCTTCGGGAAGGAACCCAACCACAGCGTGAATCCCGACGAGGTCGTGGCCCTGGGCGCCGCCGTCCAGGCGGGCGTTCTGGCTGGCGACGTCAAGGGCGTGCTGCTGCTCGATGTGACGCCGCTCAGCCTCGGCATCAATGCCAACGGCGGCCAGATGAGCGTCATCATCGCCCGTAACACCACCATCCCCACCAAGCGTTCCGAGGTCTACACCACCGCCGTGGACAACCAGCCCGGCGTGGATATCGAAGTGTTCCAGGGCGAGCGCCCGGTGGTCGAGGGCAACAAACTGCTGGGCCAGTTCCACCTGGGCAACATCGCCCCCGCGCCCCGCGGGATGCCCCAGATCGAAGTGACCTTCGATATCGACGCCAACGGCATCGTGCACGTCACCGCCAAGGACAAGGGCACCGGCAAGGACGCCAGCATCACGCTGACGGGCAGCACCGGCTTGTCCAAGGATGAGATCGACGCCAAGGTGCGCGACGCCGAAGCCCACAAGACCGAAGACGAGGACCGCAAGGCCGGCCTGGAAGCGAAGAACCACCTCGACCAGATGGTCTACCAGGTGGAGAAGCTGCTGAAGGAGAGCGGCGAGAAGCTGCCCGAGGCCGACAAGAAGGAGGCCGAAGAGGCCATCGTCGAAGCCAAGGCCGCCCTGGCCAGCCTGGACCAGGACCGCATCAAGCAGGCCTTGGAGGTGCTCACCGCCAAGAGCCACAAGTTGGCCGAAAGCCTCTACAAGCAGGAGCCCCCGGCGGGTGACGGCCCGGCTCCCGGTGCGCCGGGCGCACCTGGAGGAGAGAAAAAGGCCGACGACAACGTGATTGACGCCGAAGTCGTCAGTTAACTTCGCTCCAAAAGGGGGGGAGCCTGCGGGCTCCCCCCTTTTCTGACCTGTCCGGATCAGAGCACCAGGTGGACGGTGAAATCCACGTGGAGATCTTGGTTCATCCAGGGGTCATGGGCTATGGCCCGAACGGTGATATCTCGTGAAACATCAAGGGTCGCGGGGGCATTGTAGGAAAATGCCCAATGGGTGCCATCCAATTCGGCAATGACCACTGTCCCCAAGGGGCTTGGGGTCACTTGGGTTGGAATGAGTTCAAACGTGTGTTTCCGGCAGGCGTGCGTGAAGGCATAGGCTGATGGTCGATAGGCTCAGGGTTCGCTGGAGTCGGCCCATGGCAAATCCGAGGAAGAACCCTTCGCCAGAGGAGTTGGAGCCCGTCAGGCAGCAGATCCAGACTTG
>JBBQEL010000058.1:0-21839 GCA_038320645.1 Holophagales bacterium | reverse complement strand
AGTACCTCCTTGGTTGTGGGGCCGGTGCTCTAACACCGCCATAACCAAGGAGCCTGCAATTAGCGGGCCCTGCAAGCCTTACTGGGCGACCGGGCTGGACGGCTGCCTATCACCCCTGCCGCGGAGCGGCTTGGTCCAAGGGACGCCGCGCAGCGGTGGCCTTGGAGGAATCCCCCTCTCTCCGCCACGGGAAGCCGCCGCAAGGCGGCTTTTTTGTGGCGGAGGGAGGGGGATTCGAAGTCACAGAATCGCTGGCAGGTAGGCCCCGCCGGAGGCAGTCCAGTGGACTGCCGGAGGCGATCAGGGCCGTGCCAGCGATTCGTGCGGCCGAAAGGGACGCCGCGCAGCGGTGGCCTTGGAGGAATCCCCCTCTCTCCGCCATGGGAAGCCGCCGCAAGGCGGCTTTTTTGTGGCGGAGAGAGGGGGATTCGAAGTCACAGAATCGCTGGCAGGTAGGCCCCGCCGGAGGCGAACCACGCCACACCCGGTAGTTGGTGATCGCGGCGCAGAGGTGTTCGGAGGCCCCGGGCTTGGTGACTTTATCGCCGCATTGACGCTGAGCAGGTTGGCCTGCCTGGCGATGTCCTGCATCACCGTGACGGCCCGGGCCATCTGGGTGTTTGCCTCGCGGATGGAATCCATGGCCTGACGGCACGTGCTTCCAGCCACGGTAGCCCTCCAGAACGGGAAAGCGCCCGGCTGACGCAGGGGGCTTTCCCGTGGTTCTGAAACCTTCTGGCGACTACCCGACGATGGTCTTCATCCAGCCGTGGGTGTCGGGGGTGATGCCGTGCTGGAGGTTGAGCAGGATCTCGCGGAGCTTGGCGGCCACGGGGCCGGTTTCGCCCTTGTTGATGGCCCACTCGCCGTGCCGGGATTTCACGTGGCCCACCGGCGTGATGACGGCGGCGGTGCCACAGGCGAAGGCTTCGGTCATGCGGCCTTCCGCGATGGCGGCGCGCCACTCATCCACGCTGATCTTGCGCTCCTCGGCGCGGAATCCCTGTTCGCGGGCCAGCTGCAGCAGGCTGTCGCGGGTGATGCCGGGCAGCAGCGTGCCGGTGAGTTCCGGCGTGACGACGACGGTTTCGCCGTTTTCCTGGTAGACGAAGAAGATGTTCATGCCGCCCATTTCTTCGATGTACTGGCGGTGGACGGCGTCGAGCCACACCACCTGGTCGCAGCCTTCACCCTTGGCCTGGTGCTGGGCCACAAGGCTGGCTGCGTAGTTGCCCGCGCACTTGGCGAAGCCGGTGCCGCCGGGGGCCGCGCGGACATAGTCGTCCGAGATCCATACGGTCACGGGCTTCACGCCGGCGGGGAAGTAGGCGCCGCTGGGGCTGGCCATGAGGATGAAGAGGTACTCGTTGCTGGGACGCACGCCCAGGGCCGCTTCCGTGGCGATCATGAGGGGCCGCATGTAGAGGCTTTCACCGACGGCGCCGGGCACCCAGGCCTGGTCCTGCGTGATCAGAGCCCTGGCGGCCTCGAGGAAGATGGCCTCGGGCAGTTCGGGCATTGCCAGCCGGGCGCCGGAGGTATTGAAGCGGCGCGCATTGGCCTCGGGGCGGAAGGAGGCGATGCTGCCGTCCTTCTGCTTGTAGGCCTTGAAGCCCTCGAAGATGGCCTGGCCGTAGTGCAACACCGAGGAGGCGGGATCCATCGCGATGGGTCCGTAGGCCTTCAGGACACCCTGGCCCCAGCCTTCGCCTTCCTTGTAGGGCACCACCACCATGTGGTCGGTGAACATGCGGCCGAAGCCGGGGTTGGTCATGCGCTTCGCCCGCTCTTCGGGGGTGGCGGCATGGTCGGAGGGGCGGATCTCGATCTTGGTGTGGGTCGTGGTGCTCACAGGTGCTCCTTGGCAGTCAGGATGGACCGGATCAGGCCCGGTGGACCAAGTGGCCGAGCCGCGCGATGGCTTCCCGGGTGGTCGTCGGGTCGTGGGTGGAGAAGTTCAGGCGGAGGCAGTTGGTGCCCCGGCCATCGACGAAGAAGAGGGGGCCCGGCGCGAAGCCGATGCCGTGCTGCAGGGCATCCCGGTGCAGATCCAGCGCCGAGAATTCCTCGGGCATCACCACCCAGAGGTGCATGCCGCCCTTGGGTTCGGACACCTGGGTGCCCGGCGGGAAGTGTTCGGCCAGGGCCTCGACCATGGCATCCCGTCGTTCCTTGAGGGCGCGCCGGAGGCGGGCCAGGTGGCGACGGAAGCCCCCCGTATCGAGGAAGCGCGCCACCACCGCCTGCAGCAGGGGTGGCTGCGCGATGGTCTGCACTTCCTGGATGGGCGCCATGCGGCGCAGCAGATCGTCCTTCGCGATGATGTAGCCCAGGCGCAGACCCGCCGCCAGCGATTTGGAAAAACTGCCCAGGTGGATGACATGATCGGCCCCCTCGAGGCGCCGGAAGGGCGGCAGGGAGTTGCCGGAGAAGCGCAGGTCGCCATAGGCGGAATCGGTCACCAGGATCACGCCGTGGGTGCGCGTGAGGGCCAGCACCCGTTCGCGGCGGGCCTTGGATTGGGTCATGCCCGTGGGATTGTGGAAGCTGGGCACCGTGAAGAGCATCTTCGCTTCGCTGCGCTGCAGGGCCGAAGCCAGGCGATCGGGATCCAGACCCTGGCGATCCACCGGCACGGGCACCGCCTCGCGGCCCAGGGCGCGGATGAGGGCCAGGATGCCCACATAGCAGGGACTTTCCACCAGCACGCGATCGCCGGGCACCGTGAAGGATTCCAGGGAAAGGGCCAGACCGGACTGGGCGCCGGGCAGGGCGCGGATGCCCCAGCCCTCATCAATGGGCTCACCTTCCGAATCCAGCCAGCGGGCCACGGCTTCGAGATATGGGGCATGACCTGCGGGCGCGGAATAGACCCAGGCTTCGGAGCCGAGATCCTTCAGCACCTGCGCGGTGATGCGCCGGAGCTGCTCGCCGGGCAGTAGGTCCGAAGGGATGAAACCGGCGGAGAAGCTCACCAGATGCCGGTCCTGGGCCCGCTCCAGGGTCTCCCCCAGCCAGGAGCCCAGTTCGCCGTCATGCACCAGCAGGGGCGATCCCTCGAAGGGGAATTCACTGCTGGCCCGCAGACCGGGAGCCTCGGGCAGACGCGGCGCCACGAAGCTGCCGCGACCCTGCACGGTCTGGATCCAGCCCGTGCGCTTGAGCCCCGCGATGGCCTTCAGCACCGTCAGCCGGTGCACGCCCCAACGCTGGGCCAGTTCCGGCACGGCGGGCAGACGGGAGCCCGGGCGCCATTCGCCTTCCTGGATGAGGCCACGGAGCCGCCGCTGCAGTTGCAGATAGAGGGGGCTGGAGGCGCCGGAATCGAGGGTGGGATCGAGAACCATCCCCAACAGGATCGACCTGAATGCCCTCCAAATCAAAGAAACGATCCTGAATTCACAGTCTGGGACAGACCGACCCCTGGCGAAGGTCCCGATCGGGCCATTGCCCAGACCACCCTAGACCAGTCTCAGCCTCAACCTCGCCGCGTCTTCCGGCATCCATACTGGTGCCCCGGAGGTTTCATGCGTCTCTTCCGCCTCGCTGCCATCCTGCTGCCCCTGGCCCTGCTCGCGGGCTGCTCTGGCTACGACGTGAGCTACGACTACGACGCGACGGTGTCCTACGCCCGCTACAAATCCTTCGACTACTACACCTCGAAGAAGGGCACGGGTGGCACCACCAGCCTCATGGACAAGCGCGTGCGCACCTCGGTGGAGAGGGAACTCCAGGCCAAGGGTTTCGTCATGGAGACCAAGGCCGATCCCGATTTCCTGGTGACCTACTACCCCATTGTGCAGGAGCGGAAAGTGCGCACCACCACCCATGTCGGCGGGGGCTGGGGGTACCGGCCCATCTACGGGCGCATCGGCACCAGCAGCAGCCGGGTGCGGCACTACAAGGAAGGCACCATCGTCATCGAGATCGTGGACTTCAAGAGCAATCAGATGATCTGGCAGGGCGCCGCCGCCGGGGCCCTCACCGGCCTGAACAACCCCGAGGATGCCGACGAAGTCGTGCCCAGGGCCGTTCGCGACATTCTGGCCAAGTTCCCGCCCAGGTAGCCCGACATAGAACCGCGTCACCAAGGCATGGCTGACGCCCCCATGCAGCACCAGCCGCGCGAGTGGGTGGAACGATTTGGGTGCGGCTGGAGGTTGCCGAACCCAATCGGGTACCGGTGGCCTGACTGGCATGCAAAGTAACCCTGGAGGCTGGCCTCCCTCCGGCTTCGCGGCCATCGCTGGCTTCAGGAACCGCCCCGGAGCGCTAAACTGGCGTTTTCCCCAGGAGTCCCCATGGCCCAGATCACCCTCAAAGGCAATCCCATCCACACCTCCGGCGACCTGCCGAAGGTGGGCGGCCCTGCGCCCGCCTACACGCTGGTGCGCACGGACCTGTCTGAAGTCAGCGGCAAAGATCTCGCCGGGCAGCGCGTGGTGCTGAACATCTTCCCCAGCCTGGATACGCCCACCTGTGCCGCCAGCGTCCGCAAGTTCAATGCCCGGGCCAACGAGAAACCCAACACGACCATCCTCTGCGTGAGCGCCGATCTGCCCTTCGCCCAGAAGCGCTTCTGCGGCGCCGAGGGCCTGGACAATGTCGTGCCCGCCTCCAATTTCCGCGCCCCGGAGTTCGGCCTGGCCTTCGGCGTGGCCCTGACGGACGGCCCCCTCAAGGGCCTGCTCGCCCGCGCCGTGGTGGTGATGGACGAAGCCGGCAAAGTCGTCCACACCGAGCTGGTCCCCGAGATCGCCCAGGAGCCCGACTACAACGCCGCGCTGGCGGTGCTGTAGGCAGTCTTCAGTCTTCGAGTCTTCAGGCGCGGCCCTTCGGGGCCGCTTTTCATCCGATGCGATCCATCTTCCGGAGCTCGGGGACTCGCCAGGTGGTGAAAGCCACCACCAGCAGGGTCATGCAGCCGCCGAAGACCACGGACGGCACCAGCCCCAGGAGCCGCGCCGCCAGGCCGCTTTCGAAGGCGCCGATCTCGTTGCTGGAGCCGATGAAGACCTGGTTCACGGAGGATACGCGGCCCAGCATGTGCTCGGGCGTGAGGCTCTGCAGCAGGGTGGCCCGCAGCACGACGCTCACATTGTCGACAGCGCCGCTGGCGGCGAGCAGCAGGAGGCTCAGCAGGAAACTCCGGCTGAGGGCGAAGGCGATCATGCACACGCCAAACGCGGCCACGCAGATCAGCAGCGTGCGCCCCGCGTGGCGCAGGGGCGGCCGGTGGGCCATGGTGAGCCCCATGAGCACCGAGCCCACGGCCGGTGCGGCGCGCAGCACCCCCAGCCCCTGGGGGCCGGTCAGCAGGACTTCCTTGGCGAACACGGGCAGCACCGCCACCGCCCCGCCGAACAGGACGGCGAAGAGATCGAGGCTGATGGCGCCGAGGAGCACCCGCTGGGAGAAGACGAACCGGAGCCCTTCCCCGAGGCTCGCGAAGATCGAGCCCACCCGGGGTGCGACGGGTCGGGGGGCGTAGCGGATGAGGAGCAGGCCCAGGAACCCGGCCAGCACCAGGGCCAGCACCGTGAAATGGGCCGCCAGGGGGCCGCGCCAGGCATAGATGAGCCCCCCGGTGGCCGGGCCGATCACCATCCCCGAATGGAAGACGGCCACCCGCCAGGTGGAGCCGTTCGCGTAGAGGGCCTTGGGCAGCAGATCCGTCCCCAGGGCCACGTTGGCGGGGCGGTAGTAGGCCCGCACGAGGCCCGTCAGGAAAATGATGCCGTAGATGGGCCAGACGGCCCTGGCCATGGGCCCGGCCTGGAACCGCCAGGTGAAGGCCCAGAGCAGCGCTGAGCAGAAGGCCAGCCCCAGGGCCGTGGCCAGGCAGATGTGCAGGCGGTTGATCCGGTCGGCGGCATGACCGCCGAAGAGGGCCAGCGACAGGAAGGGCAGCGCCTCGGCCAGGCCCACCAGGCCCAGGGCGAGGGGATCTCCCGTGCGGTCGTAGACCTGCCAGCCCACGACCACGCCCTGCATCTGGAGCCCCAGGGTGATCAGAAAGAGGGAGGCGATGAACCAGCGGTAGTTCCCGTCCCGCAGGGCTGCATAGGGATCGTGGGGAGCCATCGGATCAGCCACGGCGGGCTACTCGTACCTCAGGGCGTCGATCACATCCAGCTTCGCGGCCTTCAGGGCGGGCAGGAACCCGGCCGCCACACCCACCAGCCCGGAGAAGCCCAGACCCAGGCCCACAGCCCAGGATTCCGTTACGGCGGGCACCTGGAACTTCTGCAGGATGAAGACCGCACTGTAGGCGAAGGCGATGCCGATGACGCCGCCGAGGAGGGACAGCACCACGGCCTCGATGAGGAACTGCCAGAGGATGCTGCGCTGGGTGCCGCCCAGGGCCCGGCGGATGCCGATCTCCCGGGTGCGCTCGGTGACGCTCACCAGCATGATGTTGGAGATGCCGATGCCGCCCACCACCAGGGAAATGCTGGCGGCGACCGCAAGCAGGGCGGTGAGGATGCCCGCCTGTTGCGTCTGCATCTGCACGATGTCGTCCTGTTTGCGGACCTGGAACGGGTTGTCGTCTTTGGGCGCGGTCTTCATCCGTTGACGGAGGAGGGCCGTGATCTCGGCCTCGGCCAGTTCGGCTTTGCCCTCCTGGGCGCTGACCATGATCTGCTGGATCTTGTCCCGCCCCATGACCTTGCGCATGACCGTCGTGTAGGGCGCCACGATGAGATCGTCCTGGTCGCCCCACATTCCGGCGCCCTTCTTTTCGAGGATGCCGACCACCTGGAAGGGCAGCGCGCCCACCCGGACCGTCTGGCCCACTGGATCCTCCCCGTTGGGGAAGAGGCTGTCTTTGACGGTCTGGCCCAGCACGCAGACCTTGGCCATGCCGCGCACCTCACTGTCCGTGAAGAACCGGCCGGTCTCCATGTCCCACCCGCGGATCTGGAGGAAGTTCGGATTCGAGCCCTGAATCTGAGTGACATACGAACTGCTCTGGAAGATCACCGGCCGCGTCGTCCGCACGATCTGACTGGCGGCCACCACGCTGCTGGAGGCCAGCTCCTGCTCGATCAGGGAGACATCGCTTTCGAGGAGGATATCGGAGCTACCCATGGCTGACGGGCCGAAGCGGTTGCTCCCCTGGCCCGGAAAGATCTGAAGCATGTTAGAGCCCATGTTCTGGATCAGGGCGATGGAGGCCCGCTTGGAGCCCTCGCCGATGCCGATCATGGTGATGACCGCGCCCACCCCGACGATGATGCCGAGCATCGTCAGAAAGGCCCGCATCTTGTTCCGGGTGATGGCGAATAATGCGAGCTTGATGAATTCCAGGAATCTCATGGAGCCTCCCGGCTAGCGCCGTCCACCCGGGGCGCCACCCAGCGGCGCGGCACCGCCGGTCGCCTGCCTGTTATTCTCCACGCCCGTCAGGATCGCCATGCCCTCCACGAGCCCGTCGCCCGTGACCTCGGTGAACTGGCCATCGGTGATGCCGGCCTTCACGATGAGGGCCTTCGGCTTGCCGTTCTCCAGGATCCAGACGCGGTCCTCCCGCTTGGCCACCATGCCGGCCTTGGCCCCGGTGCCACCCTGGCCCGCAGGCCGGTTACCGCCGGGCATCCCCATGGGCTGGCCGAGGCGCGGCCCCTCCGCCTTCTTCTCGTCCTTGATGAAGGCGGCGGGATTGAAGCGCAGGGCCGCATTGGGCACGCGGAGCACATCCCGGCGCTGGTTGGTGGTGATGGTGACATTGGCGGTCATGCCGGGCCGCAGGGCCAGAGCGCCCGTGAACTTCGGGCCACCGAGCTGGCTCGCGCCGCCGGGAGTTCGCGCCAGGTCCCGGGCGTTGCCGGCTGGTGCCGAGCTGGTGCTGGCCATGGCCTGGGCCCGGGGGGCGCCCTGGGACTGGCCCGCCTGGCGCTCTTGGAAGCGCTTCAGGAAATCGGCTTTGGTGGTCCCGGCGGGCAGCCGGTCCTTCATGCGCTCCCAGGCCTTCTCCGGATCGGGCGCGCCTTCGCGCCCTGCCCCTTCGCGGGCCGGTTCGCCCTGCGGGGCCTTGCCGGCCGCCGCTGGACTGCCTTCGGACTCGGCGCCCGGCAGTGGTTCGTTCGGCACGATCATCTCGACGACATAGTTCACGACGTTCTGCGTGGTCACGGGTTCCTGGCGGACCAGGCTGACGGTGGCCATGAACTGCTTGTCCGGCAGGCTGTCCACCACGAAGAAGGCCCGCTGGCCGACCTTCACCTCGTCGATGTCGGATTCGCCGATGGATACCTGGACCTTCATCTTGGAGAGATCCTGGGCGATCTGGAAAAGGTTGGGCGTGCTGAAGCTGGCCGCGACGGTCTGGCCCACATCCGCCAGCCGGGAGATGACCACCCCGTCCACCGGCGCGGTGATGTTGCAGTAGCTGAGGTTCGCCTTGGCCCGATCAAGGGAGGCCCGCGCATTCTCGAAATTGGCCGAAGAAGTCTGGAAGGCCACCTGCTTCGCCTCGAGATCCTGGTCGGCCAGCAGCTTTTCGGCGGCGAGGCGTTTGGCCCGTTCGAACTGGCGCCGGGCATCGTCCATGTTGGTCTTGGCCCGTTCGAGGCCCGCCTCGGCATCCTTCAGCTGGGTCTCCCAAATGGTCGGATCGATCTGGGCGATGAGCTGGCCCTTCTTCACGATGCTGTTGTAGTCCACGTAGAGCGCGGAGATGACGCCCGAGACCTGGGTACCCACCGCCACCTGCACCACGGGACTCACTGCCCCCGTCGCATTGATGCGCTGGGTGATATTGCCCTTGTCCAGCTTGGCCTGGCGCCACTTGATCTCTTCCTTGGGCCGGGTGAGAAGGTAGGTGGCCCCCCCGCCCACGACTGCCAGAGCGATTCCGAGGCCGATCCAGGTATTCCGCTTCATGGTGCCAAGCTCCACATCTCAAAGGGCCAGGCAAGCCCAACCTTAACCTTCGCATAACGATGTATGGACCACCACATCAGGATTCAGGTGGTGGATGAATGGCCTGATTCCGGGGTCGAATGACCTGCTGGGCGGGTCGATTTGCAGCGTTCAGCGAATCAGCCCGAGACCCTCGACCAGCGCCCGCCGGGCGAAACCATCCGCCAGGAAGGTCTGCAGGAAGCCACCGGCCAGCACGATGGCCGCGCAGACCAGCACGGTGGCGCCTGCCAGCGGGGCGTGGACCGCCGGGCGATCCGAGGCCAGGCGCTCGGCCTCGACGCTGGGCGCCTGGAGGAAGAGGGCCACCAGGAAGCGCAGGTAGTAGTAAGCCGACACCAGGCTCGCCAGCACGCCGAGGATGGCCATGCCCACATGGCCGGTACTGACCAGCTCGCGGAAGATCATGTACTTGCCGTAGAACCCGCCCATGGGGGGGATCCCGGCGAGGCTGAGCATGAAGATCGCCGCGGCGATGCCCATGGCCGGCCGCTTCCAGCCCAGGCCACGGAGATCGTCGAAGGTGGTCTTTTCACCCACCAGGCCGAAGGCCGTCAGCAGGCCGAAGGCGCCCATGTTCATGGCCAGGTAGATGACGAGGTAGAACAGCACGCCGTTGTAGGCGGCCGGGGTGCCCGCCACGAAGCCCAGCAGCAGGTAACCGGCGTGACTGATGCTGGAATAGGCCAGCATCCGCTTCACATTGGTCTGCACCAGGGCCGTGAGGTTGCCCAGCACCAGCGTGGCCACGGCCAGCACGGCGACCACCGCCTGCATCTTCACACCCACGGTGCCCAGGGGTGCGAGACTGCCCGGGAAGATGCGGAGCAGGGCGATGAAAGCCACGCCCTTGGTGGCCACGGACATGAAGCCCGCAATCGGGTGCGGTGAAGCCTCGTAGGCGTCCGGCGTCCACTGGTGGAAGGGTACGGCGGAGACCTTGAACAGGAAGCCCAGCAGCAGCAGCGCCGCACCGGCCAGCACCAGGGGGTCCAGAGCTAGGCCCTGGGCCTTGAGTGTGAGGGCCGCAGCACCCAGATCCAGGGTGCCGCTCAGGCCGTAGATCAGCACGCCGCCCATGAGGAAGCAGCTCGAAGCCACCGCGCCGGTGATGAAGTATTTCATGCCGCCTTCGGCGCTTTCGGGGCGGGCGCGCACCGTACCGACCAGGGCGTAGAGGGGGATGCTGAACAGCTCCAGCCCCAGGAACAGCACCACGAAATGGGTCGTGGACGCGAAGAGCATCATGCCCGTCACGGAGAAGAGCAGTAGGGCGATCGTTTCGCCCTTCACCCAGCCTTCCTGATGGAAGTGATCCCAGCTCTGGAGAATGGTCAGGGCCGCAGCCACCAGCACGAAGATGCCGGTGAACTGGGCGAGGCGATCCATGCGCAGCTGGTAGAAGCTGGGTTGGGCACCGGTGATCCAGAGATCCGTGAGGTACCAGAAGCTGGCACCGACGGCGAGCAGGGCCGTGCCGTACATGGCGGCGCGGATCCATTTCGTCGTGCCCTGATCCTTGTCCAGGGCCATGAGGGGAATCAGGCACGCGCCCAGGGCGGGCAGGATCAGCGGCAGCAGGGCCGCCCATTGGCTGGGAGTGAGGTTCATCGGTGCACCTCATGGGCGGCAGGTTCGGCGTGCCCCTCGTGGGCCGCGGGGGCCTGGACCGCATCAGCGGCCGGCACCGGAGGCACCGCCGGCTTGAGCATGAAGGTCCGGATCGCGGGGGCCTTGGCGTCCTGCAGCAGCGCCGTCACGGGTGCTTCGCTGGCGGCCACGAAGGTGCGGGGATGGATGCCCATCCAGAGGATCAGCACCACCAGGGGCAGCATGACGGCGATCTCCCGGGCATTGAGGTCGCTGTGCAGATGGTGGGTGCCGCTGTCCTCGTCCTTGTTCTCCGGGCCCCAGAAGACCCGCTTGAACATCCAGAGCATGTAGACCGCGCCCAGCAGCACGCCGGAAGTGGCCAGACAGGCGTAGAGGCGGCCCCATGCGAAGCCGGATAGGAAGGTGCCGTTGAGGATCCAGAACTCGCCCACGAACCCGTTGGTGAGAGGCAGGCCGATGGAACTGAGGGTGACGATCAGGAAGAAGGTGGTGAACACGGGCATCTTCACGGCCACGCCACCGAAGTCGGCAATCATGCGCGTGTGGGCCCGGTCGTAGAGCATGCCCACGAGCAGGAACAAGGCGCCGGTGCTGATGCCGTGGTTGAGCATCTGCAGCAGGGCGCCCTGGGTGCCGATCACGGTGAAGGAGGCGAGCCCCAGCATCACGAAGCCCATGTGGCTCACGGAGGAGTAGGCCACCAGCTTCTTGATATCGCGCTGCACCATGGCCACCAGCGCGCCGTAGACGATGGCGATGACGCTCAGCAGCGCCAGGGGCTTGGCGTAGTGCATGGCCGCGTCCGGGAACATTGGGATCGCGAAGCGAATGAAGCCGTACCCGCCGAGCTTCAGCAGCACACCGGCGAGGATGACGGAGCCCGCCGTGGGCGCCTGCACGTGCGCGTCCGGCAGCCAGGTGTGCAGCGGGAAGAGCGGCACCTTGATGGCGAAGGCCACGGCGAAGGCGAGGAACAGCCAGCACTGGACACCGAACGGCAGCGTCGAGGCGGCCTGGCCCATGACCGCGGGGTTGAAGCCCCCAGCCTTGTTGGCCAGGTAGAGCAGCGCCACCAGCCAGAGCAGCGACCCGCTCAGGGTGTAGAGGAAGAACTTGTTGGCAGCATAGCGACGCTCATCGCCGCCCCAGACCCCGATCATGAAGTACATCGGGATCAGCATGGCTTCCCAGAACAGGTAGAAGAAGAACAGGTCCTGGGCCATCAGCGCGCCCAGCATGCCCGTTTCGAGCATGAGGAACAGGGCCGCGAAGGTGCCGATGCGGTCCTTGAGGCTGTTCCAGGTACCCAGCATGGTGAGGGGCACGAGAAAGGTCGTGAGGATCACCAGCCAGAGGTTCAGGCCATCCACGGCCAGGGAATAATCCACCGGCAGGCCCACCAGGGTGAACCAGGGCGTCCGCTCCGCGAGGTTGATCCCCGCCCCGCCGCCGCGCCCCAGCAGCCAGGCGAGGCTCAGCGCGAAGAAGGCGAGGGCGCCCATGAAGCCCAGCATGCGGGCGAGGCGGGCGAGGCGCTGGGGCAGCGCCAGGATCAGGAAGCCCAGCAGCGCCGGCGCGAAGACCAGGAAAGTGAGGAGATGGGAGTTCAGCCAGGTCATCGCCCCACCTACTTCAGGAAGACATAGAGGAGGACCGCGGCCCCCAGCGCCATGCTGAGCGCGTAGTTCCGCACTCGGCCGGTCTGGAAGAGGGCGGTGAAGTCGCCGAAGACCCGGACCAGGGCGCCCGGCAGGTTCACACCCACGCCATCGATGATGATCACATCGAAGAGCTTCCACAGCACATTGCCGAACCAGCGGATGGGCCGTAGCAGGTAGAGTTCCACGCCCTCGTCCACAAAGTACTTGTTGAGCAGCAGCGTGTGGAGGAAAGGGAACTTGGCCGCACGGGCCTCGGAGACCGCCAGGCCATCCTTGTAACTGAAGTAGCCGAAGACAGCCGAACCGAGCCCAAACAGCGTCGAGACTGCGGCCAATCCCCAGGCCAGCTGATGGCTGCCGTGCTCGCCATGGGCGGCGTGCAGCTGCCCGTAGGTGGTGGCGGGTGCCAGCCAGGCCTCGATGCGGAAGTCGCCCCCGAAGGCCTTGGGCCAGCCCAGCCAGACAGCCGCCACAGTGCCCACCGCCAGTACCGCCAACGGCAGCGTCATGCTGACCGGGCTTTCGTGGGCATGGTCGAAGGCATGGTGATCCCTGGGCTTGCCCAGGAAGGTCAGTGTGAAGAGCCGCAGCATATAGAATGCCGTGCAGCAGGCGGCGATGACGCCGATCACCCACAGGGCGGGATGCTTCAGGTAGGCGAGGTAGAGGATCTCGTCCTTGCTGGCGAAACCCGACGTGCCCGGGAAGCCGATGATGGCGAGGGTGGCCACCAGCATGGTCCAGAAGGTGGCGGGCATCTTGGCCTTCAGCCCGCCCATCTTGAAGAGATCCTGCTCATGGTGCATGGCATGGATCACGCTGCCGGCGCCAAGGAAGAGGAGAGCCTTGAACCAGGCGTGGGTGAAGACATGGAAGAAGCCTGCGGCGAAGCCGGAAGCCCCAAGGCCCAGGAACATGAACCCCAGCTGGGAGACGGTGGAGTAGGCCAGCACCTTCTTGATGTCGCGCTGGACCAGGCCGATGGTGGCGGCGAAGAGTGCCGTGACCGCGCCCACCCAGGCGACGACATCCATGGTGATGGGCGTCAGCGTGAACACCGGGGCCAGGCGGCAGATCAGGTAGATTCCGCTGGTCACCATGGTGGCCGCGTGGATGAGCGCGCTGACGGGCGTTGGGCCTGCCATGGCGTCCGGCAGCCAGAGGTAGAGGGGCAGCTGGGCACTCTTGCCCGTGGCGCCCACGAAGAGCATCAGGGTGGCAAAGGTGAGGACCCCAAAGCCCACTTCGGGAGCCAGGTGGCCCGCCTGGGTGAGAATGTCCGAAACCGTCAGGGTGCCGAAGGCGGCGAAGAGCACCATCATGCCGATGGCCACGCCCAGGTCGCCCACGCGGTTCATCAGGAAGGCCTTCAGGCCGGCCGCAGGCGCGAAGTCTGTTTCGAAGAAGTAGCCAATGAGCAGGTAGGAGCATAGGCCCACGCCTTCCCAGCCCACGAACATCAGCACCAGGCTCGAGCCCAGCACAAGCATGAGCATGAAGAACACGAAGAGGTTCAGGTAGCAGAAGAACCGGGCGTAGCCCTCGTCCTCGTGCATGTAGCCCACGGAATAGACATGGATGAGGAAGCCGATGCCCGTGATGACCAGCATCATCGTGCCGCTGAGAGGATCGATGGCTAGGCCAAAGGGCACGCTGAGGGAGCCGGTGCCCATCCATTCGCCATAGTTCAGGATGAGCCGGTGGTCGGGCAGGGCCTTCATGGCGAAGAAGGCGGAGATGGCCAGCAGCAGCGAGCCGAACACGACTCCGAGGCCGACGACCGTGACGACGCTCTTACCGGCACGTTTGCCCAGCAGACCATTGAAGGCCGAGCCCAGCAGGGGGAGGATCGGAATGAGCCAGTAGTACTTGTTCATCGCATCCTCACTGCTTCAGGCCCGCGGCCCGGTCCGAGTCGGTGGTGTTCCGGTGGCGGTACAGGCCGATGATCAGCGCCAGACCCACGGCCGCTTCGCAGGCGGCCACGGCGATGATGAAGAGGTAGAACACCGTGGCTTGGGCATCGCCGCCACGGAACCGGGCGAAGGCCAGCAAGGCCACATTGGCGGCGTTGAGCATCAGTTCCACGCCCATGAACTGCATCAACAGAGTGCGGCGCAGCAGCACCGTGGCCAGGCCGATGGCGAACAGGAGCAGCGCCACCACCAGATACCCCTGGAGGCCGCCTTGGAGGATCGCGTCCATGCCCGTCATCACAGGTTCCTTTTCGTCAGCGCCACAGCGCCGATCATGGCCGCCAGCAGCAGCAGGCCCGCCACCTCGAACCCCAGGAGATGATCGGCGAAGAGGGTGAAGCCCACCTTCTGGAGGGTCATCGCCCCGGGAACCGGCGCGCCACTGACAGCCAGGGATTTCAGGCCAGGCGAGGCCAGCACCAGCTTCACGGCGCCCACGGCGAGGACCGCGACCAGCGCCACCGAAACCCACCGCTGGATGGGCCGGGAAGTCTCGGCCTTCTCCTCTTCATGGCTGTTCAGCATCATGATCACGAACAGCACCAGCACCATGATGGCACCGGTATAGACGATGATCTGCAGCGCCGCGGCGACCGGGTTGGCCAGGAGGACGAAGAGGCCGGCGACGCCGAAGAAGGACGCCACCATGCAGAGGCCCGCCACGATGACGTTCTTCTGCAGCAGCATGCCCAGGGCGCCCAGGAGCGTGATGAAGGCGAAGGTGATGAACATGGCCTCTCCTTACATCGCGATCGTGCGGCGGGGCACGGAAGGGGAGGGATCCTGGCTGAGGCTCTCCTTGCCGTCGGCCTTGGCGTAGGTGTTCATCAGGTCCCACTTGCCGTACTGCATGGAAAGCCGGTCGTAGGAGGCCACTTCGTAGTCGTTGCGGAGCCAGATGGCATCCTTCGGGCAGGCTTCCTCGCACATGCCGCAATAGATGCACCGCAGCATATCGATGGAGAACTTGGCTGGTCGCTTCTCCTCGAAGCCCTGGGTGATGTTCAGTTCGCTGAACTCCTCGGCCTCGATGCTGATGCAGCGGGCCGGGCAGGCTTCCTGGCACATGAAGCACGCCACGCACTTGATGGCACCGTCCTCGAACCGCTTCAGCTCATGGAGGCCCCGGTAGCCTGGGGGCATCTCCCGCTTCATGTCCGGATACTGGACCGTGTAGCGCTTCGCGGTCGAGGTGAACAGGTTGCGGATGAAGTGTCCGAAGGTGATGGACATGCCCTTCAGCACCGGCCAGACATAGGTGCGGTCCAGCCAACTCAGCTCGACCCTCTTGACGACGACGCCCATCGCCCCTCCTCAGTGTCCCTGGCTCATGCGCCAGGCGTGGAAGACCAGATTGGCCATGGACAGCGGCAGCATGACTTTCCAGCCGAGATGCATGAGCTGGTCGTAGCGGAAGCGGGGCAGCGTCCAGCGGATCCAGACGAACACCCAGGCGAAGAACAGCATCTTCCCCAGGAAGGCCGCCACAGACAGAAGCACCGTGGGGTTCTCCACGAAGGGCACCTGCCAGCCACCGAAGTAGAGCGTGGCGATGAGGGCCGAGGCCGTCATCAGGTGCGAGTATTCGGCCAGGGCCAGCAGACTGAACTTCATGCTGCCGTATTCGGTGTTGAACCCCGCCACGATCTCGCTCTCGCCCTCGGCGAAATCGAAGGGCAGGCGGTTCGTTTCCGCGAACATGCAGGTGAAGAACACCAGGAAGCCGAGGGGCTGGCGAATGATGTTCCAGGCCCAGGGGAGGTGGCCCTGCGCCTTGATCACCTCGGCCGGATCGTAGCCGCCGGTGGTCATGAAGATGGTGACCACCGCGAGGCTCATGCCGATCTCGTAGCTCACCATAGCCGCCGAGGCCCGCATGCCACCGAGGATCGACCACTTGTTGTTGCTGGACCAGGCCGCCAGCAGCACACCATAGACGGCCATGCCGCCAATGGCCAGGGGATAGAGCAGGCCCATGCCGTTGCCTGGATCCAGCAGAGACAGGTGGTAGGTCTGCCCGCCGCTCACGAAGCTCTTGCCGAAGGGGATGACCGCGAAGCCGATGAGGGCCGGGACGAAGGCCAGGAACGGCGCCAACCAGAACAGGCCCTTGTTGGCCTCCGTCGGGACCAGATCCTCCTTGAAGAAGAACTTGATGCCGTCGGCCAGCAGCTGGGAGAGACCGAGGATGGGCCAGCGCCCGAAGAGCTTGGCGCGGTTGGGGCCGATGCGGTCCTGGATCATGGCCGAGCCCCGCCGCTCCACCCAGGTCCAGACCGACGCCAGGGTGAATACACCGAGAAAGACGATGATGACCTTCGCGACCATCCAGAAGATGGCAGGGGTCATGTGCAGCAGGCTCGCGAGCTTGTCCATGGGCGGCTTCCCGGCAGGGCCGCCCGCAGGGAGGCCCAACCCATCGAGACTAGCAGAGCCACGGGACTGGGGGCATGCGACTTGGGTCACGGCCAGGGGTCGGGCGCATTCGCGCCCGAGTCATAAAAAACGAACCTCTTGCGCGGCATAGCCGCGCCTCATCTAAATCGTGGGCGCAGTCCGCGATTCAGTTGCCCTTCGCCTCGATTTTGGACCAGGAATCCTTCAACCCCACCGTCCGGTTGAACACGAGCTTCCCGGGCCGGGAATCCGGGTCCACGGTGAAGTACCCGGTCCGCTCGAACTGGAAGCGCTCGCTGGGACGGGCCCCCGCCAGGCTGGGTTCGAGGCGGGCTTCGGTCAGGGTCTCAAGGCTTCCAGGGTTCAGGAGGGTTTTCCACTCCTGGCCCTCGGGCACGGCCATGGGGTCCGCCTGGCTGAACAGAGGCTCATAGATCCGCACCTCCGCCTGCAGGGCATGGACGGCGCTCACCCAATGGAGAGTGCCCTTCACCTTGCGGCCATCGGGCACGTTGCCGCCCTTGCTGGCGGGATCCCACTCACAGCGGAGTTCCACGACCACTCCCGCAGCGTCTTTCACGACTTCCTTGCAGGTGACGAGGCAGGCGCCGCGCAGGCGCACCTCGGCGCCCGGCGCGAGGCGGAACCACTTCTTGGGCGCCTCCTCGCGGAAGTCATCCTGATCGATGAACAGCTCCCGGGTGAACGGCAGCTTGCGGGTGCCGAGGGCGGTGTCCTCGGGGTGGTTGGCCACCTCCACCTCGAAAGCCTCAGCGTCCGTCATGTTGGTGATGACCACCTTGAGGGGCCGCAGCACGGCCATGCGGCGGGGGGCCCGCTTCTCGAGGTCCTCGCGAATGCAGAACTCCAGCAGGCCCGCGTCGGCCACCATATCCCGCTTGGCCACGCCCACGCGCTCGGCGAAGGCCCGCACGGCTTCGGGGGTGTAGCCCCGGCGCCGCAGGCCGCAGATGGTGGGCATGCGGGGATCGTCCCAGCCGCCCACCACGCCATCCTGCACCAGCTGCAGGAGCCGGCGCTTGCTCATCACCGTGTAGGTGAGGTTGAGCCGGGCGAACTCGATCTGGCGCGGCAGTGGGCGCTGGAAGAACTTCCCCTCCGTGTCCTGCTCCAGAAACCAGTCGTAGAGGGGCCGGTGATCCTCGAACTCCAGGGTGCAGATCGAGTGGGTGATGGTTTCGATCGCATCCGATACGCCGTGGGCGTAGTCGTACATCGGATAGACGCACCAGGCATCGCCTGTGCGGTGGTGGTGGGCGCGGCGGATGCGGTACATGAGCGGATCGCGCAGGTTCATGTTGCCCGCCTGCATGTCGATCTTGGCCCGCAGCACCTTGGCGCCATCCGGGAACTCGCCTGCCTTCATGCGGCGGAACAGGTCCAGGTTCTCTTCGGGAGACCGGTCGCGATACGGGCTCGCCTTACCGGGCACGTGGAAATTGCCACGGTACTCGCGGATCTCAGCCTCGGTCAGGTCGCAGACATAGGCCCTGCCCTGCTGGATTAGGTACTCGGCGTAGTCGTACAGGAACGGGAAGTAGTCGGAGGCGTAGTGCTCGCCATGCCACTGGAAGCCCAGCCACTGGACATCCTCACGGATGGAATCCACATACTCGACATCCTCCTTCACCGGGTTGGTGTCGTCGAAGCGCAGGTTGGTGGCGCCGCCGTAGGCCTTCGCCAGGCCGAAGTTCAGGCAGATGCTTTTGGCGTGACCGATGTGCAGGTAGCCGTTGGGTTCCGGCGGGAAGCGCGTGAGCACCCGGCCCCCATGCTTGCCCGAAGCGCGGTCCAACTCAACTATCTCCTCGATAAAGTGGAGGCTCCGAGGTTCACTTGAGTCATTCAACATGATGATTCCCAAGCAGTAACAAACGCTCTGTAGACTGGCATACCCTTCATCCCCTTCATCCCTGTTCTATTTCATTCTTCCCGAATCAGTGATCGAACCGCCGGAATTCCAGTTTCGACACCCCGAAGCTCAGAAGCAACGCCACTGGTTTCCCGGTGGCCTTGAGATATTTAAGGACCTGGGCATTGTGCTCGGGCACCAGCGCCTTCACGGCCTTGAGTTCCAGAATAACCAAGTCGGCCACGAGCAAATCCGCGACGAACTGTCCGACTAGAATACCTCTGAAGTTGACCTTGATTGGAACCTGACGTTCTACTTCGAGTCCTTTCGCTGTCAAGGCAGCAAACAGTGCCCCTTCATAAACAGACTCCACGAACCCGACACCCAGTTCATTGGAAACCTCGAAGGCGGCTTCAAGGATCAGGCCTGTCAACGATTCAAAGGGTAAGGACATAAAAATAGGAATTCACAGGGATGAAGGGGGTGAAGGGGATGAAAGACCATCTGTGACACATGGGGCCCATTGGTCCGACGCAGAACAGGCTGATTGTTCAAAGATACCCGGATAGCGTGATTCCCCGAGTCCTCACCCCAGCCCCGCCGCCACCTGGGTGGCGCGTTCGATGCCGCGGGCCACGACGGAGCGGATGCGGCCATCCTCCAGGACCATCAGCCCGGCGATGGTGCAGCCGGCGGGCGTGGTGACTTCGTCCTTGAGGGCGGCGGGGTGACGGCCCGTCTCCAGCACCATGGAGGCGGCGCCAAGGGTCATCTGGGCGGCCAATTCCACCGCCACGGCCCGGGGCAGCCCGCACTGGACGCCGCCCTCCGCGAGGGATTCCAGGATCACGAACATGAAGGCGGGGCCGCTGGCGCTGAGGCCGGTGACCGCGTCCATGTGCTTCTCATCCAGATCCATGACGCGGCCCAGGGGCTCGAACAGGGCGCGGGCCTGGGCCAGCTGGGCTGCGGTGACCCCCTGCCCGGCCGCCAGCACCGTCATGCCGCGCCGGATCGAGCAGGGCGTATTCGGCATGGCCCGCACCAGCGGCGTTCCGACTGGGGTATGGGCCACCAGGAAGTCGAGGGTGGTGCCCGCGGCGATGGACACCACCAGCGGCCGATGTTCCAGGGCGCCAGCGGCGGTCAATCCGTCCAGCAGACCTTTCAATTCCTTGGGCTTCACGCAGAGCAGCACGACCTCGGCCGCCTTGGCGGCAGTCTCCGCCTCGTTGGACAGCCGAATGCCGAGCGCCTCGGCCCGGGGCTTCGCAGAGGCCGGATGGATGTCAGCGGCATGGATGAGACTGGCGGGATAGCCTGAAGCTTCCACCAGGCCGGCGCTGATGGCCTGGCCCATGGTGCCGAAGCCAAGGATGGCGAGCTTGGGATGCTGGTTCATGGATGCTCCCTGAAAAGCTACTGATCCCGCCCCTGCCCCAGCGTCCACCAGGCACAGTCCTCGATCTCCGATACGACGAAGCCCTGGCGCAGTTCGGAGATGCGCTGGGAGCGGGTGCAGGCGAGCGTGTGGAAGCCCGTGGTGATCTCACCGGGGCCGGATTTCACACCGAAGAAGAACTCCGAATGCTCGAGCCCGAGGCGGAGGATGGTCTGCTGCAGGGCTTCCTTATGATCCAGTCCCTCGGGGATCCCCTGGATCACCTGCACGGTTTCCCCGGCGATCAGCGTGGGCGCATAGACTGCGGAGCCCTGGTCCTCCAGCACGGTCAGGGTGATGTGGGTGAATTCATTCAGGTCCATCAGATCCACCGATCCAGCCGAGCCGCCACTTCCTCACGACCGACCAGCATCAGCGTGTCGTAGATGCCAGGGCTGACGGGTTTGCCGCAGAGCGCCACGCGCAGGGCCTGGGCGAGATCCTTCGTCTTGAGGCCATGCCGTTCGAGGATGGCATTGAAGCCCGCTTCCAGGCCTTCGTGGCTGTAGTCCGTGAGGTCGCGCACCTCTCGCAGGGCCGGCTTCACGGCGGGAGTGACAAACTTCTCCGCGGCCTTCTCGTCGAAGACGGCCGGCCGCTCGAAGGCGAAGCGCAGCGCCTCGGCCATGTCCGTGAGGGACTTGCCCTTCTGGGTGGCCTGGATGGCCCGAGCCCTCCATTCCGCAGGCTTTTGATCCCATATCTCAGGCACAAAGGGCCTGAGATGCGGCTCCAGGGTCTCCCACGAAGCACGTTGGATGAGCTTCTGGTTCAGCCACTGCAACTTGTCCATGTCGAAGCGGGCGGGGCTCTTCTGGCAATCATCGAGGTCGAAGAGCTGGATCATCTGCGCGTCCGTGAGCAGTTCCTCCTCGGCGGATTCGACGGCCTTGCCATCGATCTTCGGCGTCCAGGACAACCGTGCCAGGGCCAGCCGCACGGCGGAAGGGAGCAGACCCATGGCCTGGTACTCCGTGATGCTGGTGGCGCCGTGGCGCTTGCTGAGCTTGGCGCCATCCGCACCGAGGATCATGGGGACATGGGCGAAGGCCGGGAGGTCGTAGCCGAAGGCCGCGAAGAGGGGAATCTGCTTCGGCGTGTTGTTCAGGTGGTCGTCGCCCCGGATCACATGGGTCACCTGCATATGGGTGTCGTCCACCACCACGCAGAAGTTGTAGGTGGGCACGCCGATCTCGCCGGGGCCGTCGCCGGTGCGGGCGATGATCCAGTCGTCGAGGCTGTCCGCGGGGAAGCGGGTATCGCCCTTGATGAGGTCGGGGACCAAAATGTCGCCGCCGGTGGGCATGCGGAAGCGGATCGCCGCCGGTTGGCTGGCATCGTGATGCGCATCGGCACAGCCCTTCCCCGCATCCAGCCCCCGGTTGTACTGGAAGACCTTGCCTGCCGTCTCGACGGCCTGGCGGCGACCCTCCATGGTTTCCTTCGAGCAGCGGCAGCGGTAGGCCAGCCCCTGGTCGAGCAGTTCCTGGATCCTGGCCTTGTACCTGTCCATGCGCTGCATCTGGCGGTAGGGCCCGTGCGGGCCCTTCCACTGGCTGGGCTCCCCGACGATGGGACCTTCGTCCCACGCCAGCCCGCACCAGTCCATGCCCTCCTCGATGATGCGGATGTTGTCGTCCGTGCTGCGGGAGAGATCCGTATCCTCGATGCGCAGGATGAACCGTCCGCCGTGCTTGCGGGCGAAGAGCCAGCAGAACAGCGCCGTGCGCACCCCGCCGATGTGCAGCATGCCAGTGGGGGACGGGGCGAAACGGGTGACGACCTGGCGGGACATGGTGGGGCCTCGAGTACGAATACTCCAGTGTGCCCGAAACAGGCCGCAGTCCTCAGTCTTCAGTCGCGCGGACTGCGTCCGCGAGTAACGCCAAAAGTGGCCAAAGGCCGCTTTTTGCGCGGGCCGGGGCGCTGTTTGATATACAGCTTCAGCCGGA
>JBBQEL010000057.1:0-21926 GCA_038320645.1 Holophagales bacterium | reverse complement strand
AGTACCTCCTTGGTTGTGGGGCCGGTGCTCTAACACCGCCATAACCAAGGAGCCTGCAATTAGCGGGCCCTGCAAGCCTTACTGGGCGACCGGGCTGGACGGCTGCCTATCACCCCTGCCGCGGAGCGGCTTGGTCCAAGTGTGGCTGCATGGCTGATCTTGACCTAACCTCCGCCAGAAAAGCGAGCCCCACGCCAAACGGGCTCGCGCGAGAAACGATTGCAGCTGGGATTCCCCTGGCGAGCCTGGTGTTGGAGATCACGGAAAGCCGATTGATGAAGAATCTGATCTCGGCGATGGATATCCTGACGCGCCTGCGCCTGAAGCGCATCGGGCTATCCATCGATGACTTCGGCACCGGCCACTCTTCGCTGGCCCAATTGCTCGACATCCCCTTCGACGAGCTCAAGATCGATCGAAGCTTTGTTCATGGCGCCTGGCATGATGCATCCCTGCGGGCCATTTTCGAAGCGAGCCTCGGAATGGCGCAACAACTCGGCATGCACACCGTCGCCGAAGGCGTGGAGGACCGCGACGATTGGGATTACCTGCGTGCGACTGGTTGCGAACTGGCACAGGGGTACTTCATCGCCAGACCCATGCCTGGAGAAAAGATGGAACCGTGGCTAGCTTCCTGGGAAGCACGCCGAAGCGAGCTGACTGTCACAGCGTCATGACCACTTTGGCCCGGATTCTGGTGGTGACCGAGGTCGTCCCTGATGCGGAGATGGTCCAATCGCTCCTGGAGGAGGAGTTCACATCTTCATGGTCTCCACCGACCCAGACCGGTCCATCCGAGATTTTGAAGAACACCAACCTGAGATCCTGGCCCTGGCCTTCGACTCCCTTGAAAAGGGTGAACGCTACCTTCACGACCTCTACCGATTGGGAACTTGGAGCCACAAGCTGCCCCATCAAACCCTGATCCTTTGCCACGAAGATGATGCGCAACGGGTGCGAGCCCCTTCGTTTTGGGGAGCAGGGCCGTCTAATTGATCGATACCGCTGGTTTTGCAGCGAGGGTGAATGTTTAACTATAAGAAAAAAAGACATTTAAAACATGGCCCAGGAGGTGCAAGAGAGCTCTCGAAGCAAACCCTTCGCAATCCAACCGTCAGGAGACACCGCCATGAAATGCAGCACGAAGGACAAAGTCGAAGGCGCCGTCCATGAACTAAAGGGGAATGCGAAGGCGGTTGCCGGCAAGATGACTGGCAACCTTCATCTGGAGGCCGAAGGCACCGTTGAGAAGTTGAGCGGAAAGCTCCAGAAGAAGGTCGGAGCTGTGAAAAAGGTCCTGGGTAAGTAGACTCCCATGGCCTCGAAACGCACGAAGAAGGAAGGCGCCCTGAACCTGACCCGCGAGGAGTCGGATTCCATGGGTGTGAAGTTCCGCGAAGAGCTAGCCGTGGTTCCAGAACGATTGCGTGAGCGACTTCTACATGAGCAGGTCATTGGGGAATTGACCGAGGATGATGTGGCCGAAGCCCTGACCGGCGAAGTGACTCCAGAGAGCCGCGAGGAGGTGGAGGATCTATTTGCCGACATGCAGGAGAAGGAAGCAAATCGGCAGGAAAACCCAGAGCCCTAGCTCTGATGGTTTCCTTCAATAGGAAGGGGGCCCCACACCCATTCTGGAGATGCACTATGACCAAGGTTCTCGTTCTTTACTTCAGCTCGTATGGCCATACCGAGATCATGGCAATGGAGGTGGCAAGAGGCGCGCGCGGCGTCGAAGGCACCGAGGTGACAGTCAAGAGGGTTCCCGATCTGGTGCCGGAGGATGTGGCGCGGAAGGCCGGCGCCAAACTCGATCAGACAGCACCGTTCGCCACCGTCGATGAATTGCCGACCTACGATGCGATCATCTTCGGCACGCCGACCCGGTTCGGTAATATGTGCGCGCAGATGCGCAACTTTCTCGACCAGACCGGAAAGCTGTGGGGGGATGGCAGCCTGATCGGAAAGATTGGGAGCGTGTTCACGTCCACGGCCACTCAACATGGCGGGCAGGAAACCACGATCACCTCGTTTCATACCACCCTGTTGCACCAGGGGATGATCATCGTCGGCGTACCTTATTCCTGCAAGGAACTGGGGATCACCAGCGAAGTATCAGGCGGCTCGCCCTATGGCGCGGGAACGCTGGCCGGAGGCGATGGCAAGCGCCAGCCTTCGGAGAATGAACTCGCCATTGCCCGTTTCCAGGGGGACCACGTGGCCAGGATCGCCCGAAAGGTGTCCACTTGAATCGCTCCTTGCAAGGAGACTGGGATGAAGGCGAAGCTCCGTTACGTTCCGGTTTGGTTGGTACTTTGCGCGGTTCTGGTGGGCGGAGTACTAGATATGGCTCCTAAGAACCGGGTAGGCGGAGCCCTGGCGTTGGGCCAGGAATACCCACCATCTGATGAGTCGGCCGCCATCGCGCAGGTGGTGGCGCTCAGCGTTCAGAAAGTGAAGAAGGACTACCCGCCTGCGGTCCGACCTGTCCGGCGTGACGTGCACACGAAGGCGCATGGTCTGGTCAAAGCGGAGTTTGTCATCGAAGCAAATCTTCCCCCGGAATTGCGTCAGGGGCTATTCAAGGAGCCTGGGGTTTTTCCTGCCTGGATCCGGTTCTCCTCAGCCTCTGGGCAGATCCAGTCCGATGACAAGCGGGATGTCCACGGGATGGCGATCAAGCTGATGGGGGTTCCTGGCAAAAAGCTCCTCGAAGATGAACAGGACGCGACAACTTGCGATTTTCTGTTGGTTAGTACAAAGGCCTTCATGGTGAAGACGGCGGCTGACTATAGCGTGTTCATGAAGGCCGTGAACCGTGGGCACCCCATGTCCTTCTTCTTCGGGTGGAACCCGTTCAAATGGCGGCTACGGGAGCTCCGGAATTTGATTCCTCCGCTTTTAAAAAAGGTCCGAGACCCCTTGCAGACCCAGTACTGGAGCGTGACTCCTTTCCGGTTCGGTGCTCAGGCGGCGAAATTTTCAGCCCGCCCACAACGGTCGGGCGCTGTGCCCACGGCCACACCAACCGGTCCCGACTTCCTCAAGGAAGTGCTGAGCCAGCGGCTCCAATCGGAGGAGGTTTGGTTCGATTTTATGGTCCAACTCCAAGTAGATCCGATGAAGATGCCGGTCGAAGATGCCACCATCGTCTGGGATGAGCACCTTTCCCCGTTCCGGAAGGTGGCCTCGATTCGTATCCCGCTCCAGGATCTTGATTCGCAGGCGCGGTGGGAACTTGCCGAAAACCTTTCGTTCACACCCTGGCATGCTCTGCCGGAGCACCAACCTTTGGGTGCGATGAATCGGATTCGCCGCGAGGTATATAAGGCGATTTCCACGCTTCGTCACGAGCTGAACGGCTTCGTCCGCAAGGAGCCGACCCCAATCGACTCGGATTGAGAATGCAGTCCGTCAAATTCATGTTCATCTAGGGTTTGTTTTTCAAATTCGCAACCAGGTAGGCAGTGACAATTCGGCGAACCTGAGATCCAGCATCAACAGGGATATGGTGGATCCCGATGACAAGGTGGACTCCAACCACCTCATGGAAGGCCTGGCCGTCCGCGGGCGGTTGATATTGGTGGAAAGCGAAACGGGGAAGCGGCAGCCCCCCATGCGCGAAAGGGAGAGGGACAATGCGGATCGGAGCGGTCGCCGAGGGTTTTTGGGAGCGCCTGGTGGTGTTGCTGCGACTGGGCCCGCGGCCGTTGCTCGAAACCCATGCCACGTTGCTGCTCGCCCAGACGATCATGGTGGCGACGAAAGTCGGGCTGTTCGAAGCCCTCGCTGGTTCGGCCCTGACGGCGGGCGAAATCGCGGCCCAGTGTGGGACAGACGAACGTGCCACGGTCAAACTGCTCGGCGTGCTCGCGGCAACCGGGTATGTCCATGCTCGGGAAGGCCACTACGCACTCACCCGTGACGCGCGGCGATGGCTGCTCGTGGAGGGCTCGGCCTCTCTTCATGACAACGTGCTATTCCGGTTCGTGGAGTGGGACTGGATGGGGCGGCTCGAGGGTTTCACGCGCTCCGGCCGGTCGATCGATATCCACAGGGAGATGTCGCTCGGGCAGTGGGACAGTTACCAGCGGGGGATGCGCTCCCTGGCCGGGCAGCTCGCGGCCGAGGTGGCCTGGAGGACGCCCGTGCCCCACCACGCGCAGACGATGCTCGATATTGGCGGTTCGCATGGACTCTTTTCGGTGGCGCTTTGTCGGCGCCATCCGTCGTTGCAGGCGGTCGTGCTCGACCTTCCCGAGGCGGTCGAACGAGCGCGGAACCTGCTTGCGCGAGAGGGATTGGGGGACCGGGTCGTGCACCGAACGGGAGACGCTAGGGTCGAAGACTTTGGTACCGAGGCCTTCGACCTCATCCTCGTCGCAAACCTGCTCCACCATCTCAGCGCCGAGGAGGGCCGCGACCTGGTTCGGCGAGCCGCCCGCGCGCTGCGCCCGGGGGGAGTGCTCGTGCTCCAGGATATGTTCGCCCCCTCGGCGGCCCCGGGCGGTGGACAGGTCACCGCCCTCGCTGACCTGTACTTCGCCTTGACCAGTGAGTCCGGCACGCTGTCGGTGGCTGACCTTGCCCGCTGGCAGCGGGAGGCCGAGTTGCGGCCTCGAAGGCCGGTGCGCTTTCTCACCCTTCCGGGGGTCGGCCAACAGAGCGCGGTCAAGCCCTGATGGGGAGCGTACTCCCGATCAACCCAGCGTAAGGGCGAGGAGGCGGTCGAAGAGGTGCGGGTGACGGCCGAGAACGCGGAGCGCCAGGCGGCGCGCTTTCGGCCGCCGCGCAAGCGCAAGCACGAACCGACAGGCGAGCGCGTAGCGGCGGAACCCGTGGGCGCAGAACCGCTCGTAGGGCGCCAGCGCCTCGCGGCTGCCGCCTCCGGCAAGCGCCGCGGGTAGCGCTGCACCCAGCGCCTGGGCGCAGGTCAGGGCGAGTGACAAACCCTCGCCGGTGATGGCATCGACATATCCCGCCGCGTCCCCCACCAGGACCAGGCGGTCAGAAGTCCGCGAGCGAGCGGCCTGGGCGAGCGGCCCCGCCCCGCGCGGTTGGGAGTCGGCCGGCGCGCCCGCGAGGCGCTGGGCGACCGCCGGGAAGTGTGTAAGCAGGGTCTCGAAAGAAACCGGGCCGTCGAACGCGTCCCTCTCCCACAGAAAGGCGATTCCCACGCGCAGCGTGCCTGCGGGCGTCACGAACGCCTCGACCCCGCGGCTCAGGTGAACCTCGACGAAACGGCTCCATGGGGCCAGGCGGAAGTGCTGCCGAAGGCCGAAGCGTGGCGAGCCCTGGTTGGGTCCTGCCAGACCAGCGCTGTGCCGGATCCGTGAGTGGAGACCATCCGCCGCCACGAGGATGCGGGCATTCAACTCGCCCGCGGCCGTGGTGAGCGTGACGGCCCGGCCGGTATTCGCGAAATGCTCCACCGCGCAGTCCCAACGCAGTTCCACCCCAGCCTCGGCGGCGCGGCGAGCCAGTGCCGAGGTGAGCGCGGTCCGCCGGATGCCGAGCCCACCGCCAGCCGGGAGCCGACCGGCGATCGCGGAGCCATCCTCCTGGACGAGGCGGATTCCCTCGATCAGGGCGCAGTCTGCCGCGTCAAGGAGGCGGAGAACATCGAGGGTCTCGAGCACCTGGACCCCCGCCGGCATCATCCCCTCGCCGCAGGCCTTGTCCGGGGGGCCGCTGAGGCGTTCGCAGACCACCGTGGCGAGGCCCGCGCGGGCCGCGAAGATGGCGGCGGCCAGGCCAGCAGGGCCGGCGCCCACAACGGCGACGTCGAAGCTAGCGCCCACGACCGAGCCCCACCTTCACGAACGCCAGGGCCGAGGCGATGGCCGCGAGGGTGAGCCGAACTCGACTCGCCCGTCGCGGCGGCGCGAGTTCGCCCGCGAGGAACTGCCGCAGTGCCTCGCCGCGGCGCATCTTGCCGCTCGAGGTGCGGGGCAATGTTCCCGGCTCTAGGAGCCGGACGGTATGCGGGTGGATCCCCGTGTGCTCCAGGATTGCGCGGCGGATGAGGTCAGCGATGGCGTCGCCGTCGTCATGCACCGAGGCCCGCGCGCGCTCGGCCAGCACGAGGAGGTGCTCCCCCTCGCCGCCGGGCACGAACCCGAGCGCGACCGCACACCCCTCGCGCACGCCTGGAAGACCGGCGAGGCATTCCTCGAACTCCTGCGGCGCGTGGTTGGCCCCGCGGAGGACAATGATGTCCTTTCCGCGCCCGCACACATACAACTCGCCCCCAGCGACGAATCCAAGGTCGCCGGTGTCGAGGAATCCGCCGGTGAGGACTGCGGCGGTGGCCGCCGGCTGGTCGAAGTACCCGGTCATCACCGATGGGCCACGGACGAAGATCCTCCCGGTGCGGCGCTCCGGCAGCACGTCGCCGTGTGGGCCACGAACCTCGACCTCAGCACCCGGCACCGGCATCCCGAGCGCCACGATCGAGCGTGTCCCCGGGAGGGCCTCGCCGGTGGTGGCGAGGCGGACCGGGTCGATGCCGAGGGCCGCGAGCCCACGCCCGGGCGGCGTAAAGGTGACCGCGAGTGCAGCCTCGGCCAGGCCATAGACCGGGCACAGGGCGCTCCGTTTGAAGCCGAACTTCTCGAAGCGGGCAGCGAAGCGTTCGAGGGCTTCTGAGGACACGGGCTCGGCCCCGCACATGGCGAGGCTCCAGCCCGCGAGATCGTGGCCCACGAGATCCTCGTCACGGACTTTTTTTGCACATAGCTCGTAGGCGAAGCTGGGCGCGACCGAAAGCGTGGCGTGGTGCCGGGCGATGGCGCGCAGCCAGAGGACCGGGCGTGCCAGGAAATACTCTGGCGGGATGAGGACAAGCGAGCCTGGAAAGTAGACGGCGGCCAGCAGACAGCCGATCAGGCCCATATCGTGGTAGAGCGGCAGCCACGACACACCCAGGTGCGGCTCGCCGTCCTCGGTGAGGAGCAGGGCGGCCAGGGCGGCGAGCTGCGCCATCACGTTCTCTTGCGAAAGCGCGACGGGCTTCGGGTCGGTCGTGGATCCCGACGAGAACTGGATCAGCGCGAGGGCATGGGGACTTGGTTCGGCCTCGAACACTCCGGACCGTTGTGCTTCGAGCTCCTCCGCCGTCCGGCAGCCGAGCGCCGGGCGGGACGCCTCGATCACCTGGCCCAGGAGGGTTCGAATGCGTGCGTCGGTCACCACGAGCCGGGCGCCGGCGGCGACGATCATCCGGGCGGTGGCCGCGTGGTATTCGGCGAGCCTCCCGAGGCGCAGCGGCGGGTAGAGTGGCACCGGCACGGCACCCGCGAGCAGGCTGCCGAAAAGGACCACAAGGAAGGCCGGCGAAGTCGGCAGGACCAGCGCGACCCGGTCGCCGGGAGCAATCCCGCGGGCCGCGAGGGCCGCGGCCATGCGCCGGGCGCGGGCGTGGATCTCGCGAAAGGGGAGCACGACCTCGCGCTCATGGAGGTCCACGAACGTGATCCCCGCGGACGAGGCGGCGGCGTTCTTCAGTGCCTCGTTGATGGTTCGGTAGCGAGGGGCCGGTGCGGGCAATCCCTTCATCGGAAGGATCGCTTGTCATCGGCATCGCGGTCGCCGATGGCGGCCGCCTCCCGCAGCCTGCGTTCGACGACGTCGACGAGGTCGGCGACGGTGACGACCGTCGCGGCGTCCAACTCGGACAGCTTGACGCGGAAGTGGTCCTCCAGGCCCACTGCAAGGATGAGGGCCCCCATCGAATCGACCCGCAGATCCGCCGCCAGCGAATGCTGAGGCTCCACCGGGTTGGTCCGATCGAGCTCGTCGGCAAAGATGCGGCGGATCTCAGCGAGAATCGCCGGGCGGAGCTCAGACATGGCGGGTCCCCCTCGGCAGCAGCCGCGGTCGGGCGGCGAATGCGCAGGCGTAGGCAGCGCCCAAGGCGCGCTCCTCCGCAGGAATGCGCACGGCAAGCAGGGCCACGTTCGCCGCCAAGAACACCAGTGCCGAGATCCACGCCCCATGGATCAGGGGCACGCTCGCGGCCTCAAGCAAGACCGCGACATAGTTGGGATGGCGCACGAACCGGTAGGGGCCACCGGTCACCGGCTCGGCGCCGGGGACGACCACGATGCGCGTGTTCCATCGCTGGCCCAGCGTCGCGACTGCCCACCAACGCAATCCCTGCGCGCCAAGCGCCACAGCCAGGGCGGCGAACCCGGCGGTGCCCGGGAAGGCGCGGTGCAGGCCCAGCACCTCGGCGGCGCAGGCGATCGGAAAGAGCGCGTGCACCAGGACCATCACCCGGTAGTGGCGGCGGCCGGTCTCCGCACCCCCCGCCGCGAACGCGAGGCGCGCGTTGCGTCGTGACAGCGCGAGCTCGACACCGCGTTCGGCCGTGAGCACGCCGAGAAACCCGAGGTAGATCGCGGCGGAGGTCACCACTGCAGGAGGACCAACTCGGCGCAGAAGCCCGGTCCCATCGACAGGAGGAGTCCGCGCTCGCCGGCTCCCGGTGTGCCCGTTGCGAGCAGGTCGCTGAGCACGAACAGCACGGCGGCGGAGGAGAGGTTGCCGGTCTCGCGCAGGGAACTCCAGGAGCGTGCAAGGGCGCCCGTGGGGAGTTCGAGCACGTCCTCGAAGGCCTCGAGCACTTTCGGGCCGCCGGTGTGAGCGACCCAGTGGTGGATGTCGGCTCGCAGGAGGTCATGGGCTGCGAGGAACGCGTCGACGTCCGTTCTCACGTGCCGGCGCACAACCTCGGGCACCTCGGCCGAAAGGACAACCTTGAATCCCGATTCGACGATGTCCCACCCCATCACCCGCTCTGTATCCGGGTAGAAGACCGATCCGGTGGCGGCCACGGTGGGACCGAACGGCTTCTCTGTCTCCACTCGGCCGCCACCCACTAGCACAACGGCGGCCGCGCCATCGCCGAACAACCCCGAGGAGATGATGTTGGAAATCGAAAGGTCGTCACGTTGGAGCGTGAGCGAGCACAATTCGACCGCTAGCACGACCGCAACCTGGTTGGGATAGGCGCGTAGCACGTCCGCAGCTCTTGCGATCCCCGCGGCTCCCCCCGCGCAGCCGAGGCCGAACAGCGGCGAGCGCCGCACGCCGGAGCGCAGGCCGAGACGGTTCATGAGCCGGGCGTCGATGCTGGGCGTGGCGATCCCGGTCGTCGTGACGAAGAAGAGGTGATCGACATCGGCGGGGGCGAGGTCGGCCTGCCGGAGTGCTTCTCGCACGGCCGCCTCACCAAGATCTAGGGCGGCCGTCGTCCACGCCTCGTTCCTGCGCGCGAACGAGGTTAGCTCCTTATACGTCGCGAGGGGCAGCGCCAAGTAGCGCCCCGAAACCTGGACAGCACGGTGCAATTCCTCGAGCCGCTCGACATTGAAGTGGGCGCCGGCCCACGTGTCGCGCAATGCGGCGATGAGCGCCTCCTGGTCGGCATAGTGCTCTGGCAGCGCGCGCCCTACGGCGCGGATCCGGGGGTTCTCATGGCGGGTGCTCAAGGCTGGGTCCTTCCTGTGGATAATGCCTCTAAGACTGGTGGTCATTTAAAGTTACTCCCCCTTGGCCTCTTTGGCGGCCAGCCGTTTCCGGATCCGGCCCACCTCTTTGGGGGTGACCGCCCGGGCATGATTGCCCCAGCTACTGCGCACGAAGCTGAGGACATGGGAGGCCCTGCCGAGCACCAGACAACCGGATGCTCGCTGGCACCTTGTTTAGCCTCCGTTGCCTTCCAGGTAACGCCAAGACCCATCCAGCCGGACCTCTGGATCAAAGCAGACCGCCCCCTAGCGCCCCGAAAACCCAGCAATGACGTGGCAAACCCCTGCCCCTGAGTTGTGGGATCGTTGTGACACCACCCCCTCAGCCTGATAACAATGAAGGCGAACCCGAGGGTTCACCAGATCTTTGGCTGAACAGCAAGAAGCCCCTGAATCGTTGAGATTCAAGGGCTTCTTCACATCAAGGTTTGGTAGCGGGGGCAGGATTTGAACCTCAGTTGCCGCCAACAGTTCGCGCCTGGATCCGCTGCGACAGCCCCCCGGGCTGTCTTCGCGGGGCGCTCACCGGGCGGCTGCCACTCGCAGGTCCAAATCCTGCGGGCTGATGCCGGGCATACGCGAAAACCGGAGCTCCTCGGCTCCGGTTTTCGTTCGGTTGGTAGCGGGGGCAGGATTTGAACCTGCGACCTTTGGGTTATGAGCCCAACGAGCTACCGGACTGCTCCACCCCGCGGTAGGGACTTGAGTGTAGCAGGGATTGGGGGAAGGGCAAGGGCGCAGGTCGGGCGGGTGTTGGTATGCTCGTCGGACGCTCGGGGGAATGGATGGGACGCCGCTTGATGGGCCTGTGGATGATGTTCGCCGCTGTCGGATTGGTGGCGGGCCCGCGGACCTGGACGCCCGACAAGTGGTTCGACAAGGCGAAATCGCCCCGGATCGCCAACTACCGGATTGAGGCGGTGCTGGATTTCGAGCACAAGACGCTGGAAGGGCGGGAGACGATCTCGTGGCGGAACACGGGCACCGCGCCCACCCAGGAACTGCCGCTGCATCTCTACCTGAATGCGTTCAAGGGGCCGCAGAGTCTGTTCGTGAAGGAGAGCGGCGGCCGCCTGCGCATGGACCGGCTCGACCGGCCTGCGGATGCGTCCTCCTGGGGGTACTGCCGCCTCCTCAGCGCCCGGATGGAGGGCAAGGATCTGGAAGGGCACGATGGGGAGGATGAAACGGTCCGCTGGCTGAAACTGCCACGGCCGGTGGTACCGGGTGAAACGATCGCCGTCGAGATCACCTGGGAGAACCGCTATCCCAAGGTTTTCGCCCGCAGCGGCTGGGCCGAGGATTTCCTCATGTCGGGGCAGTGGTTCCCCAAGGTGGGCGTCTATCAGGGCGATCGTTGGAACTGTCATGCCTACCATGCGAATACGGAGTTCTTCGCGGATTTCGGCACCTACGACGTGACCCTGTCGCTACCCAATGCCCTCGGGCTCGCCCACACGGGCACCTGCCTTCCCCAGAAGGACCAGGATGGGCAGGAGCGGGATGCCGCGCCGGACCCCAAGCGCCCCCTCAACCTCATCTGGCGCCTGCACGCCGAGGATGTGCACGATTTCGCCTGGGCCGTGATGCCGAGCGCCAGCTGGCGCAAGCCGGCCATGTATGAGTACCGCGGCGTGCAGGTCTTCTACTACATCAGCGACCGGAACCGCGGGAATTTCCAGCGGCAGCGGCGTGCCGTGGAGAATTCGCTGCGCTGGAGCGAGGAGTGGTTCTTCAAGTACCCCTATCCAACCCTGACGGTGATCGATACGCCAGCGGACGCGGGGGGCGCGGATGGGATGGAATACCCGACGCTCATCACTGCGGGCTCGGTGGCCTTTGATCCCCTGCAGCAGCGGTTCGAGCCCGAGGTGGTGACGGTCCACGAGTATGGGCACCAGTTTTTCTACGGGCTGCTCGCCAGCAACGAATTCGAGGAGGCCTGGCTGGACGAAGGCTTCACCAGCTGGTTCACGCACAAGGCCATGGAGCGGAGCTATCACGCCCTGCTCGGAGGGCGGCGGTTCCAGGTGGGCACGGACTTCGTGGAATGGTCCGGCTATTGGTGGCAGCCTTCCACGGATCCGCTCACGCGGTTCGGCTTCAAGACTCGCAGCACTGGCTCCTATTTTGTCATCGCCTACGCCAAGCCCACGCTGGTGCTCAACCAGCTCGAGGCGATGCTGGGCCGGCCCGTCATGGAGCAAGTGGTGCGCGCCTATGCCCAGGAGATGGCCTTCCGGCACCCGACCCGGAATGATTTCAGGCGCATCGCCGAGCGCGTCTCCGGCCGGGATCTCGCCGCCTTCTGGCGGGATTTTGTCGAAGGTACCGAAGTGCTCGACTATGCCATCCGTGGTGTGAAGAACCAGGAGGTGACACAGGGCGGCTGGCTGTTCTCGGACAAGGCCCCGGTCTTCGCGGCCCCCCAGCCGGCGGCGCCGGGCCGGGTGGGCTCGATCACCCTCGAGCGGAAGGGCGGGATCAAGGTGCCGATCACCCTCTGGGTGCGGCTTGAGAACCGGGAGGAACAGCGCCTGGTGTGGGATGGCCAGGATCGCTGGATCACCTTCGAGTTTGATTCTCCGGTGGCCGCCGCGGTGCTCGATCCCGATGGCAACTACCCGATCCTGAAGGACCGCCTGCACGCGAGCTATACAACGAAACCGATCCGGCGGGGCTTCCACTATTGGTCCCAGATGGTCTGGGGCGCGGTGGCCGGCTGGCTGCAGGGGTGCGGGATCGGCTGAACTGGGCTATAGGCTATGGCCTACCCGGGGCAGCGTCCCCCATGCGGATTGCCTGGAGGTTCCCCTTGTCGTCCAACTCGATGAGGATGGGGAACCAGGCCAGCCCAAGCTGCTCGAAGGCCTTCCGGCTCGGGGCGAAATGGGCGGCGCGCTTTGCGGTCCGCAGGCGGGCGGCGAGGGCTTGGCCTTCCGTCAGCGGCGCGCCGGTGAGACTGGCGTCGCGCTCATCCAGGTTGCCCGAGAGGCTGGGGATGATCCAGGCGGTTCCCGCCGGGAGTTCGGGCAGGGGACCGTCTTCCGGGGGACAGAACCAGATCCGGCCCGAACCCAGTTGATCGAGCCGGAGATCCTGATACTCCAGCCCCGGCAGGGTCCAGAGGCGCAGTTGGGGCGAAGGGCCACCAAGGAGGCCGAAGAGCCGCTGGAACCCTTTCAGGGTTTCGCCGGAACCGGGGCTCGTTCGGGAGCGAACCTCGGCGAACCTCGCCTCATCCTGTTCGGCCAGGGCCCAGCAGAGGGCGTGCCGAAGCGCGTACCCGCGGGTCAGGGCCGGGCCAGCGGTCAGCAGGCGATCCTCCCAGATACGGCGGAGGCCCACCGGGAAGGCGCCCGAGCGCACCCGGAATTGTCCCCATCGCCATAGGGCCAGCGCCGTGCCCGACTGCTGCAGGGGCAGGGCCTTCAGGGCCGCCTCGAGCCGAGCTTCGGGCAGGGCCGTCAGGCGGCGGAAGGCTTCGGCCTCCCGCCGGCCCGACCCGGTGGCGTAGGGGTTGGCGGGCAGGCCCCGGTCCGCGGCGAAGGTTGCTGCGGCCCGCAGCCAGCGGTAGTCCAGCGCTGTGGGCCCCTTCAGCCTGGGCAGGGGGGGCAGGGGGCGTCCCCAGTCGAAGGCTTCGAACAACGCGTGCTCCGCCTCCAGGTGGCCGGGTGCGGCGGGCACGATCACGGCGGGCGGGGGCTGGAGGGATGGGGGCATGGGCGCTCGCTTGATGGCAGAATGGTCCTCCGCATCATACGGGAGTCCCCTTGTCCGCACCTTCTCAGATCCTCACGCCCCGCGACCGGCTCGTCGTGGCCCTGGATGTCCCCACGGCGAAGGAGGCCCTGGCCATGGCCGAGCGGCTGTCGGGCCGGGTGGGGATGCTCAAGGTGGGCCTGGAGCTCTTCTGCGCGGAGGGGCCCGCGTTCGTGAAGGAACTGCAGGCGCGGGTGCCGGTCTTCCTCGATCTGAAGCTGCATGACATCCCCACCACCGTCCGGCGCGCCCTGGACGCCTTGTTGCGGCTGGATCCGCGGCTGATCAATGTCCATGCCCAGGGGGGCCCCGCCATGCTGGAGGCGGCGGCGGAGGCCATCCGCGCGCACCGAGCCGCCGGGGGCCAAACCGAACTGCTGGCCGTCACCGTGCTGACCAGCCTGGACCGCGAGGCCCTGGCGGCGCTGGGACACGCGGGCACGCCTGAGGAGCTCGCCCTGGCCTACGCGAAACTGGCCCATCAGGCGGGCTGTGGCGGCGTGGTGTGCTCGGCCTGGGAGGCCGCGGCCATCCGCGAGGCCTGCGGGGAAGACTTCCACCGCCTGACCCCGGGCATCCGTCCGGCGGGCGCCGCCACCCAGGATCAGGCCCGGGTCATGTCGCCCGCCCAGGCCTTGAAGCAGGGCTCCACCTGGCTGGTGGTCGGGCGCCCCATCACCCATGCGGCGGACCCCGCCGCTGCCGCTGAGGCCATCGTGGCCGAAATGCAGAACGGATGAGCGCTGGTTCCCCGCTCGTCTTCCGGCCCTCCTTCGCCCACCGGGCCATGGCTATGCTCCTGTTCGCCGGCTCCTGGCTCGTGGGGGTCCGCGCGCTGGCCCAGATCATGGAGCGCCTGCCGGTCCTGCGGGCCTCCCTGAAGGTCGCCGAGGCCGCTGGCGAGCCCACCTGGTCCTTCTGGATCGCCGTGACCGCGGCGTTTGGCGCGGTGGTGGCTGGCAGTGTGCTGCTGGTGGGCACCCTCGTCGGCGTGCTGATGGTCGAGGGTTCCCAGGTGCTGGTGGATGAACTGGGCCTGTCGGTCGAGCACAACGCGCTGCCCGCGCCGCTGGCCCGGAGAATGGGCGCCGGGCGCCTGCTGTGGAAGCGTGTCACTTGCCTGGAGCGGTCCGGCCCGTTCTTCGTGCTGAGGGGCGGTGGCGAACCTGGGCACAGTGGGCCGAAGGATCCGAACCTGAGGTTCCTCCTGGTGGATGAACTGGAGCGCCTGATCCTGACCATCCTCGAACGCAGCCCGAACCTGAAGGACGTGGGGTGAGAGCGGCGGCCTACATCTTCGGTCGGCAGAGGTAGCTTTCGGCCCCCTTCATCACTGCGGTCGGGCCGTGGGCGGGTTTCTTGGCCCGGGGCTTCGTCTGCTTGAGGCCCCACAGGCCGGCCAGTTCCGTGGCCTCGGGATTGCCCGGGGCCAGGGCCAGTACTTCGGCGAGGTCGGCCCGGGCCTTGGCACCCTGACCAAGCCTTTCCCGGAGCAGCGCCCGCTTCATGAACCCCCAGGGATTGGCGGGCTCCCGGGCGATGATTTCGGCGTATTCAGTTTCAGCTTCGGACCAGCGTTTCTCTCCCTCCGCGGCTTCGCCGCAGAGCAGATTGGTAACAGCGCAGAAGCCAAGCCAGGCCTTCTGCTGGGCGAACTCGGGCGGCGAGAACGGGGCTTTCGTCTTGGCCCGCTGGGCGGCCTGGTCCAGATGGCGCAGGGCCTTTTCCGTATGGCCGTCCACGCGCGCGAAGATTTCGGCGTCGCCGCTGGCCCGGTAGAAATCCTTCTGGATGCGGCCTTCGGCACGGTACTGGTCGAACATCCGCGTGCCGGGGTACAGCGCCAGGGGGCTGATCTGGCAGTCGCTGGGGCGGGTGTCGCGAATGAAAGTGGCGGTCTCCTCCACATCGGCCCAGGTCTCGCCGGGGATGCCGGTGATGAGGTAGATGCCCACATTCATCCCGACCTTGCGGACCAGATCCAGCGCCCGCCGGGCATGGCGGAGGTCGGTGCCCTTGTCCAAGAGGGCCAGCACGCGCTCACTGCCGTGCTCGACGCCGAACTGCATGAACTCGCAGCCGGCCCGCTTCATGGCCACCAGGCGGTCCTCGTCCACCAGGTTCACCCGGCTTTGGCAGTTCCAGAGGGGATGGAGGCCGCTGCCCTGGATGCCTGCCATCAGTTCGAGCACCCGGCCCCGGTTGGCCGTGAAGGTGTCGTCCCGGAAGCTGAAGTAGGTGAGGCCATGCAGCTCGCGCAGCAGGCGCAGCTCGCGCAGCACGGACTTCGCGCTGCGGAAGCGGATGGAGGTACCCCAGAACTCCGGCGTGTTGCAGAAATTGCAGGTGGCCGGGCAGCCCCGGCTGGTGCTCAGGTAGGCCAACTGGCCCACATCATCGAGGAAGTCGGCCTCCAGGTGTTCGGCGGGAATCCCCACCGCGTCGAGATCCTCCAGCGGCGCCTGGGGCAGGGTGCGGCTGTCCCGAAGGATGAGGCCCGGCGTGTGCCGCCACAGATCCGACCCCGGGGCCGTTTGCAGGCGCTCGGCGATCCCCAGGAGCACAGCCTCGCCCTCGCCCTGGACGATGGCATCCAGGGCCGGGCAGTCCTCGAAGACTTCCTCGGCCAGGTGCGTCGGGTGCGGGCCTCCGGCCAGCAGGATGGCCTCCGGGCAGGCTTCCCGGGCCCAGGTCAGCAGTTCGTAGGAGCGCTTCCGGTTGAAGGTGAACATGGAGATGCCCACCACGGCCGGGTTCTGGGCCCTGAAGTAGGCGAGGACTTCCTTCCGCCCCTTGCCGCTGAGGTTGGCCATCCGGCAGGGAAACGACCGGGATTTGAGCATTGCCTGCAGGTAGCCGAGACCGATGGGCAGGAAGGTCATCCACTCGTCCCCGAAACCGCTTCGGGGGGCGCTGTAGGCTAGAAGGGTCCGGGGCGGCGTCATGGGGTTCCAGGGGGCTATCCAGTGTAGGGAACCCTACCCATGATGGAACAAGGTTCAGAGGAGGAGTGGGTTTGGCTGGGAACTTGATCCGGAATCCGGAGACCATCGCGGAGATTTTCAGGCTCGTCTGTGAACGGCGGGAACTGGTGATCCTGGTGACGCCCTACCTCCGGTTCGAATCCTCGTTCGTGAAGGTCGATGGAGGCGAGGTCCAGGTGGCCGCCACCATGGGCCGGGAAGATGCCACCTTCGGCCTGCGCAGCTCGGACCTGAAGATCCGCTTTCCCCATCGGATCAGCTTCCTCGAGGCGCCCACCCAGTTGAAGGGCTTCGGGATGAACGATGGCCGCCGGACCCTGCGGCTTGCGCTTCCGGAAGTCCTCAACGAGGAAGACTACCGCGGGTCCTACCGGGTGGATCGCGTCGGCCGGGTTCCAGTGACCTTCAGCACACCCAAATTCGACCTCGTCATGGGCACTCTGACCGACATCAGCACCACCGGGGCCAGGATCTTCAGCACCCGGAATTTCCTTGAGGGTGAACTGGAACTGGGTGAGGAGATGGCCGTGACCATCCCGCTCAACGACCTGCTTCGCATCAACACCAAGGTGAGGCTGCGGCACGTCCATAACCGCACTTTCGGCGTGGAATTCCGCCCCCAGCTGGATGACCAGGTGCTCCACCCGCTCTCCCGTTGGATTTTCGAGAAGCGGGAAGAGGATCTGGAACGCATCTCCAGGAAGGGCATCGAGACCGCTGCCCAGTCTGAGCGGGGCCCGGTAGTGAACCGCCCGCCAGCGGGCCTGGTCCTGGTGTCCGGTGACGCCTCCCTTGAGGCAGCTCTCCAGGACCTGTTGGGGGGTCTCCAGCCCCTCCGCCGGATCGCCCCCACGATGCCTGCGCTGAAGGAGGCCAGCAACCAGAAACCGGCCCTGGTGCTCTACCACGTCCCCAGCCTCAGCCTAGACGAGCGCCGCCGCCTGAAACCCATGGTGGAGACGCTGCAGGGGCGGGTGCCCTTCCTGCTGCTGGGCACCGGGGTCGAGGGGGGGGCGCTGCTGGAACTGGGCGGCGAACTGAAGGCGGCCGTGTCCATCGTATTCAACCCCGAGCGCGGCACCTTCTTCCAGCGCCTGGTGCAAGGCGTGCTGCGGCGCCTCTACGAAGGCGGCGAATCTCCCATGATGCCCGCGGAAAAGGAAGGCCCTTCCAGCTGACAGTCAAGCCTCGTTCAACCGGACGGGGGCCGGTAGAATCAAGGCTTCCGGAGCCTCCATGCCTGCTGCCCACGAACCGGCCATCACTGAATCCCTGGCCCTGGAGCTGGGACTATCCCGGGACGAGTGGCAGGTCATCCTGCGGCTGCTGGAAGGCCGCCTGCCCACCTATCCGGAACTGGGCGTGTTCAGCGCCATGTGGAGCGAGCACTGCTCGTACAAATCCAGCCGCATCCATCTGAAGAACCTGCCCACCGAAGGCCCCCGCGTCATCGAGGGGCCCGGCGAGAATGCCGGCGTGGTGGATATCGGCGATGGCTGGGCCGTCTGTTTCAAGATGGAAAGCCACAACCACCCGAGCTTCATCGAGCCCTACCAGGGCGCCGCGACGGGCGTGGGCGGCATCCTGCGTGATGTCTTCACCATGGGTGCGCGGCCCCTGGCCAATCTGAACTCCCTGCGCTTCGGGGAGCTGGACGCGCCCCGCATGAAGAGCCTGGTCAAGGGTGTGGCGGCGGGTATCTCCGGCTACGGCAACTGCATGGGCATCCCCATGCTGGGCGGCGATGCGGGTTTTGATGCCAGCTACAACGGCAACATCCTGGTGAACGCCTTCACCCTGGGCGTCCTCCGCTCGGACCGCGTCTTCAAGGGCTTCGCCTCCGGCGTGGGCAACAAGATGATGTACATCGGCTCCAAGACCGGCCGCGATGGCATCCACGGCGCCAGCATGGCCTCGGCCGAGTTCGGCGAGGGCAGCGAGGAGAAGCGCCCCACTGTGCAGGTGGGCGATCCCTTCACGGAAAAGCTGCTGCTCGAAGCTTGCCTGGAGATCTTCCAGACCGACTGGGTCATCGGCATCCAGGACATGGGCGCCGCGGGCCTCACCTCCAGCAGTTTCGAAATGGCCAGCCGCGCCGGCACGGGCCTGGAGATCCGCCTGGATCAGGTGCCCATGCGCGAAGAGGGCATGACGCCCTTCGAGCTCATGCTCAGCGAAAGCCAGGAGCGCATGCTGCTGGTGGCGCGACCGGGCTGCGAGGAGCAGATCATCGCGGTGCTGCACAAGTGGGGCCTCGATGCCTGCGTGGTGGGCGAAGTGACCGCCAGCGGCCGGTTCATCGGCAGTTGGCACGGCGCGCCGGTCATCAACCTGCCCATCCAGCCCCTGGTGGACGCGGCGCCGAAGTACGATCGGCCCCGGCAACGCCCCGGCTACCTGGATGCAGTGAACGCCGCGCCCCTGCCTGCGGACCTCAAGCCCTCTGACGCGGAGCGCACCCTGCGGCAGATCCTCCAACAGCCCACGGTGGCCAGCAAGCGGTGGATCTTCGAGCAGTACGACGGCACCGTGCGCAGCAATACCCTGCTGGGCATGGGCCGCGGCGACGCGGGCATCATCCGGGTGAAGGATGAAAAGGGCCAGGATACGGGCAAGGCCGTGGCCATGAGCAGCGACTGCAACAGCCGCTTCTGCTACCTGGATCCCTTCTGGGGCGCGGCTCACGCGGTGGCTGAAGCCTGCCGCAACCTGGCCTGCGTGGGCGCCGAGCCCATCGGCCTGACCGACTGCCTCAACTACGGCAATCCCGAGAAGCCCGAGAACATGTGGACCTTCGAGCAGGGCTGCCTGGGCATCCGCCAGGCCTGCCTGGCCCTCGATGTGCCCATCGTCAGCGGCAACGTGAGTCTCTACAACGACACCGAAGGCCAGAGCATCTTCCCCACGCCCATGATCGCGGCGGTGGGCCTGGTGGAGGATTGTGCGGGCCAGGTGGCCGTGGACGCGCCGGACGCCACCGCGCTCTCCAAGGTGGGCAACCGCATCTGCGGTTCCGGCTTCCGGGCCGCCCACGATGGCATCTTCCTGCTGGGCACCACCCGCGACGAGCTGGGCGGCAGCGAGTACCTGAAACTGCGCACGGGCAAAGTGCAGGGTGCCTGCCCCGAGCTGCGCCTGGATGAGGAACTGCGCCTGCAAGCCTGTGTCCGCGAAGGCATCCGCCTGGGCCTCATCCGCAGCGCCCACGACACCAGCGAGGGCGGCCTGCTGGTGGCGGTGCTGGAAAGCGCCTTCGGCGCGGAGATGGGCTGCCAGCTGATGCTGAGCCGCGGAACACTGCGCCTGGATAGCCTGCTCTTCGGCGAGGCGTCAGGACGCATCGTCGTGAGCGTGGGCCCCGAGGGCGAGGGCAGCCTGGCCACCCTCTGCGCCACCCACCGTGTGCCCTTCGCCAAGATCGGCACCACCGGCGGTACCCGCATCACCCTCGCGGTGGACGGCCAGCCCCTGCTCGATGCGGATGCCGCGGATTTGAAAGGCCTGCATGCCTTGGCACTGGAGAAGGCCTTGGCCTGACCCAGTATTAATCTCCTTCGTGTTGATCGAAAGTGTAAGAAAAGCTTACTTTATTCCTGTTTGAGCCACAACGTCAAAAGAGAGAAACTTTCCCTCACGCTTGACCACAAACGAAACTGCCTCTTGGGTCGCCAAGATTTTTTGAAGACCCTGGATACTGACAAGTTCCTGCTTTAAATTTCCAATTTCAAGGATTGCGTCACCCGGAAGAAGTCCGGCAGATTCAAACCTACTGCCAGGTTTTATTGCCATCACAATCAACTCGGGAATCGGTTTTGAGCGATCCCAATACGCCCACAAGGGCATGCGAAGAGCTGGTATGGATTGCAGGTATCCTTTCGGGTCTAGAGAGAAGCCAATCTTGTTTGCGGGGAAATCAAACCAAACCAAAGGCCAAAATGCCTGGAGGCCAAGGAGGGTGGTTTCACCATTCCCAATTTCGACATCGGTGGCTTCCCAACGGGCGGAGCCTGATGAAACAGTTCGACCAACAAGGTTTGTTGTCTCAAGTGGCTGTTGGCTACCAAGGCCCATTTCGTAGCCACTTATCTTCTTTGACTGATTTGTGAGGTGGGCAGTGTCGGATTTTCCCAAACGTAGGAAGGTATCTGCTCCAACATCTAATCTTGCTATTAATGTTTTTTCATCAAGTCTTAATTTGATTTCTGGGCAATGCGACTTTGAATATGTTAATGATTGAATATATGTATTGTTTGGGGAAGGGCCCCAAAGTATATTGTTGTTAATAAAATCAACACCGAAACATAATCCCTTTAATACATCCATTCCGAGTATTCCGTCTATCGGGTGGTCTTCCCTTTTGGATAATTCAGATAAATCAGCCCGGATTCCATTCACCCGATTGAATTGATGCCCCCCAAATTCAAGCAGTTCTATTTGAATTGGTTCAGCTTCAAACCAAGAGATGGTTCCTTTTACAGCTATTGAGCTACCCTTCTTTGACCAGTACTGCGATGGTACTGAATTGTCTAATACAGTGACAGAACTCCCAGTATCTAGAATCATCCGGAAGGACTTCGGCCCTGCATTTTTTGGGGAAATGAGCACCGAAACAATTACATGACCCAAAGCTCCGGGATCATATCTTGTTTGTGCCAGCAGCATATGCCAATTAAACCAACACAAAAAACAAAATAGACCTAACATTCGGTTCCAGGCCATCTTTGCTCCCCCAATCGATTCACTAGAAAGAGGGCAGCAACTGAGCGCGGCTTTGCTTACTTTTTTGCCAGTCACTACCCTCTTTGGTTACGACTTTACTGTTGGGGTTGAATCGGGCCAGGATGAGGGTCGCTTGGCGAGCGAGTCACGAGGTTGGCCCATGCGAGGGAACTTTCAGTGTCGAGATCAAGTGTAATATTTGCCGATCCAGTCTCAGTCCCGATATAAATACCTCCAGCTGCTGGGAACAATTTGTTCCCTCCTGTGGTTGTTCCTGGAACAAAAAATTGCACACTGGCCCCTGGATTGCTGGCAAGGGCTTCCTGAATTTCCTGAAGCATTCCCGGTGTATCAATTATATAAGTTCCAGAAGGCAAATTACTTGCTGTTACAATAGTTGTTGAATAACTATAAGCATTCGGCCCAACTGAAATAACAATCGGGACCTGTGAGCCGGCGACCAATTGCATGGGTGTTATTGTACTTATAGGTTGATCTCCAGAAAAATTTGTTGAAATCAATGATACATTTAAGAGCACTCTATTATAAGGGTAACCATCAAGGGTAATAGTATATTTTGGTTCAGAAACTGCTTCTGGGCGTAAAAATCTAAATCCACCACTAACAGTTACTTCAAGATCTACTTTTTTAAGATTCTTTCCTTTAACGCTTACGGAACCATGAACATCGTCGCACCCGATGGCAAGTCCGATAATGAGCAAGACGGAGCACAATCCAAATATTCGGAATACTGTTCGCATAAAACTTCCAAACGAAGAGAGGCGAGTGTACCGCCTTCGGTTTCCTGGACAGTTCGTTGAGTGTATTCACGCTGCGGTGGCCTGGCCAGTGAGATCAATCCGGACCTGAGCCGGTGTGCGATGGCCGTGGCGTTCGACGAGCCAATGGTGGTTGAAGTGATCCTTGA
>JBBQEL010000056.1:0-21977 GCA_038320645.1 Holophagales bacterium | reverse complement strand
GCTCGCGCAGATCGAGGGCTGAGGCGCCGGTGAGGATCATGTCCTTGAGCGTCTCGGACATCTCCAGCACATCGTAGAGGCCCACGCGCCCCTTGTAGCCGCGCTTGTTGCAGGTCTCGCAGCCCACGGGCTTGTAGAAGGTGATGCCCTTCTGCACTTCTTCGGGCGTGAAGCCCACCTTGTAGAGGGCTTCCTCAGGCTGGTGGTGGGTGTCCACCGTCTTGCAGTTGGCGCAGAGGCGGCGCACCAGACGCTGGGCACAGATGATGTTGACGGAGGTGGCCACCAGGAACGGCTCGACCCCCATGTTCATGAGGCGGTTGATGGTGCTGGGCGCGTCGTTGGTGTGCAGCGTGGACAACACCAGGTGGCCCGTGAGGCTCGCCTTGATGGCGATTTCGGCGGTTTCGAAGTCGCGGATCTCGCCCACCAGGATGATGTTGGGATCCTGCCGCAGGAATGAGCGCAGTGCGGCGGCGAAGTTCAGGCCAATCTGCTCCTTCATCTGCACCTGATTGATGCCGGGGAAGTTGAACTCGACCGGATCCTCGGCTGTCATGATGTTGGTATCGGGCGTATTGAGCTTGGCCACGGAGGAATACAGGGTGTTGGTCTTGCCCGAACCCGTGGGGCCCGTCACCAGCACCATGCCGTAGGGCTTGCAGATCTGCCGGTCCCAGCGCTCGAGGCTTTCAGGTTCGAAGCCCAGCTTGGTGAGGTCGAGCATGAGCTTGTCGCTGTCCAGCAGCCGCAGCACGATCTTTTCGCCGAACAGCGTTGGCAGGATGCTCACGCGGTAGTCGATGACCTTCTGCTTGCCGCCCATGTTGACGCGCAACTTGATGCGACCGTCCTGGGGCAGGCGCCGTTCGGCGATGTTGAGCTTGGCCAGGATCTTCACGCGGGAGGTCAGCGGATCCTTCAGCTTCAGGTTGGGCCGCATGACTTCCATCAGGATGCCGTCAATGCGGAACCGGATGCGGTAGGTCTTTTCGTAGGGCTCGATGTGGATGTCGGAGGCGCCGCGCTTGATGGCGTCGATGAGCACCATGTTCACGAGCTTGACGACCGGCGCGTCTTCGCTGCCCCGCTTGAGGCTGCCGACATTGACGCTGTCCTCGTCATCCTCGGCCGAATCGAACTCGGCATCGGCGTCGAGCTCCTGCTCCAGGTCGGCCAGGTCGAATTGCTCATCATGTTCGTTGAAGGCCTCGGCCGCGCCGGCGGCGGTGGGTCCGCTCGCCGCCGGGCCACCGGCGCCGCCACCCTCGGTGGACCGGGTGGTGCCGTCCGCCAGGCGGACTTGACTGTTGCCCCCGTAGTATTTCTCCACGGCCCGGGCGAGGCCCATCTCGCTGGAGACCACGGGATCCACATTGTAGCCCGTGTGGAACCGCACATCGTCCATGGCGAAGATGTCGGTGGGATCGGACATGGCCAAGGTCAGGACATTCCCCGTGCGCTGAAGGGGGAGCACCTTGTGCCGCTGGGCCAGGTCCCTGGGGATCAGGGCGATGATGCCCGCATCAATGGGGGGCCACTGTTCGAGATCAGCCGCTGGCACGCCGTACTGCATCCCCAGGAAACTCACGATGTCCTGATCGGAACAGAAGCCGGAACGCACCACGATGCTTCCGAGCTTGCCGCCTTCTCGTCGCTGGATTTTCATAACTTCATCCAGCTGCGCATCCGTGATGAGCTGGGCCTTGACGAGCATTTCCCCGAGCTTGCTTACCACTGGCTGCCTCCAGATTGGGGTGAGGCGATGGTATCACCCTGGGAAGGTAATCAAACGCCTAACCATTGTATGCTTTTGCCATGTCCACCCCAGGTACCCAGCCCCAGCGACTGCTGCTGGCCCGCCAGCTGATCCGGGAAAAGGGCCTATCCCGCACGGATCTGGCCCTGCTCGAGGATATCCTCCGGGAGGGCGCCCAGGAGCTGGAACCCCTGGTCGAAGCGGCCCCGGAACGGGTGGTCCTGGGCGAGGAGTCGCCGGCCCAGGCCAGCCTCCGGCGCAGCCTGGGCTACTTCCTCGCCTTCCTCCATCAGTTCTCGGCCCGCCGTCTCGGTGAGGCCCGGAATGCCATGGGGCTCGTGATGCTCCACAGCCTGGGGCGGCTCGGCCATCAGGCGGAGGCGGCCCACCGCGAGCTGCTGGCCGAGCAGCAGCAGCCCGAATGGGTGACCCGGCTGCTGGACCTGCTCGCCTCGCTGCGCGCCATGTCCCTGGCCCCCACGGAGGACAGCGGTAACCTTCGGCAACTGTGGTCCACCTTCCTGGCCGACCACCGGGATGCCTTCCGGCAGATCCTGGCCGCCCTGCAGGACAGCGAACTCGGCACCGCCGCGGTGACGCGCCTGAATACCCAGATGAAAGCCGTCAACCGCGCCATCCAGGGCCAGGGCCGCCTGGAGGAATCCCTGGCCCGCTTGGCCGAGCACCTGGAGGCCTGCATCCCGGCCGATATCCACGCGCGGGTGGAGCCTCTGCTGCTGCTTGAGCACGTGGTCTCCAACCTGCGGCTGAGCCTGGTGCGGCCCCTCGACCGGGGCATCCACTGGCCGGCGGTGGAGCAGGTGCGGGGCAGCCTGCGCTGGCTCTGGGATCACCTCGGCTGGTCCCTTCCGCGCATGGACACGGACCGCTTCCGCGAGAGCATGCCGCCGGAACTGCGCCGCCTGCTGCAGCAGATCCGGCGGGACGATCGCACGGCCTTCTCCGTGGTGGCGCGCGCCCTGGCCAGCCACATCTCGCTGCTCGGCCTGCTCGAATCCCTCGAACCCGCGGCCAGCGCCGCCCTCCCCGACCGCTACGCGGCCGTCCCCACCTTCCTGGTCCTGGAGTCTGAACTGGGCCGCATGGCCGAACGGACCTATGATCCCGCCCAGGGTGCTCCGCTGGACCCGACCCGCCCCGAGACCCTGCGGCTGCGTGTTTTCCTCCGGCAGGCCGTGCTCAGCCTGCGCCAGGATCAGGGGACGCTGCGCAGCCTGCTGCAGCAGGCCCTGGCAGGTCAGGACGCGGATCAGCTGGCCCAGACCCTCGACAACCTGCGCGGCCTGCTCATCAACCATCAGAAGCAGCTCATGGGCGAGCTGGTGGGGATCTTCTCGCCGGATGTGCAGCGCCGCCTCTTTCCCGAATCGCCCAGCATGATGGAAGAAGGCGAGCGGCTCCGCCTCCGCATCCAGCGCTTGTGGGAGCAGGTGCCGCCCCTCCATGGCCAGCTCCACTTGCACCTCGAACTGCACGACTGGCCCCGGCTGGCGTTGGGCCTTTCCCATACCTACCGCCACCTCCTGGCGTTCCGTCGGAGCCCCGAATTCCCGCTCATGCGGCGTCCCGACCGGGAGGAGGCCGAGCGCCTCATCCAGGAGCTGGGCCGCCTGCTGGAATCCCCCCAGGATGTGCCCCAGGCCTTGCGGGACGGCATGGACCTGCTGGGTGAGCTGCTGCGCTTCCTGGAGCTGTTCCTGCTGCGGATCAATGCCCGCGTGCCGCTGATCCGCCAGGATCTGGAGGTCGCCCAGGACGCGCTCAAGGTCATCGGGGAACTGCAGAACAGCCCCACCGGAGCCGAGCGGACCCGGCTGTCCCACAAGCTCATCCAGACCGCCAAGCGGCTGGGGGTCCGGGACACGCAGTCGCTGGCCCTGCTCAAACGTTGGGTCCGGGCCGAACGCGGTCAGCGCGATGGCTCGCTGCCCTCCCTCGACCAGCTGGCCGCCCACCTCCGGCATCTGTCAGTGCGCCTCGAAGCGGCCCTGGGTTAACTGGGAGCCGATCCGGTGCCGAAGCGTTGCTCATCAGGGAGGCTCATGCCCCGGACCCACTGGCTGGAAGCGCATCCCTCCCCGGCGGGGGAGGCGCTGCGCGCGGCCTTGATGCAATGGGGCTACGAGGTGATTGCAGGTCCCGGCCAGGGCTCACTGGTACTGGTGGCCGAACACCCGGACGCACGCCTGATCCCAACCGAGGGCACCGAGATTCTCTGGTGGGTGGAGAAGGCAGAGCCAGAGGCCGTCAGCGCCGTGCTGAACGCTCGCCCAGGCTGGGTGCTGTTGCAGGACCGCCCCCTGGAGGCCGCCCGGGAGGCGCTGCTGCACCTGCGCCAGCGGGACCTTGGCAGCGAAGGCTGGCTGCGGCAGATGATGCACCAGGTCACCCTGGACGATCTGCTGCGCCTGGCGCTCGGCCGGGCCATCCGGCTCTCCGGTGCCCGGGGTGGGGCCATCTGGCTGCGCCGGGATGAGCTGTTCTATCAGCGGGCGGGCGATGGCGCCTTCCCCGAAGCCCCTCTGCCCCGGCAGGAAGCGGCAGACCTCGTCCGGCGCGGCGAGGCCTTCCTGTTGGCACCCACTGAGCAGCTGGGCATCCTCCGACTGCAGGAAGCACGGGAAGCCCCGGAAGTCTTTCTCCGCGGCTTCGACGATATGGAACCGCTGCTGCTGAACGCCTGGCGCCTGGAGGAAAGCCGGGCGCTGTCGTTCCGGGATGATCTGACCGTCGCCCAGAACCGGCGCTGCCTGGAAGCTGAGCTGCCCCAGGCGGTGCGCTCCGCGGCGGCCAAGGCCGAACCGCTCGCCCTGCTCTTCCTTGATGTCGATGACCTCAAACAGGTGAACACCCGCCATGGGCACCCGGCCGGGAGTCTTCTGCTCGAATCCGTGGCCCGCACGGCCCAGCGGCTCTGCCGCGCCCACGACCGGCTCTACCGGTACGGCGGGGACGAGTTCTGCATCCTCATGCCTGGCACCACCGCCCAGGGCGCCTGGAAGCTGGGTGACCGCCTGCTCCAGGTGCTGCGGGACCATCCGCTCGATCTGGGCCACGACCAGCTCGCCGTGTCCCTCAGCGCCGGCGTCGCAGCCTATCCCGAGCACGCCGATGGCGCCGGCCATCTCATCGAACAGGCCGATCGCGCCCTCCTGCGCGCCAAAAAGGAAGGCAAAGGGCGGGTGGTGGTGGCGGAGTGAGGCTTCAGGCCTGCCTTCCTACTTCCGCTTCTTCTTCCCACTCTTTTCGGAGCCAAACATCTTGGCGAGGAAGCCCTCGTCTTCGCCTGCGGCTGATTCGCCCTCCAGGCTGCGGCGCAACTGTTCGACGAGCTGGCGCTGGTCAGAGGTGAGCGCCTTCGGGACGGCCACCCGGAGGTGCAGGTAGAGGTCGCCGCGCCCACTGCCCTGGAGGCGGGGCACGCCAGCATTCACCAGCTTCACCACATGATCGGCGGCCGTGCCGGCGGCCAGTTTTACTTTGTCCTTGCCGTAGGGCGTCTCCACTTCCAGCGTACCGCCGGTCACCAGCAGCGGCCAATGGACTTCCAGGCGTTGGTGGAGATCGCTGCCGTCCCGCTCATAGCGGAGATCCGGTTCCACATCGAAGACCACATAGAGATCGCCGGTGCGCCCTCCGGAGCGGCCCGACTCACCCTGGTTCTGCAGCCGGAGTCGGGTGCCCCGGTCGACGCCTGCCGGCACCTTGAAGCTCACCTTCGCTTTTCGGTGGATGCGGCCTTCGCCTTTGCATTCGCGGCAAGGTTTGGGGATGATGCGGCCCCGGCCTTCGCAGCGTGGGCAGGGCGCGAGCATCTGGAAGAAGCCCTGGCGCACGGCCACCTGCCCGGCACCGCGGCACTGGGGGCAGGTTTCCGGGTGCGTGCCCGCCTCGCAGCCGGAGCCGCGGCAGGTGCCGCAGGATTCAAGGCGGGGAATGGAAAGTTCAACCGCCTCCTTCCCGAAGATGGCGTCGTGGAAGCTGAGCTTGAGGTTGTACTGCAGATCGGAGCCGCGTTCCTCGCCATTCGACCGCCGGCGGCCGCCGCCGAAGAGATCCCCGAAGAGCCCGCCCCCGAAGAAGCTGCCCAGGATGTCCTCGAAATCCGCGAACTGGTTCGGATCGAACTGGAACTGCTGGCCACCGCCACCCGCGCCGCCCAGCCCCGCGTGGCCGAATTGATCGTAGACCTTCCGCTTCTCGGCATCGGACAGCACGCTGTAGGCCTCGGCGGCCTCCTTGAACTTCTCCTCCGCCGCCTTGTTGCCCGGATTGCGGTCGGGATGCAGTTCCATGGCCAGCTTGCGGTAGGCCTTCTTCAGTTCGTCAGCTCCGGCCTCCTTGGGGACGCCCAGCACTTCGTAGTAGTCGCGTTTCATCGTTCCGTCAGTCCTCAGTCTTCAGTCTTGAGTCTTCAGTCTTTGGGGGCCGTTGTTCCCTGGAGGGGCCGGATGACTCCCGAGGCTTGTTGAAGGCGTTGGCCAGTCCAGCCACCAATTTGGCAACCTCTTGGGCCAACCCGATCAGGTCCTCATTCTCGCCTAAAAAACCCAGTTGCAGGGCGATGTCCAACTGGAATTCCAGTTCCCGGGCAGATCCAAGCGCCATGTCCACGAACCGCAGGAAATCCTTCTCGCTGGCTCGGGCGCAGCCTTCCACCGAAGATGATCCCGCATGACCGTGCTCCATAAAGCAGGGGGCCGACGGCCCCCTGTTGAAGACTGAAGACTCGAGACTGAAGCCTAATTCGGCGGTGCCGCGCCGTCGTCTTCACCATCCAGGGAGGACATCATGGCTTCGCTGGCGGCCAGCACGGCATCGGTGAGGAGGTTCTGGGCCTCCAGCAACTGGGTCTCGCAGCCGCGCAGCCCCTCCGTATCCTGGGCCGCCACGGCCTGACGGGCCCGGGACAGGACGTCGCGCACCATGGTCTGCTGATCTTCCGTGAGGTATTTGCCGCACTCGATGAAGCTCTTGTCGCAGGAGAAGATCAGCCCCTCCGCGGAGGCGATGTACTTCATGGAGTCGCGCTTCTTCACATCGGTCTCGGCGTTGGCCAGGGCCTCGCGGATCATGCGCTGGATCTCGAGTTCCGAAAGCCCGGAGCTGGGCCGGATGGCCATGCTCTGTTCGAGCCCGGTCATGAGATCCCGGGCCGACACCTTGACGATGCCGTTGGAATCGATGTCGAAGGACACTTCGATCTGCGGTACGCCCTTGGGCAGGGGCGGCAGGTTGATGAGGTCGAAGCGGCCCAGGCTCTTGTTGTGTTCGGAGAGCTCCCGCTCGCCCTGGAGCACATGGATCTCCACCCGGCTCTGATTGTCCGTGACCGTGGTGAAGGTGCGGGCATCCCGGGTGGGAATGGTGGTATTGCGCTGGATGATCTTCACGAAGCCGCCGCCCTGGGTCTCGATGCCCAGCGAAAGCGGGGTGACATCCAGCAGCACCAGATCCTTGATATCGCCCTTCAGCACGGCGCCCTGGATGGAGGCGCCGAGCGCCACCACTTCATCGGGGTTGATGCTGCGGTTCGGTTCCTTGCCGAAGAAATCCCGCACCATGCGCTGCACCAGCGGCATGCGCGTCTGGCCACCGACGAGAATCACCTCGTCCAGCTGCTTGGGGGTCTTGCCACCCTGTTCCAGCGCGTCCTTGATGGGAACGAGGGTGAGTTCCACCAGTTCCTTGACCATCCCTTCGAGCTGCTCGCGGGTGAGGGCCGCTTCCAGGTGCTGCGGGCCGCTGGGACCCTGGGCGATGAAGGGGAGCCGGATCTCGACCCGGTCCAGGGTGGAGAGTTCGCATTTGGCCTTCTCGCTGGCTTCCTTCAGCCGCTGGAGGGCCATGCGGTCGTGGGAGAGCTCGATGCCGGTCTTGTCGCGGAACTGCTGGACCAGCCAGGTCTGGATGGCCTGATCGATGTCCTCGCCGCCGAGGAAGGTATCGCCGCTGGTAGCCAGCACTTCGAAGACGCCGTCGTTCATCTCCATCAGCGTGAAGTCGACCGTGCCGCCGCCGAAATCGTAGATGCCGAGGATCTGCTTCACGCCCTTCTTGTTGAAGCCATAGGCCAGCGCCGCGGCCGTGGGCTCGTTGATGATGCGCTGGACATTCAGGCCCGCGATCTTGCCCGCGTCCTTGGTGGCCTGGCGCTGGGCATCGTCGAAGTAGGCGGGCACGGTGATCACGGCATCGGTCACTTCCTCGTGGAGGAAGGCCTCGGCCGCCTGCTTCAGCGAGCGGAGCACGATGGCGGACACTTCGGGTGGCGCGTAGTCGCGCTCGCCGACCCGGAGCCAGGCATCCCCATTGGGGGCGGAGACCACCGGGAAGGGCAGGCGCGACACGGCTTCCTGCACCCTCGGGGACTGGAACCGCTGGCCGATGAGCCGCTTCACCGCGAACAGCGTGCGCTGGGGGTTGGTCACGGCCTGCCGCTTGGCAATGTGGCCCACGAGGACATCACCCTTGTCAGTGAAGGCCACGACGGAGGGCGTGGTCCGGCTGCCTTCCCGGTTGGGGATGACCCGCGAGTCGCCGCCTTCCATCACACAGACGCAACTGTTGGTCGTGCCCAGATCAATGCCGATCAGTTTGCCTGCCATGGGTGGAACTCCGGGGGGTCGCGTCTAGTATCGTACCGACTTCTCGTCAACGCTTCCAGCACAAGCATTGGGATGCACTAGGATTTCCCCGAGTCCTGCCGCCGGTTCACCACCACTCGGGCCGCCCGCAGGAGCTGGCCCTTGAGGCTGAAACCCCGCTCGTAGATGGCCGCCACCGAACCGTCCGGAAGGTTCGGATCCGTGAAGGTCGTGAGGGCTTCGGCATTCAGGGCATCGAAGGGATCGCCGACCTGGAGCGGCAGCTGTTCGACGCTGAGCCGGCGCAGGGCCTCCAGAAACTGCTTGCGGATGAGCTCGATACCGGCCCGGAAGATCTCCACATCCTGGTAGGTGGCGCCCAGCCCGCGGTCGAAGTTGTCGAGCACGGGAAGCATTTCCAGCAGGATCTTCCGTTCCGCCTGTTCCACGGCGAGGGCGATGTCGCGCTGGGCCCGGTTCCGGAAATTGTTGAAATCCGCCGCCAGCCGCCGTTGATGATCCATCAGCTCGGCCTCGCGCCGGAGGAGATCCTCCATCTGCTGCTCGGCCTCGACCAGGGCCGACTCCAGATCCACCCGGACTTCCGGCTCGGCAAAGGGCTGTGGCAAATCGGGAAGGTCCAACTCGGGAACCACCTGGGTGTGGTACTCGGAAGCCACCTCGTCCGCCACAGACTGCAGGTCACCGTCCGGAGTCTCGTCCAGGTTGAGATCAACCAGATCTTCGACTTCTCCTGTAGGGAGAGGTCGCTTGGGGTCGGATCCGTGGGGGATGTGGTGGGTCATCGCAGCAGTATAGTCAGTCAAGGCAAAGGGTGGGAGTCGGGAGCTTGGCGGCGCTGAATCTGGCGGGACCACCAGCGCAGTCCGCCCATGATGCGGCCATAGTCCATGCGCAGCGGTCCCACCAGCGCGAAAGTGACGAATCCGGCGGGCCCCAGGGCCACGGTCCTCACGGCCGTGGCGAGCGGCCAGGCCTCGAAATAGGGATTTTCGCTGCCCAGGAGCAGCTGGACATCCTCAGAGGCCCGATCCGAGAAGGCGTTCAGGAGCCGGGCTAGCCGCCCGTGCTCCTCGAAGGCGGCCACCAGGGAGTGGAAGCGCGTGACATCCTCGAATTCCGGCAGGCTGCCCATCCGCCCCAGACCGGACACCATCACCCGGGGATCGGAGGCGCCTGGATCCTCCGGCCATCGGCTGGCCAGAGCCTGCAGCCGGAGCCGGATGGATTCGCCTTCCTGGGCGCCGATCCGCAACCCCGCGAGCAGCCGGGAGCGCATCTCGGCCAGGGTCAGGCCCGCAAAGTTGGCCGTGGCGTAGTTCCCTAGTTCCGTCAATACGGCCTCGGAGTGGTTCCAGGGATTTTCCATCAGCCGATGCTCCACCTCGCCAAGGCTGCCCACCCACACCGCGACCAGGCGCCCGGCGTCCACCGGCACGAATTCCAGCCGCACCAGGCGGCTCTGGGTGAGCGGCAGCGGCAGAGCCACGCAGACGCCCCCCATGACCTCGGCCAGGGTGCGGCTGGCATGGCGGGCCCATGACTCGGGATCGAGTTCCAGACCATCCAGGGCCGCCGATAGCCGCTGGGCGACCTCCGGCCCCGGCGGCAGCGCCTTGAGCCATCGGTCCACATAGTAGCGGTAGGCCAGTTCGGTGGGCACGCGCCCCGCCGAGGTGTGCGGCTGGGCCACCAGGGCCTCGTCCTCCAGATCGGACAGCACGTTCCGGATCGTGGCGCTGGAGAGTGTCTCTGGGTAGCGCTTGGCCAACAGCCGCGATCCCACGGGCTCCCCCGCCTCGAGGTAGGTCTCGATGAGGGTTCGCAGCACAGATTCACTGCGGGGGTTGAGGTTGGGTCTGGCCATCTGGGTGTTCGCCTTCTGGATGCCATACTATACGGCACGCCCAACCATTCTCTGGAGGTCCCATGCGCCCTGTTCCGTCCCACCTGGCTCTCTCGGTGGCCCTGGCCTTCACGCTGGCCTGCAACCCCAAGAGCGAAGCGGCCATCCAGGCCGACGAGGCCACCAAGGCCGCCGAAACCAAGGTCGCCCAGCTCGAACAGCAACTGGCCGAAGCCAAATCCGGCAAGGTGACCGGTGGTGACGCCGACACCCTCCAGCACGTCACCAAATCGCAGGTGAAGGCCCTTGAGCGACAAGTCTCTGATGCCAAGAAGCGCGCTGAGGTCAAGAAGCAGGAGGCCATGACCCTGGCTCAGGCCCCGGCCGCCAAGGAGGCCCCCAAGCCGGTGGTGGTGGAGGTGCCCGTGGGTACCAAGCTTGAAATCACCTTGGCGCGGGAGCTGAGCACCGAGAAGGAGCAGGCCGGTGATGCCTGGGAGGGCACGCTGGCTTCGGATGTGGTCCAGGACGGCAGGTTGGTATGGAGCGCCGGCAGCAGCGCCCGCGGCGTGATCACCCAGAGCGCCGCCGCCGGGCGCCTGAGCAACGGCCAGGGCGCCCTCGGCATCCGCCTGACCGAGGTCGCCGGTGTGGGTATCGATGCCGACACCCATGTGGTGGTGGCCACGGCCCGGGGCGAGCGCAACGCGAAGTACATCGGTGGTGGCGCCGCGCTGGGCGCCCTCGTCGGCATCCTATCCGACAAGAAGAACAAGAACGATCACGCCCTGGGGGGCGCCGCCCTCGGCGCCGCCGCCGGTACCGCCGTGGCTGCCGGAACCGCCGAAACCGTGATCCGCATCCCCTCCGGCAAGCCCATCTCCTTCAGCCTGACGGCGCTGGAGAGAGTCACCCTTCGAAAGTAGTTCCCTGCTGCCGGCCTGCAGCCGGCAGTTAACAAAAACGGGAGGCGTTGCCTCCCGTTTTTGCAAGTGCCGATATGCAGAATATCTCTCATGCGTCGAGGGCTTGCAACCGCTCCGCCTCGAAGGCCGCGCGCAGGGGTTCGATGATGGGCTCGATGAGGCCGCCCATGAAGCTGTCGATCTGGTGGATGGTGACGCCCACGCGGTGATCGGTGACCCGGCCCTGGGGGAAGTTGTAGGTGCGGATCTTCTCGCTGCGGTCGCCACTGCCCACCTGGGATTTGCGCAGCGCGGAATGGGTGGCATCGGCCTCGTCCTGGGCCTTCTGGTAGAGCCGACTGCGCAGCACGGTCATGGCCTTGGCCATGTTCTTGAGCTGGCTGCGCTCATCCTGGCACTGGACGACGGTGTTGGTGGGCACGTGCGTGAGGCGCACGGCGGATTTGGTAGTGTTCACGCTCTGCCCGCCCTTGCCACCGGAACAGAAGGTATCGATGCGCAGGTCGTTGGGGTGGATCTCGATGTCCACTTCCTCGGCCTCGGGCATGACTGCCACCGTCGCCGCGGAGGTGTGGATGCGGCCCTGGGTTTCGGTCTTGGGCACGCGCTGCACGCGGTGGACGCCGCTCTCGAAGCGGAACAGGGAATAGGCGCCCTCGCCCTGGATCTCGGCCGTGGCCTCCTTGAGTCCGCCGGCATCGGCATCGCTCTCGTCCAGCACCGACACCTTGAAACCGCGGCGTTCCGCGAAGCGGATGTACATGCGGAAGAGCTCCGCCGCGAACAGCGCGGCTTCCTCGCCACCGGTGCCCGCGCGAACCTCGAGGATCACGCTCTTGGCATCGGCCGGATCCTTGGGGACGAGCAGTCGCTTGAGCGCCGCATCACCATCGGCGATGGCCTGCTTCAGGTCGGGGATCTCCAGCGCGGCCAGTTCGCGGAAGTCGGCGTCCATGGCCTTGTCGGCCAGGATGAGTTCGGCCTCGTCGAGCTGTTTCAGCAGGGTGCGCTGGGCCTGGAAAGCCAGAACCACAGGCTCCAACTCGGCGCGGAGCTTGGACAGCTCCCGCAGACGCTTGGGATCCGATACCACGACGGGATCCTGCAGCTGCGCCTCCACTTCCTGGAAGCGGGCCGCGACGGCTTCTAGTTGATCGAGCATGACCCACCTTTTCGGCTACCTCCGAATCCCGGCCATGCCGGGCTTTGGAGCATACAAAAAAGAAGGACGGGCCGATCACTCGGCCCGTCCTTTGGAATGTCGCAGCTAGACTTCGGTGGTCGCCGGGGTGGTCTCGGGAGCGGCTTCGACGGCGGCCACAGGAGCCTCCTTCTTCGCGTACTTCCGGTTGAACTTGTCCACACGGCCTTCGGTGTCCATCAGGCGCTGCTTGCCCGTGAAGAACGGGTGGCAGTTCGAGCAGACTTCCACGCGCATTTCCTTTTTGGTGGAACGCGTCATGAACTCGTTGCCGCACGCGCAGTGAACCTTCACTTCGTGCAGTACGGGGTGGAGTTTATCCTTCATCTCTTCCTCCTGGGACCGACCGGATGCCCCCATGAGCGGGGTTTTTGCACGCGGCTTGTCCACGCAAGACAGCCAGTCTACCGCTGGAACCCTTTCAGCTCAAGGGGGATTCCCAGCCGACTCAGTAGAGGGAAAAGCGGCAGCGCGGAACCCCCGGAAGGGATCACCCTTGTTCTTGAGGGGTCAGCACCCGCCGCTCGGCCAGGAGCCGCCGGAGTCTGGAGGCCAGGAGCACGCTCAGCAGGATGGTGGCGTTGAAGCTGAGTTCCAGGGGCACCTTTCCCCACTCGAACCGGACCCGGCCCAGGATGCCCGCCTCGAGGATGAACATCAGCGCGGTGAAGACGACCGGCTCGAGCAGGGTCTGCCAGAGCGGCCGCTCCTGGCTGTGGCGCTCCAGAAGGAAGCCCGTGAAGGCCCCGTAGAGCAGCCGGGTCGGTTTGAAGCCGTGATGCGTGGTGAACCCGAGCGGGATGGACAGCAGGGAGGTGATGAGGACGGCCACGGCCATGCGGGCCCAGGGATTGAGGCGCAACCAGTGGCGGCGGGCCCAGAAATAGCCAGCACCCACCGCCAGGCCCTGGGCCGCAGCGAAGGCCAAGGCGATATACCAGCGCCACCCCTCGAACCACATATGACCGCCGGTGGCGATGCCGATGATCATGCCGGCCGCCAGCGATGTACCGCCGCGGTGGTTGGCATCCTCGCCGTCGCCGGCCGCAAGTTCCTCCGCCAGCAGGCTGGGATGTTCCTTCTCGAAGAGCATGGCCGACATGGCCGATTCAGAGGTGATGCCCCTGGCTTCGGCCTCATCCCGCAGGTGGGCCTCCAGTTCCCGGATCAGGAACAGCCGACGCCGCCGCGTCAGGCCCTTGAGGCCTGAACCCACTTGGGCGAGATAGGCCTCCAGCGCCCGGGACACCGGTACCCTCTAAACCTTCGGCCCCACGAAGGCCTGGACCATATCCACGAACTGGTTCCATTCCTTCTTCTTGGCCGTGAGGAAAGCCAGCCCCGCCGGCTGGATGGAGTAGTAGCGCCGCTCGCGGCCGTTGTCCTGGGTTTCCCAGTAGGAGGCGATGAACTCAGTGGCCTCGAGCTTGTGAAGGGCCGGGTAGAGCGCGCCCTCTTTCAGCGTGTAGGTCCCACCTGTGCGCTGCCGGACCGTTTCGATGATCTGGTAGCCGTACATGGGCCCCTCGCAGAGCAGCGATAAGAGCAGCAAGGGGGTGCTGCCTTTCAGCAGTTCACGGTCCACAAAGGCCTCCGGTTGAGGAAAATCGGGCAGGCCCAGTGTGCATCGCAAAACGATGGCAGTCAAGGGCAGGGCCAGCCGCCTCACCCCCCCTTCATGGCCTCCGTCAGCGGGATGCGGCTGGCCCGCCAAGCCGGCAGAAAGCCCCCCAGCAGCCCCATCACCAGGCTGAAGGCCACGCCCTGGGCCATGAGCCCGGGCGTAATGGTGAAGGCGAAGCTCACGTCACTGAAGGTCTCGAAGCTGGTGGTCCCGGTCTGGATGCCGTTGGCGAAGAGGGCCAACCCGGAGCCCACGATGCCACCGGTCACGCACAGGAAGATGCTTTCCCACTGGAAGCTGGCCAGGATCTCCCGCTGTCGGAAGCCCAGGGCCCGCAGGGTGCCGATCTCCTTGGTGCGCCCGGCCACAGCGGCGTACATGGTATTCATGGCCGCGAAAATGGCCGCCCCGGTCAGGATCAGCGTGATGAGGTTGCCCAGGATCTTGATGGGATCCCCGGCCTTGGTGAGCTCCTTGAAATAGGCGGTCTCCCCGACCACTTCCAGCTTCAGGCGCTTGTCCCCGTCCACCGCCTCCACGAAGGCCTCAAGGCGCTGGGGGGTTTCCAGGCGAGCGAGCATCGAGGAATAGGACTCCCGCCGGAAGGCCTGCATCACATCGTTGGCATCCGACCAGACCTCGCTTTCATAGCTGGCGCCCCCCGCATCGAAGGTACCCACGATCTCCCAGTTCCGACTCCCCATCCGAAGGCTGCGCCCCAGTTCCATGCCCTGGAAACGCCCCTGCATCTTGCGGGGCACCACCACTTCGCTGAGGCCGGGCCGGAACCAGCGGCCCTGGAGCAGCCGCACCTGGGGCCGCATGACGATGCCCTCGGTCTCCAGACCCCGCACGGTCACATTGGTATCCGACCCGTCCGCCATGGGGAAGAGCTTCACCACCACCACTTCGGCACTGGCCATGGGACCGTTTTCATCGCGCTTGAGCAGCGGATGGACCTTGAGAATCCGCATGCGGTCTCGCTCGATGGAACTGTTCAGCTCGAACCGGGCATTGGGTCGCAGCACGATGGCCTGATCGGCCCGGCCGCTGCTCACGAAGGCCTGCGAGAGGCCCTGCGCGAGGCTCAGCACCACCACGAAGATGCCCACCACCAGGGCGATGGCCGCCGCCGTGCTGAGGCTCGAGAGCTTCCGCTGCCAGAGGGAGCGGAGGTTGTAGCTCAGGGGCACCGGGTAGGCCACCAGGGCCCAGATCAGCCAACCCAGATAGGCCACGAAGGGCAGGAGGAGGACCAGGGTCAGCTTCATCCGACGGCCCTCAGCCCCTCGGTGATGGGCCGCCGGGTGGCCGCATAGGCCGGGATGAAGGTGGCCAGCACGCCGATGCCCAGGGCCCCGGCCATGCAGGCCATGGCCGTGGCCGGCTGGATGGCGAAATCCGCGAAGAAGGGCATGGCTGCACCGAGGGTGCCGCGCACGGCATTGGCAGCGAGGTTGGCCAGCAGCACCCCCAACAGGCCACCCACCCCCACCAGCAGTACCCCTTCCGCAAGCAGGAGGGACAGCACCCGCCCCGCCGAAAAGCCCATGGCCCGGAACACGGCGATCTCCGTGGTGCGCTCGCGGATCGCAGTCGCCATGGTGTTGCCGGTGACGATGAGGATGGCCACCACCACCGCGGCGGTGATGCCCTGGATGATGGCCCCGATGTTGCCCAGCATCTTCACGAAGGCCAGGTTGAAAGAGTTCTCGGTTTCCGTGAGCGTTTCATAGGCGCTGTTGGCGTAGTGCCGGTCCACCCGCTCGAGGAACCGGGGGATGTCCTCGGGTCGGTGGGCCCTCACCCAGAAGGAGCCCACCAGGCCCTTCATGCGGGGCACGCCTTCTTCCAGCAGCTTGGTATGGAAGTGGAGGACATTCTCATCCGAGGGCTTGGGGCTCTTGAAGATCAGGCGGATGGTCAGCCGCGGATTGATCGGGAAGATGGTGCCGGTGAGGGGCACCACGTCACCCACCTTCCAGCCGTTCTTCTTGGCCAGGCTCTCGCCCACGATGCAGCCGGCACCGTCCCGGATGTATTCCTTCATCTGGGCCTCGGTGATGCCCGCGGTGCCGAACTCTTCCCGAAAGGTCTCGAACAGGGTGGCCTCGTCGCTGGCGAAGTTCGCGAAGAAGTTCCTCGGATCCTGGTAGTAGCCGCCGAACCACTGGAGGGCGCAGACCGTCTCCACCTCCGGCTGCTGGCGAAGGTAAGCCTCGTAGGCGCGGGGCAGCATCTGGGTGAGGCCGCTCTTATGCCGCACCACCAGCCGGTTGCTGGAATTGGGGTTGTCGGTCACGGCATTGAGCGTCGTGAGCAGACTCTGGAGCACCGCCACGGTGAACACCGATAGCACGAGGCTGCCCACGATGAGCAGCGTGCGCCGCTTGGATCGCATGAGGCTCTTCCAGATGAGCGCCAGCCAGCGCATGTCAGTGGCTCCCGGCTGTCATCGATTCACCTCGACGGTGCGGTCCAGTACGCCCTTCTCCAGATGGATCTGGTGCCGCGCGTGATGCGCGGCTTTGGGATCATGGGTGACCATGACGATGGTCTTCCCGAGTTCCGTATTCAGGCGCTCCATCAGGGCCAGCACCTCTTCGGCATTCTTGGCGTCCAGGGCCCCGGTAGGCTCGTCGGCCACCAGCAGGTCGGGGTCGGTGACAATGGCCCGGGCGATGGCCACGCGCTGTTCCTGCCCCCCGCTGAGCTGCCGGGGGTAGTTGAACTTCCGGTCCATGAGGTTCACCAGCTGCAACACGTGGTCGACGCGATCCCGCCGCTCACCCCGCCCTGCCCCGGTGATGAGGAGGGGCAGTTCCACGTTCTCGAAGGCGTTCAGAACGGGCACCAGGTTGTAGTTCTGGAAGATGAAACCCACGTGGGCGTTGCGCCAGGCGGCCAGATGATCGTCATCGAGGTCGTTCAGCTCGTGGCCGCAGACCTCCAGCGATCCCCCCGTGGGCCGGTCGATGCCCGCCAGGAGGTTCAGCAGGGTCGTCTTGCCGCTGCCGGAGGGTCCCATCAGGGCGATGTAGGCCCCAGTGGGAATCTCCAGATCGATGCCCTGCAGCACGGGGATCTCGAGTTCCTCGCGCCAGTAGCTCTTGGCGATGTCGCGCAGGGTGATGATGGGCTCGCCCCCGCCCAGGTCGAAGCGGTCGCCAGCCATCAGTTCTTGACCTTAACCTTCGCGCCGGCCTTCAGGGATTCCGGAGGGGCCATGATCAGCTTCGCGTCCTTCGGCAGGCCGCTCACCTCCAGGCCGATGGGATTCTCCGCGAGCACCGTCACCGGCTTCTGCACGGCCAAGTCGCCCTCCACCACCCAGGTGAAGGACTTGCCGCCCGCCTTCTTCACCTGCTCGCGACCCAGCACCACCACATCCTGGATGTAGGCATCGCCTAGGAAGGTGACCTTGGCGCCCATATCCGGCACCAGCAGAACATCCTTGTCCACGAAGGCCACGCGCACGATGATCACGGCCTTCTGGCGGTTGGAGCTGGGGTAGATCTCCCGCAGCCGGCCCTTCAGCACCGAGCGGCCCCCCTTCCCTTCCAGGGCGTCCACCCTGACTTCGGCGGGCATGCCCTTGCTGAGCTTGGCGATGGAAGCCTCGTTGACTTCCACCTCCACTTCGAGGGTGTCGAAGTCGGCCATGACGAGGATCGCATTGATGGCATTGGCGCCACCGGCGCTGCCCGGCGCCACCGTCTCGCCCACTTCCGACAGCTTCTGCGTGACGACCCCGCTGAAGGGGGCCTTCAAGGCCATGCTCTCCAGCAGGGCGTTCTGATAGGCCAGCTGGGCCTCCAGGGTGAGCTGCTGGCTGCGGAGCTTGTCCACAGTGGCGGCGTCCTGGATGCCCATGGCCAGCAGCTTCAGACCCCGATCGAGCTCGACGATGGCCTGATCCAGTTGGGCCTTCACCTGGTCGCGGCTGGCGGCCAGGTCCGGCGATTCCAACCGGGCCAGGATCTGGCCCTTGGTGACCCGGCTGCCCTCCTGCACCCCCAGCCAGCTCACCCGACCGAGCACCTTGCTCGAGAGCGTGGCGCGGGTGCGGGCCACCAGATAGCCCGAGGCCGTCACCAGCGGGTTCCGCTCGCCAGCCTTGAAGACCGTGGGCGCCGAAACGGACACCGTCGTTGGTCCACCCTTGGAGGCGACCAGGGCCCCCAGGAGCACCACGCCGATCACGCCGAGCAACACCCAGCCCCAGGGAAAGCGTTTCCGGATGACCGAGGGCTTGCGGGTAGTCGGCTCGCTCATGCGCGATTCTCCAAATATCCAGGTCTCAAAAGCCTAGCCGGGGATCAGGGGCGGCGGAAGCGGTAGTGGCTCACGAACCACTCGTCGCCACCCCGGTAGCCCCACAGCTCGGCACAGGCCATGAAGAAGATGCGCCACTGGGCGAAGCGCCATGGGGCCTCCGCGCCATAGCCCTGCCGGAAGAGGGCCAGGACCTCCTCGCTGTGGGCGTCCTGGTTGCGCAGCCAAGCCTCCGAAGTCGCCTGGTAGTGCGTGCCGGAGACCCGCCAGTGGTCCTCCAGCTGCAGGTGCTCCTGGAAGCGCATCAGGTAACCATCCGCCGGCATGATGCCGCCCGTGAAGAAGTGCTTCGCCATCCAGTCGGAAGCGTCGCGCACTTCGAAGGGGTAGGTGAAGTCGCGATGGGTGAAGATGTGGACGAACAGCGCGCCGCCGGGCCGCAACCACCGCCCGATGCGGGCCAGGAGCTCACGGTGGTTCCGCATGTGCTCGAACATCTCCACGCTGACCACCCGGTCGTAGGAGCCCGGCGCCTCGAAGGTGTTCATGTCGGCCGTGATGATGTCCACGTTGGCCAGGCCCCGTTCGGCGGCGCGGGCCAGGATGAAGGCCCGCTGATCCCGGGAATTGGACACGCCCGTGATGCGGCTGGCCGGGTACTGCTCGGCCATCCAGAGGGTGAGGCTCCCCCAGCCGCAACCCAGCTCCAGGACGTCCTGGCCATCCGCCAGCTGGGCGCGTTCACAGGTGAGAGCGAGCATCGCCTCCTCGGCCTCGCCCAGGGTTTCCGTGCCGGTCGCGAAGAGGGCCGAGCTGTACTTCAGCCGGGGCCCCAGCGTCAGCTCGAAGAACCGGGGCGGGACTTCATAGTGCTGCTCATTGGCGTCCCGGGTGTTCACGGCGATGGGCCCGGCGCTCCAGGCCGCCAGGTGGCGCCGGAAGCGCGCATGGACGGCCTCCAGTCCACCCTCGGCTTCCTCCCGGAGGCGCTGGCGGAGCAGGGCACGGATGCCGGTGCGGATGAGGACATCCGGCACGACGCCGGCGGCGAGAAGGGCATCGATCATGCGTCAGCCTTGGGGAACCAGGGAATGAAGGCGGAGGTCTCGCGCTGGTAGCGGGCGTAATCTTCAGGCCGGCTGCGCAGGCTCTGGGCCTCGGTATAGGGAATGCCCGTCACCCGCAGCAGGAAGTAGAGCATCAGCGCCGGACAGAGGACGGCGATCCAGCCCCAGGGTGCGGACAGGGCCAGCAGCAGGTAGGCGACCCAGACCAGCCACTCAAAGAAGTAGTTGGGGTGGCGGGAGAACCGCCAGAGGCCCTCGCGGCAGGTGAGCCCTTTGGCCTCAGGACGGGCCTTGAAGCGCCGCAGTTGGCCGTCGGCCAGGGCCTCGCCGAGCCAGGCGCCCAGCCAGAGCGCCGCCGCGGCCCACTCCAGCGGATGCAGGCCTGGCCGGGGGTTCCAGGCCGCCAGCAGGAAAGGCAGGCCGAGGAACACGTCGAGCAGCGCCTGCCCCTGGAAGAAGAGGAAGAACTTGGCGTTGAGGCCCGTCTGCCAGGCGGCGCGGATGGCCTGGTACCGGCCATCTTCATGGGGCTCCGTGGCCACGCGGCGCCAGAGGTGGAGGCCCAGGCGCAGGCCGTGGAGCCCGCCCATGACTCCCACCAGCAGCCTTCGCTCCAGGGGAGCGGGACCCAGGGCGGCCGCCAGGAGAGCCATGACGGCCAGGCCCAGGGCCCAGCCCACGTCCACCCAGCCGGCGTTGCGGGTGCGCACCTGCCAGAGCCAGAACGCGGCTTGCATGAGGCACAACAGGGCGCCGCCAAGAAGGGCTGCCTGCATCATGCGGATTCCTCCTGGAAGCGCCTGGCCACGGTTTCGAAGACTGGCCGAAGGGCGAGGGCCAGCAGGACCATCAGGGGCAGGGCCAGCAACGCCCAGACCACGCAGGCATGCCAGATCTTCGTCCAGAAGGTGACGATCGTGCCGAGCGTATCGGCCTTCAGGGAAGCCAGGATCGCGGACAGGGAAAGCGGCAGGGGCTGAACGCCGAAGAGCCAATCACCCATCCGGATGAAGGGCACCAGGAGCGCCAGCTGGACCGGATAGGCGAGGTAGTTCACCACCTGCATGGCAGGCTGGCTCAGCCGGAAGGCCAGACCCGCCCCCACGCAGAGCAGGGTGGTGGCCCCCAGCATGGGGAACACGCCCAGGGCGAGCCCAGCCGCCACGCTCCAGGCCAGGCCGCGGGGGCTCAGCCCGGTCTTCAGGAGCGCCAGCAGCGGCTCCCAGATTCGGCGGCGCAGCCAGCTCACGGGGCCTTCCGGAGCAGCAGGGCCTCGATCCCATCACCGGGTTTCCGGCGGGCCAGCTGGATCATCACATAGGCCGCCATGGCGAGGTTGCCCAGGGCGAACAGCAGCAGCAGCCAGAGCAGGCTGCGCCAGGCTGAGTTCTCCTTGTAGGCGATCCATAGCCAGAACCAGAGGAAGCCGAAATAGGCATCAAATAGGGTGGCCACGCCCCAGCGGTCCGCCAGCAGCCGTTGGAAACCGACCATTACATTGGCATCCAGGCTGGCCCAGGTGGTGACGGCCACCATGGCCGCGAAGACTGCGATCGAGAAGATCCAGAGCGGCCGCATCACCAGGGCTCATTGAAATGGGCTGTGCCCCCGTCGGCCTTGGCCAGCAGCAGTTGCGCGTCGCCAATGAACCGCTCGGTGAAGGCGCCTTCGCAGTAGGCCAGGTAGTAGTCCCACATGCGGATGAAGGTCTCGTCGAAACCCTGGCCGCGCACCTGGTCGAGGTGCAGATGGAACGCCGCGCGCCAGGCCCTGAGGGTATGGGCGTAGTGGAGGCCGATGTCTTCCAGGTGGTGCAGGTTCAGGGTGGTGCAGCGTCCCACCGAGGCCACGATCCGGGACACGGAGGCCAGCTCGGCGCCCGGGAAGATGTGCTTCTGGATCCAGTCGCTCTGGCGGATGTAGTCCGGGAAGCGGCGCTCGTTCATGGTGATGGTCTGCAGCAGGAACCGTCCGCCGGCCTTGAGCAGGCGGTCCACGGCGGCGAAGTAGGTGTCGTAGTAAGCCAGCCCCACGGCCTCGAACATCTCGATGCTCACGGCCTTGTCGAACTGTCCCTGGAGGTGTCGGTAGTCCTCCAGCCGCAGGTCGATGCGGTCCGCGACTCCCTCCCGCTGGAACAGGGCCCGGGCGTACTCGAACTGCTGCTGGCTGATGGTGGTGGTGGTGACCCGGCAGCCGCGGGTCCGCACGGCGTGCAGCGCGAAGCCGCCCCAGCCCGTGCCGATCTCCAGCAGATGGTCCCCCGGTCCCAGTTGCAGCTTCTGACAGATCAGCTCGAACTTGGCGCACTGGGCGGCCTCGAGAGTCTGGTCGGCCGATTCGAACACCGCGCAGGAATAGGCCAAAGTGGGATCGAGCCAGAGCCGGTAGAAGTCGTTGCCCAGGTCGTAGTGCTGGCCGATGTTCCGCCGGGAACCCTCCACATGGTTGCGGCGACGCCGGTGCAGCAGGCGGTTGGCGGCCTTGCCCAGGGAGGCCAGCAGCCCGCCGCCCTGATCGAAGGCGACCATGTGGAGGGTTCCCGGCGGAACATCGGCCAGCACTACGACCTGGGCAACGACTTCTACCGGCTCTGGCTCGATCCCACTTTGGCCTATTCCTGCGCGGTGTTCGAATCGGCCGACCAGAC
>JBBQEL010000055.1:0-22132 GCA_038320645.1 Holophagales bacterium | reverse complement strand
GTTCGCAGCCAGCCCCGGCGCAATCGCCAACACCCCGTTTTCAAACGCACTTACCCGCCCGATCAGCGTCGCCCCCCGTGCCGCCAGCCTGCGGAAATCCACCGTCCGCCCGCCATGCACACCACTGACGGCAAAGGCTTCGGCTTCACCCTGTTCCTCCAGGCGCAGCGCGAAGGCGCTCAGGCCCTCCGGCGGCTGGCCCTCGGCGTGGGCGGTGCAACGGGATTCCTGGTGCTGCTGCTCATGCGGCTCCGGCTGCCTTGGCAGGACGTCGGGATCTTCTGGGCAGGAGCCATCCTGGAGGCGCTGCTCTGGTTCCTCTGGTCGGACCTAGCGTACCGGTGGTCGAAAGGCACCCGGCTGGAAATCCGGATGCCCCTCGTGGGCGCGGCGGCGCTGAGCACGGGCGCCCTGGCCCAGATGCTCCTGCCGGCTGCCGCACCGCGGCTGCCCTGGCCTGCCGCCCTGGTTGGAGGTGTCCTGCTGGGCCTGGTCGCCCTCCAGCAGCTCCGCTGGCTGCGCAGCCAGGGCGCCTGGGTCGAGGGCCGCGCTGAAGGCCTGCGCGTGGCCTTGTCACTGCTCGAGCAACAATCGGCCGAGGCCCCCTCCCTTTCCCTGGGCCTGGAGGCCCGACAACCCCTGTGGCTTGTGGACGCCCAGGGGCAGATCCTGGATTCCAATGGCCCCTTCAGCCACCTGGTCGGGCTGCCGCGGCATCAGCTCCGGGGCTACGATCTGAACGCCCTTTTCCAGGGCGGGGAAATGCCTGTGTGGGAGGGGCTGCGCGCCCAATTGCTGCAGTTCGGCTGCGCCTCCCTGCAGGCCACTCAAGTGAGTGAGGATGGCACCTTCCGCCAAGTGAGTCTGGCGGCCACAATCTTCGATCGCGGCATGGCCCTGATCTGGATCGCCGAGCCGGTTCCCGGGTCCCTCCACTTGCGGGGCGGTGACGGCGCCTTGGCCCCGGGGGGCGAGGAGCAGGCGCGCAGGCAGACGGCGAATGCCCTGCTGGCCTTGTCCGCCGCCGTTGCGCGGCTTCGCATCGATGCCGAAGGCGCTTCGTTCCGGACCGTCGTGGAACAGATCAGCACGGCTGCGCACAGCCTTGATCCCACCGCGGGGCCGACGCTTCTGCCAGCCAGCCTGGAAGGCCGATCGGCCCTGGCCGCCATCCTGCCCCGGCTCCGGTCGATCATTCCAGCGGGAAGCGCCCTCCACCTCGAGGCCGCCGATCTGGCGCTGGCGGTGGATGCCGAGACCCTTCGGCGGATCGTGACGCACCTCGTCCTGCACGCGACCGAGCGGGCTACCAAGGGCGCCGTCACGCTGGTGTTGAAGCGGGTGGATCTCGGCGGCCGCAGGTTCGGTCTGCTCTATGCACAGGAACCCGAAACCAGGTCCACCCACTCGAAGACGCTGTTTGGACTGGGCTGGCTGCGTCAGTCCGTCCTCGACGCGGGGGGTCTGCTGGAACTGGATCAGGATCCCACTGGCGGCCTCCGCCCCCAGGTCTACCTGCCCACGCCTTTCGCGGCAGGAGATGGCCCGATCCTTTCGGAGCAACCCCTGAAGGGTCAGCACATCTGGGTGGTGGATCGGGACCCGCTGGCTCGCGAAGGGTTGCTGACACTCATCCAGCTGCAGGGAGGCCACGCCACCGCGTTCGAGGACCTGCAGGCCCTGCTTCGCGAAAGCCGCGGGCAGCCGCCACCAGACCTGCTGGTGCTGGAGCGTACGCCCCGACTGGAGCGGTTTCAGAGGGCCTTGCGCACGTTCCAGAAAGAGCCCATCCCGACCCTGGTGCTGGGCATGGGGCAACCACTCCCGCTGAATCCCCGCAACCTCGGCCTCCGCCGCCTCGGCTTCCTGGAAAAGCCCTTCCGTGCCGAATCCTTCACGGAATCCCTGCTGGCGCTGCTCCGACTGCCGGATGGTCCAGTCGAGCGGCTGCTGTAGGCTAGAGGCTGGAGGCATCATGTCCACGGTGGCAGTGATCCTGGCGGCGGGCCTTGGAACCCGCATGAAATCCCGGCTTCCGAAGGTGCTCCACCCCATCCTTGGGGACCCGTCGCTGCTGTGGGTCCTGCGGACGCTGCCGACGGGTCTGGGAGGCGCGGTGGTGGTGGTCCACCATGGCAAGGAACGGGTTCTCGCGGCGCTGGAGGCCTGGCAGAAGGCCGGTCTGCTGCCCAGCCCCGTGACGACGGTGGACCAGGGCGTCCCCCTGGGCACCGGCCACGCGCTGCAAGCGTGCATCCCCGAACTGGATCGGCTGGGTGCCAGCAAGGCGGTCATCCTCTGCGGCGACGTGCCCCTGACCTCGCCGGCCACGGTCTACCGCCTCTGCGCCGCGGAAGCCCTCCTGTTGGCCATGGACCTGCAGACGCCGGGTGCCTACGGCCGGGTGCTCCAGCATTCCGACGGCCGCCTGGCGGGCCTGGTGGAAGCCAAGGACGCCACGCCTGAGCAACTGGCAGTGCAGCGGGTGAATGGGGGCGCCTACGCCCTGCCTTGGCCAGCCTTGCGCACGGCCCTGCTGGGCCTGAAGAACGACAATGCCCAACGGGAGTACTACCTCACGGATGCGGTGGCTGCCGTGGCGGAAGGGACCGCCGTGGCGGTGGAAATCTGCGATCCCGAGGAACTGGCGGGCATGAACTCGCGGTACGACCAGGCGGCCCTCCAGGCCGCCGCCCAGCGGCGGATCCAGCGGCACTGGATGACCGAGGGAGTCTCGTTCCTGCATCCCGACAGCACACTGGTCGGTCCACGCGTCAGCCTCGGGCAGGATGTCCTGCTGGAACCCGGCGTCCGACTGGAGGGTTTCGTCCAGATCGCCGGGGATTGTCGGATCGGTCAGGGCTCGGTGATCGCCGAATCCACCCTGGGTGAGGGCGTGGAAATCCGGCCCTACTGCATCATCGAGCGTGCCCAGGTGGGGGCTGGCTCCAAGATCGGCCCCTTCGCCAGACTCAGGGAGGGCACCGACCTTGCGGAAGGCGTGCACATCGGCAATTTCGTCGAGACCAAGAAGGCCCGGCTCCACCGCGGGGCCAAGGCCAACCATCTGGCCTACCTCGGGGACACCGAGATCGGCGAGGGCACCAACGTCGGCGCGGGCGTCATCACCTGCAACTACGATGGCGTGAACAAGCACCGCACCACCATCGGCCGGAATGTCTTCATCGGATCGGACACCCAACTGGTAGCCCCGGTTTCCATCGGTGACGGGGCTCTCATCGGCGCAGGCAGCACCATCACCAGGGATGTTCCTGCCGATGCGCTGGCCCTCAGCCGGTCACCGCAAACCTCCCGCGAAGGTGGCGCCTCAAAGCTTCGGGCCCGGCAGACCAGGGTGACTGAGGTAAGGTAAGCTGATCTTTTCCGTTCGGAGCCTCATGGACCTGACTTTCTTCGACAAGGCCGGTGCCGGAGTCTTGCGGGCGGCGGATACGGTCGGTGATTTCGCGGTACTGGCGGGTCGCACCTTCGCAGCCATCTTCAAGCGTCCCTTCGACTTTGCCAACCTCATGCGCCAGTTCCAGGCCGTGGGCGTCAATTCCCTGCCGGTGGTGATGCTCACGAGCCTGGCCGTCAGCATGGTCTTCGCGGTCCAGCTCGCCTTCGGCTTCAAGCAGTTCCAGGCGGAAGGCCTCGCTGCGCAGGTGGAAGGTCTCGCCGTGATGAGGGAACTCGGACCGGTCATCACGGGCCTCATGCTGTCCGGCCGCGTGGGTAGTGCCATGGCCGCGGAACTGGGGACCATGCAGGTGACCGAGCAGATCGACGCGCTGGAATGTCTGGCGACGGATCCGATCCATTACCTGTTCGTCCCGCGGCTGCTGGCCGCCATGGTCATGCTGCCGATCCTCACGGCCCTCTCCATCTACATCGGCTACTGGGGTGGCTACGCCATCCTCGTCGGCGTCGAGGGGCAGAGCGCCTATGTGTTCAGCAGCGAGTTCTACAAACTCCTCGGGTTCCGCGACCTGCGGATCGCCCTCTACAAGGCCCTGGTGTTCGGCATGATCATCGCCCTGGTCGGGTGCTGGAAGGGCTACCGCACCCAGGGCGGCGCTGAGGGCGTGGGCAATGCCCCCACAAGCAGCGTGGTGACCAGCAGCTTGTGGATTCTCGTTTCCGATTTTTTCCTCACCAAAATGCTGCTGGTCTGACCACATGGCCCTGATCGAAGTCGTCAACCTCTCCAAGGCCTTTGGGCCGAAGGTCGTTCTTTCCGATGTGAACCTCCAGGTACAGGAAGGCGAAAGCCTGGTGGTGCTGGGCGGATCCGGTTCCGGGAAAACAGTGCTGCTCCGCACGATCATGGGCCTGCTCACTCCCGACAAGGGGCATGTGTCCATCGAGGGCAAGATCATCGCCCAACTCACACGCGAGGAACTCTTCACGGTTCGCCAGAGCATCGGCATGTGTTTCCAGATGGCGGCCCTGTTCGACTCCATGACCGTGTTCGAGAATGTCGCGTTCGGCCTCCGGCGCCACCAGAAGATGAGCGAAGGCGAGATCCAGGGCCGGGTGGAGGAATGCCTCTCGATGGTGGGCATGAAGGGCACCGACCAGCTGAAGCCTTCGGAACTCTCCGGCGGCATGAAGCGGCGTGTGGGCTTTGCGCGGGCCATCGCCCTCAAGCCCAAGATCCTACTGTTCGATGAGCCCACTACCGGACTAGATCCCGTGATGACGGATGTCATCGGCCGCATCATCCTCGACCTGAAGCATGAACTCGGCGTCACGAGCATCACCATCACCCACGACCTCAAATCCGCCTTCGAGATCGCCGATCGCATCGCCATGCTCTTCCAAGGCGAGTGCATCGCCTGCGAGTCTCCGGCAGAGTTCAAGGTCAACCCGCATCCCGTCATCCAGCAGTTCCTGCGGGGAGATGCGGATGGCCCCTTCCTTCAGGATCCGCCCCCACCCAAGCGCAAGAACTCTCAGGAGGCCAGCGCATGAAGCTCGAAACCAAGGTCGGCCTCTTCTTCACCGGCTCGGTCGTTCTCCTGGCCGTGCTCATCTTCCGTACCGAGAAGCTGGAACTCGGCGGCAAGCGCAACCAGGCCGAGCGCTTCACCTATTTCGTCCAGGTCGCCGGACTGAGCCCGCAGAGCAAGGTACTGGTGGCGGGAGTCAAGGTGGGCGAGGTGAGGACCATCGGTCTGGAGAATGGCAAGGCCCGCGTGGTCCTCGGCATCTCGAACGACGTGCCGATCTACGCCGACGCCACCACCTCCCTTGGTTCCATCGGTATCCTGGGCGAGAAGTTCATCGACCTGGATCCGGGCCATAGCGCCAAGGGGCCTTTCCCCGAGGGTCAGCCGCTGCCCAGCAAGGCTGGCATCAGCCTGGACAACCTGATGGAAACCCTCGCCGAGGTCGGCAAGAACGTGAAGGGCGTCACCGAGGCCCTGGACAAGTCCATCGGTGGCGAGCAGGGTCGCCAGAAGCTCGATGAAATCGTGGACAACATCCGGGTGCTGACTGCCGAGTTCCGCTCCATGGCCCAGGAGAACCACGGGGCCATCAACAACACCCTGGCGAATGTCGAGTCCATCACGGCGGAGCTCAAGGACAAGCTGCCGAAACTGGCCATGCAGTTCGAGAGCGTCGGGAAGAACATCAATGCCCTCCTGGAGGAGAACCGCCCCGAGCTGAAGGGCGCCATGGGTGACGTGCGCAAGCTGGCGCAGAGTTTCCAGGGGACGGCGAACAACCTGAAGATCCTTACGGACCGCATCAACAATGGTGAGGGGACCATCGGCAAGCTGTTGAATGACGAGACGACCGTCAAGAAGCTCAACGAAGCCGTCGACAACGTGAACAACATGCTCGGCGGGTTCAACAAGATGGACTTCCGCCTCGACATGAACGCGGCCCAATGGGAGAAGCGCAAGGACAGCCGCGTGGGGCTTGGCATTGAAATCGTGCCCCGGCCGGATTACTGGTACGCCCTGGGTTTCGCCTCGACTCCCGATGGCAAGCTCGCCGAAAGCACCCGGACGGTCACCCAACTCGACCCTGTCACGGGGCTGCCGGTCACCGTGCTGGAGAAGAACAGGTATGTCACCACGGACCAGGCCTTCACTGTCTCGGCCCAGTTCGCCAAGCGCATCGGTCCAGCGGTCTTCTCGGCCGGGATCGTCGAGGGCAAGGGTGGTGGTGGCCTCGAATTCCGGACCATGGATGAGGACCGGCTGAGATTCGGTGTGCTGGCCTACGACTTCCAGAAGCGTGATGACAAGCCCAATCCCCGCTACCGCTTCACCAGCAGCTACCAGTTCTGGAAGGGCGCCTATGTTCAGGCCGGCGTCCAGGACATCGGCAACAAGGAACTCCGCACCGTCTTCTTCGGAGGCGGACTGCGCTGGAAGGACGATGATTTGAAGAAGATGATGGGCCTTGCTGGAGCCGCCAAGTGAAGGAGCCCCGGGCGCTTCCGGCTTTCGACCCCCTGCCGGTCGAGCGGGGCGCCCTGTTCCTCTGGGTACGTCGTGGCGCACCCCTGGCCACCGCGGCCTTGGCCTTCGGCGGCGCAGCCCTGCACGGGGCCGGGCGCGGGTGGTGGCTGCTGGCCGGCGTCGGAGCCCTTGCGGCAGCCTGGCCCAGTTTCCTGCGTGGCGAGGCCTTCCAGCGGAACCGCGTGGCAATCATGCGCCAGGACAGCATCTGGGCCCACGCCTTCCGCCCCCTGGCCAGATGGCTCGGCCTGGAGGACACCTGGATCCTGTCTTTCTGTGGCTACAACAACCTGCGGGTCCGCGAGGCCTTCGAGGGCCGCCGCGCGAGGCGTGCCCTCGTGCTGCTGCCCCATTGCATTCAGATGGCGCGCTGCAAAGCCCCCATTCTCGACGACCTTGAGGCCTGCTACGACTGCGGTCTCTGCCCCGTGGGTGACTACATGAATGCGGCCCTGTTGAGCCGCTGGGAGGGTCGTATCACCAACCGCAGCCACAAGGCCTACCGGGAGGCCCGGGAGCATCGGCCCGACCTCATCGTGGCTGTGAGTTGCACGGACCGCCTGCTCAAGGGGCTCATGAAACTGCCGGAAACCCCCTGCTATGTGATCCCGCTCTCACTGCCGCATGGCATGTGCACGGATACGGATTTCAACGTGCCTCATCTGTTCGCGGCCATGGAGACCCTGGTGGAACCCCGCCGGCCGTCCGGCGACATCCAACCGCTTCGGCGTGAAAGCATCGCGTGACCAGCGGTGATTTCCCGGTCCGCCGTTTTTTCGGGCGCCTGTTGGGTGGCAAGGCTCTGCCTTATCTGCTGCACCTGAGGCCCTTGGAATGGCCGGTCATGACGGCCCATTTCCTGTTGGGGACCCTGCTCGCCGCCGGTTGGGGGCTCCGGGCCCAGCCCACCCTGCTGGGGTGGCTCGTTTTCGTGGCCCTGATGAACGGCGGCACACTTGCCATCAACAGCGCCTATGACCAGGACGAGGGCGACATCGGCTATCTCAAGGCCCCGCCCAAACCCCCCGAGCACTTGGCGGTCTTCTCGTCGGTGCTGCTGGGGGCTTCAGCGATCCTGGGGTTCCTGCTCCCCCTGCCCTTTGCGCTGATCAACCTCGCTTGCGTGATGATGAGCCTGCTCTACTCTGTACCCCCGGTCCGGCTCAAGGCCCGGGCCGGATGGGATCTCCTCATCAACTGTCTGGGCTTCGGGCTGCTGACGCCCCTGGCAGGCTGGGCGGTGACCGGGCGCCCTTTCAGCCGGGCCGTGCTGCTGGCCATGCTGGGGTTCGGGTTTCTCTTCGCGACCCTTTATCCCATGACCCAGATCTACCAGGTGGCCGAGGACAGCCGCCGGGGCGACCGCACTCTGGTGATCCAGGTGGGGGTGGGCCGCAGCCTGGCCCTGGCCCTGCTGGCCGCCGGCCTTGCCCACGCCTGCTTCGGGGCGGGTGTGCTGGCCCTGGGCCGCTCGCCTCTGCCTCTGGGGCTCTCCCTGTTCGCATGGATGGCCCTGCTGCTGCCCTGGCTGCGGGGGTGGCGAACCTGGACCGACCACCAGCATGAGGCCGGCATGTACTGGGGACTCGCCGCCTGGGCGGTGACCGACCTTTCCCTCCTGGTCCTTCTTTGGCCTTGAGCAATGGACCTCCAGATCCGATACACTAGGAAGAAGTGACAACAATCGGAATCTTCAGGAGCAGGCATGGGGTTCACCGGGGGCAAGCGGTTGCTGGCAATGGCACTGGCCCTGGGCGCTTCCGCGCTGAGCGCCACTGCCCCCCGGCTCCCGTCCAGATTGCTGCTGAAATCCGCCTCCGCACTCGTCCTGGACCAGAGCACTGGCCAGACCATCCTGGAGAAACAGGCCGGTTCCGCTGTGCCGATCGCCTCCATCACCAAGCTCATGACGGCCATGGTGCTGCTGGATGCCCATCTTGATCCCCGGGAACTGTTGACCATCACCAATGACGACAAGGATCAGCTGCGGCATAGCCGCTCCCGCCTGCCGGTGGGCACCTGCCTGCCCCGCGAGCAGGCGCTCCTGCTGGCCCTCCTGGCTTCAGAAAATCGCGCCGCCCATGCCCTGGGCCGCACCTTCCCCGGCGGTCTCTCCGCCTTCGTGCAGGCCATGAATGCGAAGGCCAGGGACCTGGGCCTGGCCGTGGCCCACTTCGAGGACCCCTCTGGTCTTTCCAGCGGCAATGTGGCCAGCGCCCATGACCTGGCCAGGATCCTCGATGCCGCCTACCACTACCCCGAGATCCGTGACTTCAGCACCCGGCCCGCGACCACCATCCAGGCTGGGCGCCGCAGCATCCAGTTTCCCAACACCAATGCTCTGGTGCGCAATCCGCGTTGGACCATCGGCGTCTCCAAGACCGGCTACATCGAGGAGGCTGGGCGCTGCCTGGTCATGCAGGCCATGTTGGCGAACCGGCCCGTGCTCATCATCCTGCTCGACTCCTGGGGCAAATACTCCCGCCTGGGCGATGCCAATCGCATCAAGCAGTGGATGGAAGCCCGCCTCGGCCCCAAGGGCTGAAGCCGCTGTGCTCGTTCCCGGCGTTCCGCCGCCCTTTCCGATGAGCTGGGGGTTCTCCACCCGCCTCGATTCGACCGCAGACCTTCCGGCCCGGCGTCTCGATCAGGTCCACCGCTGCGGTGTGGTCGAGGCCTCCGATGCAGTGGTGGAAGCGGATGGCCTGTGGACGACGACGCCCGGGGTCCACATCGGCGTGCGGGTGGCGGACTGCGTGCCCGTGCTGCTGGCCGGTCCCCTGGCCGATGGCACACCTTGGGTTGCCGCTTTGCACGCAGGCTGGCGTGGCGCCACCGGCTCGGGGGATCCGGCGCCTGGCGGCGGAATCCTGCGGCGGGGCGTGGCCCGCTACCGGGCCCTGGGCGGGCGCCCGGGGTCGTTGGTGTGGGCGTTCGGCCCTGCCATCCTGGCCTGCCATTTTGAGGTGGGCGAAGAAGTCATCGAAGCTGCGCGGCAGGATCCCGCCTGGGTTGACACCCTCCGCTCCGAAGGCCCCGAAGGCAAACCTCACCTCGACCTGCATGGCTTCCTCCGGGCCCAGGCGCTGGAAATGGGCCTGGAGCAAAGCTGGGAGGGCAGCGTGGCCCTCTGCACCGTCTGCCGTCCCGATCTGCTCTACTCCTACCGCCGCGGCGAAACCACCAGCCGCCAGTGGGGCTGGATCCAGATCGGCTAACCTGGGAGTCCGCCTCGCTCCTGACGACTGAGGCCTGCAGCCAGGGGGCTGACTATGTTCAACATCACCGACATCCGCATCACGAAGGTGGAGGGCGATGACAAACTCCGCGCCTTCGCCGCCCTGGTCATCGATGACTGCTTTCTGGTCGGGGATCTGCGCGTGGTCGAGAGCGAGGAAGGCTACTTTGTGGCCATGCCCAGCCGGCGCAAACGCGATGGCAGCTTCAAAGACATCGCCTACCCCCTGAACAACCCGCTGCGCGAACAGATTGAGGAGAAGGTCCTGTTGGCCTATGAGACCGCCACAGGACATCGCGCCCTCAGCCGCATCGAGCGGGAGGAAGCGGGCCAGGTCCGCCCCGATCTTTTGAGCGTCGAGGAGTTCGGCTTCACGCCCAAGGCGAACCCCTGAGGCCCATACCGGGCTTGGGCAGGGCGCAGACCCGCGCTATCCTTACCTTTCCGCCTGGGGAGTAGCCAAGTGGTAAGGCAGCAGGTTTTGATCCTGCGTATCGAGGGTTCGAATCCTTCCTCCCCAACCAAAAGGCCGCCGCAAGGCGGCCTTTTGGTTGGGGAGCGCACGAAGGGTTCGAAGTCAGGAATGGCGCGCAGGCAGGGTCAAAGCGGGAACCTCAAGCCCTTGTCCGCAGTGAGTTCCAGAGTCTCGGTCTTCGACCCCTTGGCTCCGCGCACGGTGATGGTGTGGCGTCCCTGGGCAAGCTGAAGGCTGCTGCCATCACTTTCGAGGCCCGTATCCTGGCCATCCACGAACACCTTGCCGGTGCCGGGGTAGGTTTCGACCGTGAGGGTGGCCAGCCCGGGCACGGTGAGTGCAACCGTCTGCCCGGCCAGGATGGTGAGCGCCTGCGAATCCCTGTAGAAATGGCGGCTGTTCACCAATTCAAGCTTATGGGCACCTGGAGGTAGCGTCAGTTTCGAGCCGGGGCTGAGTTCGCCCTTGTCCTTGCCGTCCACCTTGACCCGCACGCTGAAACCGCCAGTCAGTTTGAGGGCACCGGGGGCGTTGGGATCCAGGGGCGGTTCCGGCCGGGTTTCGGCGGTGCTGGCTTCCCTCAATTCGAAGACCCGGCGACTGGGGACCTCCCCTGGAGGAAAGTCCCAGGCATAGCCAAGTTTTTCCTTCGAGAGGGTCAGGCTGTTGGTCTTTCCTTGATTCCATTGGATTTTCAACGGGGTGACACCCAGTTCTTTGCCATCCAGCACGATGATGGCGCCCTGGGGTGCGGAATCCAGCAGTTCCTCGGTGAAGACGGGTTGCAACGGGAATGTCGGGGGCGCTGCACCCGGCTTGAACTCGTAGCGGAGGGGCAGATGCCCCTTCAGTTCAAGCCTCAGTTTGTCCCCGGGCACCAGGGATTGATTCTGCGGCGTCGAACCCACTTCCAGATCGTTCACGAAGACCCTGGCGCCCGACGGCTGGGAGTCAATCCGGAGCCGTGTCCCCTTGGGGCCCTTCAAGACGAGCCACCCGCTGCCCAGCGCTGCCGCCAGGACCAGTGCCGCCATCCAGGCCCACCCTGATTTCCGTGGTTCTGGACGGGCCACCACCAGAGTCTCGTCGAAGGAGGTGGACATGATTTCCGGAAGGGTCGCCTCTCCGCTCATCCGCAAGAGGCCGAGGACTTCCCGCCGATCGTCTTTACCCAATTCCGTCACCGCATCCAGCAGATCGCGGACAAAGGCGGTACAGGTGGCGTGGCGATCCTCCGGCCGCTTGGCCAGGACCTTGTCGAATACGCGACGCCAGCCCGCGGGCAGGACCCCGACCACGGGGGGTTGGACCTCGACCGGCGGTTCGTTCACGATCCGGTAGAGGATGGTGTTGATGGAAGTGCCGGGAAACGGCGACTGGCCACTCATCAACTCGAAGATCAGCACACCGAAGCTGAAAATATCCGAGCGGTTATCCACCGTGCCTTCCCGGATCTGCTCCGGGCTGGCGTAGCTGGGGGTTCCAAGGAAGGTGCCCGTCTGGGTGAGGCTTGCGTCCTCGCGCTTGGCGATGCCGAAATCCATGAGCTTCGGGCGGCCATCCTCCCCGACCATCACATTCCCGGGTTTCACATCCCGGTGGACGATCCCCTTGGCGTGGGCATGGTCCAGAGCCTCAGCCAAGCCCACGGCGATTCTCAGTTTCTCCTTGAGGGTCTGGCTCGGCCCACCCTTGATGAGGCCGTCGAGCGGTTTGCCGGCGACGAATTCCATGGCCAGAAAGGGGCCGTGGCCTTCCACCTCACCCACGTCATAGATGGCCACGATGCCCGGGTGGTTCAGCAGGCCGGATATTTCCGCCTCCCGCTGGAACCGCGCCAGATACTCGTGATGGTCGGCTTCAGTCCGCACGGCGTCCAGCTTCATGAGCTTGATGGCCACCTTCCGCTTGATCCGGGGGTCCTCGGCCAGAACGACGCTCCCCATGGCCCCGGAGCCCAGAAGACGCAGCACCTGGTAACGGCCGATGGCTTTGGGAAGGTTCAGGTTGTCGAGGTCGTCCATGGTTGCAATCCTACCGGAGAGGAAGCGGCAGATTGTTAGGTTTATCGTGGTTTTTCCAGGAACTTGTGACACAATAAAGCAGGCCCGCTGACCCGGGCTGTGGGGGGTTTGTCCCGTGATGGAAGTCGTCAAAACCGTCGTACTCGTCACCTACTTCGTGCTGCTCACGATCCTGAGCATCTACGGGGCGCATCGCCTCTGGATGCTGCTGCTCTACTACCGCCACAAGAATGAAGTCCCCCAGCCCCTGGGCGACGCGAACTACCTTCCGGTGGTCACGGTGCAGTTGGCCGTGTTCAACGAGATGAATGTCATCGAGCGGCTCATGGACTATGTCGTCAAGATGGATTGGCCCAAGGAGAAGCTCGAAATCCAGGTGCTGGATGACTCCACGGACGACACGGTCAAGGTGGCCAGCGCCGTGGTGGACCGCTACAAGGCTCTGGGTTTCGATATCCACTACCTGCATCGGACGGATCGCACGGGCTTCAAGGCCGGTGCGCTTTCCGAAGGACTCAAGGTCGCCAAGGGCGAACTTGTGGCCATGTTCGACGCCGACTTCCTCCCCACCGAGGACTTCCTCCGCAAGGCCGTGCCTCATTTCGCCGACGAAAAGGTGGCCTTCGTCCAGGGCTGCTGGGCCCATCTGAACCGCGAGTTCTCCCTGTTGACCCAGGTGCAGGCCATTCTGCTCGACGGGCACTTCGTCTTCGAACACACCGCCCGCAACCGCTCGAAGGCCTTCTTCAACTTCAGCGGCACCGCCGGCATGTGGCGCGTGGCCGCCATCGCCGATGCTGGCGGCTGGGAACACGACACCATCACCGAAGACGCCGATCTCTCCTACCGGGCCCAGCTCAAGGGCTGGAAGGGCGTTTATCTCAAGGACTTGGTCGTCCCCGCCGAACTGCCCGTCGAGGTCAATGCCTTCAAGAGCCAGCAGCACCGCTGGGCTAAGGGCAACGCCCAGGTCATCCGCAAGCTCATGAAGACCATCTGGATGTCCAACGAAAGCCTGCACACCAAACTCGAGTGCTGGTTCCACCTCACGGCCAACTGCAACTACATGCTGATGGTGGTGCTCTCCGTGATCATGGTGCCCGCCATGGTCTTCCGGGCCGGCACGCCCGTGCATGTCCTGCTGCTCACGGACGGCCCCTTCTTCCTGCTGAACGCGGTCAGTGTCGGCCTCTACTTCGGGCTCTCCCAGAAGGAACTGACCGACAACACCGGCTGGACCAAGCGCTTGAAGTACATCCCCGGCCTCATGGGCCTGGGCATCGGCCTCGCCCTGAACCAGGCCAAGGCTGTGCTGGAAGGCTTCTTCACCGATGACAAGGAGTTCAAGCGCACCCCCAAGTACGGCGTGGACGCCAATGGCCAGACGGCCACCAAGCGTGCCTACAAGGTGCCCAAGAGCCTCATGACCTTCCTGGAGCTGGGCTTCGCCATCTACTACTTCGGCGCGGTCCTGGTGGCCATCTACATTCGCAAGTGGGCCTCCGTCCCCTTCCTTTGGCTCTTCTTCAGCGGTTTCTCCTACATGAGCATCCTGTCCCTGGCAGATGTGAAGCTGTTCCGCCGCCTGGCGATGGATGAGCCCGCCGACGATGCCCAGAGCGCCGCAAACTTCGTCCAGTAGCCGCACCGGCCGATAAGGGCCCATGGCCCGACCGACTGGAACGCCCCGTCCCCGCGCTGCCGCCCTGCGGTATCGGCCGGAGGCGCCTTTTCAGGATGCAGCACCCCGCCTCGTCGCCAAGGGGCAGGGCCTTCTCGCTGAGCGCATCCTGGAGCTGGCAAAGCAGCATGGGGTGTCCATCTCGAAGGATCCGGACCTGCTGGCGGCCCTCGATCCCCTGGAACTGGACCGGCTGATCCCGCCGGAGCTCTTCCAGGCGGTGGCGGTGCTGCTGGCCGCTCTCTACCGCGCGAACAAGAACCTGAGCCAGCCCACCCCCTGAAAGTTCCGAGTGATCGATCTCCACTGCCACACCCTGCATTCCGACGGCACCGATACGCCTGAAGGGCTGGCGCTGCTCGGGGACGAGGCGCGGCTCACGGCACTCTGTCTCACGGATCACGACACCCTCGGGGGTATCCCGGCCTTCCTGGCGGCGCAGGCCCGGGTGAAGGTGCGACTCCTCGTGGGCACGGAACTCAGTTGCCGGTTCCTGGGCCGCTCCCTACACGTGCTGGGCCTGCTGGTGGATCCGACCGATGTTCAATTCCAGACGCGGCTGGAAGAACTGCGCGGTCGCCGCGAGGATCGGAATCATCGCATGGTGACGCGCCTGGCCGAGTTGGGTTGCCCCGTCACTTACGACGAGGTCCAGGCCCAGGCCGCAACCCCCCTGCTCTCCCGCGTCCACTTCGCCAAAGCCCTGGCCGCCCGCGGCTTCATCCGCCGGCCACCCGAAGCCTTTGAGCGCTTGATTGGTGATGACTGCCCGGGCTTCGTCCCACGGGAGGAACTGAGCCCCGCCGAGGCCGCTTCCTGGATTCGCGAGGCCGGCGGAGTTCCTGTGGTGGCCCACCCTGGCCGCTTCACGGGGAGTGGTTTCCGGTGGGACGAGGCCATGGCCGATCTCCAGAAACAGGGGCTCGAAGGGCTCGAGGCCTACTACGGCGAATACCGAGCCTCTGAGCAGAAATACTTCGTGGCTCTGGCCGGGCGCCTGGGCATGGTCGTCACGGGCGGCAGCGACTACCACGGCACCCACAAGCCCGGCTTGCGCCTGGGCCGTGGACGGGGTGGCCTGCAGGTGCCTGACAATCTGCTCGATCGACTGGAAACCCAGCAAAGGCTTGGCACTTATCGCTAATAACCGATAGGCTGATGAGGCCGAGGCGTTCATGTCCAACCGCATCCTCCTGGTAGAGGACGATCCCATCAATGTGAAATTCATCCAAACCGTGCTCGTCAAAAAGGGCGGCTATGAGGTGCTCGTCTCCGAGGAAGTCGAAGAGATCCTCCGCCTCGCCCACGAAGCCGATCTGGCGGCCATCATCATGGATGTGAGCCTTTCGCGCTCCAGCTATGAAGGCCGGAAAGTGGACGGGATCTTCATCACCCAGCTCCTGAAGAAGGACGAGATCGCGCGCCACATTCCCGTGCTGCTGGCCACGGCCCACGCCATGTTCGGTGATCGCGAGAAGTATCTGGGGCTCACCGGCGCCGAAGGCTACATTGCCAAGCCGATCCATGATCCAGCCACCCTGATCGAGGCTGTGAAGTCTGTCATCGGGAGCTGAGCATGGCCGCCAAGCCCCCGCCCATGGCCGCTTTCCGGCTGCTCATCGAATACGACGGGAGCAAATTCCAGGGCTGGCAGAAGCAGGGCGCCAAGCAGACCAGAGAAGGCGTCCGCACCGTGGCGGGGAGCATAGAACACGCCATCCAGGAGGCCGGCCTGCAACTGCTCCATCTGGGTGGCGCCGGACGGACCGATGCTGGCGTCCACGCCCTCGGCCAGGTCGCCCATCTCCATCTGGAAGCCAAGGGCGCACCGCGTCCCGGCGAACTCCGGCGCCTCCTGGATGGGGCCCTTCCCCAGGACATCGCCGTCCGCGATGTGCGCACCTGCCCGCCCCGCTTCCACGCCCGCCATGACGCCGCGGACCGCACCTACCTCTACCAGCTCAGCCGCCGCCGGAGCGCCTTCGGCAAGCCCTGGATATGGTGGGTGAAACGCAACCTCAATCTCGACCGGCTCGCCCGGACCTGGGCCGCCTTTGAAGGGGACCAGAATGTTTCGGCCTTTGCCGATCTGGATACCGAAGAGGATGGCCGGGCCCGCATCCTGCGCTGCGAAATGACCGAGGCTGGTGCCCTGATCCTGTTGCGGGTCCGCGCCACCCATTACTTCCGCCGCCAGGTGCGACGCATGGTTGGTGCCTCCGTGGCCTGCGCCCTGGGCGAGGAGGAACCCCGGCGCGTGCTGGAGGACCTCCGCAATCCCACTGAGGCGGCCAATCTGTACTGGGGTGCGAAGGCCGCGCCAGCCTCGGGTCTCATCCTTGAGGCCGTGCGCTACCCGGGGGATCCCGAACCCGGCCCTCCGAAACCCACCCTCACCATCCCCTGAGGCCCCATGCTCCTCCGCGACGATGCCTGGCAACTGCTCTGCGACTGGACGCCTTCGGCCAAGCTGCGCATCCACGCCCGGGCGGTGGAGCTGGTGCTGCGGGACCTTGCCGCGAAGCTGGGGGCGGATCCGGAACGCTTCGGCCTCGCCGGCCTGCTCCACGACGCGGACTACGATTCCTGGCCCGGGGACCATCCGCAGCGCATTGTGGCTTGGTTGCGGGAGCGCGGTGAAGAGGACCTGGCCCATGCCATCAGCGCCCACTACACCCGCTGGGGCGTGTCCTACGACAACCTGCTCGACAAGGCCCTGCTGGCCTCGGACGAGATCACGGGTTTCGTCATGGCCTGCGCCCTGGTGCGACCCGGCCGGACCGAGGGGTTGGAACCGAAAAGCGTCAGGAAGAAGCTCAAGGATAAGGCCTTCGCCGCGGGTGTAGACCGCTTCGAGGTGGCCGAGGGCCTGCGGATGCTCATGGAGGCCACCGGCGGCAGCGAAGACGAGCACCTCGCCCGCATCATCGCGGTGCTGCATGAACATCGGTTGGAGCTGGGCCTCAACGGCTGACGAAAGCCTCACCCACGATCTCGGCCACGCGTTTCCGGCGCAGGATGAGGGTGCGCAGGTACTCCTGCTTCCCAAGAATCGCCTTGCGGCGAAGTGCCTCGTCCGCCAGCGTTTTCGGACCTTCGATGGGATCGGTGAGCCGCTCCAACTCCGCCCGCACCCGGGCTTCGGCAGCGGCCACCCGGATGACGCGGATCTCCCGGCGGGCCGGGGCGCCCCAGTTGTTTTCGGTCCAGAGAGGTTCAATGGTGGCCTCGGCAAGGGCAGCGCGGTCTCGGCCATCCCTTCCGGGCCGCCGTTCAAAGCGGAGCTTCAGCGCCGCGCCATCGCGGTTGTCGCCACCGGCGACCGGGAAGAGGTCGGCCCGGTACATGCGGTCCTGGTTGCTGATGAAGTTGCCCAGGGAATAGGCCACCAGCGCCTGACGGCCATCGACCTCCAGCAGTTCCACAGGCTGCAGCACATGGGGATGGTGCCCCAGGATCACGTCGCAGCCGGCCTCGACCAGGGACCGGGCGAGGTCCCGCTGCCGCTTCGTGGGGGAGTGCTGGTACTCGTTACCCCAGTGGACGCTCACGATGACCAGATCGGCCCGGCTCCGGGCCTCGCGCACGGCCTGGCGAGCTGGTTCCAGGTCGAAGGCACGGACCCAGGGCTCGGTCGCCTTGCGATTCAAGTCCAGGTTGAAGAGGTCTGTGAACCCCAGAAAGGCCACCCGGAAACCCTGGCGCTCGAGGATCTGGACGGTCTCGGCCGAAGCCCGGTCCACGCCACTTCCGAGCGCCGTCAAGTGCTCCGCCCGCAGCCGGTCCAGGGTTTCGCGGATGCCCTTGGCGCCCTGGTCGAAGGCATGGTTGTTGGCCGTGGACAGCACCGTGAAGCCGCTGGCCCGTAGCGCCGTCGGCAGGTTCGCGGGGGCGTTGAACTGGAAGGGAACGCCTGGCCGACCCGTGGTCGGCGCGATGGGCGTCTCCAGATTCGCAAAAGCCAGGTCGGCGCCCTGGAAGACCGGCACCAGATCTGCCCACAGGGCCTGGAAGCCTTGGGGATCCTGGGTCGCGGCGGCCTTCACCTCCTGGTGCATGAGAATATCGCCCACGGCCACAAGGCTGAGGCTGGGCAGGGCTGGCACAGCGGGCTTGGCCGGCTGGACCCGGCAGCCACCGAGGCCAAGGGCCGCAAGGACCACCCAGCCCCAGGCCAACCGGCGCATCAGGCCCATTCCTCCGGACCGTAGTAGACCTCCACCGGCAGACCGGGAAGCCGGCTCCGCAGGCTGGCGGCGATGGCATCCAGTTCGAGACGCCGGAGCGGCCGGGCCTCGGGCTCCGGCGTCGGACGGGCCACCGTGTAGAGTTGGATGGCCTGCAGTTGCCCGCCCTGGGCCTGGATGTGCTCCAATCGGCCGCAGTAGGCCTCGAGTTCGGCCGGACCGGGCCCCTGCCCCCGCCAATCCAGGAACAGCGTCTGGATCAGGATCGGCCAGCGGCGGGCCGTGACAAGCAGGTTGTCGAGGATGCGGTCGAAGGGGACCTGGCTGCGGCAGATCTCGCGGTAGTAGGCTTCGGAGCCGGCATCCAGCTTGGCCCAGATCTCACCCTGATTCGCCATGAGGATCTCCAGGCCAGGGACCACGTCCGGTGCCTGGAGGCGGCTGGAATCCGTGATGAGCACGAGCTTGACTAGATCCAAGCCCCGGAGGCCCTTGAGACGGGCGACGCGGGCCACCACCTCGGCGAATTTACGGGCCGTGGTGGGCTCGCCATCCCCGCTGAAGGCGATGTCATTCAAGCGCCGCTGCTCCGGCCGGGCTGAATCGAACGGCGGGATGCCATAGATCTCGCCACTGGTGGCCAGGTCCAGCAGGAGGCCCAGTTCCTCGTCCAGCAGCGCGAGATCCAGATCCTTCCGCTTGGGCGGCGTCAGGCGATCCACCTCACAGTAGACGCAATCAAAATTGCAAACCTTGTCCGGATTAAGGTTGACACCCAGGCTCACCCCACGGCTGCGCCGGGAGATCACCGGGTAGCAATAGTCGAATTCCCGCCACAGGCGCCGGTGATCCAGGTGAGCCTTGATGAGATCCGTCATGCCTTCAGCATACGCGGATCAGGACCCATCCGCCTGCAATCCCCCCCGGGCCTGGTGGGCCAACCATGCGGCTGCAACCATTTCAGGCTTCCACACGATGACCTCGGGTCGCAGGGACCCATCCACGGCCACCATGACGAACTCACCGCTGGTGACGTCGCGCCGCTGGTCCGATACCGGTGCATAGACCTGGACCTCGAGCTGAAGCGTGAGGCTGGTGTTCCCCTGACGGACGAGGGCGACGTGGAATTCGATGATTTCTCCGGCCCGCACGGGACTGTGGAAGAGCAACTCCGACACTTTCACCGTGAGGAAGCGCCGGTTGCGCGAAAGCAAAGAGGCCGCAATACCCGCCACCTTGTCCATGCGCGCCATCATGTCGCCGCCGAATAGCGCAGCGTTGAGGCCGATGTCCATGTCCAGGACCATCTCGCGTGAAATCAGCATGCGTTAAGTACAGCAGGTACGCTGGGCCGTTCCAGCAAAAAGGGCACCGGGAAAGCGCCGGTGCCCTTTTTGATAGGAAGGGATTTGTTACTTCAACCGCTCGGCCAGGGCCTTGCCCATGTCGGCGGGGCTCTGCACGACGGTGATGCCGGCGGCGGTAAGGGCCATCATCTTTTCGGCGGCGGTGCCCTTGCCCCCGGAGATGATGGCGCCGGCGTGACCCATGCGGCGACCCGGAGGGGCCGTCTGGCCGGCGATGAAGGCCACCACGGGCTTGGTGACATACGCCTTCACGAACTCCGCGGCCTCCTCCTCGGCACTGCCGCCGATCTCGCCGATCATGATGATGGCGTGGGTGTCGGGATCGTTCTGGAACAGGCGCAGGGCGTCGATGTGGCTGGTGCCGTTGACCGGATCGCCGCCGATGCCGATGCAGGTGCTCTGGCCGATGCCCAGGGCCGTGAGCTGACCCACGGCCTCATAGGTGAGGGTGCCCGAGCGGCTGACCACGCCCACATGGCCCTGCTTGTGGATGCGGCCGGGCATGATGCCGATCTTGGCCAGGCCGGGGCTGATGATGCCCGGGCAGTTGGGGCCGATGAGCCGGCTCTTGGGATAGTCAGGCAGCACACGCTTGACCTTCACCATGTCGAGGACGGGAATGCCTTCGGTGATGCAGACGATGAGCTCGATGCCCGCTTCCAGGGCTTCGAGGATGGCGTCCGCCGCACCCACGGGAGGCACGAAGATCATGGTGGCGTTGGCACCAGTCTTGGCCACGGCCTCCTGGACGGTGTTGAAGACGGGGAAGCCTTCGATGTCCGTACCGCCCTTGCCGGGGGTCACGCCGCCGACCACGTTGGTGCCGTAGTCGCGGGAACCCTTGGCGTGGAACAGGCCTTCGCGGCCAGTGATGCCCTGCACGATCAGTTTGGTGTGGTTGCCCACGAGAACGGCCATGTCATACCTCGCAAAATGGAATTCAGTCGGGTTCCGTGGAAGCGCTACTTGACGGAGGCAACCACTTTCTCGGCGGCGTCCTTCAGGTCAGTGGCGACAACGAGGTTCAGGCCGCTGTCGGCCAGGATCTTCTTGCCCTCGTCGACATTGGTGCCCTCGAGGCGGACGACCACCGGCACCTTGATGCCGATCTCCTTCGCCGCCTTGACGATGCCCGCGGCGACCACATCACAGCGCATGATGCCGCCGAAGATGTTCACCAGCACGGCCTTCACGGCCGTGTCCTGCAGGATGATGCGGAAGGCGTTCTTCACGGCGTCTTCGGTGGCGCCGCCACCAATGTCCAGGAAGTTGGCCGGGGACCCGCCGTGGTATTTGATGATGTCCATGGTGCCCATGGCCAGCCCCGCGCCGTTCACCATGCAGCCGATCTGGCCGTCCAGCTTGATGAAGTTCAGGTTGAACTTGCTGGCCTCGACCTCCTCCTCGGCCTCTTCGTTGAGGTCCCGGAAGGCCAGGATGTCGGGGTGGCGGAACAGCGCGTTGTCGTCAAAGCCGATCTTGGCGTCCAGGGCCGTGACATCCCCGGTCTTGGTCACCACCAGCGGGTTGATCTCGACCATGGAGCAATCCTTCTCCACGAAGAGCCGGTAGAGGTTCTGGAGGAAGACCACACCCTGCTTGAAGGCGTCGCCTTCGAGGCCCAGCGCGAAGGCCACCTGGCGGGCCTGGAAGCCGCAGAGGCCCAGGGCCGGATCCACCACCACCTTGACGATCTTTTCCGGAGTCTTCTCGGCTACCTCCTCGATCTCCACACCGCCTTCGGTGGAGGCCAGGATGGTGATGCGGCTGGAGGAACGGTCCACCAGGAAACTCAGGTAGAGCTCACGGGCGATGTCGATGGGCTGGGAGATGAACACCGTACGGACCTTGCGTCCCTCGGCCCCGGTCTGCTTGGTGACGAGCTGCATCCCTTGGATGGCCTTGAACAGTTCGGCGGCCTTGTCGGGATCCGTGGCGAACTTCACACCGCCGCCCTTGCCGCGGCCGCCGGCATGGATCTGGGCCTTCACCACGCTGGCGCCACCGTATTCCTTGGTGATCATGCGGGCGGCTTCCGCATCCTGAGCCACCTTCCCGTCCGGGGTGGTCACCTTGTACTGTCGGAGCAGTTCCTTGGCTTGGTATTCATGGATGTTCATGGTTACTCCAGGAAGGGTCGTCCTTCATTCTAGCGGCCACGGACCGAGGGCCGGACCCCGAACACTGTGACCCGTGGCATCCTTTTAACAACCGGAGTCATCACCCATGGCCCAGCTGGATCGACTGCTCTCCCATGTCATCGCGAAAGCTGGCATCCGGCTGGAGGTCAAGGCGGACCGGAAGCCCCGTCTGGATCTCAAATCGGGTGACGCCCTGGATCTGCTGCCCAACCCGCTGCCCGCCGTCATGGTCGAGGTGTTGGCGGGCGATGTGGTGCCACCGGAACTGAAGCAGACCTGGCTGAAGGAGGGGGCCGCCGAATTCGATCATGACCTCGGCGGCCAGTGCTTCCGGATCCGCCTGAGCCGCTACATGGAGAGCCCGCAGATCCACGCCGAACATCAGGGGCCTTCGCGCACTCCGGCCCCGGCGCGCCCCCCCCCCCCGGGGGAGGTGCCAGCACCCACCAGGGCAGTGGCCCCCCCCCCCCGTTAAATGAAGGCCCCCCCGCCACAGCCCCCCGCGGCCCCCCCGACCCCACCCCCCACCCCACCGCCCCGGAC
>JBBQEL010000054.1:0-22602 GCA_038320645.1 Holophagales bacterium | reverse complement strand
GCGGGCCGCGGCCCTGCGGCAGACCGGCGTGGCGGGGCCCTGCTGGATCCTGCTGGACGGTCAGCGCGGCGAGGCCTTCCACCAGCGCTGGTTGGAGGGCCCTACGGCTCCCGCCGCCAAGCAGCTCCTGGCGACCCTTCCCGAGCGGGTGGGCGACGAGCCCTGGTGGGCACCGGCAGCCTTCGCGCCCAAGGTCGAGGCCGTGCTCCCCGCACACCGCCTGGCCCTGGCGGACGAAGGCGCGGCCACCCTGGCGGGCCTGGTCGCCCTGGCGCGCCGCGTGGCCCTGGGGCCGCCCGAAGCGCCCCTGGTGCCCTTCTACCTGCGGGAGACCGATGCCGAAGTGAACTTCCCCCTCGCCGCGGCGCATCTGCCAGAGGCCCTGCGCAAGGGCCTGGCGCGATGACTGACCGGCCGACGGCACAGAGGCTTGCGCACGGGGCGCGGCTGCCGGACTGGGTGACGCGGCTGGATCGCACGGCCTTCGGTGCGGCCTGGAAGGCCCCGGCGGCCCACGAGGCGCTGTGGCTGCTCCCGGAAGTGGCCTTCGCCCGCTGGGCGTACATTCCCGCCGCGGGCGAAGCCGAGCTGTTGCGCATCGCCGTGGATCCCGCCCACCGGGGGGGCGGGCTGGGCCGCACGCTGCTGGAGGCTTGCCAGGCCGAACTGGCGGAGGCGGGCCTCGTCCATCTCTACCTCGAAGTGCGCGTGTCCAATGCCGCGGCCATCCAGCTCTACCGCGCCTGTGGCTGGAAGCCCTGCGGCCTGCGCAGCGGCTACTACCCGGATGGCGAGGATGCGGCACTGTTCCAGCGCACGCGCAGATAACAAACCGACCTGATAACCGGTCCGCGCTTTCCCCGCGTCTTCCGAGTCTTCCGCGACCAGCTTCCTTTTCGTTGCACCGGAATCAGCCCCGTTCGAACAGCACCATGCGGTTGCTGTTGGTGCCCTTGTCGTTGTTGCCGACGCCCCAGATGTGGGCGGTCTTGGTGAAGGTCTGGCTGTTCACCAGCACGCCATGGGCGCGGAAGCCCGCCTGCAGGCCCAGGGGCAGCACCACTTCATCGAGCTTCAGCTTGCCGCGGCGCACTTCACCCACCTCGAAGGCCACGAAGCCGCCGGGGCGGGTGACGCGGTGCAGTTCGGCAAAGACGGCCAGCATGGTCTCCGACCAGCCCTCGACCGTGCGCGGCGTGCTGATGCCCTGGCCGATGATCGCGGCGTCCAGGCCGTTGAACCAGCAGCGCAGCCAGTTGTCGCCGGTGTAGTCCACCACATCAAGGAAGGGCGGCGAAGTGACCGTGAGGGCGATGGAGCCATCGCGCAGGGAGGGCGTGTCCCGCGCGTCACCGGTGAGGAAGAGGGCATCTCGGGCGGCGTCCGACAGGTGCTGCCACTGGGCCGGCTCCAGGCCCGAGAGCAGCTGCTTGGTCTTCTTCAGGATGAGGGCGTGGGTATCGCGGTAGGTCGGGGCCTGGTCGCGCTGGGCGTTGATCTGCCGCTGCTTCTCCGCCGTGAGGGCCTGGTTGGGCGGCAGGGTGTAGACCGAGAAGAAACCGGGGCTGTGGCCGGTCAGGCGATTGGTGGCCACCATGCGGATCCAGGTGTCGAGCTCGTCCAGCTTGCCCGCTTCCGCGCGGTCCAGGCACCAGTCGCGGAGCCCGCGGATCTCCGCTTCGGTTTCCGCCTGGAAGAACATCCCGAGGTCGAGGCCGTCCTGCCTTCCGGTGCACGGAATGGCTTTCAGCCGCTTCGCCACGGCGACCGGATCTGGCGGCGTGAGCCGGGGTTCGGCGAGCATGCGGGACAGCGGGTTGACATCATTGGCCGCCACCCGGCGCCCCAGGAGGGCCGCTTCGACCAGGGTGGTGCCGCGGCCGCTGAAGGGGTCGTAGACCCGCTCGCCGGGCCGCGTCAGGCGCTCGATGAAGTGCCGGGGCAGCTGGGGTTTGTAGCAGGCGCGGTACGAGATTTCGTGCAGGTTCGCGGCCTGCCGCTGCTTCGCGGTCCAGAATTCCAGGGACAGGCGCGGGTAGTCGCCCTGATCGGTGCGCACGGTGTCCCAGGCCGCGTCGGGCGGGGGCGGATCGAAGATGGGAAGGCCGCTGCCAGGGATGAAACCCGCCAGGAAATTCCGCCGCACCGCCTCCGTGCCATCTGTCGCCATCCGCTTCTGCCTGCCTTTCGGGAGGGTTCCAGGATAGCCTGCTGTTCATGGCTTCCCCGCCGACCAAGCGCCATCCCGAGCTGACGCGCCTCTATGTGGCCGTGGGTTTGGCTGTGGTGATCCTCATGATCATCCTGGCCTACAAGACGGTGGGGAATCGCATCGCCGAGGGCGGGCTGGATGCGCCGTCCCGGTGGGCGCTCCTGGCGCTGGGGCTGGCCAACGTGCTGGCCATCGGGACGCTGCTCTTCATCGTGGCCCGCAGCGGGGCCAAGCTCTACTTCGAGCGCAAGAGCGGCATCCTCGGTTCCCGGCTGCGCACCCGCATGGTGCTGACCCTCTTCATCGTGGGGATTGTGCCGAGCCTGATCCTCTTCCTGGTGGGCGCCAATTTCATCAACAAGAACGTGGAGCGCTGGTTCAGCCCGGGCACCGAGGTCGCCATCCGGGATGGCCGGAAGGTGGCCGAGGATCTTCGCGGCGCCGCCCGGTTGCGCCTCGAGTTCGGGGCTGGACGATTGCAAGCCTCCGCCTCGGCCGAAGCCCCGGCGATCCGGGAGGCTTCCGGCCTGGACATGGTGGCCTCGCTTGGTCTTCGCCCCGACGGCGGCATCAAGGCGCTGGATCTCGGTCCCGGGCTGCCGCCGCCGGATCTGAGTGCCCTGGCCGGGGAGAGCCAGCAGGAATCCCATGATGGCCTGTGGCTGCTGCGCCTCGTGCCCCGGGGGGACGGCGCCTGGGCCGTGGGCGTGTTCATGCCGCGGGAAACGCTCGACCGGGTGGTGGCGCTGGAGCAGCGGTTCAAGGAGAGTCAGCAGATCCGCGCCAATAAGGACACGCTGCAGACCCTGCCCCAGAGCACTTTCCTGTTCCTGACCATGCTCACGCTGTTCTTCGCGGTGTGGTCTGGTCTGGCCCTGGCGAAATCCCTCAGCGAGCCCATCCGCGCCCTGGCCAAGGCCGCGCAGCGGGTGGGCGCCGGGGATCTCGAAGTGCAGCTGCCGGTGATGGGGGAGGACGAGCTGGCCTTCCTGGCCCAGACCTTCAATGCCATGACCCGCGACCTGAAGACCAACCGCGCGGCCATCGAAGCCCAGGCCAGCCGCATCGAGCAGCAGCGGGCCTACCTGGATCAGCTGCTGGCGGCCCTGCCCGTGGGCGTCATGAGCTGGCGGCCCGATGGCGAACTGCGCACCTTCAACGCGGCCGCGCGCGCCTGGCTGGGCCTCGAATCCTTCGATCCCACCGAGGCCCGGTGGGCCACGATGGAGGCCCTGCCGCGTCTGGGCCGCCTGCCGGCCCTGCTGGCCGCCGTGCGCGAAACCAAACGGGGCGTGCAGGAGGAACTGCGCCTGGGCGGTGAAGGCGAGGGCCGCCCGGTGCGCGCCCTCCTCGAACCCATCCAGGGCGGTGGGGTGCTGGCGGTGCTGGAGGACTTGTCGCTGCTGGCCCAGGCCGAAAAGCGGGCCGCCTGGCAGGAGGTGGCGCGGCGCATGGCCCACGAGGTGAAGAACCCCCTGACGCCCATCCAGCTCACGGCTCAGCGGCTGCTGCGCCGCATCCGGGAGGGGCGGCTCGAGCCCGAGGCGGTGCGGGAAGGCGCCGAAACCATCCTCGCCGAGGTATCCAGCCTCTCCCGGCTGGTGGACAGCTTCAGCCGCTTCGCCCGGCTGCCTTCGCCTTCGTTCTCGCCCTGCGATCCCGCGGAGCTGCTGCGTCAGGTGGCGGCGCTGTACGGCCCGAACCATCCGGAGATCCAGTGGGAGCTCCGGTTCCCGGAGGCACCCCTGGCGGCGCTCTGGGACGGCGACATGGTCAAGCGGGCCCTCATCAACTATGTGGACAACGCCGTGGCCGCGGTGGAGGGCAAAGGCGTGGTGCAGCTCTCCCTGATCGAGGAGGGCGCCGCCCTGCGCTTCGATGTGGCGGATGACGGTGCCGGCGTCCCCGAGCCCGATCGCGAGCGGCTGTTCGAGCCCTATTTCTCCACCAAGCGAAAGGGCACCGGCCTCGGCCTCGCCATCGTCCGCCGCATCGCCCAGGATCACGGCGGCGACGCCCGCTACGAACCCCAGTCGCCGGGCAGCCGCTTCAGCCTGATCCTGCCAAAGACTGGAGGCCGTAGGCCTTAAGGTTGGCTGTAGGCTGTGGGCTGTGGCTTGCTTGGATGCGGCCCTTTGGGCTGCGTCAATGGTTGCCTCTGGGCTCGGAAGCAGGATGGTGGCTGCCCGCCCACAGCCCACAGCCTAGGGCCCACCGCCCACAGCCTACGGCCTGTTTTTGCGCCTGCGCCGCAGCCAGATGCCCAGCGGCCCCAGCACCAGCCAGGCGAGCAGCACCATCTTGAATAGCGGGCTCACTCATTCCTAGTAGCGCAGCACGCTGAAGACGGGCAGACCCTCGACTTTTTCGCGGCCGGGCAGGGTGGTCAGTTCGATGAACACCGTGAGGGCCACGGCCTGGGCGCCCGTGCGCTGGACGAGGCGCTGGGCGGCGGCGGCGGTGCCACCGGTGGCCATGACGTCGTCCACGATGAGCACCCGATCACCTGGCTTGAAGGCGTCCTGGTGGATCTCCAGGGCATCCGAGCCGTACTCCAGGCCGTAGGCTTCCGAGTGGGTGGTCATGGGCAGCTTGCCGGGCTTGCGGGCGGGCACGAAGCCCACGCCCAGCTTCTGGGCCAGGGCGCTGCCGAAGATGAAGCCGCGGGATTCCAGCCCCAGCACATGGGTGGGCTGGAGGGCGAGCACCGGCTGGGCCATGGCCGCCACGGCCTCGCCGAAGGCTTCGGCGCTGGCCAGCAGGGGCGTGATGTCGCGGAAGAGGATCCCCGGTTTCGGGAAGTCCGGCACGTCGCGAACGAAAGAGGTGAGGGGGGCGGTCTGGGGCATGGCTACCTTCGGAGCTCGAAAGGAAAGGGAGAAGAGGTTCCCACACCCGGGCCTTCCCAGTCCAGCCGGGAGACTCGGCCCGCGGCGGGGCTACTGGCCGAAGGCCGCGTCGAAATCGGCCCGGCGGGCGAGGGTTTCGGGGCAGCCCAGATCCAGGCGCAGGGGCGTCACGCTGGCATAGCCGCGGAACACCGCCCCGGCATCGGTGCCCGGCGCCTTGGCATAGGTCGGGCCGGCGTCACCGCCGATCCAGTAGTAGGGGGTGCTGCGCGGATCGGTGCGGCGCTCCACCAGGTCGTGGTAGACGCGGTTGTCCTGGCTCGTCAGTTGGAAGCCCTCAGGCTCGCCCTCCGGGAAGTTCACATTCCAGATGCGGTTGGCCGGGAGCTCCATGCTTTCCCAGCGCTCCAGGAAGCGGGTGATCCAGGGTTCAACCGTCTCCAGGGAACCGCCCGGGTGATTGGAGAAGGCCGCCGCCCGGGCGCCCTGGAGCCGTCCCTCGAAGGCCGCGCCCACGGTGCCCGAATAGAACACGTCCTCGCCGAGGTTGAAGCCGTGGTTGATGCCGGACAGCACCCAGTCGGGCTTCTGCTGGAGCACCTCGCAGACCCCCAGCAGCACGCAATCCACGGGGGTGCCATCGCAGGCGAAGCGGCCCGGGCTGACTTCGTTCAGTCGCAGGATGTTGTGCAGGCTCAGGGCCGAGGAGATGGCCGAGCGGTTGCGGTCCGGGGCCACGGTGACCACCCGGCCGAAGGGCGCGGCCGCCCGGGCCAGCGCCGCGATCCCAGGGGCCCAGAGACCATCGTCATTGGTGAGCAGGATCAGGCGTTCGGACATGGGCCCAGTGTACCCGGTGGGCCGAACGGCCAAACAATGCCAGGATGGAATTCACTCCGAAGTCCCATGGATCCCATCCTTCCGACATCTGCCGCGCCGCCGCTCCCCGAGGGGCAGGCTGTGGCCTTGGTTGGCCGCACCGAGATCCTCTCCCGGCTCCGTGAAAGGATCGTGGCCTTCGCGGCATCCCGTTATGCCGGCGCCCATGCAGAAGACCTGGCGCAGGAGGTGCTGATGCTGATCCACGAGAAGTACGGGCATCTCGACCGGCTGGAGGATCTGCTGCCCCTGGCGTTCCAGATCCTGCGCTTCAAGCTGGCGGCCCACCGGCGCAAGGCGGCCCGGCGTGGGGAGTTCGACGCGGTGGATGTGGACGCTTTTCCGCCGCCTTCGGATGCGCCGGACCCGGCCACTGTCCTGGAGCGCAAGGAGCTGCTGACCCGGCTCCTGGGCGGCATTGCGCACATGGGGGAACGGTGCCGGGAGCTGTTCCGCCTGAAGCTGGCGGGGCGGACCTTCGCCGAAATCCAGCAGGCCATGGGCACGGCCAGCCTCAACACCATTTACACCTGGGACCACCGCTGCCGGAAGCAGCTGCTCGAAACGCTGGGCGGAAGCTGGGAAGCCGCTGCCGGAAAGGGGGCGCCATGATCCGCGAAGAGGCCGAAAAGCTGCTGGGCGGCTACGCCACGGGAACCCTCACCGAGGAGGAACGCCACCGGCTCTTGGCTGCGGCCCTGGCGCAGCAGGACGTCTTCGATGCCCTGCTGGCGGAAGAAGCCCTGCGCGAGCTGCTGGCGGATCCAGAGGCCAAGGCCCGGCTGCTGGCGGCCCTGGCCGCCGCCCCACCCAAGGTCGTTCCCTTCTGGCTCCACCCCGGGGTCATCGGCGCCGCCGCCAGCCTGCTCGTGGCCGCCACCGCGGGGCTGGCCTACCTGCGCAACCCGCAAGCACTGCCCCCGCTGGAAAGGCGGGAGAAGGCGCAGGACGCGGCGCCCAGCCTCGCTCCCGTCCCGGTGGTCCCCCCGCCCGTTGCCGAGCCGCCCGCCCGGCCACGGGTGCAATCGCTGGCGCCCTCGGCGCCCCAGGCACCCAAGGATGTCCCCGCCTTGAAGGCCAAAGAAGAGGCCGTGCCGGTGCGCGAAGCTGCGCCCCGGGCCCTCCCCACCGCGCCGGTCCTGGCCCCCGCTCCCAAGTCCGCCCCACCCTTGCCCGCCGCGGCCATGGAGGATGCGGTGGCAGAGCCCGCCAAGTCCGCGGCGCGGAGAACCGAAGTGACGGCCCACGCGGCCAGGGCGACCGAAGCCAAGAAGCTGGCGGTCCAACCCAGGCCCGCGGCCGGGGGGATGAACCTCGCCTCTGGCGCAGTCGGGGGTGTGGTCGGGGGCGTGGTCGGGGGCGTGGCTGGCGCGCCCCCGGTCCAGCCCACCCAGGCCGCAGCCCAGAGGGCCGATCGCGCTGCGGTGGTAGAAGTCATCGCCGAGGACACCGCACCAACCTGGACCCTCGTGGCCCAGGCCGACGGCGCCACCCGCATCACGGTGAGGGCGACCCGCGGGGCACTGGTGGTGCTCCTGAAGCGCGGGGCATCGGGGGTCGAGCTGCTAAAGCTGGTGTCCGAAGCCCGTGGCGACGGGCTGGCCCAGCGGCGCGGCCAGGTGCGGTTGGCGCCCGGAGATGCGCTGGATCTCTACCTGCTCAACGCCCCGGTGGTAGACCCGTCGAAGTTGCCCGCCGAGGGGCCGGTGAACGGATTCCGGGCCCGGATCCATCCCGTTGGGAAGAGAGAAACAATCCGCTGAAAGGAACCTGAATCCGGCGGCATTCCCCCTTGAGCCCCGCCATTCCGGTGCGGCCACCTGAGGAGGAAGCCATGCCGCTGCGCCGCTCCACCGCCATGATGTTCGCCTGCTGTGCCGGGCTGCCGCCACTCGTTCTGGGACAGACTCCGGCTCGCAGCCGTCCGCTACCGATTCGGTTGGAGGCGGGCCCAAGGGCTGAATCTACGGACGCCACACTGTCGCCCTACTTCTTCGTGAAGAGCGCCGACGCCTCGGTGGATCAGCTGCCGCTGAAATTCACTTCCGCCAAGGTCGCCATCGCGGGCGTCATCGCCGACGTGAAGGTGACCCAGGTCTACCGGAACACCGGCACGAAGGCCCTGGAGGCCATCTATGTGTTCCCGGGCTCCACACGATCGGCTGTCTACGGCATGACCATGACCATCGGCGAGCGGGTGCTGAAGGCGCAGATCAAAGAGCGCGGCCAGGCCCGGGCCGACTACGAGCAGGCCAAGCAGCAGGGCCGCAGCGCCTCGCTGCTGGAGCAGCAGCGGCCCAACGTCTTTCAGATGAATGTGGCGAACATCCTGCCCGGCGACGAGATCAAGGTTGAGCTGTCCTACACGGAACTGCTCGTGCCCACGGACGCCACCTATGCCTTCGTCTATCCGACAGTGGTGGGGCCGCGCTATGCCGGCAAGGCTGGCACCGAGTCGAGCACCGGCGAACCCTGGGTGGCCAATCCCTACACCCATGCCGGCGAGAAATCCGCGACCACCTTCGACCTGGAGGTGAAGCTGTCGGCGGGCATGGCCATTCAGCGCATGGCCTGCGATACCCACAAGACTTCCATCGCCTACGACGGCAAGGCCCAGGCCACCCTGCGGCTGGATCCCAGCGAAGCCCAGGGCGGCAACCGCGACGTCATCGTGAAATACCAGCTGGCGGGCGGCGCGGTGCAGTCGGGGCTGCTGCTGAACCAGACCAAGGGCGAAAACACCTTCCTGCTCATGGCGCAGCCGCCCAAGCGGGTGACGCCGAAGGATCTGCCGCCCCGCGAATTCGTCTTCATCATGGACATCTCCGGCAGTCAGATGGGCTTCCCCATCGAGGTCTCGAAGGTGCTCATGAAGGAGATGATCCAGGGCCTGAGGCCCCAGGATCTCTTCAATGTGATGGTGTTCGAAGGCAGCTCCGCGCTGTGGTCGCCCGCCTCCCAGCACGCCTCGCCTGAAGCCACCCAGCAGGCCCTGGCCTTCGTGCGCTCGCAGAATGGGGGCGGTGGCACCGAGCTGGGCAGCGCCATGCGCCGGGCCCTGGGCCTGCCCCGCGTGCCGGGCATCTCGCGCACCTTCGTGGTGTCCACGGATGGCTACATCAGCGCCGACGGCCGGGTCTTAGACATCATCCGGCAGAACCTGGGCTCGGCCAACCTCTTCACCTTCGGCATCGGCTCTTCCGTGAACCGCCACCTCATCGAGGGCATGGCCCACGCGGGGCAGGGCGAGGCCTTCGTCATCACCAAGCCCGAGCAGGCCGCCGCCGAGGCCGAGCGCTTCCGCGCCTATGTCTCCTCGCCCGTGCTCACCAATCTGAAGCTCACCACCAGCGGCTTCCAGGTGCAGGACCTTGAGCCCATCCAGCTGCCGGACGTGCTGGCGGATCGGCCCGTGATCTGTCTCGGCAAGTGGACCGGCGAGGCCAAGGGCACGGTGACACTTTCGGGCATCAGCGGCGCAGGCCCCTGGAGCCAGACCTTCGAGGTGGGGCAGGTGAAGGACCGCACCCACGGCGCCCTGCGCCAGCTCTGGGCGCGGCAGCGCATTCAGATGCTGTCGGACTACGATCAGTTCGGCCAGGACGCGGACCGCAAGGCCGAAGTCACGCGCCTCGGCCTCGCCTACAACCTGCTGACGGCCTACACCTCCTTCGTGGCGGTGGATACCCAGGTGCGAAATACGGGCGGTCACAACACCACGGTCACTCAACCACTGCCCTTGCCCGAAGGCGTCTCCAACGCGGCGGTGGGGGGCGTCTCTGGGGGCATCGTGGGAGGCGTGGCGCAGACCATGGCCTACGCTCCGGCGCCCGTGCGGATGAAGGCGAGCGGCGTTCCGGCCGCGGCGGTGGTGGAAGTGGTGGCCGAGGATCGATCGGCCCGCAAGGACGAGGCGAAGCGGGAGGTCGCGAAGGCCGCCAAGGAACTGCGCATCCTGGCCTTCTCCGGCTTCTCGAATGTGTCCGATCTGGCCGCCCTGCGCAGCGAGCTCAGCGCACGCCTGAAGGATCCGGCCTTGGTGGCAGCCCTGGCCAGCCTGCCTTCGGGCACGGTGCTGGAGCTGAAAGTGGACACCTCCGGTAAGGTCACCCTGGCCACCTTCCAGATCTCCTTTGCTGGCTCGGCCAAAGCCAAGGCCCTGATCGGAGCCTGGCGCCTGCGGAGTTGGACCGGCGCCATGGCCGGAACCGTGGCGCTCACGCTGGGGTTCTGAGTCACCCAAGCGTCGAAAGCGCCGCCCCGTCTCCCGGCCCCCCAGGGGACGGGGCGGTTGGCGCGAAACCCCGTTCCAGCCTGGGTTCGGCAGGCCACCGGGCTAGGTCGGTGGAGGTTCCCGCAAGGCGTTCACTTCCTGCCGGAGCGCGCGCAGCTCGGCCAGAATCAGCCGGGTGTTCACCTCGCCTTCATCCTTGAGATCGTCGGTCACCTGGGCCTGCATGGCATTGACCACGACTGCAATGAAGAGGTTGAGAACCATGAACGTCGCGATCAGCAGATAGGAGACGAAGAACAGCCAGGCATAGGGCGAGTGCACCATCACCTGCCGCGCAATGTCGGGCCAGCCCTCCACCGTCATCACCTGGAACAGGGTGAACAGCGAGGCTCCCAGGCTGCCGAACAGCTCCGGCGTCATGGTGCCGAACAGCTTTGTCGCCAGCACCGCGGAAACATACAGCACCAGACCGAGCAGGCCGATGATCGAACCCATGCCGGGGAGAGCCTTCAGCAGGGCGCCCACCACGCCGCGGATGGAGGGCACCAGCGAGACCAGCCGAAGCAGACGCAAGACCCGCAGCGCGCGCAGCACCCCGAACGCCGAGCCTGCGGGCAGCAAGGCCACGCCGACGACCACGAAATCGAACACCCGCCAAGGATCCCTGAAGAAGCTCTGCCTGTAGACATAGAAACGCGACAGGAGTTCCACCAGGAAGACGCCAAGCACCAGGCGATCGATCCACCGAAGCCAGACGCCGAACCGGGCCACCGCCTCCGCCGAGGTCTCAAAGCCCAGGGTGATCGCGTTCAGCAGGATGAGTGCGGTGACCGCCCTTTCGAAACGATCACTCTCGATCCATCGGCGGATCTGCTCGCGCAAGCCTAGGTCAGGATCTGTGTGGGGGCTGGTCATCGGGGCACGCTCCGAGATTCTCTATTTTATGTCTGGAAGGGGCTCAGGGCCGACCCGGACTGGCCTTGACCTGAACGGGGCACCCCAAGGCGGAAAAACCCATGATCGACACCCATCTCAGCGCGGGGATTCAAAAGGCGTAGCTCAGGGCCAGGATGCCGTTGACCGCTGTCTGCTGGCGCGTCAACGGGCTGTCCTTGGCGTCGCCCAACAGGGTGCTGGCGGAAAGCGCAGCGGTGATGCCGAGGCGCGGGTTGAAGCGATGCGTCAGTGACACGTTCAGGCGCACATCGCGCAGGCCGGCGCCGGGCGTGTAGCTGGCGTAGCCGCTGGTGGCGGACTGCGCGGGCGTGATGCCGAAGAAGCTCTGGAGGTAGTCGGCATTGGCCAAGGTGGCGGCCAGGCCCGCGCCCAGACGCCAGCGGGGCGCCAGCTCGCTGCTGTAGCCTGCGCCGAGATCCAGCAGGGCGCCCTTGTGGTGCTCGCCGGAACCGACGCGCAGCGATGAGCTTGCGAAAAACGCGCGGCTGAACAGGTGATTGAAGAAGGCGCCGACTTCAGCGCTGGGCTCGACATCACCCATGCCGCGCAAGGCCCTGGAGCGTTTTTCGTAGCGGCCCAGGTCGGCGGTCACGCGCAGGCCGTATTGCCGGTCGGGGCGGTTGGAGAAGTTGAATCCGAGGCCGTTGGTGACGCCAGCAAACCAGCCATTGGCCCACTGGTAGTCCAGGAGGGGTACCACCAGCAAGCGACGCTCATCCGAGCCGGGGTACTCGTGGCCGGCGATCACCGCCAAGCCGGCCAGGCCGCCGTTCTTGCCGGGCGCAGCTCCATACAAGCGCACCGCATCGAAGGCCTGGGCGCAGGCGATTTGCGCGGGCAGGCCAAGGCTGGCGGCCAGTGTCGCGAACTGGACGAAATAGGATGGCTTATCCAAGGGAATCTCCATGAAGAGAAGGCTGTCGAGAAGGATGGATGTGTCTGGGGATGGCTTTCAGCGGGCCCATGCCTGCCATGCCGCTCGGGTCAGGCCGGAGTGGTGCTGCGGCTGGACCCGTTCCAACGCCAGCCATCCTCACACCACCGCACCGTTCAAGGCTGCGGCCAGCGCTGGGGGATCTTGCGGAGCTGCCCCGGGTCATAGCCCATGGCCTCCAGCCGCTTCAGGAGGTGCTGGTAGTCGGACTCCGGGATTTCCGGCGTGCGGGCCATGATCCAGACGAAATCCCGTCGGTCCCGGCCGATGATGGTCTGGGTGTAGGGCTCGTCGAGGTACACGATGCGGAAGTCGGACTTGATGGGCCAGATGAACCGCATGCCCCAGATGGAGTTGGTGGTCCGGTCGACCACAAAGCCCCGGGGCGTATAGCGCTTGGCCGGCCCGTCAAAGCCACCTTGGCGGAAGGTGAAGGTGGTGGCGATGGTGCCGTCGGGATCCAGCCGATAGTTCTCCACGGCGTTGTAGGCTTCCCGTTCGATGAAGGTGGGGATGCTTGCGATGACATGCCAGTCGCCCATGAAGCGCGCCAATTCCACCTTGGCAACCCCGGGCAGGGGCACCCGCTCAGGGCTGCGGCAGCCGATGAGCAGGAGCAGGGAGCAGGCCACGGCGAGGCAGAATGGAATGGATCTGAATGTCACGGAATGTCTCCAAGGCCCCAATGACGCACATCGGGAGGTAGTTGGGATGACCAGGGAGGCTACTGCGTTCCAGAATTCTCGGTAGGGGCGCCGGATGGATTTCTCGACAAAAGGGACGCCCACGCGCCCTGGCGGAGTGCCTGGAGCGGAGTACCCTCGTACCCATGCACAGGATCCTGGGAGTGATCTGCATGCTGACCCTGGGGGGATGCGAACCGGACCCGCAGCAGCCGCCCCTGTCGGTGGAGGAGGCCACCTTGGCGGCCGCCCGAGCGCGCCTGGTGCGCGAACAGATCACCGCCCGGGGAATCTCGGATGCCCGGGTGTTGGGGGCCATGGCCAAGGTGCCTCGCCATGAGTTCGTTCCAGCCGCTGTGCGAGCCAGGGCCTATGAGGACGGTCCCCTGCCCATCGGTCACGGGCAGACCATCTCCCAGCCCTATGTCGTGGCCTTCATGACCGCCGCGCTCGAGCCCAAGCCCGGCGACCGGATCCTGGAGATCGGCACGGGCTCGGGCTACCAGGCGGCCGTGCTCTCGGGCCTGGTGGCCGAGGTGCTCAGCATCGAGTTGGTGGAGCCGCTGGCCCGACGCGCCAAGGCAGACCTGAAGCGGCTGGGCTTCGCCAATGTGAAGGTCCGCTGTGGGGATGGTTACCTCGGCTGGCCGGAAGCCGCGCCCTTCGATGCCATCATCGTGACCTGCGCCCCGGAGCAGGTGCCCCTGGCCTTGGTGGCGCAACTGAAGCCTGGCGGGCGGATGATCCTTCCCGTGGGATCACGGGGGGGCCCCCAGGAGCTGTACCTGCTGCGAAAGGGACCGGCAGGGCTGGAGCAGCAGGCCGTGCTGCCGGTGCGGTTCGTGCCGATGGTCAAGGGGCGCTAGGCCGCGACCCTTAGCCCAGCGACTTGGCTTGGCATTCCTCGATGTAGGCGTTCAGGCGCCCAAGTTCAACGTGGAAGGTCCACATGTTCACATCGATCTCGTTCCAGTCGCCGGCGCGGCTGGCCCGCTCCAGGTGTTCGCAGACGGTCGCCAGGGGGATGGCCCCGATGGCCCTGCTGGCAACCTTGATGCGATGGGAGGCCGTGATGACCTTGGAGATATCGCCCGTCTCCCGGGCCAGATCCAACATGGCGGCATCCTCGTTGTTGACCTGCTGGAATTGGACCAGCACCGCGAGATCCTGTCCCGGATCGCCACCGGTGATGGCGGCGAGGACCGACGGGTCGAGGGGGGCGGCGGTTGTCGGGATCGGCAGCCATTGGTCGAGCTTCCGCGCCAGGTCCCTCAGTTCGACCGGCTTGGCGAGATAGTCGTTCATGCCGGTGGAGATGCAGGTTTCCCCGTCGCCCCGCAGCGCATTCGCCGTGCAGGCGAGGATGGGAATGTGCCCGCAGCCCGTGGCAGACTCCTGTTCCCGGATGCTGCGCGTGAGTTCGTAGCCGTTCATCACCGGCATGTTGCAGTCGGTGATGATGATTCCGAAGCGGCCCGTGGCCCATTGTTCCAGTGCTTCCTGACCGTTCTCCACGCTCTCGACCGCATAGCCCAGCAGGTTGACCTGACGCATGATGAGCGAGCGATTGGTGGCGTGGTCTTCGGCCACCAGCACCAGGGTCCCCTCGGCTTCGGCCTGCGCGTTGTCGGGCGCCATGCGGCGCCTGCGGAGGGTCGTGGTCAAGAACTCTGGAGAGCTGATCGGGCTGGCTTTCGGCAGGTCCTTCGGATCGGCGATGGGCAGGGACAACTCCAGGGTCATGATCGTCCCCAGACCGACCTCGCTCTCCATCTGGATCGAGCCCCCCATCATGTTGGCGAGCCGGCGGCAGATCACCAGCCCCAGGCCAGTGCCCCCGAACCGGGGCGCCGTCTCCCCGGTGGCCTGGACGAAGGGCTGGAACAGCCGGGCCTGGTCTCCGGGCGAAATGCCGATGCCGGTGTCTGTCACCGAGATGCGCACCTGATCCTGCCCTTCCGTTCGTCCCACCAGCTCGGCGTCGATGGCGATCTTGCCCGCGGCCGTGAACTTGATGGCATTGCTGACCAGGTTGTTGAGGATCTGCCGCAGCCGGATCGGATCGACGAGCAGGGCCGGGCTGATCCGCGGGTCGATGGTGCACTGGAGCAGGACATCCTTGCTGCTCGCGATGCCGGAATAGATGTTTTCCACGGCCTCGATGACGGAGCTGATGGAGGCGGCCTGGGGAGTCACCTCCAGCTTGCCGGCCTCGATCTTGGAGAAATCGAGGATGTCATCGATGATCCGCTGCAGCGTCGTGCCGGATTCGCGTACCGCCTCGAGCATCGTGCGCTGCGCCCCATCGAGGGCCGTCAGGCTGAGCAGCTCGAGCATGCCGAGCACGCCGTTCATGGGGGTGCGGATCTCATGGCTCATGGTGGCCAGAAAATCCGATTTCGACAGGTTGGCGTTTTCGGCTACGATCCGGGCGCTCTGCAGCTCGGTGTTCTTCTCCTGCAGGATCTGGTCCTGGCGCTTGCTCTTGGTGATGTCGCGGGCGGCGGCGAACACGCCCTGCAGCTTCCGCCCCCGGTCATAGAAGGTGGTCGCGTTGTAAGAGACCACGGTCTCCTTGCCATCCCAGTTGCGCGCCGTGAGCTCGTAGTCAGTGACCTTGCCTTCGGCCAGCACCTGCTTGATGCCTGCCTCGGCCCGGTCCGGATCCGTGAAGTAGCTCTTGAAGGGCGCCCCGATCAGCTCGTCCCGCGTGCAGCCGGTGAGCGCTTCCATCTGCTTGTTGACATCCGTGACGATGCCCTTGGGGTCGGTGGTCATGATCGCGTCGATGCTGGATTCAATGAGCGAGCGCGTGTAGAACTGCTGGTCCCGAAGGCTCTGGTCGAGCTTCTTCTGCTCTTCCTCGACCTGCTTGCGGGCGGTGTTGTCGGTACCGATCAGGAGATACCCGATGATGGCATTCTGGGCGTCGCGCAGGGCCGTGACGGACACCACGGCGGGGAACCGGCTCCCGTCCTTGCGGATGTAGGTCAGCTCGTAGATGTCTTCGATCCCGCGGGAAGCCTTGAAGACCAGGGCTTCGAAGCCGGGCGTGATGGGAGTGCCGAGTTCCGCGCTCAGGGTTCGGGCGCGGACGATGACTTCCTGCGGATCGGAGATATCGGCCGGCGTGATCTTGTTCATGACATCCGCGGCGGTGTAGCCCAGCATGCGCTCGGCGCCCACATTGAAGATCTGGATGACGCCCTTGGCATCCGTGGCGATGCTCGAGAAATTGGCACTGTTGAAAATGGCACTCTGCAGGGCCCCCGCCTTGAGCAGGGCCTCTTCCGCCTGCTTCCTGGCCGTGTTGTCGGTGCCGATCAGCAGGTAGCCGATGATGGCTTCCTGGGCGTCGCGCAGGGCCGTGACGGAGACCACCGCCGGGAAACGGCTGCCATCCCGGCGGATATAGGTCAGCTCGTAGATGTCCTCGATGCCCCGCGAAGCCTTGAAGACCAGGGCCTCGAAGCCGGGAGTGATGGGCGTTCCGAGTTCCACACTGAGTGCCGCGGCCCGGGCGATGACTTCCTGGGGATCGGAGATGTCGGCGGGCGTGATCTTGTTCATCACATCGGCGGCGGTGTAGCCCAGCATGCGCTCAGCGCCGACATTGAAGATCTGGATGACACCCTTGGCATCCGTGGCGATGCTCGAGAAATTGGCGCTGTTGAAGATGGCGCTCTGCAGGGCCCCCGCTCGGAGGAGGGCCTCTTCCGCCTGTTTGCGCGCCGTGTTGTCGGTGCCGATCAGGAGATAACCAATGATGGTTTCCTGGGCGTCGCGCAGGGCCGTGACGGACACCACGGCGGGGAAGCGGCTCCCGTCCTTGCGGATGTAGGTCAGCTCGTAGATGTCTTCGATCCCGCGGGAAGCCTTGAACACCAGGGCCTCGAAGCCGGGCGTGATGGGGGTGCCGAGTTCCAGGCTCAATAGGGCGGCGCGGGCGATCACTTCCTTGGGGTCGGAGATATCGGCAGGCGTGATCTTGTTCATCACCTCGGCGGCGGTGTAGCCCAGCATGCGCTCGGCGCCCACATTGAAAATCTGGATTACACCCTTGGCGTCGGTAGCGATACTGGAGAAGTTCGCACTGTTGAAGATCGCGCTCTGCAACGCACCCGCCCGGAGCAAGGCGGCTTCCGCCTGTTTGCGCGCGGTGTTGTCGGTGCCGATCAACAGATAGCCGATGATGGTGTCCTTCACGTCGCGCAGGGCCGTGACCGACACGACCGCCGGGAAGCGGCTACCGTCCTTGCGGATGTAGGTCAGCTCGTAGATGTCCTCTATGCCGCGCGAAGCCTTGAACACCAAGGCTTCGAAGCCTGGTGTAATCGTCGTGCCGAGTTCGGTGCTGAGCTCCTTGGCCCGCGCGATCACTTCCTGCGGGTCGGAGATATCGGCTGGGGTGATCTTGTTCATCACATCGGCAGCGGTGTAGCCCAGCATGCGCTCGGCGCCGACGTTGAAAATCTGGATGACGCCCTTGGCGTCGGTGGCGATGCTGGAGAAGTTGGCGCTGTTGAAAATGGCGCTTTGCAGGGCGCCGGAACGCAGCAGCGCCTCTTCGGCCTGCTTCCGCGCGGTGTTGTCGGTGCCGATCAAGAGATAGCCGATAATGACGTTCTGCTCGTCGCGCAGTGCCGTGACCGACACGACCGCGGGGAAGCGGAGACCGTCCTTGCGGATGTAGGTCAGCTCGTAGATGTCCTCTATGCCGCGCGAGGCCTTGTAAATCAGCGACTCGAAGCCAGGCGCAATTTGGGTGGCGAACTCGATGCTCAGGGTCTTGCCGCGTGCAATCACTTCAACCGGATCAGATGTGTCGGCCGGGGTCATCCTGCCGATGACCTCGGCAGCCTCGTAACCGAGCATGCGTTCGGCACCCACGTTGAACAATTGAATGACGCCCTTGGCGTCGGTGGCGATGCTCGAAAAAGTTGCGCTGTTGATGATCGCGCGTTGCAGGGAGCCGGCCTTGAGCAAGGCCTCTTCCGCCTGTTGGCACCCGGCCTCTCCCTGGCCAATAGATGGATCGTTGCGACTGGCTTTCAAGGCTTTGCCTCCGGTGCCGAATGAATCGTCTGGTGAGGTGCTGGCTGGCTTCATCGTGCTCTGCCAGGTACCGGCGGGTGGTCCTCGCCTGGGTCCGAGGGTCTTCTTCCAACTCTTATCGGGCCGCGGCTGGCTTCAGCCCGGGCATCAGGCCAGGGTCTGTCCGATCAAGAGAGCATTTTTTAGGCCACCAGATAAAACCCATAAAAACATATAGATAAGCCAAGATGCATTCGCCAACGAATGTGAACCAATCAGAATGATCTTCCAATCCATTCAATTCGAACCACAGTGAAGGTTGCGGTGCGCCGCGGGGAGCGGTTCCGCCCTTTCGCATTGGCACGCGCCCGAGCGCAGCAGATCCGTATTTGCACCGGGCAGGTCGGGGCGGGATTCGAACTGGTCCGGGCGACGCCGTCCCCGATCTCACTCGGAGGCTTCCACGGTGGCAAGCGATTTTCCCATTCGTATTGCCTCGGGCAAGGGTGCTACCCAAGTGCCTTGCGGTAGTTGCTACCTGGAAAGGACACCCTGGGGCTGGGGTCATGGACTCTGATCCATTGGGCGCCCAACCTCGGCCTTGGCCGGCGGCCGGTCGACCCAGGTCAGGAGCATCTCCCCAGGGCTCCTGCAGCGCCCCAACCATCCCCACCGAACCCGAAAGATGGTCCGGAAGTTCACAGCCCGCAAGCCTGAGGCCGATAGTATATGGGACCACCAGGCCAACTGATTGCCTTGGGGGTAACGATCTTGCGCCCCGTCTAGGAACCCCAGGATCACCATGGGCAAGACACCAGGAACTGCCATGACCATCGTCCTTCCAACCCCACCCACCATCGTGGTGGTGAACGATGACCCGATCCAGCTCAAGGTGCTGGCGGCGCTCTTGGGCAAAGAGCACGGTGAGGTTTGGACTTTCCGGGGGGTGGAGGCGGCCATCGCGGCCATGATCGCGCCTGCGGCCGGGGGGCCACCCCAACTCATCATCACGGATCTTCACATGCCGGGGTTGGATGGCTGGCATTTCTGTCGTCTGCTCCGTTCGCCCGAGTTCGCAGCCTTCAACCGCGTGCCGATCCTGGTGGTGTCGGTCCCCTATGCCGGGGACGAGGTGGCCCGCATCACCGCCGATCTGGGGGCCAACGCCTTCCAGTCCTTACCCATCGAAGGCGGGCACTTCCTCCACCAGGTGCGAACCCTGTTGGCGGGGGAACAGCCCCAGGAACGGCTCCGGGTCCTGTTGGTGGACGACGACCGGCTCCAACTGGCCGTCCTGAACAAGACCTTCGAGGCCCACGGCTACCAGGTGACTCAGGCCACGACCATGCAGGAAGGCAGGAGGGCCTTGGCGAATGCCGCCTTCGATCTCGCCATCCTCGATTACCACCTGCTGGATGGCGGAGGAGACGACCTTCTGGCGGCGATCCGGAGCCAGCACCCCGACTGCGTGTGCCTCATGATGACCGCCGATCCGTCACCAGCTCTGGCGCTGGAGTGGATCAAGGGGGGCGCTGCCGCCTACCTGCGCAAGCCCTTCGAGCCCGCCTATCTTCTGGAACTCTGCGCGGCGGCCCGCCGAGAGCAGGCCCACCGTCGCGTGGAGGCCCCGCTGGAACTCCGTACCAAGGAATTGCGGACGAGCGAGGAGACGTTCCGCAAGGTGGCGGACCATACCTACGACTGGGAATACTGGGAGGGGCCGCAGCACGAATTGCTCTACATGAACCCATCGTGCGAACGCATCACCGGCTACGCCCGCGAGGCGTTCCTCGCCGATCCAGGCCTGCTCCAGCGGATCCTCCACCCGGATGACCGTGAATTGTTCGAGCGCCACACGTTCGACTTCGGCAACGAAGAAGACGGGGCCATGGAATTCCGGATCATCCGGCGCGATGGCGATGTCCGCTGGATCGAGCATGTCTGCCATCCCGTTTGCGGGGCGGATGGGCAGTATCAGGGGCGAAGGATCAGTAACCGCGACATGACCGAGCGCAAGAAGACAGAACAGCAGTTGCGGGACAGCCGAACCACTGCTCAAGAACTGTCCAATCTGCTGCATACCGTCCTGGAAAGCCCCCAGGGGTTGGTAGTCTTCGCCCTGGATCTGAATTACTGCTACACGACATTCACGACGACCCACAAAACCGTGATGAAGACCATCTGGAATGTGGATATTGCCGTTGGAATGAACATGCTTGATGCCATTTCGGATCCTTCGGATCGTGATAAGGCAAAATTCAATTTCGACCGCACCCTGGCCGGAGAGTTTCTAACCCTCATCGAGGAATACGGAGACCTGCCGAACCGGTATTTCTACGATAATCGCTACAGCCCCATCGTGGATGAGACAGGCAGGGTCAGTGGACTGACTGTTTTTGTCGTCGACATCACGCCAAGGATGCGGGCAGAAAAGGCGCTCCAACAGAGCCAGGCGCGTTGGCAGTTCGCCGTCGAGGGCGCCGCTGATGGGCTTTGGGATTGGGACATTCAATCCGGCACGGCCTTTTTCTCAGCACATTACAAGCAGATGCTCGGCCATGCCGAGGACGAAATCGGCACCGGACCCGAGGAATGGACCAGCCGTGTCCACCCGGAGGACCTGCCCCGCGTCCTGGCGGTCATCCACGCACATTTCGATGACAAGGATGCACCGCCCTGTCTTCTCGAGCATCGCCTCCGCTGCAAGGATGGCAGCTACAGGTGGATTCTCGGGCGCGGCCATGTCATCAGCCGCGATCCCGAAGGCAAGCCCTTGCGCATGGTGGGCACGAACACGGACATCACCGAGCGCAAGCTGATCGAGCAGACGCAAGCCTTCCTGCTGCAATGCGGCACTCCAGCTACGGGCGAGGACTACTTCGAGTCGCTGGCTCGCTACCTGTCTGAAACCCTGAAAATGGAGTATGTCTGCATCGATCATCTGGAAGGTGATGGCCTGACCGCCCAGACCGTGGCCGTCTACAACAACGGTCAGTTCGAAACCAATGTGCGGTATGCCCTCAAGGACACGCCCTGCGGTGAGGTCCTGGACAAGCGGGTGTGCTGCTTCCCACGGGATGTGCGGCAGCTGTTCCCGGAGGATGCAGCGCTTCAGGATCTGAACGCAGAAAGCTATTTCGGTTCCACCCTGTGGGACTCCAAGGGTGTTCCCATCGGCTTGATCGCTGTCATCGGCCAGCGAGCGCTCGACCACTCCGCATCCACCGAAGCCCTGCTGCAGCAGGTGGCGCCCAGTGCCGCGGCCGAACTGGAGCGGCGTCAGGCCAAGGTCGCGTTGCTGGCAACCGAACTCCGACAGCGCACCATGATCGCGGGCATTGCCGATGTGATCGGCATCATCGATCCACAGGGGCTCAACCGCTACCAGAGCCCGAACATCGAGAAGTGGTTCGGCTGGAAGCCCGAGGAATTGATCGGCCTATCCACCTTCGAGAACATCCACCCCGACGACCAACCCGGCACTCAGGCCATGTTCGCCCGGTTGCTGCATGAACCCCACGCCACCGTCACCGCGGAGTGCCGCTACCGGTGCAAGGATGGCAGCTACAAGCCGATCGAGTTCACCGCCAGCAATCTCTCTGACGATCCCAGTATCCAGGGCGTCTTGCTGAATTACCGCGACATCACCGAGCACAAGCAGGCCGAGGCAGCCCTGCTCAAGAGCGAGACCACGGTCCGGAAAAAGCTCAAGGCTCTGCTCGCATCGGAAGGCGAGATGAACCAGTTCGATCTCTCCGACCTCATCGACGCCGAGGCGATGCAAGCCCTGATGGAAGAGTTCCATCGACTGGTACCCATTGCGGGCGGCATCGGCGACCTTTCGGGAAAGCTTCTGGCGGCGGTCGGCTTCCAAGATATCTGCGCCCGATTCCATCGGTGTCATCCCGACACCCTCATGAATTGCCGCGAAAGCGACACCAAGCTTGCCGAGGGGGTGCCGCTGGGCGAATTCAAGGCCTACCACTGCAAAAACAACATGTGGGACCTGGTCACGCCCATCGAGGTGGGCGGCAGGCATATCGGCAATGTCTTCCTCGGCCAGTTCTTCTTCGACGACGAACCGCTGGATCGGGACCTGTTCCGCAGTCAGGCCAGGGTTCACGGCTTCGATGAAACGGACTACCTCGCGGCCCTCGACCGGGTGCCGCGCTTCAGTCGCGACACGGTCACTGCGGCCATGGCCTTCTACGCCAAACTCGCCGGGATGATCTCAGGGCTCAGCTACAGCACCATCCGCCTGTCGAGGGCTCTGGCCGAGCGGCAGCGCATGGAAAAGGCCCTGCAGCTCGCGCATTTCGCCCTCCAAAATGCCGGTGACGGCGTCTACTGGATCCGCCAGGACGCCAGCCTTGCGCAGGTCAACGCGGCTGCTGCGCGCCAGTCTGGCTATACACGAGCGGAACTGGAATGTCTCAAGGTGGCCGATGTGGATCCTGACCATAGCCTTGCCACCTGGAAGGAGCATTGGGAGGAGGTTCGTTCGAACGGTTCCCTGACCCTCCCGAGTCGCCATAAGCGAAAGGATGGCACCGAGTTCCCCGTGGAGATCACCTCCAATCACGTCCAGGTTGAGGAGGATGAGTTCATCTGCGCCTTTGTCCGCGACATCACCGAGCGCAAGCAGGCAGAGGCGGAACGGACCAACCTCCAGAGCCAGCTTCAGCAAGCTCAGAAGATGGAAAGCCTCGGCAGCTTGGCGGGTGGCGTGGCCCATGACATGAACAATGTCCTGGGCGCGGTGCTCGGTCTGGCTTCGGCCAACCTCGAGGCGCAGCCACCAGGCAGTCAAGCCCGACAGG
>JBBQEL010000053.1:0-22922 GCA_038320645.1 Holophagales bacterium | reverse complement strand
CGCCTTCTTTCTCGCCATGCTCATGCTGTTCGTGAACACCAGTCCGGTGAACGCCCTCACGGTGAGCTGCCTGCCGGCCTCGGAGCGCGCCACCGGCATCGGCATCAACGTGCTGCTCATCCACCTGCTGGGGGATGCCCTCAGTCCGGCCCTGGTGGGGCGGGTCTCCGAGGCGGGCGGGGCGGGCGGGGCCGCACTGGGCAAGGCCATGCTGCTGGTGATCCCCGCCATCGTGGTGTCCGGCCTGGCGCTGCTCTGGGCCCGCCGCCGGCCCGTGCCGATCTGACATGACTGCCAGCCGGACCGCGCGGTTCCTCGGCAGCATATGGTTCCGCGCCCTGCGGCGGGAAGGACCAGCCTTGCCACCCGGGCCCTGCCTCATCCTGCTGAACCATGCGAACGGGTTGCTGGATCCGCTGGCCGCCGCGGCCCTGCTAGACCGGCGGGCGGGGTGGCTGGCCAAGGCCACCCTCTGGAAGATCGCGCCACTGCGGCCCTTTCTGGCCGCTTTCCGGGCCATTCCCGTGACCCGGCCGAAGGATGGCGGGGCCACGCCGGAGTCCATCCAGCAATGCTTCCACAAGGTTCACGAAGTCCTGGGCCGGGGCGGCTCGGTGGCCCTGTTCCCCGAGGGCGTGAGCCACACGGGCGCCGATCTCGCCCCCCTCAAGACCGGCGCCGCCCGCATCGCCCTCTCCAGTCCCGTGCCCCTGATGATCATCCCCGCCGGACTGGTTTACGGGGATCGCGCCACTTTCCGGCACAGCGTCCTGCTGCGGCTGGGCACGCCCATCCCCTGGGAGGATCTGGCCGGGCAGGGGGCTGAGCCTGAGGCGGTGAGTGCCCTGACAGCCAGGATCCGTGCGGCGCTCCAGCCCCTCACGCTGCATGAGGCCGATCTGCGTGGCCTGGCCCTGGCCCAGGAGATCGCCTGGCTCCTGGCCGAGGCTCCCGGCAGTCGGGTGAATCTGGAGGCGCTCCGCACACGGGTCCGGGCCCTGGTGCCGCATCTGGCCGCCCTCACGGAAGGGGACTTCGCCGCGCTGGAAGTCCGCGTCCGGGCAGCGCAGGCCTGGCTCCGGGCCAAGGGCCTGCGGCCGGATCAGGTGGGGCATCCCTATCCGGGTGTGGAGGTCCGGCGGTGGCTGCCCGGGGCCGCGCTCCGGCTGGTTGCTGCGGCGCTGCTGCTGCTTCCCGGCCTCCTCCACTGGCCCGCCTACCGGCTGGTGGGTTGGCTGGCGGGCCGCTTCACGGAGGAAGGCGACCAGACCGCGACCCTGAAGCTGCTGGGTGGTGTGCTGCTGCACCCGCTCTGGGCGGCCTTGCTGGCGGTGGCTGCGGGTCTGCAGTGGGGCTGGAGTGCCGCCCTGATGCCACCCCTCTCACTATTGGTGGCCGCCTTGGGCCTGCCCATCCTGGAGCGGGCCGCCGAAGACCTTCAGGCCATCCGCGGATTCCTCCGCCGCCGCGATCCCGCCGTGCCTGAGCTGTTGGAAGCTCGGCGCCAGTTGCTCGAAGCCTTCCCGGAGCTCGGGTGAACAACCTGATTGGCACTTACACCTAGGGCGCAGCCAAAAAAAAGACGGGGCCGAAGCCCCGCCTCTCCCGAGGAGTGCTGACGACTATTGGGCGACCGGGTAGTGGATCGCCAGGCTGTCGGGACCGAAGAGCCCGAGGAGGGTCATCGTTTCGAGGCTGCTGGGCGGCGGGGCGATGGGGAAGCCCGTCGCATTGGCGCCGTCCGCCACGCGGCCGTACTTCACCCATACATACATCTGACCCTGACAGCTGGCGACGTTGGCGGGGGTGGTGGCGTCCTGCAGGAGCATCCCGTGAGCGGCCGGGCTGTACTGCATCACGCCCTGGACCGGAACGGCATCCGTGGTGGCCGTGGCGGCGGCCACGGCTGCCTTGAAGGCGGCCAGGGTGGCTCCGTAGACATAGGGCACGGCCGGGGCCGTCTGCGTGTTGCGCAGGACCTGGGTGAAGCCGCCGCTGGTGTCGGCGCCCAGCTGGCCCTGGCGGCCCGCGAAGGCGTTCACGAAATACTGGCCGCTGGCGTTGGGGATGACCGTGTCACCGACCGCCTCCTGCACGAGCAGGCGGTTGGTGAATCGCGAAGTGGGCGCGCCGGAAAGGGGCGTGCCCATGGTGGCCGGATCGATGGGATCGGCGACGGCCTGGGCGAGCGCGAAGAACTGGAAGTAGGCGGCGCTGCCGGTCGGCACACCAGCGGCGGCCAGGCCGGCGCTCACGGTGGGGCCGAAGGCGGGGCTGTCCTTCAGGATGAAAGCCAAGCGGGCGCCGGGCACGCTGAGGAGGCCCTTCATGTTGCTGCCGCCGGTCTGACTGCTGTTGCCGGCCAGGAAGTAGGCGCCAACGATGCTACCCAGACTCTGACCCACATACTGGGTGGCGCCGGCGGCGCTCAAGGGACTACCGGCTGCGGTCATCGCTGCCTGGAGACTGGTGGGATCCACTGCGCCCGGCTGCTTGAGGATCCGCTCCAGGCGCCAGAGGTTGAAGGCGCTGGTCTGCACGCTGGTGCGGGCGGTGAGGATGGAGGGCAGCATGAAGAAGTTGCTGGCCCACTCGGCCGCGGGGCGGCCGTTGCCCATGCCGGGGCCGGTGTAGAGGGGCGAGGTCAGGCTGCCGGTGACGGCCGTACCCGTGACATCGAGCTGCCCGTTGGCCGGCAGGCCGTGCACGGCCTGGTCAATGGCGACCACCGCATAGCCCGCGGCGCACAGGGTGTTGGCCAAGCCGAGGGCCTGCTCCTTCTGGCCGCCGATGCCGTGCATGAAGATGGCCACGGGGTAGCCGCCGACTGGGGCCGGCGTGATGGGCGCAACGATGATGAACGGCACCTTGCGGGTCTGGTGGTAGTAGCCGCGCAGCACCCCGCCAGCGTTGCGGAAAGCCTGGGTGACGCCTGAGCCGGGGGCGGCGGCAATGGGGCCGATGGCCACGCTGGTGCCGGGCCGGTAGACTCCGGTGACGCCATCCAAATTCCCGCCGGCCACGACGCGATTCCCATCCGTGACATAGGGGTCCATCTGGAGATCGGCGCTATCGAAGGTGCCGGCGCCGACATAGCCCACGGCAGCGCTGGGAATGGCACCGAAAATGGCGGAGATGGACCCGGCCCCGGAGGGAACGGCGGAAGTGCCCATCAGCTGGAAGTTCGAAACGCCGTTGGTCCAGAGTCGGCTTTCAGCGGTGCTGAAGTCCACGGTGGAGGGGATCGGGGCATTGTTCGCCCAGGCCCACAGCGACATTTCGACGGGGATGCGGACGGCCGCGAGGGCCGGGGTGGCATTGAGTGGATCCGTCGGGATGTAGCCCGCACCGGTGGTGATGAAGCGGCCCAGGACGGCGATGTCCGACCGGCTGGTGATGGTCGTGGTGGCCGAGGCACTGATGAGATTGTTCATGACCTTGGCGTAGCCGGAAAGCAGGATGTTGGCGCCGGAGACTTTATTCGCGCGGATGGCTTCCAGGCCGGCGAACGCCCCGGTGAGTGGCGTGGTGGACTTGAGGGCTTCAAAGTAGCCCGAGGCAGAGATCGGCAATCCGGAGGCCAAGTCCTTCACGCGGTTGGTTACCACGTAGAGGTAGCGGTAGCCAGGCAGGAGCGGCAGCTTGGGCATGGCGTAGAGGCCCGCGCCCGAGGGCGTGAGGGCGAAGGTGCTGAAGGTGAACAGGCTGGAAATATCGGTGAAGCCGAGCGGGCTGTTCTCGGTGCCCGCCACATCCGGAGTCAGCTGGAAGATCTTGATGTTGGCGCCGGTCACAGTGGCAGGATCCAGCGCTGCGGCGAAGCCGATGTAGATGGGTGCATTGAGGCCTGAGACTGCCGAAGTGCCGCCCATCTCCTTGAGGTTCACCCACGCGAGGGCCTTGTCCGGAGTCAAGGGGTAGCCGGGGACGATGTTGAGTGTTCCGGCCGCAGGGGTCGGGGTCGCCGTGTAGGTGATGCTGGTCGTGGTGGCCGTCACCAGGACATTCGGCAGGGGCACGGTGCCCGTGGTGGGATCGAACAGCGGCGTGTTGGAACTGGCCGGCGTGCTGGTGTTCATGGGTGCGGTGGAGTCGCCGGCGTCCGCGCAGGCCAGTAGGGCCAGCAGGGAGGCGCAGAGAACGGCAGAGCTTAAGCGTCGATGCATCGCATCACCTCATGGGTGTGGTTTGTGGGAATGCCAGGATGGGTATCCAGACGATAGGCGGGCCGGGAGGGAAATTCCACAAAAAAAAGGGCTCCGGATGGAGCCCCTCTGTGAGCGGAAACAGCCTAGTCGGTTACGGCAAAGACGACCTTGTCGTTCTTAAAGCGGCTCAGGGTGATGAGCTCGATGGTGGCTGTCAGCTTGTCCTCGCTGAGGGTGAGTTTGTAGTGCTCGTCCTTCAGGTAGGAACCGGGGACCACGTTCACCTTGCCGATCTTCTTCAAGCCCAGGTCGGCGGCCTTGATGACGATGGTCTTCGTCGAGCGCAGGTCGAGGCTCTGGGTGAAGACTTCGTCGCGCCAGTTCTTGCCCGCGCGGTCCTTGGCAAAGACGGGGATGTCGATGACGCCATCCTTCTTCAGGGTGTCGCGCACGCCCACCACATAGTGCAGCGAGTTGAGCTTGGCCAGCTGACCAGCATTGTCGGCCTGCAGCTTGATGCGTTCCTCGATGAGATTGCCCCGCTCGGTCTGGAGGGTGGTGATCTCCTCGGTGATCTTCTTCTTCTGGCTTTCGAGGTCCAGCACCTCTTCCTGCAGTTTCTCGTTCTGGGCCACAGCCTCGTCACGCTCGCCTTCGACCTTTTCACGCTCCTGGCGCATCAGGTCGTTGGGGCTGATCTTGGCCTTGCCCTGGGAGACCCAGGTGCCGTAGGTGCCGTTGGCGTAGAAGTGGTAGACCTCGAAGCCGGGCGCCAGCTTGTCCAGGATGGCCACGCGGCTCACCAGCTTCTTGGCCTCGGCCTCGGGCACGCCCTTCTTCTTGAGGAAGCGCAGGGACATGCCGTAGTGGCTGTCGTTGGGCTTGGCGAGGTCGGGCTTGGGCAGATCGGCCTTGAGCTTGGCCACCTTGGTGTTGAGATCCTTGATTTCCTTGTCCTTGTCCAGCACTTCCTGGAGCAGGGCCTGGTAGGAGCTGTTCTTCTCGTTCTTGATGCGCTCTTCGAGCGCCTTCTTCTGCTCGTCCGTGAGCTGGAGGGTCTCGGCGTTGGGCTTGATGTCATTGACGCCCGCCTGGGCGAGCTTCTTCTGCTGGTCGGAACCGGACTGATTCAACTGCTGGTTGGCCTTGTCGGCCTCGGCGGCCTTCTGGGTCAGCTCGCGGATCTGGGGATCTTCCCGCTTGCAGGCGGTGGAAACCATCAGGATGGACGCGGCCATGAGAGCTAGGGCCAAGGTCGGGCGGCGGAATGGATTCATGGGTTCCTCCACGAGGGGCATTGAGTGGGCGCTGCGAAGACGGGGAACTCCCCACCTTAGTCCTCAAGGCTATGGCATGGCAAGGATTCGCGCGTCATCCGAAAGGTGTATTGGTGGCCGGGCCTGCGATATAGTCATTGATTCCCCCCAGCCATTGTTTGGGGTGTTCCAAGGAGTCCGGCATGACCACCCAGGGGCGGCATCTGTTCACATCCGAGAGCGTCACCGAAGGTCATCCCGACAAGATGGCTGATCAGATCTCCGATGCCGTGCTGGACGCGGCCCTCAAGGATGACCCCCGCAGCCGCGTCGCCTGCGAGACCCTGCTGACCACCGGCCTGGTGCTGGTGGCTGGCGAGATCACCACCGAGACCTACATCCCCGTCGCTTCCCTGGTGCGCGACGTGGTGAGGGACATCGGCTACGACCACCACATCAAGGGCTTCGACTACGCGACCTGCGCGGTGATGGTCACCATCGATCAGCAGAGCCCCGACATCGCCATGGGCGTGGATACGGGCGGCGCGGGCGATCAGGGGCTGATGTTCGGCTATGCCTGCAGCGATACCACCGAGTTGATGCCCGCCCCCATCCATTTCAGCCACCTCCTGACCCGGCGGCTGTCCGAAGTCCGCAAGAACGGCCAGTTGCCCTGGCTGCGGCCCGACGGCAAGTCGCAGGTGACGGTGGAATTCGAGGGCGACAAAGTCCGGCGCATCCATACCGTCGTCATCTCCACCCAGCACGACGAGCACGTCACCCAGAACACGATCCGCGACAGCATCCTGCAGGACGTGATCAAGTCCTCGCTGCCCGCCGACCTGCTGGATGCCGACACCATCTACCACGTGAACCCCACCGGGCGCTTCGTGGTGGGCGGGCCCATGGGCGACACGGGCCTCACCGGCCGGAAGATCATCGTGGACACCTACGGCGGCACCGGGCACCACGGGGGCGGCGCCTTCTCCGGCAAGGATCCCAGCAAGGTCGATCGCAGCGCCGCCTACATGGGCCGCCACATCGCCAAGAACATCGTGGCCGCCGGTCTGGCCAGCCGCTGCGAAATCCAGCTGGCCTACGCCATCGGCGTGGCCGAGCCGGTCTCGATCGCCGTGGATACCTTCGGCACGGGCCAGGTGTCGGACGAGACCATCGTGCGGGCGGTGCGCTCGGTGTTCAGCTGCACCCCCAAGGCCATGATCGAAGCGCTCGATCTGCGCAAGCCCATCTACCGCGCCACCGCCGCCTACGGCCACTTCGGCCGCCCCGAGTTCAGCTGGGAACAGACGGATAAGGTGGAGGCGCTGCGGCAGGCGGCGAAATAGGTTTTCCTGGCTTCAGGCTTCAGGCTTCAGGCTTCAGGCTTCAGGCTTCAGGCTTCAGGCTTCAGGCTTCAGGCTCTAGGCTGTGGGCAATCCTTTTTGGGCGACCCTGCGGGCCGCGCCAGTGTTTGCCTTTTGGGCCGTTCACACGGGTCGGCACCGAACTGAATCATTGGCGCGCCGCGTAGCGGCGCCTCAGGGATCAGTAGCCACATCCCACAGCCATTTGCCCACAGCCCACGGCCTATCCCGCCGCTTCCACCCGATTCCGCCCATTCTGCTTGGCGCGGTAGAGGGCTTCATCGGCGTGCTTCAGCAGGTCCTCCGCGTGGGGGACTTCGCCCTGGCCGTCGCGGGAGGCCACGCCCAGGCTGGCGGTTTTTTTCAGCGTGACGCCGTCCAGCTGGTGTTCAAGTTCGGCGAATCTCTCCCGCAGGTTCTCGGCCACCAGGAACGCGGCGGCGGCGTCCGTATGTGGCAGGATCACCGTCAGCTCCTCGCCGCCGTAGCGGGCGGCGAGATCTGTGGTGCGCACGCTGGCCTTCAGCATGGCGCCGATGTTGCGCAGCACCTCGTCACCCATGGCGTGGCCGTGGGTATCGTTCACCTGCTTGAAGTGATCGATGTCGATCATCACCACCGACAACGGCGTCTTGTAGCGCCGGGCCCGCTGGACCTCTTCCTCCAGCCGCGTCATGAGGCGCCGGCGATTCGCGAGGCCCGTGAGCACGTCGGTGACGGACAGCGCCTCCAACTGGGAGTTCATCTCCCGCAGTTCGTCCTGGAGGAGCTTCAGCTTGGTGTGGATGCGCACCCGGGCCAGCAGCTCCTTCTCATGGAAGGGCTTGGTCACGTAGTCCGAGGCGCCGCGCTCGAGGATCTCGGCCTTGCGGTCGAGATCATCCTCGGCGGTGAGGATGATGACGGGGATCTGCTCCAGCTCCTTGCGGCTGGCCTTGAGGCCCAGGAACTTGAGGCCGTCGAAGCCCGGCATCACCAGGTCGCAGAGCACCAGATCCGGCGGGTTGTCCATGATGGTCTTGAAGGCGGTGAGGCCGTCCGAGGCCTCGATGAAGTGCGTGAAGGCGCCATCCTTCATGAGGACGGCCTTGATCTCGCTGCGGATCATCGCGTTGTCATCCACGATCAGGATGCGGCTGCCCATCAGAGCTCCTTCGCGGCGGACTGGAGTCGCGTCAACCAGCCCTGCCAGGCCTGGGGAGCAAAGGCGGGTGCGGGGGGGAGGTGGCGCCGCATGGCGCGGGTGGCGCCCAGCGCCGGGGCCCAGAGCGATTCCGGCAGGCGGCCGGCGGCCTCGGCGCAGCTGGTCCAGCCGGCCGGGGACTGGCAGACCAGGAGCCACTGGTGCCCCGCCTCCAGGGAGAGCCGCACGCGGTCATCCCAGGTCCAGTCCGCGCAGCCGCCCATTTCGAGATCGTCCGGGAGAAAGCGGCCCCGGACACCCCAGGGGTTCTCGGCCACGGAGCCGCGGTGCAGGCTTGCGGGCAGGCTGCCACTGGCCGGGGTGCGGAGATGCGCCACCATCACGAGGCGGTCCAGGTGGCTGGGGGGAATGAAGGCGCGGGCGTTGCGCTCCACCTGTGTCGCGTCGGGGAGGGCCGGCAGGCCCCGGTGGCTGTCCAGGGTGGTGCCGCCCAGTCCGGGAAAATGCTTGAGGCAGCCGCGCAGGCCCGTGGACTCCAGGCCGTGGAGGAAGGCCCCGGCCGCAGTGGCGGCTTCGGTCGGCACACTGCTGGCGGCGCGGTCGCCAATGCCGGCCGCCGGATGGCCATCCCAGAGGTCCAGCACGGGGGCGAAGTCCACGTTGAAGCCCAGCAGGCGCAACCCCTCACCCCAGAGTTGGCCCCACCGGGAGCAGGCGGCCGCGCCACCCGTTGTCCAGAGGTGGCGCAGGGTTGGGGTGGGGCCCGTCCAGGGGCGCAGACGGCTTACCGCACCACCTTCCTGATCCAGGGCCACGGCCAGGGGCAGCTCGCCACCGAAGCGCGCCTGGAGGCCATCGATCAGGGCGCGGCAGCGGGCCGGGCCGAGCTCCGGATCGGGGTCAAGGTTGCGGGCGAAGGGAATGATGCCGCCAGGGCTGAACGGGAGCTCCACTTCCGCTGCATCGCGACCGAGAAACCCGGTCCAGAGAAGCTGTTCGGGGCTGTGCATCCCTCACCTTACCCGGAGGACGATTTCGAGGTGCCGGGCCAGCAGCAGGAAGCCGGGGTCGGTCTCCGTGAAGGCAGAGCGGCCTTCGAAGCCCAGGTAGAGCCAGCCCGCGGTCCCGAGAGGCACCAGATGCTCTTCGGGATAGCCCAGGCCCGGAGAAACGGACAGGGGGCCTGCCTGCGGCCGGTCCAGGCGCATGGGCAGCGGGCGCAGCCCTCGGGCGGCCAGGCGTTGCAGGCTCCCGTCCGTGCTGCGCCGGAAGCAGCCCAGCCCATCCGGGGCCCAGCGGGTGGCGAGACGGTCGAGCAGGGCGTCCAGGGCCGGGGCCATGGAGCGCGCTTCCAGGGCCTGGAGGCTGAGATCGCAGAGGGCGAGCACTTCCTGGTTGGCCGCCTGCAGATCGCGGGTGCGGTTCAGGATGCGGGCCTCCAGCTCCTCCTGGTAGTTGCGGAGCTTCTGGAGCAGGTTGGCGTGATCCAGGGCCCGGTTCAGGACCGCTTCCATTTCGGCGAGGCGGAAGGGCTTCTGGATCAGGTCGTAGGCGCCCCGTTTCAGGGCTTCGATGCTGGTGTCGAGGGTGGCGAAGGCGGTGATGAGCACACAGAGCGTGTCCGGGAACCGGTGCCGGATGGTGCCGATGAGATCCAGGCCCGTCTGGCCCCCGGGCATATGCAGATCCGTGACGACCACGGGGAAGGCGCGTTCGGCCATGCGGATCAGGGCCTCCTCCCCGCTGGCCACCGCCTCCACGGAGTAGCCCTGGCTCTCCAGGGCCTCCAGCAGGGTCGCGCGGACTTCGGCATCGTCGTCCACGATGAGGATCGGTTCCTGGATCATGGTCCCACCCGACCATGGCCGAGGGTCCGTTCATAGATCCTGGCCTCGATGAAGATCCGCAGCACTTCGGTGTCCAGCAGGTTCACCTTGGCTTCCTGCTCCAGGATCTCCAGGCTGCGTTCGACGCTGACGGCGGCCTTGTAGGGTCGGTCCGCGGCGGTCAGGGCATCGTAGACATCCGAGACGGCCATGAGCTTGCTCTGCACCGGGATCTCCGGGCCCTTCAGCTGGCGGGGATACCCCTTGCCATTGAGCCGTTCGTGGTGGGCCCAGGCGATGTCGGGCACGCCCGCCAGTTCCGCCGTCCAGGGGATCTGGCTGAGGAACCGGTAGGTATAGGTGACATGGTTCTGGATCTCGTCCCGTTCCTTTTCGGAAAGACTGCCCTTGGTGATCTTCAGCAGGTCGATGTCGCCCCGCTCGATGAGCGTGCGGCGATCCCCGGACCAATGCTGGTAGGTGAGGTCCTCCAGGCGGTTCAGCTCGAGGGCGACCTCCTGGGGCAGCACGGTGGGTTCATTGCTCCGCCGGACCAACTCCATGAGATGGGCCGTGTCCGCTTCCTGCTGGCGGAGGAGGGCACCGAGCTCGTCGTGATTGAACTGACTACCCTTGCTCCAGGCCTCCAGCAGGCGATCCTGCATGCCCTCCAGAGTGCGCTGGTGCAGACGCTGGTAGATGCTCTCCAAGTGCTCGCCCTCGATCTTCTTGGCCTTCACCAGCACCTGCTCCCGCACCCCGACCTTGCCGAAGTCATGGAGCAGACTGGCGTAGCGGATCTCCCGCAGCTGGAGCGGGTTGAAATGGAGCCCTCCGTAAGGGCCGTTGGGTGTGCCGTTCACGGCTTCGGCCAAGCCCACAGTCAGATCCGCCACGCGGCTGGAATGACCCGAGGTGCTGGGATCGCGGGCCTCAATGGCCGTCACGGAAGCGTTCACGAAACCCTCGAACAACCGCTCGATATCGTTCTTCAGCCCCAGGATCTCCTGGGTGCGGGCCTCCACCATGCGCTCCAGGTTCTGCTGGTATTCCTCATTCTCCCGCAGCAGGCGGTAGTGCTCGAGGGCCCGCTCCAGACCGGCCTCGATCTCGGCCAGCTTGAAGGGCTTCTGGATGAAATCGTAGGCGCCGCGCTTCAGGGCCTGGATGGCGGATTCGGTCGTGGCATACCCGGTCATCAGGATCCCCATGGCCCGGGGGTCCTCCTCATGGACGGCCCGCAGCAGTTCCAGGCCCGATAGCCCGCCCGGCATATTCAGATCCGTGAAGATCACCGGGAAATGCTGCTGCCTGACCAGGGCCAGCGCCTGGGCCCCGCCATTGGCGCCCACTGCGGCGTAGCCCTGATCCGTCAGGGCCTCCACCAGGAGGTCACGCAAATCCGCCTCGTCATCCACGATCAGGATGGGAATGGGGGGAAGAAGAGGCACGCCAAGGCTCCGAAGACTTGGCTCTCATCGGACGGGGGGGGCCGGAGGGCAAGTTCTGGGTGGGCGATAGGCTTTGGGCCCTTATTGCACCGCTTCCGCCTCCACCCGGAGTTGCCCCTCGTGGATGTCGAGCCGTGCCAGTCCCCCGGGCTGCAACTGCCCCAGGAGGACCAGGCGGGACAGGGGATTCACCACGGCATGCTGGATGAGGCGCTTGAGGGGGCGGGCGCCGAACTGGGGGTCGAAGCCCTCCGCGGCCAGCCAGTCCAGGGCCGCTTCGGGCACCTCCAGGCCGAGGCGCTGGGCCTGCAGCATGGCCTCCACCCGCTTGAGCTGGATCCTGGCCACCGCTTTCATGTCTTCCCGGCCCAGGGGCCGGAAGATCACCACCTCATCGAGCCGGTTCAGGAACTCCGGGCGGAAGTGGGCGTGCAGAGCGGCCTGGACGGCCACATCGGCCTTGGCGGGGTCGCCCCCGGCATCAAAAATGGCCTGGCTGCCCAGGTTGGTGGTCATGAGCACCACGGTGTTGCGGAAGTTCACGGTCCGGCCATGGCCATCGGTGAGGCGGCCGTCCTCCAGCACCTGCAGGAAGAGATCAAAGGTGCGTGGATGGGCCTTCTCCATTTCGTCCAGCAGGATCACGGCGTAGGGGCGACGGCGGATGGCCTCGGTGAGGCGGCCGCCCTCCTCGTAACCCACATAGCCGGGGGCGGCGCCGATGAGCCGGGTGGCGTCGGCCTCGTGGGTGAACTCGCTCATGTCGATGCGGACCAGGGCGTTCTCGTCGTCGAAGAGGAACTCCGCCAGGGCCCGCGCCACTTCCGTCTTGCCCACGCCCGTGGGGCCCAGGAAGAGGAAGCTGCCGATGGGCCGCTTGGGGTCGCCCAGGCCCGCGCGGTTGCGGCGCAGGGCATCGGCGATGGCCGTCAGCGCCGGATCCTGGCCCACCACGCGTTCGCGCAGGCGGACCTCCATCTTGAGCAGTTTCTCCACCTCGCCTTCGATGATCCGGCTTACGGGAATGCCCGTCCAGCGGCTCACAATGGCGGCGACGTCCGGTTCTCCGACCTCGAGCCGGAGCATGGCGCTTTCCCTGGGCAGGACCGCCGCCAGCTGTTTCTCCAGGGCCGGGATCTCGCCGTACTCCAGCCGCGAGGCGCGCTCGTACTCGCCCCGGGTCTTGGCCTGTTCCAGCTCGATGCGCAGGTCGTCCAGCTTCTTCTGGAGGCCGCGGGCGCCCTCGATGACCTTCCTCTCGTTCTCCCACTGGGCCCGCAGGCCGGACAGTTCCTCGTTGAGTTCGGCCAGATCCTTCTCCAGGTCCGCCAGGCGGGCCCGGCTGGCCGGATCCTTCTCCCTGGTCAGGGAATGCCGCTCCAACTGCAGCTGCATTTCGCGCCGCTCGCGAAGGTCGATTTCCACGGGCCGACTGTCGATCTGCATGCGCACGGCGCTGGCGGCCTCGTCCATGAGGTCCACGGCCTTGTCCGGCAGGAACCGCGAAGTGATGTAGCGATGGCTGAGCTGGGCCGCGGCCACCAGGGCCGCGTCCTGGATGCGCACGCCGTGGTGCAGCTCGTACCGTTCCTTGAGGCCGCGCAGGATGGAGATGGCGTCCTCGACGCTGGGCTCCTCCACGAAGACCGGCTGGAAGCGGCGCTCCAGGGCGGCGTCCTTTTCGATGTACTTGCGGTACTCGTCCAGGGTGGTGGCGCCGATGCAGCGCAGCTCGCCCCGGGCGAGCGCTGGCTTCAGCAGGTTGGCGGCGTCCATGCTGCCGGACGCGGCGCCCGCGCCCACCAGCAGGTGCAGTTCGTCGATGAAGAGCACGATCTGGCCGTCCGCCTTCTCCACTTCCTGGATGACGCCCTTGAGGCGCTCCTCGAACTGGCCGCGGTACTGGGCACCGGCCACCAGGGCGCCCATGTCCAGGCCCATGACCCGCAGGCCCTTCAGGCTCTCGGGCACATCGCCCTTGTAGATGCGCTTGGCCAGGCCCTCCACGATGGCGGTCTTGCCCACGCCGGGTTCGCCGATGAGCACGGGATTGTTCTTGGTGCGCCGCGACAGCACCTGGAGAAGGCGGCGGATCTCCTCGTCGCGGCCGATGACCGGATCCAGCTTCCCCGCGGCGGCCATGGCCGTGTAGTCCTTGGCGTACTTCTCCAGGCTGGCGAATTTATCCTCGGCCTTCTCGTCTTCCACGCGGGAACCCTTGCGCACCTCACGGATGGCAGCCTCCAGCGCCTTCCGGGTGAGGCCGAAGCGCTCGAGCACCTGCTTGGCATCCGTGTGGGCATTGGTCAGGGCCAGCAGCAGGGCGTCCGTGGCCAGAAACCGGTCGCTGAGGCCGCGCCCCGTATCGCTGGCCACTTCCAGGAAGTGGCGGAACCCGGCGCCGACCTGGGGCTCAGCACCGCCGACGGCCCGGGGCAGCTTGTTGAGCAGGGCCTCGGCGGCGTCCGCCAGGCCCTGGATGGATTCCGGGGTCAGACCAGCCCGCTCCAGGAGGGGGTGCAGGCCCACCTCCGAATTGAGCAGGGCCCAGAACAGATGCTGGGGCACCAACTCTGGATGCTGGTCCTGGTGGGCTCGCTGCTGTGCGGCCACCAGGGCGTCATTGGCTTTTTGGGTGAAGGGCAGGAGGGCCATGGGCCACCTCGACTCTCCAGGATGAATCGAATATGACTTAGAAGCACTAAAATTTTCTTCACAAAACAAATAAATAGAAATTTCAGATCGAGGCAAATCCTACTGAAGGAATCTTCTGATATGCATCAAAAAAAGATCTTTGACTGTTTTTTAGGGTCCCCATACGGTGTTCATTGACAGGTAAGCCCTGCCGACCAGCCTGATTCCATTCCACTGCGTGACTGTCGCCAGGCAGACCCCGGAGGCCCCATGACCGCAGCCGCAGATCGACATCGCAGGGCGGTCGTTCCCGAGACGCTCTCTGCCCAGGGTGGGCGCCTGGGTCGGCACATCCATTTCGATGAGCAAAGCCGGAACTTCCGGGTCCAGCTGCCCAAGAGTTCCAGGATCGTGACCCGGACCTGGGAGAGGAGGGTCCAGGCCTTCTACCAGGGCACGCTGGGTTCCTGCACGGGCATCGGCGCCGTGGGGCTGCTCTGCACCGAACCCTTCCGTCAGAAGGGCGGCCGGTACACCCTGGCCCTTGCGCGGAAAATCTACAGCCGGGCTTCTGGAATGGACACCATCACGGGCATCTGGCCGCCGGCTGACGAAGGCTCCACCGTGCTGGGCGCCATGAAGGCGCTGCGGGCCCTGGGGCTGGCCAAGGGCTATCAGTGGTGCTTCGGCCTGGACGATGTGCTGAAGACCCTGGCCAACGTGGGGCCCGTGGAAGTCGGGCTCCACTGGTACAAGGGTTTCGACAAACCGAATGCCAACGGCATCGTTAGGCTCAAGGGCGCCTTCCGGGGTGGCCACGCCTTTCAACTGCTCGGCGTGGATGCCGAGCGGAAGCTGGTGTGGGCGGTCAATTCGTGGGGCCCGGCCTGGGGTCAGCAGGGCCGCTTCGCCATCACCTGGGATGACCTCGATCACCTGCTGCACGAAGACGGGGAAGCCTCGACCCTGATCCTCTGACCGTGGTGATTTCGGGCGTCATGTCATCTCAGAAGGTGTCGCGCACCCGCAGGAAGCTGGCAAATCGGGGCAGGCCGCTCTGGGTGAGCCCGCGGTAGGTATAGGTGATGGTGGTCCTGAGCGCAGGGGGATTGTTCCGGTCCGCGTCGCTGAAGCCGGTGCCAAGGACAAAGCGCCTGCCTTCGGGCGTTTCCACCCGCAGGGCGCCCATCTGGCCGCGATACTTGCCTTTGCCCGGCAGGATTCCCACGACCACCGCCTCGGTATCCAGGAGGGGTTTCAGTTTCAGCAGCACATCGCTGCGGCCGGTGCTGTAAGGCGCCTCGGCCAGATGCAGCATCAGGCCTTCCCCCTCGCGCCGGATCACTTCCTCCAACCTGCGTTTGAGCTCAGCGCGATCAGCCACCCGGGTTTGCGTGACGGCGACCAGCTGGGGCCAATGGGCCGCCGAAACGATTTCCTGGATTCGGAGCGCGCGTTCGGCGAAGGTGCCGGGCGCACCGGGCAATTCGAAAACCAGGTAGCTGATCTGCCGCCAGTCAGCCTCCAGGGGCTCGTTTTTCCGCACGAAACCCGACAGGGCCTCGAACCGTCCCCGCCCAAGCCACAGCTCCCCATCCAGGGGCTGCGGCGGAAGCTTCTCGAGGAACCAGCGCGGCGCCCGGACTTCCCTGCCACTGCGGAACCTCAGGACCTTGCCATCCCAGAAGGCCCGCACGCCGTCGAATTTTTCGCTGACCAGGTAGTTGGCCGGGTCAATGTGCGGGCCGAGGACATTGGCGAGCAGCAACGGTGGGGGGGCGGGGGCCGCGGTCTGCACCAGCGTGGGCTCCGGTGCGGCCTGGAGGGCGACGCTGACGGCCAGGCTGAACCCCAAAACCATCCATGAAGACCACCGGTTCATCCAACCTCCCCTGCGTGTCGACCGCCATCCCTGCTGTCTGTTGGCGCCATGGTAGTCCGAAAGCCCGCAGGCTGAATACCGTGTGGCCGGTCCCGAGCTACAGCGCCGTCCTCGGTTGCACGGCCGCATGGGCCAGCAGCAATCCGGTCAGCAGGGCGATGGCCACGAAGAGGGCCTGGAAGGCAGTGTCGAGGCCGACGACCACCTGCTTCTGGATGATGAACTCCAGGCCCTTGAAGCCGAGGCCTCCGGGCACCAGCACCATCAGGCCCGGCAGCAGCGTCACCACCGAGGGGCGGCGGCTGACCCGCGTGTAGAGGTTGCTGCCGACCCCGAGGGCGAAGGCGCCCAGGCCCACGCCGAACTGGGGTCCCAGCAGCGCCGCGCCCGAGCGGGTGCCGTAGAAGCCCAAGGCACAGGCGGCGAGGATCCAGGGCAGGTCCGACAGCCTGGCCTTGAAGATCACCACGAAGGCCGCCGCCGCGAGCAGCAGCGTCGGCAGCAGGGTCCAGGCGGGCAGGGGCAGGGGCGCGCCCTGCAGGGCGCGTTCCAGCAGGGGGGAGGCAAGCCGCTGGCCCAGGGCCACCCCGAAGCCCAGCGACAGGAAGGTCATGGCCGTATCCACCAGCCGGGCCGTGCCCGCCACCAAATTGCCGGTGGCCAGCTCGTTCATGGACACCACCAGCCGCAGGCCCGGCAACAGCACGATGAGGCCCGCCAGGGTGAGTACCTGCGGCGAGACGTGCGGGAACCGGTAGGCGGCGGCCAGGGCCAGGAAGCCCACCACCGTCCCGGCCACCGGATAGACGAGGCGCGCCAGACCCGCGCTGCGGCCCAGGAGCACCGCCAGCAGACCGACCAGCGAACCGAGGGCGGCCGTGAGGGCCATCTCGCGCCAGCCGCCGCCGAAGAACATGGCCGCCGGGGCCGAACCCAACCCGAAGCAGAGTACGGTCAGCTGGGCGCTCCAGCGGTCCGGTGCCGCGAGGATTGCGCGGACCTGGTCACGGGCTTCGGTGGCGGATAGCTGGCCCGAGATGAGGGCGTCGGTGGTCACCTGCAGATCCGACAGCTTCCCCAGGTCGACCTCGCCGGACGGGCTGCGCTGGATGAAGGTCCAATGCTGGCCATCCTTGCCGATGGAGGCGAAAAAGGCCGTCGGCAAGGCGAAGAACTGACCGTCCAGCCCCAGCCGCGTCGAGATGCGGGCCAGCGCATCCTCGAAGCGGTGTGCGGGGATGCCGAAGGCCTGGAAGGCCTGGCCCAGTTCCAGGCAGAGGGACACCTCGGCAGGCGGGGAAACCTGGCCCGGCGGTGGGGGCGGAAGCGGCGGCAGATCCATGGCTCAGCTTAGAGGGTGTAGCCGAATTCTACGACCCCGCGCAGGGGGCGTCGGCGGAGCCAGGCAAGGAAGGTGAGCTTATATGGCCTTGGTCACAATGCCCCCGGGCCGGGTGCCGGGCACTCCTACAATCCAAAGGATCATGGCCGTCTTCACCACCGCCTGCCCCCGCAACTGCACCAGCACCTGCGCCATGCGGGTGACGGTGGTGGACGGCAGACTCACGGCCATCGACGCGCACCCCGGGAATCTCGCCACGTCAGAAGGCCCCTGCCTGAAGGGCCTCAGCTACCTGGAGCGGGTCTACAGCCCCGAGCGGCTACAGCACCCCATGCGCCGCACGGCGGCGGGTGGCTTTGAGCGCGTGTCCTGGGACGCGGCGCTGGATCTGATCGCCGAAGCGTTCCTGGCCGCCCGCGCGGAGTTCGGTCCCCAGAGCCTGTTCTACTATTCGGCCAGCGGCACCAAGGGGCTGCTGAACAGCCGTGGCTCGGCCTTCTGGCGGCAGTTTGGCGGCTACACCACCACCTACGGCGACCTCTGCTGGCCCGCGGGCCTGGAGGCCGGCCGGCTCACCTTCGGCGACAACCGCCAGAGCGCCCCCTGGGACATCGCCCAGGCCCGGCTCATCGTGCTCTGGGGGAAGAACCCGGCCGAGACCAATCTGCATCAGATGCGCTTCATCGAGCAGGCGCTGGACCGCGGGGCGCGCCTCGTTGTGATCGATCCGCGGCGCACCCAGAGCGCCGAGCGGGCGGATGTCCTGATCCAGCCCCGGCCCGGCACCGACGGGGCCCTGGCGCTGGGCCTGGCTCACCTGATCATCGCCGCCGGACAGGTGGATGCGGCCTTCATCGCCCGCTCCGTGGGCGGCTACGAAGCCTTCGCGGCTTCCGTGGTGGAGTGGACACCCGAACGCACGGCTGCGGTCACCGGCGTGCCCGAGGCCCAGCTCCGGCGCCTCGCCGAAGACATGGGCGGCCTCCAACCCATGACCTTCTGCGTGGGCTTTGGGATGCAGCGCTACAGCAACTCGGGCCAGGCCCTCCGCGCCATGCAGGCCCTGTGCGTCATCACGGGCAACCTCGGGCGCCCCGGCGCAGGCTGGGTCTATGCCAACCTCGCGACGCAGGTCTTCAGTCCAGTGAAGGATCCGCTGGATTTCTACCCGCCTGCGACCCCGGATGGCGTGGTGCGTGTGTCCGTCAGCACCGCCCGGCTGGGTAGGGACATGCTGGCGCAGCAGGATCCGCCCCTGCGGGTGGCCTGGGTGGAGCGGGGCAATCCCCTTTCCCAGAACCCCGAGACACACCGGGTTCGCGAGGCCTTCCGCCAGCTCGCCTTCCGCGTGGTAGTCGACGAGCGCCTCACGGACACGGCCCGCGAGGCGGATCTGGTGCTGCCCAGCAAGAGCCTCTTCGAGCAGACGGATGTGATCGGCGCGTACTGGCACGCCTACCTCCAGCTGCGGCAGAAGGTCATCGAGCCGCCCGGCGAGGTGCTCCCTGAAACCGACCTCTACCGCGCCCTCGGCCCACGCCTGGGCCTGTCCGAGCTGGAACTCGACGCCATCCTGCCCGCGCCCGGTGATGGGGGCGTGGAGGCTTGGCTGCAGACGCGGCTGGATCCCCTGGGCCTCACGCTGGCGCAATTGCGGGAAGGGCCGATACTCGTGCCGGGCGCCGAGGAAGTGGCCTTTGCTGATGGCCGTTTCACCACACCCTCCGGGAAGATCGAACTGGTGAGCGCCGAGGCACGCAGCCGCTGGGGCGTGGACGAGCTGCCGACCTACCGGGAGACTGTGGAGGGCCCCGCGCCTGCACGCTACCCGCTGCAGTTCCTCACGCCCAATACGAAGAACGGCATCCACAGCCAGTTTCTGCGGTTGGCGGTGCTCCGTCAGCTCGATCCGGGACCGGCCCTGTTCATGGGCCCCGAGGACGCTGCGGCCCGGAACCTGCGCGTGGGGGAGCGGGTGCGGGTCTTCAACGATCGCGGTGAACTGTTCCTGCCGTTGCGCGTAGACTTCGGCCTGCGCCCGGGCGTGGTGGCGGCCTTCAACGGCTGGGGCGCGGAGGATGGCGGCAGCGTGAACCTCCTGTCCGAAGGGCGCGAAACGGACCTGGGTCACGGCGCGGCCTTCCACGACAACCTCGTCGATGTGGAGCGTGCCTGATGGCGTTCCGCTTCACCTTCGATCCCAACCGCTGCACCGGCTGCCAGGCCTGCGTGGTGGGCTGCTGGATGGAGAATCGGGCTGAGCAGGCCGCGCCCTGGCGGCGGGTGCCCGCCTTCAACCCCTTTCACCATCCCGATCTGCCCGGGTTCCATGTGTCCCTGGCCTGCCACCACTGCGACACGCCCGCCTGCCTGCTCAACTGCCCCGCCTCGGCCTACACGCAGGATCCCGCCACCGGCGCCGTGACCCTGCACCCGGACCGCTGCATGGGCTGCCGCTACTGCACCTGGGCCTGCCCTCACGATGCCCCGCGGTTCGTGGCGGCGGTGGGCACGGTGGAGAAATGCACGCTCTGTCCCGGCCGCCTGGAGCAGGGCCTGGAACCGGCCTGCGTGGCCCGCTGCCCGGTGGAGGCGCTGGGCTTCGAGGTGCGGGACCGCGCACCGGAGCCGGTGTTCCCGGGCCTGCCGCCCTCCTCCACCGGGCCCGGGATCCGCATCCGGCCGCTGCGGCGTAGCTTGGGTCCCGTGGTGGGTCCTCGGCCACCAGCCGCACTCCTGGCGAAGTTCCTCGATCAGGTGCTCACGGTGCCCGAAGCCAAGATCACGCTCCGTGGCGAGTGGAGCCTGGTGGTGTTCACCACGGTCATCGCCGTGCTCGCCGCGTGGTTGGGAGCGGCCCAGTTGGGCGGACCCGCCATCCCAGCCTGGCTCTTCCTGGGGGCGGGCAGCTCGGTGCTGGCCCTCGGGGGCCTCCACCTGGGTCGGCCTTCCCGCGCCTGGCGCGCGGGGCTGAATGTGGCCACGAGCTGGCTGAGCCGCGAGATCGTACTCACCTCAGTCTTCGTGGGCCTGGGTGGCTTGCACCTGTTCGGCGTGCTGCCCGGCCGCGCTGCGGGTGCCGGGGCGGCCCTCCTCGGGTTCGCGTCGCTGTTCGCCATCGACCGCATCTACCGGGTGGCCCTGAAGACCGGCCCCTGGAACCTGCACAGCGCCCAGGTGCTGTTCAACGGCCTCTACCTCCTGGGCCTGCTGGCGCGGGTCTGGCCGCTGGCCATCGGCATCGGCCTGCTGAAGCTCGGCCTCACACTGCATCGACGGCGCCTGTTCCTGCAGCAGGCACGGCCCCTCCGGCTCGCCCTCGGGGGCCTGCGGATCCTGCTCGGCTTCGTGGCCCCGGCCCTTTGCGCCAGCTGGAACCCGGTCCTGGCGGGCGTGTTCGCGGTGCTCGGCGATCTGCTGGACCGCTGCGAATACTACGCCGACCTGAAGGTCGCCACGCCCGCGGGCCACCTCGCCGATGAATTCCGGGCCAGGCTGGCTCAGGCGCAGCCGCGGTCCACCACCTGAGCCGCGAGGGCCAGACAGGCGGTGAGTCCCGGCGACTCGATGCCGAAGAGATTCACCAGGCCAGGCACGCCGTGGGCGTCCTCGCGCTGGATGAGGAAATCCGGCGCCGCTTCGCCGGGGCCGTGCAGCTTGGGCCGGATGCCCGCGTAGGCGGGCTGCAGCGCTCCATCGGCCAGGTCCGGCCAGTATTTGCGGACCTCAGCGTAGAAGCCATCCGCCCGGCGCGGATCCACAGCGTAGTCCTCGTGGTCCACCCACTCCACATCCGGGCCGAAGCGGGCCTGACCGGCCAGATCCAGGGTGAGATGAACACCCAGGCCGCCCTGGGAGGGCACCGGATACACCAGCCGCGAGAAGGGCGCGGCACCCGACAGGCCGTAGTAGTTGCCCTTGGCGAACTGGCGGGGCAGGGGCGGGAGGCGGTCGAGGCGGATGCCCTCGAAGGTCCGCGCCAGGCTCAGGGCCCCGAGTCCGGCACAGTTGTAGACGCCTCCAGCCAGCAGGGTCATGGGATCGTCCCCGCCCACGCGGACCTCGACGCCCGCAGGCGTCAGGCGACCCCCCAGGACCGGACTTTTCAGCACCACGGCCGCAGCGTGCGCCTCCGCCTCCTGCCGCAGAGTGCGCATGAGGCCATGGCTGTCCACGATGCCGGTGCTGGGGGAGAGCAGGGCGGCGCGGCACTGGATCCGGGGTTCGAGGCGTCGGGCTGCGGCCGCGTCCAGCCACTGGAGGTCCAGCACACCGTTGGTTGCGGCGCGGCTCTGGAGTGCCCGCAGGGCCGGCACTTGCGCCTCGTCCGTCGCCACGATGAGCTTGCCGGAGCGGCGCTGCGCCACCCCATGAGCTTCGCAAAAAGCATAGAGCGCGCGGTTGCCCGCCACGCAGAGACGGGCCTTCAGCGAGCCCGCGGGGTAGTAGATCCCCGCATGGATCACTTCGCTGTTGCGGGAGCTGATGCCCGTACCGATGCGATCCTCCGCCTCCAGCACCACCACCTCGCGGCCCGCCAAAGCCAAGTGCCGGGCCAAGGCCAAACCCACCACCCCCGCACCGATGACAACCCACTCGACCCGTTCCATGGACTCCATCTTCGCGGCATAGGCGCGGCTGTGGGAAGATCGGGGTTTCCGCAGGCTTCTGCTTATTGATTCCTTTTCCCAGATCGGTCCCTAAGCCCCATGTCCACTCCCATGCTGCAGCAGATCGCGGGCCTCAAGCGCGAGGCGGGTGACGCCGTGCTGCTTACGCGCATGGGGGACTTCTACGAGATCCTGGGCGAGGATGCGGTGCGGGCGGCGCCGGTGCTGGAGATCGCCCTTACGCTGCGCGGCAAGGGCTCCGGATCCGAGACGCCCATGTGCGGGGTGCCGCACTTTGCGCTGGAGTCCTACCTGCCGAAGCTGCTGGCGGCGGGCTTTTCCGCCGCCATCGCCGAGCCCATGGCCAAGGCCGAGGATGTGAAGGGCCTGCTGCCCCGTGCCATCAAGCGCATCATCACGCCGGGCACCTGGCTGGATGACGATGCCCGCTGGCTCTGCGCCCTGCATCGCAGCGGGAACACCTGGGGCCTAGCCATGCTGCAACTGGCCTCGGGCGCCCTGCGGGTGCTGCCGGGCGAAGGGGGCGAGGCCCTGCAAGCCACTCTGGAACGCCTGGGGCCCCAGGAGCTGATCCTGGCCGAGGGTGCAGAGGACATCGCTGACCTCGAGGCGGCCCGCACGCGCCTGCCCGCCTGGCGTTTCGAGGCCTCCCGGGCGAAGCAGCAGGTGCTCGCCTTCTTCGGTTGGCAGCACCTCGAAGGCGTGGGCCTCGATCCCTATCCGGCCGCGCTGGGGGCCTTGGCCGCTCTGCTGGATCATGTGGAGGCCACCCAGAAGGGCCGTCCCGCGCATCTGCAGGGCGTCAGCCTTGAACTGGGCGCCTCGGGTCCCTTGCTGGACGCCACCAGCGCCCGGCACCTGGAAGTGCTCGCCAATGGTCTGGATGGTAGCCGCGCCGGATCGCTGCTGGCCCTGCTGGATCAGTGCCGCACCCGGATGGGCTCGCGGCTGCTGAAGGCCTGGCTGGAGCAGCCCCTGCGCGAACGCACGGTGCTGGAACGGCGCTGGTCCCAGGTGGCCTGGCTCACCGAGGACCGCCGCCGCACCCCCATCCAGACGCTGCTGACCCAGGTGCCGGATCTGGACCGTCTGCTGGGGCGCGTGGCCCTAGGGCTCGCCACTCCCCCTGAACTCGGACAGCTGCGGGAAGGCCTGGCGGTGCTCCAGAAGCTGCCCGCCCGCCTCCAGGACGAGGGCTGGGCGGACGAGGTGGCAGGCCTGGGTCTTTGGCCCGAAGAGACCCC